>JBDKTY010000302.1:0-6177 GCA_039679945.1 Syntrophobacter sp. | reverse complement strand
CGGAATCCAGGGCTTTGCTAATGCATCGCAAGCAGAAGACTGGACCCCGGCCTTCGCCGGGGTGACGACGGAGTATGCCCCTCCCCGTTCGCCCTGAGCCTGTCGAAGGGTAGAACGGGCCATGGATGGGCGGCCGCAACGCTGTTTCCTGGCTACGCCTTACCACGCGAATGCGGGACTTGCTCCCGCTCAGGGCGAACGGGTGAGAGTGCGCTTTTATCCGATGGCTTGACACCAACTGATGGTTTGCACGCTGGCGTTAGACATCTCCTTACGGGGGTTCTTTTGGAGGACTTGCTCCGGTTGAGAAATGATGACTGATAAGAGTGAAGAAAGAAAAACGGAAACCCGGTGGTGGAAAGCCTGGTTCTGCGCGGCCGTTCTGCTCGCGATCGCGATGGTATATCTATTCTTTCTGTTCCCGTCGCAAAATATCGGACCGCGCCAGCCGATTTTCTTCAGCCACCGCGTCCACGCCGGGGTAAAACAGATCAACTGCCGGTTCTGCCATCCCTATGTCGAGAGATCGGAGCACGCTGGGCTTCCGGAAGTGGAGAAGTGCTTTTTCTGCCACAAGTACATCATCCCGATGCACCCTCAAATAAAGCTGGAAAAGGAACATCTCGATAACAGGGTGCCCGTTCCCTGGGTGCGCATCTTTTTCGTCCCGGATTTTGTGAAATTCAGGCATCAGCCCCACATTGCTTTCGGAAAGATCGAATGCACGCGGTGCCACGGGGATGTGCCTTCCATGGACCGCCTGCAAAAAGTCAATTTTGAGATGAAATTCTGCATAACATGCCACAAGGAACGTAACGCGCAGCTCGATTGCTACCTGGGCTGTCACCACTGATCCGGCATGGAATCCACGCTGACGGCGTGAAGCAACACTTCATGAGGTGAAACGAACGTGCGCTTCCTGAAAGTCGAAGAAAACGGGACCGCGAAGCTCTTCTTTCTGAGTTCAGCGGTGTGGTTCGCAATCGGCACCCTGGAGGGGCTCACCTGCGCGACGGACATGGTGGCCCCGGACCTGCTGGGAGGAATATCGTGGCTGGTATTCGGCCGGGTGCGCCCGATGCACACGACCACGATGATTTTCGGTTTCGCCGGGGCCGCTCTTATCGGATCGGCGCACTACATAATGCCCTCGGTCCTGCGTACTTCCCTTTGCAGCGAGCGCCTCGGGAAGATAAGCCTCTGGGTTTATAACCTCTCTATCCTGATCGGGAGCGTTACCCTGGCCATGGGGCATTCCCAGGGCCGGGAATATGCCGAATGGATCTGGCCGGCCGATATAGGAATCCTGCTCGCGCTCGGCCTTGTATTCTCCAATCTGCTCCAGACGGCAATCCGCAGGCAGGAAAAGATAATGTACGTTTCAACCTGGTACATTTTCGCCGGGTTGCTCTATACCTGGTTCATCTATGCCATAGGCAACGCGGTGTGGGACCCTTCGACCGGCTCGGTGACCGGCATGTCCGACGCCATTTTAGCCTGGTACTACGGACACGGGATTGTCGGCCTTTTCCTGACCCCGCTCGCTGTTGCCGTTGCCTACTACATCGTGCCGCGCGTGGCCAGGAGCCCTCTTTACAACCATACCCTGTCTCTGGTCGGTTTCTGGACGATCCTGGTTATCTATACCCACATCGGAACGCACCACCTGCTGCAAACCCCCGTTCCCACCTGGCTCAAGGTGCTGGCGGTATCGGGAAGCATAGCCATGCTCATCCCCGTCGCGACGGTGCTCGTGAACCTCTGGCTTACGATGCGCGGGCGTCTGGGACTCTTCCATGAAGATATCGGCGGCAGATTCGTCATGGCGGGTCTTCTCTGGTACATCCTCACCTGCACCCAGGGGCCGATCCAGGCGCTTCCCATGGTGCAGAGGGTGACGCATCTCAATAACTGGGTCATAGCGCATTCGCACATGGGTGTTTTCGGATTTTCGGCAACGATCGGGCTTGGCGGACTCTACTACATCCTGCCCCGGATTCTCGGGAGGCCGATCTTCAGCACCAGGCTCGCCGACGTTCAATACTGGCTTCTTCTGATCGGCATGTCGGGATTTTTCATCGTGTTGACCGCCGGCGGCCTGGTGCAGGGAAACAGTTGGCTCAACGGGGAAACCGTCTACCGTACCTTGCCGATGCTTCATATCTACCTCATCGTCCGGGCCTCCCTGGGGTTGCTGTTCGTGGGAGGCGCGTTCATAGGGCTCTACAACGTATTCATGAGCATCAGGGGAGCGCGGGTCCAGGGAGAGACGCAATGAGAATGACCCCAACCGTACTCATCCTCGGGGGCCTCATAGTTCTTGCCCCCGTGACTTTCGTGCATTTCGTCCTGCCCTGGATAACGATCAGCGAACAGGGGTCGGAGATCTTTCGGCCCCGGACGCCCATGGAAGACGAGGGCCGCGAGATCTATGTGAACAACGGCTGCACCTTCTGCCATACGCAATTCGTCCGGAACATAGACTGGGACCTTGGTTCGCAGAGAGTGGCCCATTCGGGCGACTATGTCTCCGACAAACCGCACCTGATCGGGACGGAGCGTACCGGTCCCGACCTGTCGCAGCAGGGTGGCGAGCACCCGGACGACTGGCACCTGGCGCACTTCGCAAACCCCCGGTTTACCCGTCCGGAATCCATCATGCCGTCCTGGGAATTTCTGGGAGTCCGGAACATCAGGGCGCTCATCGCATACCAGCAAAGCCTTGGCTTCAAGATGGCGGATGAACGTGTAGGACGCCAAAGGTATTGGAAGCAGGAATCGGCAAAGGCCTTCGAGGCGGGCCCGGAAAAAAATGTCGAGTGGTTGCACGCCCATGTGCCCGAACCCTGGAGAAAGCTCCCCAATCCTTATGCGACGTCGGTACCGAATCTCAGGCGGGGGCATCGTATATACCAGAGCTTCTGCATCGGCTGCCATGGCCCGATCGGGGACGGCATGGGCCCGGCCCAGCCTTACCTGTACCCTCCGCCGCTCAATTTCACCCTTCTGCGGGAGCGGGGTATCTCCGGAGGGATACTCTACTATCAGATCATGAACGGGATTACCGGCACCGCGATGCCCTACTTCAAAAGAGAGCTCGAATCGGAAAAGATATGGGCGGTTGGGGACTATGTGGCCGTTACCTTCATTGGCGAAAGTGATGCTCACGGGCAGCCTCATGGCATCGATGTATCCTATGAACCGGTTGTGAAAGACAAATGATGTATTACGCCAGTTGGCTCTTTCTCGTGGTGATAAGCGTGGCTGTCAGCCTGGTGGCTTTCCTGTGGGGGTTGAGGTCCGGGCAGTTCTCCGATCAGGAAAGGGCCCGGTACCTGCCGCTCGGAGACGATGTCCTGTCGGGGGCGGTTGTTGCCGCCCCGGCCCGAAAACGCAGGATTCAAACGGCGGGGCTGCTTTTCCTGGTAGTGATCTGCCTGTCCGCTTTGATCGCGGCCGTGGCGTTGAGCCTCTACCACCGCTAGAGGGTAGGCATATGCGATATTTTTTCTGGCTCGATTTTCAATACGAGATGGCCGCCCTCTTTGTGGGGCTGATCTCCCTGATACTGGTCTACATGGCCTGGGCGAGCTACCCGAAAAGAACAGACGCGAGAATTCCCGAGGCGCCCGATGAAAGAAGTGGACACGAATTGCAGATCGGCCATGACCCGGAAAGAAATCCGGTAGTTCCTTTCCTCGTGGCTATCTACCTGGGTGCCGCCGCGTGGGCGATGCTCTACGTGTTTTATATATGGGCGGGTTCCAGGAATTTCTAGGGACAGATGCCAAATGCTATGTGTTGCTCGTTCCTGAGAGCTACATATGGACTGGTTCCATCAATTTCTAGGGACAGGGAGAAGGCTGCAAATGGAAATTGACCACCCGGCTCAGACGGAAAAAGAAAGTAGCCCGCTCCTCACCTGGGGAATCATAGTGGGAATCGCCACGACTTTTCTCTGCTGGGGGTTGCTGCTGTTTTTCGTGTTTGGGGACAAAGGATCTCCGGACTGGGATTACAGCATCATTCCCGACATCCCCGGAGAGTCGGCCTATTCCACGCACTCACCGTTCGGACCGCGTGGTCTGGCGCCCGGCCCTCAGTTGGTGGAACCGCAACACGTGATGGAGCCCGAAACGGAATTTCAGAAGGAGGCCCCCGCGAAATGAAAGGAGACTCCCGCCAAATGAGAGCCGATCTATCCGGATCACGGACCACGGCCAGGGCCGGAGCACTCGCTTTGCTGCTCGTGCTTGTCGCGCTGGCCCTCACGAGCTGCAACTATGGGCGGATGCGCGATGATGAGGCCGGCCAGGCATACAACCAGGAATTCCCGAGAATGCCGAAGCAGACCATTCCGGTCGATGGCGGCATCTGGGTGGAGCGGGAGGCGAATCCCATGGAACTGGTGAACAGTCTTCCTGCGACTCCCGAGACGACGGCGCTCGGCGCCGAGCGCTACGGCTTTTACTGTGTCCAGTGCCATGGGGTCCGGGCTGATGGAAACGGTACTGTCGGGCAAAGCTTCGCGCCGCTTCCGGCAAACCTGAGAAGTCCCCAGGTGCGGGAGCAGGAGGACGGGGAAATCTTCTACAAGATACGCTTCGGATTCAACCGGCATCCGCCACTCTATTCGACCTTGAGCGACCGGGAGACCTGGGCGATAGTCCGCTTCATTCGGTCTTTGTGACCAGGGAGAAGGGAAACAGCTTTTAAGAGTCAGCGATATCAATGGCTTACATGGTCGCTAAGCCATACACCCCGTCATTCCCGCGAAAGCGCATAGCTGTCAACTTAAGGGACGTTTTTAAGTTCCAGTGGCTTGCGGGATTCGTCGCGTAGCAGCACCAGCCGTAGGTTGGGGTGAGCGGAGCAAACCCCAACATTTATCACAGCCGGGGTGAAGGTGTGCAAATCCGCGACGAGTATTGTTTTGGCGAAAGGTGAAACGTGCGTGTTGGGGTTCGCTCTCGCTCACCCCAACCTACCGTTCTAGATCTCTTAAGTTGACGGCCATGGGCGAACGCCGGAATCCAGTCTTCTGCTTGCGATGTGTGAGCGGGTAGCCCGGGTGCTGGCTGAGTGCGCGGTCGGGTTCACCATGATGATATTTTGTACCCCTGTTTCCCGATACGAAAGCAAGAGCTTCAGCCGCAATGTTTGAAAACCTCGCTCCTTTCACAATCGGTCTCCTTGGCAGCCTCCACTGCATCGGTATGTGCGGACCGCTTTTGCTGGCCTGCTCCCTTCATTTCAGGCCGGCCGCCGCCGTTGCCGGGCATCGGGGGGTGGCGGGACTCTCGGGTGTGCTCCACCACCATATTGCCTTCCACGTCGGGCGGCTTACCTCGTATGGCCTGTTGGGAGCCATTGTGGCCGGGCTGTTCGAATCCCTGGAGGTACAGAAATTCTCGATGCAATACCGCGGCGGATTCACCCTTCTCGCCGGGATTCTGCTTCTGGCGATCGGCTTGTCTATTTTGGGAGTTCTGCCGATTCCCTCCCGGATTGCGGGCCTGGCTGCCCCGGGTTACCTGGGAAAGAGGATGGCGGTCCTTGCGGGTTCACCAGGCATGGCCTCCAAGGTTGGTTTGGGAGTAGCGGCCGGATTTATCCCATGTGGCCTCACCTGGGCAATGCTGGTCACCGCCGCGAGCACGCTCCATCCCGCAAAGGGTTTTGCCACCATGGTCTCTTTCGGGCTCGGGACCGTTCCCCTGCTCCTGGCCACGGGAGTCTCGGCCTCTTTCCTGTCCCGGAAGATACGCCTCATGGGGGAGAGAGCCGCCGCGATAGCGGTCATTATCATGGGCATCTTTCTCATGATAAAAGGCGGCGGGATTCTGTACGGAATAATCGATCATTGCGCTGCATGATACCGGGATACCTTCATGACACCGGGAGCGAAGTGAGTTGGACGATTTTGCCGTCATCCTGTCATCCTGTCATGCCGTCATGACAGGATGACGTTATTGCCGGAATGATGGGATGTCGGGGTGAACGTTGCAGCCGGAATGTAGGTCATTGACATTTGCTCAAGGGGATACCCCCGTTCGCCCTGGTATCGAAGGGTAGAACGGGTCAATTCTGAACGGCATCTTCAATTTAGGGATAGACTCATCTTGAATGCAACTCCGTATCATAAGTTCAACATAGAAAACTTGCCATTCCAGAAGC
>JBDKTY010000301.1:0-1791 GCA_039679945.1 Syntrophobacter sp. | reverse complement strand
GCGCGCCGCCGCATCGGGCTGTCGCTCAAAGCCGAGCAGGGCGCGTCGGGCGCGCAGAACGGAGGTCCGGGTGCCCGGCCTGTGCGCGACGCGCAGGCTTCGCATGGCGATGCACGGCCCGCTCCCGGAGTCACAGCGACCCCAAACGGAGCCCCTGGCGCCGCGCCGGGTCGCGTTGCCGGGCCTTCGTATGGCCCTGGCCAGGGTGGCCGACCCGAGAGGCCCGGTGAGCGCCCCGTGCGGCCGGAAAGGCCCGGTGAGCGCAGTTACCAAGGATCGGGCACCGCACCCCGCACCCCGCACCCCGCGCAAGGCCCCGGCAGACCCGAAAAGTCTTGGGACCGGCCTGCGCCGCGCCCCGAAAAGGAAGACGACGGCATGACGTACAATCCGTTTGTGGAGCTGCTGAAGGGCAGGAAATGGTGATAGTGTATCGTGAGTGAAGTACAGCAGATTTGATTCTGGGCGTTCCTGCCTGCTGACGGATCACCACCCTGAAGTAACCGGGAACGTCATAACTGCGTGTGAGCCGATGGAGCGATGATGGTCAGCAATAGCATGTTTGCTGCGAATAAGCTAAAAACCATATTCAGCGTATTGGCAGTAGCGGTCGTGATGGCGACTGTTGGGCTTGTGCCCGCTTCGGCGGCCGAATCGCCGTTTCCCTTTCTGTCTGAAGCCGAAACGACCAAGATAAAAAAGGGCGAGATGGTCTTCAGGCAACCGACCAGCTGGAACAACCTTTCGGTTCCTTCGGAAGCCGCCAACAGGGCGAGCATCATCCAGAAGATGAAACAGAAGCGCCCGAACTACATCGGCGAAGTACTGATGAAAATACCTGTGGCCGCCAATCCAGATCTCGTGGGCAGACTGGAGAAGTACCTTACGGCGCCGCAAAATATGGTAGGCATTCGCTATTGGTCAAAACGGAACAAGGAATACTACGATCTTTTCGATGAGGCCCGCGAAATTTCCAAGGGGAGCGCGCACGGCGGAACATGGTCTGAAGTCAGCCTCCACATGGAGCCGTTTTCCGGATATACTTCCAGAAACGAATGGACGTCCGATTCCAGGAGCCTTTCCTATTCTTCCCGGAACCTCACATCCCTTTCTTATAAAGGAGTGACTGCCGTCAACTCCGGCGATCTTGAATGGCGTATCGAGCTGGTCAAAGCTGAGAATTATTGGATTCTATACGGATTGGGTACTGTCAAAGCGTTCGATATGCTTGGTTTGCTCAGGGAACGGCTGACGGATTCTTTCATTGGCAGGATAGAAGCATATTTTACCGCCGCATTCAACGCAGTCACGGTGCCCTGATGGCGACGGAAAGCCTAAGGAAGCAAGGATGAGCAGGAAAGAAGATAAATCGTACTGGACGACGACAATCAAGGCAAAGAACACTCTGTTCGATTTTAGGTTCAGGGAACTCCTCTCGTCGAAAGAGCTCATCGCTGTGCTGGTCCGGAGGGATTTTGTCACCGTATACAAGCAGACGATACTAGGACCGCTATGGTTCATCCTGCAGCCTATGTTGACGACAGTCATGTATACGTTCGTTTTCGGGAACATCGCCAAGATATCAACAGGGAGTATTCCCCAGCCGCTTTTTTACTTTTCGGGCACTATACTGTGGACTTTTTTCTCCACATTGCTACTTAAGTGTGCGGACGCGTTCATAGCCAACGCGCCGATGTTCGGGAAGATCTACTTCCCCCGACTGGCGGTTCCGCTGTCGTACGTGGCGACGAATTTTATTACCTTTCTGATCCAGCTTTCGGTCTACATTGT
>JBDKTY010000300.1:0-26112 GCA_039679945.1 Syntrophobacter sp. | reverse complement strand
ATCGTCAAAAGATCGGTCCCAGTGGAAATCGATCTGGACTACTGCAAGGGATGCGGCATCTGCGCCGAGGAATGCCCCGCCAAGGCCATCCATATGGTCGACGAGCATCCTCACGAGTAATCACCCGTCCTTTCAATATCAGCCACCCCGGACAGCGCTCTGTTGTTCGGGCCGTGCGGTGCCGGCCATACACTCGCGGGCGGGGCGCGGAGGTAATATCGCGGCCGTGTAAACCCCAGCCCGCTCCACCCTTCGGTACCTTGCTCAGGGCGAGCGGGTGAGAGTCTTTGCACCGGAATGACGGCATACATGATACTGGTCAAACGTAAGTCATTGATATTGGTCACTCTCAAGAGCTGTTTTTTGAGAGGCATCGGAACATGAACCGACAGGGATGCCTCTTCCCTCGGAATCAGAACATCTTCCGGCTGTCCAGCAGCAGCGTCACCGGCCCATCATTCACCAGCGAGACCTTCATCATTTCCTGGAATTTCCCCGTGCTCACCTTGACGGTGAACTTGAGCAGCTCGGCAACGTAGGATTCGTAAAGAGTCCGCGCGGCGCCCGGCGGGGCGGCATCGACATACGAAGGCCTTCTTCCTTTTCGGCAGTCGCCATAAAGCGTGAACTGGGACACCACGAGGATCTCCCCTCCCATGTCCAGAACGGAGAGGTTCATCTTGTCCGAATCATCGGCAAAGATGCGAAGATGGACTGTTTTCTCGGCAAGGTAGCGGGCATCTTCGACAGAGTCCGACACTCCCACCCCGAGAAGGACCAGAAGCCCCTTCCCGATATGCGCTGTCCCCTCTTCTCCTATGGTTACGCCCGCCTCGAGGACTCTTTGAATCACGGCTCTCATATGATCAGCTCCAGACATGTTCCAAATGGGTTTGCCCCCTGCATGCCATATCAGCACGACAGGAGGCTCCCGTTTAATACATCATCCCGGTTCATTAGAAAATGTCCGGAGCGGAACTTAGTATGAATATTCTTTACAAGACGAGGTTGCCGGGGCCGTGTTTTTCGAATTTTCGGCTATATCCACCTCATTTTCATGACCCGTCAGCTACCCCGGAATGGGGCCGGATACCACCGATCCGGGAACAGCCTCCCGGGATTTCGGCCACACGCGCAAACGCACGGGCCGGGCGCCCGGCGTCCGCAGCGCCATAGCGAGCCGCATAACGGCGAAGGGGGCGCCCGGGCGCATTACCTCACGCTTTTGAGAGCATCCTTCGATACCCTCCTGAACACAACCAGCGATAAGACATGGCCCCGGCGAAGCCCGGACCGGGGCGGGGGCAAGCGCCGGGGTACGCAAGGATGTATTCGGGGACTGGTTTTCCACCTTTCCTGAATGCCGGTGGCGGCCTCGTCCACATCGCTTCGAGCGCAGTTTGGATACACGCCTTTCCTGAATGCCGGTGGCGGAACCCCTTCAGGCGGATGCTTTTAGTTTCATTCCGCGCCCCTTCACCAGGAACAGGCGGACCAGCACCGCGCCGGCAATAATGTGCATTGACCCGAAAACACCTATCATGTACCAGCCCGCATGGCCTTCGCATTCACCCTTGAGTGTAAATCCGGCAAAAACCACAACGAAAAATGACAAAACGCAACCATACAACAGGGCTGTCTGCCACCATTTGATGCTTTTGTTAAAATCTTTTGCCCATTCATCGACACCCTTATAGATGAGGACCTGCAGGGCGCCGATCGCCATCCAGAAGAGGTAGTTTATGACAGTGCCGTCAGGATACATGAGCGTTCCTCCCTAATCATTTCCGTTGTATTCCCAGTCTCTGTTGATCTTGAAATACTCTTCCGAGCGCAGCCATTTGGGCGGATTGTGATAAGTGGATTCCTTGCCGCCGTCCCAGTCGGACTTGAAATCCTGTGCATCGGGATAATGGAAAAAGCCCTTCTGCATGGCGAGCAGGGCTGAGGAAGTGAGGCCCGTTGGGTCATGGGCGTCGATTTCACGAGAGATGGTATGGATCCAGGTGTTCTTGCGCGTATAGGGACATATGCCCATGCAGATGCGGCAGCCTATCGGCGCGCTCGTGGGCGCGCTCGACCATTGCAGGAAGCATTTATCCCCATCGGAACGCCACTTCCGAAAACCGCGGGATTCCACATCCGGTTCGGAACTCTTGGAGATGGCGCCCTGAGGACAGTGGTCGGCGCAAAGCTTACACTTGCGGCAAAACTTGTTTACGCCGAAATCGATGGGCTTGTCATATTCGAACTCAATATTGGTGACCATGCCGGCCAGACGGACATTGGTTCCAAGTTCCGGGGTGATCAGAATGCCGATTCGCCCCACCTCGCCCAGACCGGCCAGAGCCCCGTAAGGAGGCATGATTATCTCATAGTTCACGGGCGGCATCTGGGGACGCGATGCATAGCCCAACTCCTGGATGAATCTCTCCAACAATGCTGAAATATTGAAAAGCCGCGAGTATCCATCAAACGACGTGCTGTAGCCCGTGGCGCTCAGCATGGTATCCCAGTGCATCGGAACCCCGAACATAATCAGGCTCTTCCAATGTTTGGGGACTTCAGTCCCCCACACATCCCGGCCCCTTTGCTTCATCCCGAGCGTTTGCCCGTCCGGAACGCCGCGCATGTAGTTGCTGAGCATGAAAGTGGGTTCAAACTTGCAGATACCCACAAGGGTGGCCCCGAATTTATGTGTTACCTCTTTTATCAATTCCGTCGCATGTCCTGGCGATTTGAACTCCAAGGGCCTGTCACGCCAGATATTTCGAAAATCCCACTTTTCCGGCGTGTTTTCCGGAGCATCCACGGGGGACTTGGGCGCGGAAACCAATCCAAAAGGAAAATCCATGCCCGGATACATGCTTGCCAAATGGGACTGGCAATATGCATCGGCAATTGCATAGCGAAGGTGCTTCTTCTTGATGAACTCCTCGTGCTGCCTGGGAACAGCCTCCAGGATTTTCAACAACGTCGCGTAAGAACCGGGATGATCCCTGTAGTATTGCCCAACCGGTCCGGGGATCGCATCCACACCCATGCCCGGGTTCCATTTGCCAGTCTCCAGCAATGGGATTATGAAGAACGTGCGTTCATGCATGAATTCGGTCCAATGGGGCCGCTCCACCTTGCCCTCCGGAATAAACCCCGGTGAGACATCCACCTCGAACGGCTTGCGATCAAAGAACTGCTCTTTCCCCGTACGGTATCCATTGCCGATGTAGGCCTTGTTAGAACCTCCGACCTGGTATCCAGCCACGGACAGCCCGCCTAACGTCAGACCCGCCGCCGCGGCCCCTCCAAATTTGAAAAAATCGCGCCGCCCGACTTTTGCCGGGCCGGCATCTGACTGCTCCTTGTTTTCCTGACTCTCTTCCTTCTTCGGATCGGACATTTACCCCTCCTCTTTCCTCTGACGGGCTCCCGGAGTTGCTGGGAGCAGTTTCCAAATCTAAACAGGGACATTTCTCCAAATCCAATAAGCATGCCAGGCCCAGAGCGTGTCTTTTTGCTTGAAGTTACAGTATGTTATCATAGTGGGAAACGTAATGACCCCAAGGGGGAGCAAACTCTCCCCATTGGGGTTATTACGCCGCCCCGGGGTGAATCCGGTCCGGTGTGAGTGATATTTGGGAATCTCCAATACCGCGTTGTGTTCAAGATGTTTGTTCTCGATCTCAAAGCTCGGGGGAATGATTCTTCCGGCCATCCCCCGGCGCCGCCAGGCGCGCACGTTCAAACGCGTGAGACCGAGCGCTCGGCGTCCACGGCGACTGCCCCGCCCTGACGGGGTTCCACCGCCACGCCATAACGAGCCGCGTAGCCGCGAAGGGGGTGTGGAGGGTTCGGTTCGCCACGTTCATGGAAAGGACCGTGCGATACCATGCTGGATGCAGCCTGGCATGAGGTACCTTACGTGGAAAAGCTGTTTCTTTAGCCCGCATTATTCATGGCTTTCCGGGAAGAAGCGTAAAAAGCCCTGTATACACCATGTGTTAGCTGGATTTTGCACCTCAACTTCGAACGACAGTGGGTTATCGGCCCAAAATCGCTTCAAGCCCTGAGCATCGCATCCCTATTGGGCTTTACGGGCGCGGACTGCGATTCATGAGTGATGCGGGTTAGACGGGGTTGCGTTCAAGATGAAGGACGATCGGGGTAACGAGGGGCGATCGGCCAGATAAGGCGGCTTTCCGGGCGCGGATCAGCTTCAGGTCCAGGATCTGTACTAACGGAGCCGGGCGCCGGTCAGGCCAGGTTTCACAATTCCGAGCTTCGACATCCTTTTCCGCAATGTATTGGGATGCAGCCGCAAAATCTCCGCGGCACCTCCCGGGCCATTGATCTTCCCCCTACTCATCATCAGGGCCTTGTTTATATGCTCCGTCATTACGGTATCAAGACTGGGCAAGGCTGCCTCCTTAATGGTTTCTTCCCCGGACGCCTCGTCCGGGTCCAGTCCCGCCTGCCTGGAAATCCGTCCCGAATACTCCCCGAGAACGGCCCTCAGCCGATCGTCGATCAAGTTTTGAAGAGAATCATTGCTGCCTTCGCCATTCACGCGGCAGGCTGTCTTCCTGGGAAGATGCCTGGCAAAATCGAGTGGCCCCGAGGGTTCCAGAATAAGTACGCGTTCCACGAGATTCTCCAGTTCGCGGACATTACCCGGCCAGGCATAGCCTGTCAGAGCTTCCAGAGATGCCAAATCCACGGGAGGGGCGGACATCCCCCACCTTGCGGAAATTCGGGATACGAAATGGCCGATGAGCAAGGGTATGTCCTCGCACCGTTCGCGCAACGGCGGAATACGGATTGGAAAAACATTCAGCCGGTAATACAAGTCCTCACGGAACTTGCCGCTCAGGATCATTCTCTCCATGTTTCGATTGGTCGCCGCGATGATACGGACATCCACCAAAGTCGGAGTGACACTCCCCAATCGCTGCACCACGCCGTCTTGCAGCACGCGCAAGAGGCGGACCTGGGCCTGCGGAGACAGCTCACCCAATTCATCCAGAAAGAGGGTCCCGCCGTCGGCCTGTTCAAAACGGCCCGGCCTCGCGCTGTTTGCCCCGGTAAAGGCGCCCTTCTCAAATCCGAACAGCTCGCTGTCCATCAGCGATTCCGGGATCGCGCCACAGTTGACCTTGACAAAAGGACCGCCTCGACGGCCTGAAATCTGCTGCACGGCGTCCGCCACCAACTCTTTTCCCGTACCGGTTTCCCCCAGGATGAGCACGGGAATGTCCCGCCCACCGAGCTGGCGGATCGCTTCGAAGACTTTTTTCAACCCTACGCTCGATCCGACCAGGGTGTGTTCGCGCAGGAGCCGATTCTCGACTTCCAACTGTGTCTTCTCGATGTCCAGCCTGTTCTGAAATTCGACGGTTCTTTTGAATTGCAGCATGTTGGCCATCGCGAGGGAAAAGGGCGGCAACAGCATCTTCACCAGGCGTGCATGCTCTTCCGTAAAGCAATCCGGGCTGTCGCCGATAAAGACCATATGCCCAACCACATCCGTTCCGAACCCGAGTATTCCCACCATATAAGCGCGCGGTTTGAGCGGTATGTATTCCCGTATTGCGCGAGAATGCAGGGAAGCAACGGGGCTCTCCTCGTTGAGAGGCTCAATCAGAACCGAAAACGGGGTACCGTGTCCGTTCAGCAGCGCTCTTCCGGATTGGGTCGGTATGGGCAGCAGTTTTTCCACATAGAAGAAACCTTTGTCCGTCACCAGGAAAAGAAGCTTCAGGCCGTTATGTTTCGGAGAGTACTGATGCAGGGACAGAGCGCTGATAGGGAAGTAATTTTTGAGAAAATAGAAGAATTTCTCGCTGGACGCCGCCAGGTCGAGACTGCTCGTCATGTGCAGCATGGCTTCTCGAAAAAAGCCAAAATCACTCAACATATCCCATTCCATAAGCGATTGCTCGGTTCCGGGGCTTTCATATCCTTAACCCCAACTTATCATTCAGTATCCAATTCCGTCCAGTATCTCGCTTTTTCACTAATTTCGCAAATTGATTTCACCAGGTTCCACTTACCCCGGAAAGACCGGGCGCCCGGTTTCGGGATCAGCAGTCAGGCGCCATCACGGCATTTCCTCGAGATGAATTGATGTGTGCTCTATCTTGCCGGCAGATGAAAGGCCCTTGTAATGGTATGCGTGCTTACAAGCCCCCGCGGGTACGTTCTGTTTTCGAATTCTTTCGGCACGCGGAGGGAAACGGCGGCCTTACAGGCTGGAATGGCGAAACTGATTTCAGGGCCAATGGCATACGCCTGTTCGTGATCCGTCTTGACAGGTCCGCCGTAAGCGAAGCAGGCATCAAGAACGGTGTAAATATCGCCATATGTGCACTGAGCTTTATAAACATTGTCTTTTGCCAGGCAGGCATTCCCCATGGATCTTTCCAACTCACCCAATTGAGCGATAATGCCGCTATTGTGATTATTACAGCCGGCATACCATGCCGCCACAATAATTATCAGGGATAATAGTCAGTTACCTTCATGAATGTCCGGCTAAATTTAAGCCCTTAACTGTAACTAATGGATTTTTCGTTTATTTGTTGGGCTCTCTCACGTTTTCGATTTGAATTATAAAACCAGCCATGGGTTCAGTTTTCTTGTGAAACGAAAGACTCATTTGTCATTAATTGATAATATCTGGCTATTTATTCAAACCGACGTTGATGGCTCTCAGTTGGTGCTATTCAGCTTCATATTTTATGGTGTTATCAATACAATGCCAGGCGACCGCTTATCCTTGATACCAAGAAACATGCCATACAAATATGGCTTGATTTTTCAACCAATTACATTGCCCGATCGGCTTGAGAAGGACCCGGCAACCCCATGGGAAAGCCATTTCCCCCCATGGGGTTAATTTCACGCCATGGAGTGAATTTGATCAGCCGCGCGAGTTTGGCTTTGCATTAGCGCCGCCATGCGTTAGCATTTTGGGTACCGATGGAGGGTTGGGAATGAAGAGTGACAAGCCGCCGGTTTGCGCGGGGAAGATACTCCTGGATGGTTTTCCGAAATTGCCCCGGACTGAATTATGTCACACACGCCATTGATTTTGCTGGTTAATCCCTGGCTCACGGATTTTGCCGCTCACGATCTTTGGGCAAAGCCGATGGGGCTGCTTATCCTGGCATCGCTTCTCAAGGAAGGCGGATGCGGAGTGGAGTTCATCGATTGCCTCGACCGGCACGATGCCCTCACCAACTCCCACCCCGACGTGCTGCGAGGCGCCGCGAAAAAGTTCGGGACGGGCAAGTATCCGCGTATGCCCATCCCACTGCCGGAAGCCTACTCCGGTTTCCCCCGTTATTACTACCGCCACGGAATACACCCGGAAAGCTTCCGCCGAAAGCTCCGTCTGGCCCGGAAGCCGGACATGGTGTGGGTTACCTCCGCCATGACCTACTGGTATCCGGGAGTGAAGGAAACGGTCCGTTTGGTCCGGGAAGAACTGCCGGGGGTCCCCGTATGGCTCGGAGGTATCTACGCCAGGCTCTGCCCCGGGCATGCGGCACGGACCATCGGAGCGGACCGGGTAGTCACCGAATCGCTTTCCGAAATGCCCGGCATGGTTGCCCGAAGCACCGGTTATGAACTCAAGAACACAGCCTCCTGGACCGACTTCGGCCTGCTGCCTCCTCCCGCCCTGGAGTTGGTAGACACCCTCGATTACGCCCCTCTTCTCACCAGCGTCGGCTGCCCCTTTCGCTGTCCTTACTGCGCCTCGGGCAGACTTCAGCCGGATTGGAAACGCTCCCGGCCGGAAAAGATCCGGCGCGCGATCCTCGATGCGCACGAGTTGCTCGGCGCCCGTGACTTCGCATTCTATGACGATGCCCTGCTTCTCGATGCCGATGACAGTCTGAAACCGGTGCTGGAGTCGCTGGCACGGGAGAGGCTGTCTCTCAGGTTTCACGTCCCGAATGCGCTCCACATTCGGGCGCTCTCCAGTGAATGGTGTGACCTGATGCGGGGGGCCGGTTTCAAAACCTTACGGCTTGGACTGGAAACCACCGCGGATGCGAAGAACAGGGAATGGGGCGGGAAGGTCAACACCCGGATGTTTCTGAAAGGGGTGGAGAACCTGCTGTCCGCGGGATTCGAAAGGGAGGAGATCGGGGTTTACCTGCTTTGCGGCGTTCCGGGTCAGACCCCGGCGGAGGTGGCCGAGGCCGTCGAGACCGTGAAGTCGGCGGGCGTCCGGCCGCGCATTGCCGAGTACTCACCGATTCCGGGCACGCCCATGTGGGACAGGGCCGCCGCCCTGAGTGCTTTCGATATCGAGGGCGAACCCCTGTATCACAACAACACTTTCTTTGCCTGCCGGCGTTCCGGCTTCACTTATCAGGACATGGTCGATCTGAAAAGGCAGGCGCGTCCGGAGCCCGCTCCGGGCGGCGGGAGACTGAAGTGATCGCGGCGTCCCCCGGACCTGGTCCGAAGAGCGCCGCGATGAGGTGGATGGCCTCCAGGAGGTTTAGAGGAATTCCAGGACACTGCCCGCAAGCCCTATGGAATGCGTGGCCTCGAAAAGGCGTAGCGCTTCCTGGTATGCATCTACCGTGATGCGTCCCTTGTATTCCTTTGGAAGTGCGTTGAAGAGGGGGGCGAAAACCTTGTTTGCATTCTTTATATTGCCGCCCGTATTCTTGGTTTCGACCGCCCATTTCATCATTTCCCGCCACAACTCATCAGGAACTCCGCGGTAGGGACGCTTGATATAATCCCTGTTTTCGGTGGTGAGCGCGTTGCCGTTCTGGTTCATGGCCAACCCGAAAGACACATTCTGCCATAGGGTCCCCACGTTGCCCTTTCGAATCCCGTACTGGATGAACTGCGATATCTTGTCCAGCGAGGTTCCCGTGATACCGTGCTGAGCGATATCAACTCCCCAGGGCTGGATAGCCTCCCAGATCGAGCGCGTAAGATCGAGCTGTATTCCTTCGCTGGCCGTTCCGAAATAAGTACCGTGAATCGAACCGTTGTTGACCGCCAGGAGGTTCGGCCGAATTCCTCTCTTGTCAAGCTCCGAGATAAACCACTTTGCCTCTTCGGGCTGGGTAAACCCTTCCGAACTGCCGCTCTTCGCGCCTATCTCACCCAGTTCGACCTCCAGGTTCAGCCCGGCCTCGATGATCGGCTTGGCAAGTTTGGCAGTTGCCTCCAGGTTCTTGTCGTTTTCCATGTGAGAAGCGTCTATGGCGAAAGAGGTAAATCCCGCTTCCATTTCGCTCGCGATCAGATCCCCAACCGGGCTCACATCGTCAAGAGATTTCACGGCTATGTGGTCGGCATGGATTCCAAAAGGCACTTCCGTGTTCCCGAGCCTCTCGTTCTCTTCGACAATAAACTCAGCGAAGCTCTGGGGGGTGAACTCCGTGTACTTGAGCTCCGACTTGGCAATTTCGTAGAGTACGGGCGCCCCGGCGGCCATGGAGGCCATCACGATACCTTCCACCGGAAGCTTGCACCGGATGTTGGTCGCCATGATCATGGCGTCGTGCTTCTTGGCTGCCATAATCAGCGCCCTCCCGTTCACCAGGGGAACGACGCTGTTTGGAAAGCGTTTTTTTACATTTTCCGGGCGCTTTTCCGCAAATTTGCTGCTCATTTCTCCACCCTCCTCCGATTGAGATATCTGGTATATAATGTTGCTGATCTGTACAAATTGCCGTCCGAGCCCGCAATGAGGTCCATTCGCGTTCAGAACGGCGCCGGCATGATTGATATAGTTTTGTGGCCGCGGCAGTCGTTCACTTTCGCCAAAATTTCCAGGGCCGGCCGCAAGCATTGAATCTAGCCATTTGTACGACAAATGGAAGACTATTTTCAAATTTTGGATTAAGAAGTCCGGGACGGCAACGAACCCTTACTTTCAGGATACGGCGAGTTGCTGTGTTCACTCAAAAAAAGCTTGATCTGAAATTTGAGAATCTTTATTGTACGGCAACTTCAAATGCACTTTGAAGTAATCGAAGCAAACAGGAAAGATCATGAGAATTATCAGAACCGCTGCACTCAGCTTATTTCTATTTTTCACACTTCTGCTTTCTGGAACTCCGGCGGTTGCCGATGAGGAATTCACTGCGACCGTGCAGAAGTTTCCATATCGAGTCCCGGATTTGACCGTGATTGGCTCGCCCAGATGGTACAACATCGTGGACAAGGACACGCTCCTCGACATTGCCCGGCGAAACGGTCTCGGCTACAACTCCCTCGATCTTCTTTTTCCCAAGATGGACGCGTGGATCCCCCCCAAGGGCAAGCGCATTTTTCTCCCGACAATGTGGGTGCTTCCACCCAGCCAGCATTTCCAACTGGTCATAAACATTCCCGAACTCCGGCTGTATTTTTTCGACAGGAACAGCGGCACCGTACAGACCTACCCGATCGGCATCGGTGATGAAGGTTGGGAAAGCCCGCTGGGGACATGGCAAATCACCGAAAAAAGACCCAATCCGTCCTGGTACGTCCCAGCCTCCCTCCAGGAAAAATACGGGATGGCGGTCATGCCTCCCGGACCGGAGAATCCGCTCGGTGAGTTTATGATGAAATTTTCGGCCGGTGCATACGGCGTTCATGGCACGGCCATGCCCTGGGGCGTGGGACGGCTCGTCAGCCACGGCTGCATTCGATGCTATCCTGAACACATCCGCATTCTTTACCCGCAGGTTCCGATGGGAACCAAACTCGAGGTCATTTACGAGCCGGTCAAGTTCGGCCAGAAAAACGGTCAGGTGTTCATTGAGGCTCACCCCGACGTATATAAGAAGATACCCGATTACGCGAAATATGCACTTGATAAACTGGCCCAGTGTCCGTTCAAGTACCAGGTTGACCAGAAGAAATTTTTTCTGGCTCTGACTCTGCAGAACGGTGTTCCGACCAACATCACGAAGATTTCATCCGAATCCGACTCGGTGGCCGCGTTGGATTCGGCCCAGGAATAGATGCCGTTGCCACAAAACCTTGGTAGTATTAGGTTCGGTACAAAAATTTCTTGATTTTATGAAATAGCTGGCGTAGCATTTACCCGATTTTTAACGAAGAATTGCGTAGCTAGTCAAAAACACTGCAAAAAGTGCGACTTGGCGTATTTTTGACAAGAGAGGAGGTGGGACTGCCAGATTGATTGGAGGGTCTCGAAAGAAAAAAATGGGTGATTTTATTTCGTTTTGTTCTGAAGGAGGAAAGAGTATGAAGAGAATAGTGGCACTCGTTTTCGTTGTAGCATTGGCTTCCATGATGGTTTCCGGTTGTGCTTGTACTCAGGATGCCAAGAAGTGTACGGAACTTTGCCAGGCAGCTCTGGACAAAGCTCAAGCTATTGAACAACAGTGCACTGCCAGCGCCAGAGCAGCCGAAGCAGCCGCAATGAGAGCCGAAAATGCTGCTCGCAGAGCCGAAGCCGCCGCTGACAAGTGCGAATCCATCTTCAAGAAACACATGAAGAAGTAACACCGCATTCTTGCTACGTGGAATCTAAGGCCGGCTGGGATTTCCACCGGCCGTTTTCTTCGGGGCTATTGAAGAGGGTCGTTCTAAACGACCCTCTTCTTTTTTATTCCAACACGTCCATCAAGGAAGTCATTCACGCGAAAGCCGTTTCCTGAGCAGAATTTCCTCCCGGCCCGCCCGTATCAGGTTATCCAGCGTAGCCGACTGCTCAAAGCCGAGCCGATCATAGAACTCTCGGGCGTCCCGATTGAAGGACGAAACGGTTGCCCAGAGATTCGGCGAGTTCGGGAATTGAGCACAAACCCACTCAATCAGCATCCGCCCGAGGCCTTTTCCGCGATTCCCGCCAAAGAGGGCAATCAATTCTATGAATGGTCCGAAGAGCCAGGGATGTCTCACGGCAAGGACTCCCGCAAGGTTGTCGGAGACAAAAAGGGAATATCGCCTGAGGGCGGGGTCGGCCCGCAACAGGTAGTGAGAAAGGGCTTCCGGCTGGTAGCCGAGAGTCAGCCAGGGGTCCATGGCCGCCAGAGTATTGCCGATTTCCCGCACATCCGCGGTCTTGAGTGGTTCGATCACGGCCGGCATCGATGGCATTGCATATTCGGTTTTTTTCACCTTATTCCTCTTCCATTCCAAGGTTGAGAAGCGATAATATTCCCCGCTCACCGATCAACCGTTTCCAGTCCAAAAGGAACAAACATGTCCGGGTTCCGCCGGTTTTGCCTCATCGTACTCCTGCCATGCCTCCTGCCACTGTCTATATCCACCATGGGGGCCGGGGCCGAATTCGATACTTACATCCAATCGCCTCTCCCGGCAATCGAGAAAGGCTCCATCCGAGCCGTGCGGATGGCGGACTCCCGCAAGCTCCTGGCCCTGACATTCGACCTGTGCGAAGGCCCAAGGGAGACTTCCGGTTATGCATCGGAGATAATTGATTTTCTCAAGGCAAATTCCGTCAAGGCCACGTTTTTTGCCGGTGGCAAATGGATGCGCTCGCACCCCGAACAGAGCATGCAACTTATGGCCGAACCCTTGTTCGAGATCGGAAACCATAGTTGGAGCCATGCCAACTTCCGTCGGATCACCCTGGACGAGGCCCGGGAGCAGGTGCTCGGAACACAGGAGGAGTACACCCGGCTTAGAAAGATTCTGGTCGAGCGGCTCCAGGAAAAAGGGATTGACGCGGCAACAGCCGGAATAAGGCGGTCAATGGATCTGTTTCGGTTTCCCTACGGCACGTGTACCGGCGAGTCCCTGGAAATGATTTCAGAACTGGGTCTGCGGGCCATACAATGGGACGTCGTGTCGGGGGACCCAGCCAAGGGACGCACCGCCGCCGGGATTGTCAATACCGTCATGCGGATGGCCAAGCCGGGGTCCATCGTCATTTTCCACGCAAACGGCAAGGGAAACGGCACACTGGCATCCCTGCGGGAACTCGTTCCGGAGCTGAGAAAACGCGGCTTCGAGTTTGCGGGCGTGAGTGAGTTGCTGGCGGCCGGCACTCCCATTTCGGCGCCCGATTGCTATGAGTTGACTCCGGGGGATAATCTGCGCTATGACCGGCCCGTCTCGCGAACCAGGAAGTGATTTAACCGGGGAGTAGAGTTCGAATGAGAGCAAGGCATATTCTGCCGTTTATCCTTGTGTTCGCGGCGGTCTCGTTTGCACCGCCCCGGCAGGGTTTCGCCCGCGAGCTTCTCATCGCCATAGATATCGGACATTCACCGGTGTCCATGGGCACTCCGAGCGCAAGGAACAGGCCCGAGTACGAGTATAACCGGAAGATGTCCCTGGCGCTTGTCCGGGAAATGAACAGGAGCCCCCGGCTGCGCGCCTTTCCGGTAAATATCGAAGGACAGGACATCACACTCTCCCGCAGAGCCGAAATCATCAACGAAGCCAAACCCGACCTCATAATCTCCATTCACCACGACTCGGTCCGACCCGCACTTCTTTCCGACTGGACGTACAAGGGCAAGCCGGCCCAGTACTGCGACAAGTACCGGGGGTACTCCATTTTTATCTCCAGAAGAAACGGGCATCCCAAAGCAAGCCGCCTTGTGGCTCTTGCCCTGGGGTCGGAAATGAGAAAGGCGGGGTTTCTTCCCTCGAACCACCATGCCGAGGCGGCGGAGGGCGAGCGACGGCAGCCGGTGGACACGGAAAAGGGGGTTTATTTCTACGACGGCTTGGTAGTCCTGAAGGAGACAAAGGCTCCCGCCCTTCTTTTGGAATGCGGCATCATCAGGAACAGAGGCGAGGAACGGCTGCTGCGCAACCGGTTCTATCGCTCGCGCATAGCCAGGACGGTCAGGGCGGCGGTTGAATCCCAGGCCAAATCACCGCAAGCGAGGCGGGGTCAACAGGCGGAAAAACCGGCCCGATAAGCGGGCACTCCGATGCACGGGCCGATGCCTCCGAAGGCAGCTCATGTAATGGCGCACCGTTTGCCTCCGTCGGCGCCACAGAGTGCTCTTTCCGGGATGAGGGGCGAAGTACCGGCGCCCGGACTTCACCGGCGCCGTCATCATCGTTTTTGACCGCGGCGGTTCTCTTCACGCAAGAAAGCGGAAAAACGGAGGAAGCGCGGTACCTTTGTGGTTGGGATGCCTGGCGCACCGGTGTGTCTTAGGAAAAATCGTCCTCATGGATGACATCTTGGCAAATAATTAGTGGAAATCGGGTCGGCAATTGCATAGGATACTTGACTTTGCGGGGATGCAAACAGTTTTTCTCGTATGGCTGGGATCTATATTTCATCGTTATCTTCACCACCAAGGTTCTTCTTGCTATGTATCACTCGAATTCCGGACGGAAAATGAAACAGCTTTTCAAGGTAATGGTCATATTACTCCCAATTCTGCTCTGGTTTCACGTTCCTCCCGTTCTCTGCGAGGGACCGCTGCCGGTTTCCGTCAGCATAATCCCGCAAAGGTACTTCGTGGAAAAGATCGGCGGCCCGTTGGTCGAAGTCGAACCCATGGTGCCCCCGGGCGCGACTCCGGAGCAGTACGAACCGAAGCCCCGGCAGATGGCCGCGCTGAGCAGGGCGAAGCTCTATTTTGCGTGCGGGGTCCCGTTCGAGACTATCTGGCTCCCGAAAATAGCGGCGGCCAATCCCAATATGCGGGTGGTACACACGGAAAAAGACATCGAGAAGCGGGAAATGGAGGCCCATTCCCATGGCGGAGATTCCAAGTCCCATGCCGGCGGCCACTCCCATGACGAGTTGGAGACCAGGGACCCGCATGTCTGGCTTTCACCGCCCCTGGTCATGATGCAGGCCCGCACGATCTTCGAAGCACTTGCCGCGGCGGATTCCCGGAACCGCGAGTCCTATGAAAAAGGTTACAGGAATTTCATGGCCGAGCTTATGGAACTGGATACTTTTCTCCTGCGGCTTTTTCAGAACAGGGCCGAGGCTCGGTCCTTCATGGTTTTTCACCCGGCGTGGGGATACTTCGCCGATGCATACGGTCTGAAGCAGATACCCGTGGAGGTGGAAGGCAAGGAACCACGCCCCAGGGACCTCGACGAATTCATAAAACTCGCGCACAGCCTCGGGATCAAGACTATCTTCGTTCAACCGCAGTACTCTCCCAAGAGCGCGCAGACCATAGCCGATGCCATCGGCGGTACTCTGGTTCACGCGGATGATCTGGCTCCCGATTGGGCGGAGAACATCCGCAAGGTCGCCGTCCAGATCGCGACCTCCATGGGTCAAGGGCAGTAAGGAGCTAACCGATGACCATGCCCGCGATCGATCTTCAGAACGTCTGCTTCTACTACAACGGCAACCCGGTCTTGAGCAAAGTCAATCTGAGCGTCCAGGAGCGGGACTTTTTGGCCGTCATTGGACCGAACGGAAGCGGCAAGACCACCCTGCTCAAGATCATTCTCGGGATTTTGCGCCCCCGCGAAGGGACCATCAGGATTCTGGGCAAGAACCCGGCCGAGGCGGCGGGACTTGTCGGATATGTACCTCAGGATACCGGAATCAATAAGGGATTCCCCGTATCGGTCATGGACGTGACGCTCATGGGCAGAATCGGGCTTCCCGGCAGGGAGCGCCGATACACCGGTGATGACCGCGAGATGGCGGCGCGCGTCCTGGATAAAGTGAAGATGTGGGAATACCGTGACCGTCCCATAGGGAAGCTGTCGGGCGGGCAGAGGCAAAGAGTCTATATCGCCCGCGCGCTGGCCTCGGAGCCGAAAATACTGCTCATGGACGAGCCGACCGCCAGCGTGGACGTACAGTTTCAGAGCGAACTATACGAGTTTTTGAAAGAACTCAATTCCACCATGACTATCGTTGTCGTAAGCCACGACATGAGCGTCCTGTCCAGCTACATCAAGTCGGTAGCCTGCCTTAACCAGACCCTTTTTTATCATGGCCAGTCCGAAGTGACCGACGAGATGATCCACTCCGCCTATCACTGCCCCGTTGAACTCATAGCCCACGGCATGCCTCACAGAGTACTGCGAAAGCATGAACACGAACATGACGAGTAGCTGATCACCCATGCTTGAAGCCTTCCAATCAGAATTCATGCGTAATGCCCTGCTTGCCGGACTGCTTGCCAGTGTCGTGTGCGGGATCATCGGGACCCTGGTGGTCGTGAACCGGATCGTTTTCATATCGGGAGGGATCGCGCACGCCGCATACGGCGGAATCGGCATGGCCTTCTTCCTGGGGATTCCGCCGCTGGCCGGCGCGGCCGGGTTCGCGCTCATCATCGCCATGGTCATGGCCGCGGTAACGCTGAAGAACAAGCAGAGGGCCGATACCGTCATCGGGGTGCTCTGGGCCGTGGGAATGGCACTGGGGGTCATTCTCATCGACCTGACATCCGGGTATAACGTCGACCTGATGAGCTATCTTTTCGGGAGCATCCTGGCCGTCCCGCGCTCGGATATCGTGATCATGGCCGTTGTCGATGCCGGAGTGGCTCTGACGGTCTGGTTTCTGTACAACAATTTCCTGGCCATGTCTTTCGATGAGGAATTCGCGAAGGCGATGGGAGTCAGGGTGGGGCTGTTCTATTGCGTTTTGCTGGGGATGATCGCTATCTCGGTGATCATGCTCATACGGGTGGTCGGGCTCATCCTGGTGATCGCCCTTTTGACCATCCCGCCCTTTATCGCCGAGAAGTTCTGTAAATCGCTCAAGGGAATGATGATTGTTTCGATTCTTCTCAACTCGATATTTACACTGACCGGCCTTTGGTTTTCCTACACTCTCAATCTGACCTCGGGGGCCACCATAATACTGGTGGCCGGCGCATTCTTCTTTGCTTCCGTGGTGTTCGAACAGGCGCGAAACAGATATGCCGGAAGCGGGGACTGAGCAATATCAGCCGGCCAGCATTCGTTTCACGCCATGCAGGTTCTTTGTCAGCAGTACAAGGAACTCTTCGGCCATCTTCAATGAAATCCCCATCTGCCTGAATATCGGGTCCCGCTCGGGATCGATTGTGGGCGCGTGCGCGCTCTCCGGGGTATCGACAGCCAATTCGGCGAGTTCATTCGCCACGTACACTATGGAAGCTATATCCTTGTACTGGCCCGCCCGTTCCGGGTCATGATGATGCTGGATCGCGGCGGTGAGTTCAGCCGGGAACTTCCAGTTGCGCGCGATCATCCCACCCAGTTCCTGGTGGTCGATCCCCATCGCCCGCTGCTCGGATTTGATGCAGTTGCCGTTGCCCCTTATCCGGTGAAGGTTCTGGTGCAGGTATATTTTTGCATAGATGCTCAGAATCGTCTTCCCGATGTCATGGAGGAGCGCGGCGGTGTAGACTGTGATTATCTTTTTGTGCCCCAGGCTGCGGCACACGATCTCCGACATGAGGGCCGTGGCGACCGAGTGTTCCCACATGTCGCGTTCGTCCTGTCCACAGCCCACCCGTTCAAAGTAGCGGGATGCGCAGGTCGAGATGATCACCTGGAGCAGCCGTTTGTTCCCGAGAAGAAGCATGGCGTCCTGGAGAGAACGCACATCGTATCTTCGTCCGAAACAGACACCCTGGCTAAGCCGGATGATCCTGGCGGAAAGCGCCTGATCCAGCCGGATTACCGACTCCAACTCTTTCGGGGGCGCCATCTTTCTGATCAAAGAAGTGATCTTCCATGCAACGTCGGGAAAAGGGGGCAGCTTCTCAGCAGCCGAGATAATGTCTCTCATCAGCAACTCGTAGTGGAGTGCGTTTACTTCATTATTACTGAGTTCTCTGATCATGGTCCAGCCTTCCGCGCGCCAGTGCCGAGGGGCATTGGGACGACATCAGGTCGGTTTGTGGATCCGTCGTGGCTTTTGAGCGGGATTCATCAGGAGAGGGTTTGGAGGCACGTCGGCCCATGATCGGGCGTTCGTGTGCAATCCCTTTGCCCGGCGGCCCTGCTGCCATATCCTTTCGGACTTAGGCCAGCGGCTTTGCGTCCCGCCCTTTCGGCCAGTTTGCCTTTATCGAGCTTCAGGTATTTCAGTCTTCATCGGAAGCAGAACAGTTACTCTGGAGCACTTTGCCACTTCCCGTTCATCTATCTAGTCGGCAGGAAGGGTCAAAAACTTAAAAAGAAAATCCGATATTTACAAAATTATATATCTATTTAATCACGCTGACAAAATAGATGTTCCACCGCTTTAGGTCGGCGGAAAAACATGGAAACTTGAGAACTAAATTCAAGTCAAGATATCAAGTACTCATATCGTCCCGGGCAGGTCATCTTTCTTTACTCTGGAAGGATGAAACGGTCCATCTTCCCTGGAATGGCCGGGAAAAATGGAGAATGTGTGTTGTTTCCTAATTGGACTCCCGTTTGGTCCCGAGCCTGTTCAAGGCATGGTTGATCCCGTACTCGGAGCACATCGATACCACGGTGATCACCCCTATCACCGCGGAAGCAATGAGGATAAAGATACCAATATTGTATGTCTGGAGTCTGTCCCCGGCATACATCACAAAGGGCTGGTGAAAAAGATAGAGCCCGTATGAATAGGCGCCCGTCATGGCGAGGGCCTTTCCTATTCCCGGGATCTTTCCGGCGAGCCCGGCCAAGTAGATCATGATACCCGCGAGCCCCATCCCCGAGAGTCCGTCCGTGAAGCTGTAGAGGAAATTGGGCTGGTAGCTGAGAACTCCGAGCCCATAGACAAGAATCCCCAGAAGCATGCTTTTGGAGGAAAGAAGCCACCGGGCGGTCGCCTCCGCATTCTCGGCCAGGAGCTTTCCAAGCACCATGCCGGCCGCAAACTCCCACAGGCGGCAGGCAAAAAAGGCCCCCTGCACCCAGTTCCCGTCCGCCTGCAAGATCGCGTAAAGAAAGTATCGCGAGGCGCTTGCCACGACGATGCACAGCGCCAGGTACTTCGCGGAGCCCAGGCGCAGGAGCAGCCGGTACAGGACAGGAAATACGATGTAGAGTTCCACGAGCAGGCCGAAGAACCACCAAGACGGAACGAAATAGAAGAAGAGGTTGCCGGGATAGACCCGGTCTCCCAGAAAGCTCAGCAGAAAACGGTAATCAACCGGATCGGGGCGATACTGGATGGGGGAAACCAGGATAAGCAGGTGGGCAATCCAATAGATCGGGAAGAGCCTGAAAAGGCGGCGACGGTACCACTCTCCCCATGCCGGTCGAACAGTCTTGCGCTTGACGAGCGAGTAGGTGAGACCGAACCCGCTGAACAGAACGAATACCCCGACTCCCTGCGACCCTCTTTCGAAAAGCGCCGCAAAGAGGGCCTCCACGGCGCACGGCAACTTCTGCAGTAGTGAACCGCCCGGAGCACACTGTTCGAGGAACCCGCCGAAGTTCTCAAAACCGAGCAGCCAGGGGTACCTTCCCCCATAGGCGATGAAACAGTGAAAATAGACGATCCAGAGGATCGCCATGCCGCGTACGATGTCCACCCATTCGAAATGGGTGGTTCCGGAAGGTGACGGCGCGGAATTTTGCAAGCTTAACCCCATGTGAGCAAGAAAATCCGATTCAGAGAAGGAGCGCGGGTGCCGGTGTCTTTCAGGTAGTGCTTATCCGCGGCCGGTTCCGGCCTTCGGTACACCGGGGCGCCATCAATGCCCCGGGAGAGAAGATGTTTTATTTATCGAGGCGACGGCCGCCCTGAATTTGTCGCCACGGTCGAACTCATTCCTGAACATCCCGAAACTGGCGCAGCCCGGTGAGAGCAGGATCACGGCCCCGCCGGGATTCTCCGTGAGCGCTTTTGTGCAACGGTGGTAGGCCGCCGAAACGGCGGCATCCATGTTTTGATAGGTCCCGGCGATTTTTCCGCCCGCCCCGGACATCTCGATGAGTCTTTTAAGCTCACCCGTGGCGGCCCCTTCGAGGAGAAAGACCTCCCTTATGCCCCGAGCGCCGGCAACCCCCCGCGCGAATGCGGTCAAATCGAGGTTCTTATTCGACCCGCCGGCTATCAGCCAGACATCTTCCCGAAACGAGTTTATGCCGGCCAGGCCGGCTTCCGGCGTGGTGGCAGCCGTATCGTTATAGAACATGATGCCTTCTAATTCCCTTATCAGCTCCAGTCGGTGGGGGGCCCCCTTGAACTCCGTCACGGCGCGTTTGATATCTCCCGGATCTATTTGCATAACAATGGCGGCCCCGGATGCCGCAAGGACATTTCCAATGTTATGCGCGCCACGCATGGCGATTTCATGTGTACGGCAAATGGAACCCGAATGCACTCCATGCCGATATCTAATTTCGTCGTCGCTGATGTAGATGCAGCGCTCCACATCGATTTCCCGTTCCGCGAAATACATGGGGCATGACGGCGTACCCGCCGGCGCCACCGGCGTGGCGGTTTGTTTTTCGTTTTCCCAGTTGAGCACCACGAAATCAGACGGCGTCTGGTGAAGAAAAATAGCCCGCTTGTCCGCGACATATTCGGCCATTGAGCCGTAATAGTTCAAGTGGTCCTGGTAGATATTGGTCACCACCGCGACGGGGGGGCTGATTCCGACCCTCCCGAGAGCGCTCAGCCTCCACGACGAGAGTTCGAACACAACAAAGGTATCTTGATCGACCAGTGTGAGTTTGTCCATCACGGCTTCCTGTCCGATACCGACCTTCACGGCTTTTTTCCCGGCGGCCATGAGTATTTCGTACAGCAGCAGCGACGTGGTGGTCTTGCCCTTTGTTCCCGTGACTCCGATGATATTCCTGGATGGGCACAGCTTGAAAAAGAGGCTGGAATCCATTTCCACGGGGACGTTCCTGTCCAGGGCAGCCTTAATGAATCGGTTGTCCCAGCGCACCGCGGGGTTGTTGATGACCATGTCGGCCTTTTCAAAATCCTCGATACGGTGACGTCCGGCAACGACAGTAAGGTTCGGGGAACCATTCAACTGGTCCAGGGAAGGGGCCAGTTCCTTTTCGCTTTTCATGTCCGTGGCTGTCACCCTGGCGCCCTGTCCGAGCAGCCACTTGATCATCGAGACCGCCCCGCCGTGCAGCCCGATTCCCATCACCGTGATTTTCCTGTCTTCCAGATCGATACCGTTCATTATGCCCATCGTGCCTCGCTCAGTAATATGGAGTTGCGTTCAAGACGAATCTGCCCTGGAAGTGAAGATGCCGATCAGGTTTGGCCCGTTCGTTCCTCAGCACGAACGGCAGTGAGTGTATCATCTTGAACGCAAATCAGTATAAAATCCGGTCCCGGCCGAATGCCGGGCACTGTCCGCCTCCCCGTCCGCATGGGATAGACTCGACGCCCGTGTATATCATGCGAAGTTGATTCCAGTTGGTATCAAAGGACGAGCCAAGGTTCAAGATGTTACTTTCGTGCTCAAGAAAGAGAATCATCGCCCCGGAATTATGCCGGACACGCACACGCCTGAAGCAACGGTGTTTCATTTTCAGCTCTCTTATACAATTTCGGCCCCACGCGCATGCGCGTGGGGCCGAGCGCTCGGCGTCCGCTGCGCCTGCCACGCCCCGGCGGGGCGCCGCAGCGGCGCCAAAACGAGCCGCGCAGCGGCGTGGGGGTGTGGGGGGCGCAGCTCCCCACGCTTCTCACGTCCTCTGTGCTTCTCGCATTTTCATGCTTCTCACGCCATGCTAAGGTTTTCTTGGACTTTAACGCGTTCATGCTTCCGGAAGTGCGCGCATCAGCCGAGTCCGGCCCGCGACATGAGGCTTCCGAGCACCTTTTCGGCTGCGAAGTACTCACGGGCGATCTCGCTCGCGGCCCGGCAGCTCCCTTCGTAATCGCTTTCTATGACGTCCACGGCGGCCAGGATATCCTCCATGGTGAGGAACCCGAACAGCCCCTTGCCGGTGGGAAGGAATTTGCTGAAGCCGGTTTCCTGTGTAATTACGGGTCGGCCGGCCGCGAGATAGCAGGCGCTGCGGTCGCTGAACCAGCCGGTTTTGGGGCGAACCACCTGCTCCTTGGTCACCGTGAATTCGCCGTGTGAACTCTGGATGTACTCCCGGTACTTGTCGACATCCCTCGAGATGGGGAGGGAGCGCACGGGGTTCCATCCGTTGGTGGTAAGATAGCGGTGGGTTTCCTCATCTACTTCGAGGGCCAGTTCGAATCCGACCTGCCTCAACCGGGGCAGTTGGATGAATTTCGCGAATTCTCTGTCCTTGGTCCAGTAGTAGGTTTCGCCGCGGAAGGTCAGGTCCTTGCCCTTGTTTTTCCACGTGGTGATTGTCGAAAACCTGGAGTCTTTCGAGGGAGGGAACGGGTTTTCCCACAGGTCCATGAGGACGGGCTGCCGTGTTGGAAGCCAGCAGACAAAATCCACCGGCAACTGGCAGTCCGGCTGCCCCAGGTTTTCGCCGAAGGAGAAGTGTATATCATGGGCGGACAGGGCATTGAGTGTCGGGACATCGCCCTCGAGCACCTTCACCTGGACGCGGAAGGGATCGGATTCCACGTAAATGCGGCGCGGGATCGCCATGTGCTCCTCGCGAAGCTCCTGGGATGCCGTCACATTCAGGAAGGCATCGGCATCCCTGTACAGTTGCAGGAGCTGCTCTTCCGTCATTCCATAGCATCTCCCGCCGGCGTAGCTGCCCCGGAAGCACCAGTGACCGGCAAAACCGTACTTTTCCAGTACCGGCGCCACCATGGCCACGTTTCCGGATGCATCGGGAGAGAACTCGAACTTTTCGGGGTCGTAGATCCAGCGGCCCGAATCCTCGACGTAATAAACATCCCAGCCGAGCCGGCGAAGTCCCATGAGGTAGTGCAGAAACTGGTACGTCACTCCCGCGAGCGGATACCAGAAGAGTATTCCAAAAACGATGATCTTGCCTTTCATCTGCTGCGAATCTGCCATGGCTAGTACCTCTTAGACGTTCAGTACGAGACTCCCAGTGGGAAATTCCCGTGACTTATCCCGCGAAAGCATCCTCTATAAGCTTTTGCAGCACCTTTCCCGCGTCAAAACAGTCCCGCGCGATCTCCAGCGCGGCCTTCGCATGGCGGCCGTAATCGGCTTCGACCCCCGCGAGGGCTTCGACCGCCTCGTCGGCGCTGCTATAGGCCACCAGTCCCTCTCCCGAGGGATAAACGTTTGAAAACCCGGTGTCCTGCACCACCACCGGCCTGCCGGCGGCGAGGTAGCAGGCGGAGCGGCAACTGAACCAGCCTGTCCGCAATGCGACATAAACATGTTTGGCCGGAGAAATCTCACCGCGTGAAGATGCAATGAAATCCTGGTACATGGCCGGCGTGACAGTCGCCTCGGGCCCGTCCGCCACCTCCCATCCCGCCTGTGCGAGCCTGTCCAGCGGGGCATTGACTCCCCCGATGGCGACCTTCAGGGGCGCTTTCACCTTCAGGGGCAGATCCATGAGCTTTTCGAACTCCGCGCCCTTGCTTCCATATTCCACGCCCTTGTAGACCAGCTTTCCCTTGAAGGCATTCCAGGTCATCACGGTTGTCCAGGGGCCGGAAGGACGAACGGGGATGATTTCTTCCCAAAGACCGAGATCAACAGGCATCCGGGTCGTTTTCCAGTTGAAGTCGAGCTTCGGGACGAGGCAGTCCGGACCGTGTATATTTTCGGCGTACGTGAAATGCTGGTCGTGTTGCGCAACGCTTTCACACCAGCGCTCCACGTTTTCCGACCAGGCGAAACGCTCGCTCAGCATTATCTGATTATATCCCGGATCGGTGTCAAGAAAGATCCGGGAACACCGCGGCGGGAGGTTTTCCGGGATCATGCAGGCCCCGCTGATATTCAGGAACAGGTCGGCGGAGGCCGCCACTTCGTCGAATTTCTCCCTGCTCATTCCATAGCTGGCTTCATGCAGGTGGAGATAATGCCACCGTTCTCCGAGGCCGGGGGCATACCTTTTGAAAAAGTTCTCGATATAACCCACCGAATACCGCGGGTCCTGTGTGTAGGTCCTCTCCAGGGGGTGATAGGGCCAACTCCAGGTATCCTCATGATAATAGACATCGTGTCCCATTTTATGAAGACCTGTCACATACTGGAGATAATCCCACGCCACCCCGCCGACCGGGTACAACCCCACCAGCCCTGTTACGATGATACGCAGCCTGGATTTACTCATGTCTGCCTTTCACGTGAAAAATCCGGGATATTGAAGCACAAACGGGAGGCGCCCGATGCGACCGGCACCGGCCATCCCCGGCGCAACCCCGAAAAAGCAACGACGCCCGGTTACTCTTACTCTATCCGGCAGCGTCCCTGAAATCACCACCTCGGCCCGCCGCTTACGTTTCCCGTGTCGAATGTTGTTTTTGGCCGGCGGTCCTTGCTTCCATACTCTATTAGTATTTGTCAAGAACAAATGGATTTCGGATAATGTCCTTCCACTGGGCATAACTATATTGCCGATGCGGACTGAATAGAAGAGAAAATGCCGCCCGAAGAACGCAATGATTCGCGCGTTCCCGCTCGACCACTCACAGCCAAGGATGAGAAAAGATGGAAATCACCTGTTTGGGTGCGGCCCGGTGCGTTACCGGTTCCTGCTATCTTATCGAAAACGGAAGCGGAAAATACCTCATCGATTGCGGCCTTTTTCAGGGCGGCCGCCAAATGGAGTCGCTCAACCGCGGCCCATGGGGGTTCAACCCGTCTGAAATCAGCGCCCTGTTCATCACTCATGCCCATATCGACCACACCGGCCGGATACCGAAACTCGTCCATGATGGTTTTCGCGGAAAGATCTATACAACTGCGCCGACCACGGAACTGGTCAAAATCCTGCTGCTCGATTCCGCTCACATCCAGGAAATGGAAGCCGAGTGGCAAAACCGGAAAAACAACAGGCGGGGCGAACCGGTGGTCCAACCCCTCTACAGTCTCGCCGACGCCGAGGCATGCTTTCCCCTTTTCGAACCCGTCAACAGGGGTGAAATCATCTCCATCAATTCGCACTTCAGCATCCGGTTTCGCAACTCGGGACACATCCTTGGTTCCTCTTTCCTCGAAGTATGGGAAGGCCCGCCCGAAAACTCGCCGAAGACCGTCTTCACGGGCGATCTGGGTCACAAGAACCAGATGATCGTCGAAGACCCCGACAACATCGCGGACGCGGAGACCCTTTTTATCGAATCCACTTACGGCAACCGCAACCATAAATCCTTCAAGGAAAGTGAGCAGGAACTGCTCAAGGCGATCCAACACAGCCACAGCCGTGGCGAGAAAGTAATCATTCCGGCCTTCGCGGTCGAACGGACCCAGGAGTTGCTTTATGTCCTCGGCAGGTTTTTCCGCGAAAAGTTGATCCCATCCATGCCGGTTTACGTCGACAGCCCCCTTGCCATTGCCGCCACCGCTATTTTCCGCTCCATGAAACAGTTCTATGATTCGGAGACGCGGGCCGTGATGGAGCAGGGCTTCGATCCTTTCGATTTCGACCAACTCGTGCTGACCCGGTCAGCCCCGGAGTCGATGGCCATCAATGAGACGTCGGGACCGGCCATAGTCATTGCGGGCAACGGGATGTGCACTGCCGGAAGAATCAGGCACCACCTCAAGCATAATCTCTGGCGGCAGGGCTGCTCGGTGGTCATGGTCGGATTCCAGGCGGAAGGCAGCCTGGGCAGGAGCCTGATCGAGGGTGCCCGCATGGTCAAGATCCTGGGAGAAAGGGTGATCGTCCGCGCGAAAATCCTCACCATCGGCGGACTCTCCTCCCATGCCGACCAGTCTTCACTTCTTGAATGGCTGAGCCATCTAAAGAACCCGAAGATGCGGGTTTTCGTGATGCACGGCGAGCAGAGCATCAGTGAAGAATTTGCCGGGATAATACGGCGGAAATTCGGGTTTGAAACACGGGTGCCCGCCATCGGCGACCGCATAACCGAAACGGGACTTGAAGCGGCGCCTGTCCTTCGGCCCGGCGTTGAACCCGGATGGCGCGCCAGGCTTGCGGAGCTGCTGCGTAAGGCCGAGGAGATCAGGGCAACGCTGGAAAATCCCGCTCACCCGATTCCGCGGCACATGGTGCGGCATATGGAGGAAGAACTGCTCTCGGCGGAAAGGCACCTCGAAGTGGCGTTGGAAAGCATGGTCAGGACGGATGCCGCGTCTTTCAAGCGATAAGCAAGCAAGTAAGAGGGGTCAGCCATTGACAACGGACAAGCCTGTC
>JBDKTY010000299.1:0-30128 GCA_039679945.1 Syntrophobacter sp. | reverse complement strand
AAACACAATCCCCCGATTAAAGCCTTCCACCAGCGCCTTATTGCTGCCGGGAAGGAACAGATGGTTGCGATTACAGCATGCGCGCATAAGCTCCTGATCGTGCTCAACGCCATAATCAGGGATTCTGCTCCGTGGAATCCCCCAACTGGCGCCCAGAAGACTTGACAACAAACACAGTTGCTCAGGGCGAACGGGGGTATATCCTCTTGAACGCAAATTAATATCAGTACACTACAAGCGCCGCCAGCCACGCCTGAATAAGAGTCGGGAAGTCCACTTCATATTGGCCGTAGAGGGGATCGTTGATGGACACAATGCCCAGCGGACCGAAATTCGACGGGACAATCCGCATGCCTGTCGCCACGATGGCATGTCCGGAACCCTGGCGCGTCTGCATGATGATAGGACCCCTTCGAAGTTGGTCGTAGAGCACGAAGCCGTTCGCCGGCATGGACACGCCCGAATACCGCCCGCCAAATCGTGCAATCAGCGCCTGTATCTCGAACATCTGGCCGGGCCGGGCACACAACTCGGGGGACTGGCAGCAGGGAGTATCATACTGCGACTGAAGCATCTCGCACTGGCTCGGCACCGGCATTCGGCCATAGTACTCACATATCATCTTCGCGGAAGCGACCCAACACCAGACCATGGTCTCCTGTTTGTGGTAGGGCACGGCATGGTGGATGGGAGGATACTGGCTGTAGTCGAACTCCCACGGATTTTGCGGGATCGGATATTGGCCGAAGCTCGGGGCGGCAACCGCCAGAGCCAGGAAGAATACAGCAATCCTTGAAGCCTTCCAAAACGGGGTTGCCATGTCGTTCCTCCTCTTTACGGGAAAAGAACGCAAATTCCGGAACCGATCGAGTCGAATTCAAGCAAACCGAGGTCCCCCCATGTGGCGGTAACGGCGAAGGAACCTGGTCGCACCGATCACTGTAATGACAGCGGAAAATCTTATGCGAAGGGACGGATCGAACAGAATTTTCTTCGAGAAACATGCGAAACGCAAGGAGAATCAAACCGCGAATGGCTTGATTCAGGGTCAGGGAAATCCCGTGAGCGTTCCTGTCGCCAACCCTGCACACCCGGGCTGCTCCACCCTTTGATTGCCCTCAATCAACAGCATTTGAGAGTGAGCGATATCAAGAGGTTGCATCGCCGCCCGGGTCATCGGCTCTTCGGATTCACCACTCCAGGCAAATGAACCACTCCGCCGGTGATCGCAAAGGGAACCGCCGCCCCGTCCAGACTCAGACTCCCTGCTCATGACTCATGTCTCCAAAATAACAAAAGCCAGGATTACAGAATGATCCGCAAACCTGGCTCATCGCCCCGAATTCGGGCAGATTCAAATAAAACCGAAACATATCCATTCACACCATCATACAAGATAATCTAAACGGCCGTACTGTCAATATCGTTCGATAACGCTTCAATTCAAGCCGAAGCCCCGTTAGCCGGTTAGGTCTCGATTCTTCCGATACTCTACCTGATCGGGCGCGGACAAAATCCCTCCACGCGGCTTGCGCTTCCACGACGAGGAGTTATGATGCAGGGGAAAACCGGCGCTTGCGCTTGCCGCTCGTGTCAAGGATAGATGAATGGACTGGATCGTCTCCCGTGAGGATGGAGCGTATCGGAAACAAAATGTTTGTTCTCATGAAGCCGCCAGGACAAAGGCGATATCAAGGAGAAGCGCCATGGCTATACTCGATGACTTGAAAGAAATCATCTCCGGCATGGACGTTGAGCTTCGGGAAAAGAAAGGCGTCTTTTCATTCGAGAAGGTGATCGCCGAGAGGAAAGCTTTCCTTTCCAGGAAGAAGCTCACCTATGCGGCGAGATTCCGGATAGACGTGGAGAAGGCCGAACTCCGATTTACCGAGATGCTCAAGGAATCGGGATTCGGCATCTCCTCGGGTGAGGGTGACATCGGCCCCGGCTTCGGGTTCAAGAAGGAAACGTACAGCAGCTCTTCGAAGGGCAGGGAAGGAACCATAACGGAACAATCCGTTTCCTTCGGCAAGAAGTACAGCTACACTTTCAATTATGGAGAGATACGCGCAAAGGTGGAGGAAATAGCCGGGAAAAATGGATATGCATTCAGGTACCTGGTTACCGGGGTAGGGTTATAGAGTGCGCGCGGCGTATTTACGGACCGGTTCCGCTCAGGACAATGCAAGCCGCGAGACAGCGAAGCACGAGCGGGTGCGGGGGCTTTTTGAATGCAAATTCACCTTAAAGGCGTTTGCCGGATTCACGGGAAATTTCCTCAATAAAACTGATGGCATTGGCCGATTTCGGCATGTCGCTCTTTACCTGTTCAGATAAGTCAGCAATTCTTGCAAGGGATTCTCTCTGAAGCAACAGAATCCTTTCATATTCCTTTAATATTTCAAATATCTTGTCTATCGAGACATCCAGCCTTACCAGGGCTTTACTCATTTCCTCATAGGGCATGCTTGCCCCGTTATTCAGCAGTTCCAATATTTCTTTCCTGATTTCCCTGTTGATATCGGATGTATATTCAGAATTAAGAAACTGCCGATACTCTATAACCCTGTTGACCTTCTGCAGAAGCTCATCAAGGGAAAACGGTTTCACCAGGTAGTCGAAGGCGCCAAGCCTCATCGCTTCCAGAGCAGTTTCGATAGACGCGAAACCCGTCATCATTATTACTTCCGAGGAGAATCCTTGAGATCGTATCTGTCTCAAGAGATCAATACCACCCTCCCCGTTTCCATTGTCCCCCGGCATGTTCTTATCAAGCAGCATCAAACCATAGTCATTGCACGCCAGCAAAGTCCTGGCCTCGGTCAAACCCTCGGCCGTATCAACGGATAACCCATTCTTCCCGAGGTATGCGGCGATTAAAGACCTGACATCCTCTTCGTCATCAATTACCAGTATCCTTACATCCATTACCGGGGCTCCAAGTGTAGCTCAGACATTATTCTTATACGGAGTTGCGTTCAAGATGAGTCTATCCCTGAATAGAAGATGCCGTTCAGAATTGACCCGTTCTACCCTTCGATACCTCAGGGCGAACGGGGGTATATCCTTTTGAACGCGAATTAGTATTAGATACTATATCTCGTAAAATATTCCATATTCGATGCTACGGCATGCAAGACAGCCAGCCGGCATTCCGGAAATTCCTCCGGCCCTGCCATAATTCATATCGGAAAATAAGAAATATTTGCTTAAGGAAATAGTTGTTTCCATTCACTTCAAGATCAATGGCTGCTGATTTGCCGGACATTATGGACTGATCCGCCCGTATAGCAGCACTCGCCCCTCGATGCCGCTCAAGACAACGGCTTTTCCCCGCCGCGCGCGGAGTCGGTTTCGCCTGACGCCCGTTCGTCATCCAGTCCCAGGGCTTCCCTGATCTTGGCGGCAAGGTCCCTGCTGGAGAACGGCTTCTGGATAAAATTGACGCCCGCGTCCAGCACGCCATGATGGGCGATAACGTTGGCCGTGTAGCCGGACATGAAAAGACGCCTTACTTTCGGGTGAAATGACAGGATGCATTTGGCCAGTTCACGGCCGTTCATCTCGGGCATTATCACATCGGTCATGAGCAGGTGGATCTCGCCGGTATGCTCTTCCGCCAGGCGTATCGCCTCACCGGGCGTACACGCCGTCAATACGGTGTAGCCCTGACGTTTGAGCATCATTGAAGTCATGTCCAGTATAGCGGGTTCATCTTCCACCAGCAGGACCGTCTCCCGCCCCGAGCGTGCCGGCTCCAATGAGTTCTCTGTTTGCGGTTGATCGGTCTTCCCTCTGTAGCGGGGCAGATATATCCTGAAGGTTGTCCCCATGCCCGGTTCGCTGTAGACAGTGATGAAGCCGTTGTTCTGCTTGACGATACCATAGACCGTGGCTAGCCCCAGGCCTGTGCCCTTCCCCACGCCCTTGGTGGTAAAGAAGGGTTCGAATACCTTGTTCAATGTCTCTTTGTCCATGCCGCAACCATCGTCGCTGACAGCGAGCAGAACGTACTCACCGGGCACAAAGTCCGAATGCTCCGCGCAGTGAGCCTCGTCAAAAGCGACGTTGCCCGTTTCGATCGTGAGCTTGCCGATGCCCGTGATGGAATCGCGGGCATTCACACACAGATTGGCCAGGACCTGATCGACCTGGGACGGGTCAACCTTGATCCGCCAGATGTGCGCACCCGGGCGCCAGTGGAGGTTTATATGCTCGCCGATCAGGCGACGCAGCATCTTCAGCATGCCTTCCACGGTCTCGTTCAGATCGAGCACCTTGAGTGTGACGGTCTGTTTTCGGGCAAAGGCCAGCAGTTGGCGGGTCAGATTAGCGGAACGATGGGCCGCTTTTTGGATTTCCTGCAGGTGGGGATAACGCGGATCATCGGGTTCGGTCTCGGATTGAGCCAGTTCGGTATGCCCGAGAATCACCCCGAGCATGTTGTTGAAGTCGTGAGCCACGCCGCCGGCCAGTCGCCCGACGGCCTCTATTTTTTGGGTTTGGACTAACTGAGTCTCCAGCCTTTCCTTTTCTTCCTCCACCCTTTTGCGCTCGGTGATATCCCGATGCGTTTCCAGCAAACCGATTACATTCCCCTTTGCATCGCGGACCTGCAAGCCGAGGGTCTCCGAGGGGAACTTTGTTCCGTCCCCGCGCACGCAGGTCAGCTCAAGGGGAGACAAGCCCATCACGCTCCCGGAGTCAAACCGTTTTCGAACCTGCTCTTTGTAGTCATCACCGTCTGAGTACAGAAATTCCGTTGACCGTCCCCGTACCTGGTCGGATTCATAGCCGAACATGGAACAGAAGGCGGGATTGACGGCGACGATTCGGTGTCGAGTGTCCATGAAGATACTGGCGTCGGAAATGGAATTGAACATTGCTTCAAATTCGGCGCGGCTCAGAGCCAGGGCTTCCTCTGTCCTCCTGCGCAAGAAAGCCTCCGCCATGGCCGGTGTGATCGATTCCAGCGCTTCCATCTCCTGGGTGGAGTAGCCGCCTTCCCGGTTGCCCAGTGCAATCAAGCCCACGACTTCGTCGTCGCACATGAGAGGGACCCCCAGAAACGCGTGAAGCGGTGGATGCCCCGGGGGGAGGCCCACCCAGTCGGGATGGGACTCCGGATCATTTGTGAAAAAGCCCCTGCCATCCTTGACGACCCTGCCATAGATGCCATGGGTTTTCATCCCCGAGGGCAGTTTCTGGAGAGCGGCCTGATCGGTGATCTTGCAGAGATCCCAACCGGGATCGCTCATCGCAATGTTACAGAGCTTGCCCCGCGCATCTATTTCCGCGATGAACCCGAACTTGCTGCCGGTGACTTCCTCCGCGGCGGAAAGACAAATCTGTCCGAGACTCTTCTCCGTACGGGAACCCAAGGCTTCCAGAAGTATTTTGTTGATACCCCCGAGGATTGCATTCTGGCGGCGTACTCTTGCCTCGGCCTGCTCTCGCTGGATGTCGCCCTCGATCTTGTCGAGGGCAAAGGAGATGTCCATGGCCACCTCTTCCAGCAACTCGATTTCGCGTGCGCGAAAAAACCCCGACTCCGCCACGCAAAGATTCAAAGCCCCGCTGACGCGGCCCTGAAATGTGAACGGAAAGGAACCGCAGGAACGGAAGCCCATCGTTGCGGGTCTTTTTTCCGCAGGGAAGATGCAGATATCCCGGGAACACTCATTGCAGACAAACGGCTCCCCTGCCCGGATACTCCTTCCCGCATCAGCCGGGTCCTCGGGCCAGGGACCGGCGAACAGCGCGTCCTCATCCAGCCCCTGATTATGTTTCCGGAAATACGCCACGGGCTTGATACCCGCGCTATCCTCGTCGAACCATCCAATCCAGGCCATATCGATGGCCCCGCGCTCCACCACGAGGCGACAGATGTTCGGCAGCAGTTCCTCCCGCGTATTAAACCGAATGATGGACTGGTTCACCTGGCTCAGGACGTCGAAGAGCCGGTTCAGACACCGGATTTCTTCCTCGGCCTGGTGTTTGTAGAGTGCTATCTCTATCGCGGACTTGAGTTCCCGGTCATCGAAGGGCTTGAGAATATAGCCGTACGGTTCCGCGAGCTTTGCCCGTTCCAGAGTGGCCTCCTCGGAATAGGCGGTCAGGAATATTACGGGGATGCGAAACTGCCGGAGGATCTCCTCGGCGGCGGCGATTCCATCGACATCCCCCTGAAGACGAATGTCCATCAATACGAGGTCCGGACGAAGATTCCGGGTGAGTTCCAGGGCATGCTCGCCCCTGGAGGCGGTTCCCACCACCTGGTAGCCCATCCCCGTCAGCCGCTCTTCTATCTCCATGGCGACGATCGCTTCATCCTCGACAACAAGAATACGAGAAGAATTCATTATTCACCTTCAAGCAGAGTATTTTCCGGAACGGGGAAAATCACATGAAAAGCGGCGCCCTGACCGTGCGACGGCAGCAATTCCATTTTTCCTCCCAGTTGGCCGGCAAGCCTGGAGATCAACTGCAATCCCAGCGTGGAAGTACCGGAAGGGTCCCAATCGGGAGGCAGCCCCACACCGTCGTCACTCACACTCAAGATAAGTTGCCCGTGAACGGGTTCCAGCCTCACGACAATCCTGCCGGTTCGCTCCCCTGGAAAGCCATGTTTGAGGGCGTTGGTCACGAGTTCGCTGGCGATCAGCCCGCATGGCACGGCGTGCTCCAACGGCAGTGCAATCCGTGCGACCTCATTTTCCAGCTTGACTCTGGAGGCCACCGGACCATATGAGAGCAGCAGTTGCCCGCAAAGGTCTTTCATGTAGCCGGCGAAATTGATACGCGCCAGGTTTCCCGACCGGTAGAGCGCTTCGTGCAGCATGGCCATCGATTTGACCCGGTTGCGCGTATCCTGCAGAACGTCCACCACTTGCTGGTTGATTGATCGGCTGGCCTGAAGACCCAAGAGGCTGGCAACGACCTGGAGGTTGTTTTTCACCCGATGGTGAACTTCCTTGAGCAGGGCGACCTTTTCTTCCAGTGAATCGCGTAGCGCCTGCTCCGCTTTCTTCCGCGCCGTGATGTCCAGGAACACTTCCAACTTGGAAATGGAGCCATCCCCGTTATGGACCGGCGTGGCGATCCGGTCATAAGTCCTTTGCATCCTCTCCGAGAACCACTCCCACCGTACGGTGTTGCCGGCAACGATCTGCGGGTTCTTACACAACGGGCAGACTTGGGCCTTGCCATGGAAATAGTCATGGCACTTGCGCCCTTCAATCGGGCCGAATGCACTCTGCATCACCGGGTTCACGTATTCGATTTCATGCTGATTGCTGGCAATATAAACTCCGACCGGCAGGGCGTCGAGGAACTGACGGAACTTATTGCGCTCAAGGACAAGCGCCTCCTCGGCCTGCTTGCGCTCCGTGATATCGAAGAAAGTGGCCAGGAAACCATCGGCAATGATCGTACCCGAGGTCACCACGGTCAGGACCCTGCCATCCTTACACCTGACACGGTATTCGATCGGTTCAATATCCGTATTGTTCTCCCGGGCCCGTCGCACGGCGGTATCCCAGGTTCTAAGCACCCAGCGGCGATATTCCGGGTCGGGATAGGCCAGCCGGGACCAGTTCGTTATGCTGGAGGCATCTTCATCGCCGTAACCGAAAGTCTGTCCGAATCGCGCGTTTGACCTGATCAGGAAACCGTCCTTGCTGACGAAACACAACGGGATGGGAGCAATATCGAACAATTGGCGGAAACGCTCTTCTGTTTCCAGTCGCGTCAATTCCGCTGCCTCCCGCGCGGCCGCCGACTCATTCAAGAGTACGCGGACGGCCTCAATCTCGGAAATGAGCGGGGGCGAAGCACTGCGCGAGGGCACCTCCGCCAGCGCCGCGACCGATCGCGCGAGCTGCCTGCCAGCCATCCGTCCGCCCAGAACGCTGAACAGGGTAAGAAACAGGACCGCCGCGCTCAGGGCCGCCGCCGCGGCGATGAGCGGTTTGCGATAGACGTCGCGAGGGACGTCAAGAACCACAGTCCAATGGGAGGAAGCGCACTTGACGGAGAAGCGTCCCGGGGGTTCATCGTCAACCGGATGCCCTCCAGCATCGGGCGGCGAACGGCGAGCTATTACTTCATTGTTCCCGTCCAGCACCATCAATGACCATCCGACGGGAAGCGCCACTTCATCCAGGTTTTGCTCGATCTCCCCGATTCCGACAATATTGACCAGGACAGATTTCACGTTACCGTCCCGGACAAGTGGGACAGCGGAGGCGACCAGGGCCTGTTTTGAGTCCGGCCCCACGAACATGTCTCCGACGGCGGGACCACCGTTCGTCAGAGCCGCCGACACCGCGGAACGGCCTCTTGGCACCGGCAGTTTCGGCTGAGGCGCTCCAAAAGGCACACGGGTGTTGAAGATCAACTGGGCCGAAAGATCGACCAGCACGACTTCGCCTCCGAAGCTTTCGCGAAAGCCGGTCGCTTCCCCGTAGAACTCCTCCAACCGGGGAGGATCATCCATGAACGGTGAAGACGCCAACATCCGCAAGGCGGATATCTGCGCTCCGATGTAGTGGTCAATGGAAGTCGCAACGTTGCGCGCGAGATTCGCGGCCTCCTGATCGTGCTGGTCCTGAAGGGTTAGAACGTGGATCACCGACAGATAAACCGCGAAAATAACGAGAGGCATTACGCAGAGCCAGATCAACCTGGTCAGGAATGCATTGAGCGACACCATCCGTGTCTTTTCTTCGTCAGCTTCGACTGGCCCGCGGAAGGGTGACAGTCTCATTTAAGAACTCCATGGGCAACGAGGCGCCAATAAGGTTAACGTACGGCGACACCCGGTCAGGATGTCCCGCATGAGCCTCAATGAGAAGACCGCGCGGATTGTCAGCAGGATGAGTAGACTTTATACACTTCCCGTGACAGCACAGGCAACAGTTACATAGTCAAAAACCACTAAATTACTTCCGAGGACAGGCGCCGCCGCGCGCCCTGTTTTCAAGTTGCGGACGCAATTTCCGTGAGATCGCGAGGTTGCAGGGCCGTCTTCCCATATCGCCTCGTCCGTCCTCTCGCCGTATCAAGACGTTTCATGAAAGAGTGATAAAATGATGCAAGGATTATGCAAGCGTTGCGAAGTCAACCTGCGGAAGCTTCCGTGTCCGTCCGCTGGTATTAAGGACTTGTCCTTGAATAAGCCCCGGGCAAAATGGTCGGGATGCCTTCCGAGGGAGGGTCTTGTTTCAGAGGCTGGGAAAGGTAAAGGAGGGGCTTTGTGGGGCCTTATGGAGCGGTGAAATCCACATCGTGGCACTGTTTGGTGGGGGGCGGGAAAAAATCCCGTCCCCCACCAAACCCCGCGCGTTTATCTGTTTCTCAGGCCCGCAATCTTGATTACTCCCCGATGATATCCATCGGGGAACAATGCTCCCAGGTCCTCGAGATCGATTTCGGCCGCCTCACACACTTCGTATACCGTGGGCACGACATTTTTCCCGATGAAATACTCTCTTACGAACTTCATTATTTGCCAGTGCACTTCGTTCAGTTCCGGCAATTTCATTTCACGGGCTTTGAAAATGGCATATTCCTCATCCCATGCGCGATGATCGATCAGGAATCCCATGACGTCCACGGTGTAGGTTCTTTCCGCGAGCGGCTTCGATACCTCGGTCAATCTCGGTCCTTTAGGGTATGCCCGTTGAATGTCTTCAACCTCGTTGGTCAGACCGGCCAGAAGGCAGGCGCCCCGTAAATAGCCGGCGGGGAAGAGTCTTTTCAGATCCGCCACTTTCAGGGAGCAGCTTTTGCCAACCTGATAAACCAGCGGGCATCTCCCGGTTTCGGAATACGTATTCCTGATAAAGGAGATGACGCGCAAGTGATCCCCGGTCAATTCCGAGGATATCCCGGCGTGTTGGGCCATCCCGGCGGCAAAATCCTCATCCCAGGTTTCCGGACGAGCCAAAAACCCCATCTCATCCACTTCGTAGCTCTTGCCCTTATACTCGAAGGTCTTCATAGTCTCTCCACCTTTCAGCACCGATTGACAGCAACAGAATAATTGACGGCAATTTCAACGCTCGGCAATCCACTCACATGGGATCATAGTCCTGATGTTTGCTGGTTCCCCTCCTTCTTAACGGCGCTCCTGATGGAACACACTAAAAGGGAAAAGTATGAATCGATTAAGAAATCCATCTCTCGCATTCCCGCGCGATTACCTGGTAATTTTTCCACAGGTTTCTTTTTTCAACAATGTATTCCCGTCCATTCTCGGCAAGCTCGCGGCGCAGGTCGGGGTCGCTCATGAGCCGACCCAATGCCTCCGCCATTGCCTGCCCCGAGTCTTCGGCGGGGACGAGCAGGCCGGTCCTGCCAGTCTCCACCATCCGGGCCGCTCCCCGGACATTCAACGCAACCACCGGCAGGCCGCACGCCTGTGCTTCAAGATATACCATTCCGATCGACTCCCGAATTCCGGGAAAGGCGAAGATATCGGCAGCCGAATAATACGAAAACATCTCCGAACGGGGAACCGCACCGGCAAAAACCGTTCTTCCGGGAAGACAAAGCCGCGCCATTTTTTCGAGGTCCGTTCTCATCGGACCGTCTCCGACCAGCAGCAGCCTGAAACCGCCTCGTTCATCACGAAGGCGTGACAAAGATCTCAACAGAAAGCAAAGGCTATCATATTTCACGCCGGGCCGAAACATGGCGGCAGTCATGACAAGGGGCAACAGTGAAGGAATGCCCATAAGCTTCCTGATGTTTTTACCGCAAATTTCATCTTTTTGGAACTCTTCAGGGAAGATGCCCGGCGATACATAAATCAGACGCTCTGCCGGCAGGAGGCGCGAAAGCGCCTCCAAGTCATCCATGTTGTTTAGAAAAACACTCCGTGCCTTTTTCAGTGCTATCCGGTTCAGATAGAAGCCCGTCCGGGTCGGCGGCGTTTTGCGCCATTTCGTGGCGTACATCGGCTCAAGTAAAAAGTAGGGAATCCGGAGAAGCCTGCTGATAATGGGACCGACCACATCCGGAGACTTATAGTAGGAATGATAGGTAATCCAGGCAGCGGGGCGGAAGGCCGCGGCGTTTCTGATGGCCTCCGCGACGCTTCGCGCCGCCTGTAGCCAGCCGTCGCGCTTGTGCCAGAACCATCGTGCCCGGAAACGCACGATCTCGCGGCAGTCATATCCACTCTTCGAAAAGAAATGGTGAAGGCTCCTGGCTATTGTGAGATCGCCGGAAGGTCGCGGGTGAAGCAGGGGTTTATTCGGACAGTAGAGAGCGATTCTCGTCACTATTGAGGACCCGCTGAAAAAGGGCGTGCAGTTTCAACACGCATTTTCTATTGTCAAATTCCGTTTCCACCTTTGCCCTGGCCCTTGCGGCACGTTCCCTGGCGGCCGGAGAACCGATCAGTACCTCCCTGATTGCACCGGCCATCGCGGATGGGTCTCCGGGCGGGACCAGGAGGCCGGTCGAACGGTCCTCGACCAGTTCTGGTATGGCCGAAACATGCGTGGAAACCACGGGAACACCACAGGCCATTGCCTCCACGAGCACGTTGGGGATTCCGTCACGGTCGCCGTTGCCGGCGACCTTGCTTGCCAGCACGAAGCAGTGGGCATCCCGGTAGTGTGAAATAACGCTGTCGTGGGCGAGTGTACCCATAAACCGCACTTTCCCGTCAAGTCCGCACTCCCGTGCCATGCGTGTAATCGTTTCCGACAGGTCCCCCGTGCCTATATGCGTGAAACAAAAACCGAGACCGGAGCGGTCAAGGATGGCCAGCGCGCGCAAGAGGTCGTCATATCCTTTCTTTGCAACGAGCCTGCCCACCGAGAGAATCCTGTATGGGGGAGCGGGAGTGGACGGCGCCGCGAACGTGAAATAGCCTGTATCGATACCATGATAGATGGTGTGAATGGGGGTGGAGCAACCACCGTTTTCCGCGGCCGCGGACAAAAACCGTGCGTTGTACCGGTTGCAGGTGACGACAAACCTGGCCGCCCCGATCTTGCGAACAAGCTGCTCTGCATCCGAAGTATAGATATCTTTGGCATGTGCCGTGAAACTGAAGGGAAGTCCGGTGAGTTCGGAGGCAAAGAACGCCACGGATGCGGGCGTATGGCAAAAGTGGGCGTGGATATGGCCGACGGCCGGATTGGACAGCTTTGTCCGGGCAAGATGTCCGGCCTGGAGAAAGTGCCGGATCGTGGCCGTCTTTCTCAAGGAAAAAGCACGAGCGATCGCCCGCCGGAAACACCACGCGTAACGGCACCCTATTTCGCGGGCCAGTTCGGAATTGGACCGGATGATAGCCCCGAGGTTAGGGAGAACATACTCGGGAATGTAGGTTACTCCGGCCTTTATTCCGCGAACGTGCGGATGGACAAAGGATTCCCTCGGGCGTCGCAGGGAATAGATTTCCATGGGGACCCCGAGGGATTCGAGAAGCAGAATCTCCGAGCTTATGAAGCTTTCGGAAATACGAGGATAACCCTTCAGGATCATTCCAAGGAGGCGACCGCCAGTTGTGCCCATTGTGAACCTTCGTTCCCGATGTTTATCCTCTTTCTTATGAAATCCAGGCCATTAAAGGGGAAGGAGCCCATCCTGTCCCCGTAGGGACTGGGATCGTCAAGCAAATTCAGAATATGTTCCCGTAATACTCCAGGCGTGAGGCTTTCCGGATCCAGATAGTCACAGTAGCCTTTTCGGCTGAGGACTTCCGCCCGGATAATCTGCTCCCGGCGGGGAACGGTGCGGGGCAGAATGAGAAGCGGCTTTTTCTGGCTCACGATTTCACAAACGGTGTTATAGCCCCCCATGCTGACGATAGCATCGGCCGCGCCTATGAGCCGCTCCATATTCTCATGAAACTTGAAGCAGGAGAAACCCAGAGATGCGCACTTACGGGAGATCGCCTCATAGCGTTCAGCCCTGACAAACGGGCCGGTGACCACAACGGCGCGTACGTGTGCCGGTTTTCCTCCAGCCATCGGATCGAAAGCCGACAGAAAGGCATCGATGGCCGAATGGCCGTCTCCACCACCGCCCGTGGTGACAAGGACCATTTTTTCCCTGTCTCCGATCCTGAAAGAACCCCTGGTTGCAAGGGCCATTTCCCGCGACGGCACCTCTCTGCGGATATAGCCGGTAAAGAAGGTCTTCGAGGCTATATCGCCCGGTATACGGTACTCCTGGACCGCATCATAGAAATCCCGGCAACCGTAAATCCAGATCTCATCATAAAGCCCGCGCATTACCTCATAGATTCCCTTTGACGTCCACTCCTCCACTGTACTGTCGGGATCGTCCATGATATCTCTCAGGCCGAGCACGGTCTTGCATCGAGGATATTGCTCCCGCAGCCAGAAGAGTGTGTCCGCTACCTCACGCTTGAGCCCCAGCGGAGCCTTGTCCACAATGAAGAAATCAGGCTGAAACGCGGCAGCCGTGGCAAGAATGATCTTCTTCCTGATTTCCAGCACTTCGCCCGCGTCAAGCCTGATCGAAACCGGCAGGTACTCTTCATTGGTGACTTTTCTCATCCCGGGGACCCGGACGAAATCTATCCTTTCCGGCACCTTGAACCGGCCGGCCAGGATAGACCCGGTAATAATGATAATATTGGCCGGGCAATGCCTCAGGTTGCGGGCAATGGCAAGGCAACGGCGTATGTGACCCAACCCGTATGTGTCATGTGAGTAGATCAGGATTTTGCATGGCGGAGATCGCCGAATTCTCCTGGCCCGCCGATGTGAAATGACCGGAACTGACACACACCCCTCCGTTCTTTTCCGTCATATCAACACTATTGAGAGAAACAGAACAGTAAGACAAATCACGAAAGTGAACGTGACTTTCGAACTCAGACTAAACTAAGAAGCATACGTCGATCTATCAAGTGTCGCTCCTGCAACAGCCTATTCCTGTATCGAGACCTATTGCTGACGGAATACAGCTATAGGTCCGGAAGCGCTAATGACTGATGTGCGCTCCAATTTGAGGGGATTGCTGACGCGCGGGGTTCCCGACATACAAAAAAGGAAAAGGTGCAACCGTTCGCCTTGAGCTAACTAAGACATGTATTCGCGATGGTAAGGTGTAAGGGGGAGCAGGGGGATAGCCGCGGGAGGTGTGTGCGGGAGTCCGGTAGGTTGGGGCGAGCGGAGCGAACCCCAACATTCTCCACAAGCATGGGCGTTGGGGTTCGCTTCGCTCACCCCAACCTACCCGGCTACCCGGCTACCGGGCACCGGGCTTTCTCACGCATTGCAAGCACATGACTGGCCCCCGGCTCGCGCCGGGGTGACGGTGGTGTGTACCCCCGTTCGCCCTGAGCCTGTCGAAGGGTGGAACGGGCCGGGGATGAGCACCCGCGGTGCTGTTGATTGGCTGCGTCTTGCCATGCTGACGCATGGCTTTACTCGCTCAGGGCAAACCGGGGTGTTTTCATCTCAGAATTGTGAAACGGTCAAAAGAGGTCATAGTGTAAGTCATTAATATTACTAACTCCAAGAACTGTTTATTGAGAGTATCGAGTAACTCCCCCCGGACGAATTGACCCGCCCGTGCTTCGATGCATGAGCGGGTCAGTTTGTGGATTCGAGAGGATTTCCCCGACGGGTTATGCCCCGGCCCCCGCCATTTCCAATTGGTCGGTGTGTGTCACTACAAGCTCATTGTCTTGCGCGTCGACGACAATTTCAGAGCCCTCGGGGATGAGCCCGGATATGAGCGCGCGGCCGATTCGGGTTTCCAGTTCGCGCTGCATGAATCTTTTCAGCGGCCTTGCACCGTACACGGGGTCATAACCGGCAGTGGCAATGAAATCCCGTGCCCCTTCGGTGAGGCGCAGAGTGATTCGCCTGTCTTTAAGCCGCTTGCCGAGATCCTTTGTGAGCAGGTCGATGATACTCTTGATTTCATCCTTGGTGAGCGGCTTAAACAGGATTATATCATCCACCCGGTTCAGGAACTCCGGTCTAAAGTGCCGGCGCAGCTCACCCATGACGCTCGCGCGCGCCGATTCACTGATTTCGCCGCTTTTCGTCAGCCCCTCCAGCAGGTGCATCGACCCGATGTTGCTGGTCATTATCACTACGGTATTCTTGAAGTCCACGGTTCGCCCCTGGGAATCCGTGAGGCGTCCGTCGTCCAGCAACTGCAGCAGCACATTGAAGACATCGGAGTGTGCTTTTTCGATTTCATCGAAAAGGATCACCGAATAGGGTTTCCTTCTGACGGATTCCGTAAGCTGCCCGCCCTCCTCGTATCCGACATACCCGGGAGGCGCTCCGATGAGGCGTGAGACCGTGTGGCGCTCCTGGTATTCACTCATGTCGATACGCACCAGGTTGTCTTCCGTATCGAAAAGCGCTTCCGCGAGGGTTTTGGCCAGTTCCGTCTTCCCGACGCCGGTCGGACCGAGAAAGATGAACGAGCCGATAGGCCTTCTGGGATCCTTTATCCCGGCACGCGCGCGGATCACCGCGTCGGCGACCAGTTTGACCGCCTCGTCCTGTCCGATCACCCTCTGGTGCAGCACCTCATCCAACCGGAGCAACTTTTCACGCTCACCTTCCACCAGCCTCGTGACGGGGATACCGGTCCAGCGGGAGATAATCTCCGCGATTTCATCCTCGCTCACCCTTTCGCGCAGCAACCGGCCTCCCGGGTGCTCGGAGGCGAGCCGCTCCTCCTCTTCGCGGAGCTTGCGCTGGAGATCGGGCAGCACGCCGTATTTAAGCTCGGCCGTCCTCTGGAGGTTCACCTCGCGCTCCGTTGCCTCGATCTCACGGTTGACCTTCTCGATCTCTTCCCTGAGCGACTGGACCTTCTTGATCGCCTGCTTTTCCGTTTCCCACTGCGCCTTCATCCCCGCCGCCCTGGAACGAAGCTCCGCCAGCTCCTTCCTGAGGGCGTCAAGCCTCTCGCGGCTCGGCCTGTCGTGCTCCTTCTGGAGCGCGACTTCTTCTATCTCGAGCTGCATTATCCGCCGGGTTACCTCGTCCAGTTCAGTGGGCATCGAATCGATTTCAGTCCGGATCATCGCGCAGGCCTCATCAACCAGATCGATAGCCTTGTCCGGAAGAAAACGGTCGCTGATGTAACGGCTGGAAAGCACCGCTGCCGCGACCAGGGCGCTGTCCTGGATCTTCACTCCATGATGGACTTCAAAACGTTCCTTGAGGCCGCGGAGGATGGAAATAGAGTCTTCCACGCCAGGCTGCTCCACGACCACCGGCTGGAAGCGGCGCTCCAGCGCGGCATCTTTTTCGATGTTCTTACGATACTCATCGAGAGTGGTCGCCCCTATGCAGTGCAGTTCCCCCCTCGCGAGCATCGGTTTGAGCATGTTTCCGGCATCTATGGAACCCTCGGCACGGCCCGCCCCGACGATCGTGTGCAACTCGTCGATGAACAGGAGTATCCGGCCCTGCGCTTCCTTGATCTCCGCGAGAACCGCCTTGAGCCGCTCCTCGAATTCGCCCCGGAACTTGGCGCCGGCGACCAGAGATCCCATATCCAGGGAGAATATGGTCTTGTCCCGCAGTCCCTCGGGAACGTCGCCCCTGACTATCCTGTGGGCAAGACCCTCCACGATGGCCGTTTTGCCGACACCCGGCTCTCCTATGAGCACCGGGTTGTTCTTGGTTTTCCGGCTGAGAATCCGGATTACCCGCCGGATCTCCGAGTCCCGTCCAATCACGGGATCGAGCTTCCCGTTCCGCGCTTCCTCAACCAAGTCCCGCCCGTATTTTTGGAGCGCTTCATAAGAGCTTTCCGGGGTGGCGCTGGTGACACGCTGCGATCCCCGCACCGAGGTAAGCGTCTTCAGGAAGGCATCTTTCGTTACACCGAACTCCTGGAGGATCTTCCCCGCCAGGCTTGCCGACCCTTCCTGAATGAAAGCCAGCAGGATGTGCTCAGCCGAAACGTACTCGTCCTTGAGCCTTTTAGCCTCCTCCTCCGCGGTCGAAAAAGTCCTGAAAAGCTTTTGGGCGATATATATTTTACCGCGCTCCACTCCCGGCCCGCTCACGCGCGGTTTTCTGTTCAATTCCTCTTCCAGCCTCTGCTTCATCCTGTCCACCGGGACTTCCATCCTCTGGAGCAGTTTCGAAGCAAGGCCGTCAGCTTGCTCAAGCATGGCCAGAAGCAGGTGCTCACCGTCCGCTTCTATGTGGCCAAAGCGCATTGCTTTTGTCTCGGCAGCCTGGACGGCTTCCTGTGACTTGAGCGTCAATCTGTTTATGTCCATGGGCAACTCCCCCCAATTACAAAGATATTGGCAACTTGGAATTAATTCCTGTTCACGTGTTTTTCAGTGGAACCGGTATCTGCCCGCGATACCGGGCATTGTCCCTCCCGAACGTACATGCATGCCGCTTGAGATGTCAGCCTGTTTCAAAGCTCGCGGCGGGCCACGATTGCCTCCAGGTCATCTATCCTCGCTTCCAGCATTTCGATCCGCGACATCAGTTCCAGGATGACGCCGATACCGGCGTAATTCACGCCGAGTTGATTGCGAAGCCGCAATATGCGCCGTATAAGAGGAACAACACCGGGGTCGAAGAGCATGTCCCCGGCGCCCGTGCGATCAGCGACCTCAACCAGTCCGAGGCGTATGAACTTTTCGATCAGTTCCGGATGCAAGCCGACGCGGTATGCAATCTCGCCGAGCGTACAGTAGGGGGAACAATCGCCACCGGTTTCCACCCGCAAAACAAGGTATCTCATCTCCGCCATATCGAGGCCCACTCCCCGGCTCTTACCTTGGATTGAAATTCGATGCTTTCCTCAGCTCTTCGAACAACTCCTGCTCCTTGCGCGAAGGCTGCGTAGGGACCTTGACCACCATGGTCGCATACAAATCGCCCGGTGCACCCTTAGGATTGGGCATTCCCTTGCCCCGCAGGCGCAGTTTTTGCCCGCTCTGCGTTCCGGGAGGGATTTTGAGAGTGAGGACGCCGGAAAGTGTTTCTATGCGCACGTCCGATCCCAGGACCGCTTCCCAGGGCGCGAGAGGCACCTCCATGTAAAGATCGCGTCCGCGCAATGTGTATACCGGATGCGGCTCGATTTCGACCTTCATGTAAAGATCGCCGCGAGGTCCGCCCCCCATCCCCTCGCCGCCCTGGCCAGGCAGACGTATTTTCTGGCCGGGGCGAATGCCGGCGGGGATCTTGATGTCATAGCGCTTTTCCTGCACTTCAAGCTGCCCCTGCGCGTTAATTGCCTGGGATTGAAGTGCTACCGGCTTCGTACCGCCATGATAGGCCTCCGCGAGGCTGATCCGGATAGTGGTCTCCTGGTCCTGGCCGGCTTGGCGCCATGCGGTTCCCTGGCCGAACCCTCCTCCTCCGCCCCCTCTGCGGGCCTGCTGAAAACCGCGGCCGCCGAAAAGGGTTTCGAAGAAATCGCTGAAACCGCCCGAGCCTCCCCATTGGAATTCCGCCTGTTGTCCCGCGCCGCCGAAACCCTGCTGGAACCCCCACTCGGGAGGCGGCCTGAACTCCTGGCCGGACCGCCAGTCAGCTCCCAACTGGTCGTACATCTTGCGCTTTTCGGGATCTTTCAGAACCTCGTAGGCCTCGTTAATTTCCTTGAACTTGTCCTCCGCATCGGCGGCCTTGTTCACGTCAGGGTGATACTTGCGAGCGAGTTTTCTGTAGGCCCTCTGAACTTCGTCCTGACTCGCCCCTCTTTTGATTCCCAGGATCTCGTAGTAGTCCCTGAATTTGACAGCCATAAATTCCCGTCATCCCTCTTGTTATGAGCATTCCGATCCGGTCGCCGAAGGCGCCCCTCCCCCGCCGGGCCATGTCTGAAACACTGAGTCCGCTCTTTTCCGGACTTCTTCCCGTTTATAGGCTCAAAAGCCCCCGCTTCACACCGCCCGAGTCTCCCTTTCGGCGGCATACAATTCGCCGAAAGCCCCGGACGATCTCCCGGGTCAGCCCGCCATGGGAGGGCAGTGTCGAGCAGGGTCGAATATGCAAAAACAATGCAACTCCAACTTCGGTAAACACATATTAACGATCCTGCCGCGATTTGTCTCAGGCAGATGCGAATCACTGCTCGGTGAATTCGGCATCGATCACGTCATCGCCACCCGGCCGATCTTTGCGTCGGTAGGCCCCGGACGGTCCGGTTTCGCCCGTTCGGTGCTCCCCATCCGCTGCCCGCGCTCCGGTCCCCCGGTAAGCTGTCGATGCCAGCATCTGAAGGGCCTGCTGGAGATCGCTGGCCACCTGTTGATAGTGCTCGATGCCGGCATGCTCATCTTTAACCGCATTCCGCGCCTGCTCGATGAGCTGTTCACATCGTGCTTTCTCATGGACCGGGACCTTGTCGCCAAAGTCGTGGAGCGAGCGTTCGAGCTGGTAGGCAAGGCTGTCCACATTATTGCGCGCCTCGATCAGGCTTCGGTTCTTCTTGTCTTCGGCGGCGTGCGACTGAGCCTCCCGAATCAACTGGTCGATATCGCTCTTCGACAGGTTGGTCGACTCGGAAATCGTGATCGCCTGTTCTTTCCCGGTTTCCTGGTCGCGCGCGGTGACGCTCAGGATGCCGTTGGCATCGATATCGAAGGTAACCTTGATCTGCGGCATTCCGCGCGGAGCGGGACGAATTCCGTCAAGGCGGAATTTGCCCAGTACCCGATTGTCGCTTGCCATCTCGCGCTCACCTTGGAGAACGACAATATCCACCGCGCTCTGGTTGTCATCGGCGGTGGAGAAAACCTCCTCGCGCCGCGACGGGATAGATGTATTGCGCTCAATAAGTTTGGTCATTACGCCGCCGAGCGTCTCTACTCCCACCGAAAGGGGTGTGACGTCCAGCAATACCACATCTTCCACTTCACCTTTGAGCACCGCTGCCTGGATGGAGGCCCCGACCGCGACCACCTCATCCGGGTTAACACTCATATTGGGCTGTTTTCCACCCGTGAGCTTCCTGACCAGTTCCTGAACAGCGGGTATCCGGGTCGATCCGCCCACCAGCACCACTTCATCGAGGTCCTTTGCGTTGAGCCGCGCATCGGACAATGCCTGCTCGAAAGGTTTCCGGCATTTCTCGATGAGATCATGCGTCAGGGCTTCGAACTTCGCGCGGGTGAGCTTCTTTACCAAGTGCCTGGGTCCGGTGGCATCCGCGGTGATAAACGGCAGGTTTATCTCTGTTTCAGTCGTGCTCGAAAGCTCGATTTTTGCCTTTTCCGCCGATTCATAGAGCCGTTGAAGCGCCTGGAGGTCCGAACGGAGGTCAACTCCCGTGTCTTTTTGGAATTCGTCGGCAATGTATTCCACGATACGCCTGTCAAAATCATCGCCGCCCAGGTGCGTGTCGCCGGAAGTCGACCGGACCTCGGCAACCCCATCGCCGACGTCGAGAATGGAAACATCAAACGTCCCACCCCCGAGATCAAAGACGAGAATCGTCTCGTTCTTCTTCTTTTCGAGTCCGTAAGCCAGGGCCGCGGCCGTGGGTTCGTTAATCACGCGCAGGACCTTGAGACCGGCGATTTCTCCAGCATTTTTCGTTGCCTGGCGCTGCGCGTCATTGAAGTATGCCGGGCAGGTTATTACCGCTTCGGTAACTTTTTCGCCGAGGTGTTTCGATGCATCCTCCACAAGCTTACGCAGAACCTGCGCGGATATTTCCTCGGGTGAGACTGATTTTCCCCGTATCTCAAAACGAACCGCGTCGTTATCTCCTCGAACCAGTTTATAGCTTACTGCCTTGGATTCCTCATCCACCTCGCCCCATTTTCGTCCGATGAACCGCTTCGCGGAGTAGATAGTGGCGCCGGGATTGAGTATTGCCTGGCGGCGAGCCACCTGCCCCACCAGCCTCTGCCCATCTTCCGTATAGGCCACGACGGACGGCGTAAGGCGCGAGCCCTCCGAATTGGAAATGACCTTCGCCTTGCCTTCTTCCCAGATCGACACCACGGAATTGGTCGTACCCAGATCGATGCCTACTGCTTTAGCCATAGGCCTTCCCTCCTTCTGGACAATATAAAATCCTGCTGCCGAGCAGGATTTGTCCCATTTGATCAAATTCCATACAACGGTATGGAATAATTAGTAAAGGTTCGGAAGGGAAAGTAACCATGATTTTGCATTTTTCCAGAGGAAAGCATCTTCTTCCACAAAGGTTTTTGGCAGGCGCGGCAGGTGATTTTTCAGTTGAAGGCACGACTGACAGTCTTTTCACGTTGATTATAGGGCGATAAATTCCCATCTGTCCAGGATCTTGCGGCGGAGGCTGAATCAAATTCCTAAAAATCAGATTCTATGTTATAGGGTCAGAACAATCCATTCCCATTGCACTCTCTCTGGAGTCCCTTTCTGCTCGCGCTCTTACGGAGGTGGTTGCCAGTGGAAACAAGAAACTGCAACCCTGGCTCCCCGGGCCAGTCCAGAACGAACCAGTCGAAACGCGGGGCGAACCAGCTATGCGAAGCCGGAGGCAATAGCCTCTCACCGCGCGAACTGATAGATATAATTGAATTTCTCCCCGATGCCACTTTCGTGATCGATCGTAAAGGTACGGTAATCGCCTGGAACAGGGCAATCGAGGACATGACGCGAGTGCCCAAAACCGACATTGTCGGCAAGGGCGGCTACAGCTATTCGATTCCGTTTTACGGAGTGGCAAAGCCTATCATCATTGACTACGCGATGGATGGATCATTTGAAATCGCGTCCTGCTACGAGTGCGTGACAAAGGAGGGGGACACCTGCTTTGCCGAGACCTTCTGCCCGAACCTTTACGAGGGCAAGGGCGCGTTCCTCTGGGCTAAAGCCTCTCCGCTCTACGATCACGAAGGGAACATCATCGGGGCGGTGGAGTCTATTCGCGATCTCACATCGCACAGGAGGGCCGAGGAGGCGCTCCGGGAATCGGAAGAAAAATACCGGCTCATCTTTCAACATACTCCTCTGGGTATTTTCCATTTTGATACCGACGGAACCGTAACCGACTGCAATGACAAAATCATAGAGATCTGGGGATCTTCCCGCGAAAGATTCATCGGCTTCAATCTCCTGTCTTCGGTCAAGAACAAGAAAATGAAAGCCGCCGTCAATACATGCCTGACCGGACGGTATGCCTGTTACGAGGGCAGCTATCTCTCGGTGACGGGGGGAAAGATAAGTAATTTGAAAGCCGACTTCGGACCCGTTTTATCCTCGCGCGGCCAAATTGTCGGCGGCATTGCCATCATAGAGGATATCTCCGAGCGCAGAAGCGCTCAGGATGCCCTCAGGGAATCGGAAAACCGGCTGCGGGTGCTTTCCTCGCAACTCATCGCCACCCAGGAAAAAGAGCGAAAACGTATCGCGAACGAACTGGGCGAAAGCATCGGGGCCTTGTTGACCGGGATAAAATACGGCTTGGAAAACGCACTGGAGCTTGCGGGGAAATCGGAACTGCATCCCGAAACGCTCAGGCCCATTCTGGGCATGGTGCAACAGGCCATGGACGAATCTAGAAGGATTACGACGGACCTGCGCCCGGCAATGCTGGACGATCTTGGAATTATAACGACGATCCGCTGGTTTATGCGCCATTTTCAGTCGGTCTATCCCGACATTTCCGCTCGCATGACAATCGCGGTGGAGGAAGAGGAGATCCCCGACACCCTGAAAATCGTTATCTTCAGGGTCATCCAGGAGGCCTTCCATAACATTGCCAAACATAGCCGGGCGAAAACAGTGGATGTGACGCTGGCAAAACTCGAGGACCGAATTCAGATGGAAATAAAGGACGACGGACAGGGTTTCGATCCCTCGGCCCCTTCGGGCAAAGGGGGCGCCGGCCTGGGCCTTCTCAGCATGAAAGAGCGCACTGAATTTTCGGGCGGGCAGATAACGGTTGATTCCAGGGAAGGCAGTGGCGCCCTGATCAAAGCGGCCTGGCGTATTGAGACCGAGGATTCCAGCGTCTAGCGCCTGTTTCTTTTTGCAGCCGGCGGGATGACCTCATGGAACCCGCGGTTTTCGCGGCGTGTCCGTTGCACTACTTAGCGACAGCAATCCGATGGCGGGATGACCTCATGGAACCCGCGGTTTTTGCGCCCCAAATACTGCCCGTCCCCCGTGCAAATACATGCTTTACCGGATTTATCAAAATGCGATTTCCAGTATCATTGGTCCCGCTCAACCAATGTACCATCTCATGTTTCTCTATCGGAAAGCCAGGCCTCTCCCAGCCTGGCTTTCACTTTTCCGGGCGCGGGCATTGAGTGGGCTCAGGCGGTGTGGCCCTGAAATTTCAAAAAGACCTTACGGGCCTTGGGGCCATCGAATTCGCACAGGAAGATTTTTTCCCACGTGCCGAGAACCAGCCTGCCCGATTCCACGATCACCTGGACGCTGCCTCCGACCAGCACCGATTTGATATGCGCGGCCGCATTCCCTTCGCCGTGCTTGTAGCCTCCCCGCCAGGGGACCAGCCTGTCCAGGGTGTCCAGCACATCGGCCATGACATCATGGTCCGCGCCCTCATTAATAGTCACCCCCGCGGTTGTGTGGGGCACGTAAATGAGGCAAACCCCGTCCTGGGCTCCCATCTCCTTGAGGCGCGCCGAGACCTGCCTCGTTATGTCAACCGCGGCAGTATGCTCGTGAGTGTCTATCTGGATGAGTATCATCGCAAATACCTCCGGTCCCGGATGAATCAGGTTCCGGGACATTCAGATATGTCAGGGCATCCGCCTGCTTTTATCGCTCATCTTTTTCCACTTATACCAGATGATCTCATTGCTCCCGCTCGGATAGATCCGCCTTTTCAGTTTGCGGTAAGGGTTGCCGCAGTAACGGTTGAGCAGTACGTTAAAGTGAGTGCGCTGGGCGAGTTGGGTCTCTTCGGGAGTCATGAGGTGCGGCTGGAAGTTCCGCTTGTGCTTGTAAACATGGTAGATATCTTCCCGTATGAGAGAATTGAAGACACGATCGCTCAGCCGTCCCCAGATCCCGCGCCTCCTTTTAAAGAAAATGCTTACCTGGAAATCTATGAGATAGGGTTTCAGATCGTCACCCAGAATTACATTGCCCCGCTTGTTGAGATCCAGGTAAAAAATGCGCCTCTCATGAAGCTTTTTGATGATTTCCATGAGTCTGGGAAAGAAGTCCTCGGGCAACACCGCCCCTTCCCCCAGTTCGTGCAGGGTCTTTCCCTCGACAAAACGGTGGAAATATCCGCTCAAGCCGCATCGGGGACCCAGGGCCGGAATCCCCTCGATGTCCCGGATCATCCGGTAGATCCTGTACTCACGCCAGGAAAAAAACATGGCCAGGGGCCGCAGGAGACTGCCAAGGATAAAATTGAAACCCGATACCTTCAGAACATAACGGGCACCCGTCTGGTTCTTGTACAGGGCATTTACGGAGAAAAAATCCTCCTTGAGGATTTTTTCAAAATAAAAGACATCACCTTCTATGGTGACATGCTCCGGATAAGAGCGCATTGTAACACCTGTTCAAATAGATACCGGTTTATGGCAGGATAATTCCCGAGTCGGTGCGGCGCTCCTGTTGAAGGGGGCTTTGCGTGTGCTGGGTCTTGAAATCATCGGGCCAGTAGTACTTCAGCGAATACGAAATGAGTTGATAAACCGCGGGGTTTTCGCCGGCGGGAGAGTCGCCCGCCAGGTGTTGCGCAATAGTCCACGCCCAAACGGCCCTCTTTTCATCGGAGCAGAGCTTGAGAGCCATTGCCTGTTCCTCGAAAAAGCGCATGACGATAAAGCGCTTTTTCCCGGAACACAAGGTATCGGCGACGCCGCGAATAAGGGAGTGACTGCGTTCCAGTTGGACCTCGCGCGGCACTACCAGCAAGGGACTGTCCAACTGATTCAGTTTTTCATGTGTCGGTCCCAGCTCTTCCCTGGAGAATCTCAACCAGGAAAGGTCCATCCCCTCGAAGAGTTCCGGCACTATGATTTCCTCTAGATGCCGTCGTGGATCTTCCATCTCCGGGAACAGTTCATAGGCATAGGGTTTTTTGCCGGGTTCCTGGTAGCGTTTGAGCAGATCGCGCCCTTGCTCGATTTCGGCCCGGCGGCCCTGTCCCGTCCACATGTCGGCCATCTCGGAAAAGAGCCTGGCGCCATGCCAGACGGGGATCTCCAGGGGCTTGAGCCCCGCCGAGTACCCGGAAATCTTCTGGAGGTATTCCCGGTACTGCTTCTGATTGCTTTCAGTCACTCTTACGTTAAAAGAGGCATAGTCATCTTCCAGGAAGGCCGTCACCAGGGAATAAGGCGCCGGACCGCCTTCCGGTACGAGTATCGAGACCAGCCAGAGGGTCCCGGGGACCAGGAAAAAGTGCGCGGAGGCTCTTCTCGCTTCTCCCTGGATCAGCACGACCTTTTCCGGGGCAGCGGCCACATCGGGGCCGGGAGCGAACCCTCTTTGCGCGAACCGGTAGGCAGCCTGTTTGAGATGCCTTCTATACGGGGAGGCCTCTATCGCGCCTTCCAGCATGCGAAAAGTACGAAATCCGGTTGCGTTGGGGTTCCTGCTGAGTTTGTCAACGAGCATCATGGCCAGATGAGGCCTGCTCGCGAGCGCATTTCGCAAGGACTGCAAATAGAGTTCGAAGCTCTCGCCCTCGGGGGTCTGTACCGCGATACGGTCGACGATCATCTGAAGTTCGTCGGACTCTTCCGGGCTGAGGAATATTTCAGCTTTGCTCTTTTTCCTGATATTCAGTTTTTTGCTCATCTCGAATCAGCTCGATACCGCGGCAAGAGGATTATCATCGGATTGTTTCTCAGGAAAGACGTCACTCACGGACAATTCCGAGGCACAGGCCAGGGACCGGATTCAACGGACTGTGTCCCGCTTCCCCCGGAACACAGGGGGTTGGTGAGCGAAAGGGGATTTTATCAAATTCCATAATCTCGCGCAGCAATATTCCCGAAGCGTGAAGCGAAAAGCCCCAGGTACACGGCGAACCGTGTTCCGGGGCTTAATCAAACAAGGCGGACGGTGGTCTTTTATTCCTCTTCCGAGGCCTCTTCGCGCGGTTCGATGATGAGCGAATCCGCTACGAGTTCCCAGAGGTATTTCACCTCCACGTCCATGAAATCATATTCCTTGCGCAAACTTTTCATGATCTGGTCGCGGCAGTTGTGGCAGGGAGCGATGAGAAGCTTTGCCCCCGTATCCTTGATCTGCTTGGCTTTAACGCGTCCGTAGAAGATTCTCTCCTCCACGTAGGGCGCAGCCCAAGCGCCGCCGCCGGCGCCGCAGCAGAAGTTATTGGCGCGGTTGGGATACATTTCCACATAATTCTCGCAGCACTGCTGCGTTACCCACCTGGGTTCCTCGTAATAACCGTGGCCGAAAGCCTTCTCGCCCTTACGCCCGTAGTTGCATGGGTCGTGGTAGGTGGTCAGGTGGCTGTGGATGGACTTATCGATTTTGATGCGTCCTTCCTCGACGTACATCTTCAGAAGATCATGAATGGAGAGGAACTTAACATTTTCATTGGCAAACCATTTTTGCAGACCAAGCCTGGTCGCATAGTAGGCGTGCCCTCACTCGGGTAGTACAAGATACTCGCACTCGAGTTTCTTGTAGTTCTCCACCACCCGTCCGACAATCTCTTTCATCGAGACGTCGTCGCCGGTAAAAAGTCCCCAGTTCACACCTTCCCAATTCTCCGAGGCAACCGTCCAGGACTCGTCGGCCGCATAGAGGATGCGCCACCAGTAGAACATGTCTTCCGGTTCGGCGAAGGGTTCCTTGGAATTGATCGTGAAGAGGTATTTGGCGCCCTTCTTGTCAACAGGAACCGAGAAACCGGGAAGCTCTTCCGCCAGTTCCGCGCTGAGGTCATCGAGCAGGAACAGGAAGTCTTCCTTGGGGATTCCCACGTTGTTCCCCGTTTTAAGGCACATTTCAACGCCCTTGTGCAAAACTCCGGGGACCTTTTCTCTCGCGCGGTGCGCTCGAGCGGAACGAAGCATTGCAACAAGATCAATCCCCATCGGGCAGGCATGCTCGCATCTGCCGCAGAGCGTGCAAAGCCAGGGGAACCTGGAATCGATGACCTCCTGGTCCATTCCAAGCAGGGTCAGTCGGACGGCTTTCCGAACGTCCATGCCGTCAAGACCGGTAACCGGACAGCCGCCCGCGCAGGTGCCGCAAGTCAGGCACAGGTCGGCGAACTGGGTTGCCAGTTTGCGTTTGTCACGCTTTGTCAATAACAATGGCTCCATACGTTTTCTCTCCTAAGTGTTCTCTTCCCATTGCCTACTAGCCCGGCACCACATGGCAAGCCCGCGGGATTCCTGTTACAGGTACAGCAGGGGGAGAAAGACTTGTTCATACCTATTGCAGGTTATGCACAATATCCTGAATTAGCGACAAATGCAACCCCTTCTCACAAGTGGAACTAGTATTCATTCGGCAACTTGGACAACTTTTCCAGGGTGAAGACAGGGCCGTCCTTACACACGTATTCAGTGCCCAGGTTGCAGCGCCCGCAGATACCGATCCCGCATTTCATGCGCATTTCCAGACTCGATATGATTCGATCCGGCGGGAAACCCAACTCGGTGAGAACGGGAAGCGTGAACTTGATCATGATCGGGGGACCGCAAATGATGGCGTAGGAGTTTTCGGCGCTCGGGGCCTTCTGCTTGGTAACGGCGGGTACGAACCCGACGTTGTACTTCCAGCTCGGATCATTCGTGCTGTCGACGGTAATGTGCATGTTTATATCATCACGGCGCTCCCATTCGGCCAGCTCATCCCGGTAGAGAAGCAGCCCGGGATTACGCGCGCCGTACACGACATCGATATTGCCGAACCTCGAGCGGTTCGCGGGATCGAGCATGTATACGATAGAGGAGCGAAGAGTGGTAAAGGCAAAACCGCCTCCCACTATAACCAGGTTCTTCCCCTCCAGTACATCCCAGGGATACCAGTTGCCCATGGGGCCGCGCACGCCCATTATGTCCCCGGCCTTCATATTGTGCAGGTGGGATGTGACTTTTCCGACCTTGTTCACAGTGAATTTGATAAAGCCCTTCTCGCTGGGCGAGGATGCGATACCGATCGGGATTTCACCCTGCCCGGCGACGGAGAGCATCCCGAACTGGCCGGGGGTATATGCGAACCTGGCTTCATCTTCCGGATTCAGAAAAACCAGCTTGAACGTTTTCAAATTCCGATCTTCGGTTTCAGTAATGACCGATTCGATTCGGACCGGATAAGGCAGGTAAGGGTTGTTCACCTTAATTCCTCCATTTGCAAAGCGGCTCTAGGCCGGACATGAACAGCCGGGTGACGCCATCTGACGGCCGACTTGCCTGATGTCGATATTTACCGGGCAGGCCTGTACGCATCGGCCGCAGCCGACACAGGATGTTCCGGAGCCGTATTTGTCATTGTAATATTTCAGCTTGTGCATAAAGCGCTGGCGAACCCGCTGGGTCTTCTGGCCGCGTGGATTATGACCGGAGCCATGAAAGGTGAACAACGGGAACATACAGGAGTCCCAGAGCCGCAGCCGGTCCCCCTTGTCTCCCTGCACCTCGTCCTGGATATCGAAACACCAGCAGGTTGGGCACAGGAAAGTGCAGGTCCCGCAGTTGATGCAGGCAAACTGGATCTCGTCCCAGATCGGCGCGTTGAAGAGTTCGAGGGTATCCCTCGGCGCAATCTGGGCGGGATCGAAAGCCTTGCCGATACTCTTTTCCGCGGCTTGCCTCAGGCCCGCGACTTTAGCCTCTATCTCGCCGGAGGCCGATTCCCAGCCCGAGGTAATCCCGAGCACGTTCTTGCCCTTTTCGGTCAATACCTCGATTGCGTAGCCATCACCCGTATCAACCAGCATGGCGTCCAGGCCGGAAGCGTCGAAAGGACCCGTTCCCATGGAGGTGCAAAAACAGGTCGCGCAGGGAGCATTGCAGGCAAGACCGATCAACGTCGTTGCTTCACGCCTGCGTATCCACCAGGGGTCTTTTATGGTGTCCGTATTGAAGTTGGCATCGTCGACCCGAAAAGCATGCGCATCACAGGGGCGAATACCAAGGATCACCCGCGGCGAGAAATCCTTCGGGCTTTCCTTTACGATGCCCGCCTGGGGATCATCACTGGCCAGGCTGTACTCGAACATCCGTTCCGCCTGGGGATGAAACAATCCCTTGGGCGACAACCGGGTATTTTTGAAATCGAGGTCGGCCTCACCGGCCTCTTTGATCGCCGTGAACTCTTGATAACGGCCATTCTTCACGGGAGCGAAGACCCGGTATCGGCTCATCAGCTTCTCTATTACTCCGGGAAAGTTACCTTTCGCGATAAACATATCAGACATTGATCTGTCCCTTCTCTATCTGTCATGACCACCAAGCGGTCGGATCTTCCGCGCGATCAGGCGAGGAACGGTTCCGGATCGTCGGGCCGGTAGGTGTCGAGCGGAGGTCTCTGGTCCTGAACCACCCCAGCTTCATACCCGTAGAGGTCCTTGACTTCCTTTTCGAGCTTTTTGGTGAACTGGCGGACCTTGATGCCAACCGGGCATGCACGCTCGCACGACCCGCAGTCGGTGCAGCGCCCCGCCACGTGAAAAGCCCTGAGGAAGTGAAAGGTGCGGGTATCCGTGGGGTCGGTTGTCTTTCCAACCCACTGGGGCTTTGACTCGTCGACAAAACACGTGGGACAGTAGCAGACCGGACAGGCGTTGCGGCAGGCATAGCAACGGATGCAGGGTTCCACCAATTTTTCGAAATGCAGCCGTTTTTCCTCGGGAAGCATTGCCTCGATCTGGCGAATATCCGAGTAGCGGTCCACATCCTGTTCCTGGACCATCTCGCCCAAAAGCTCGTCATACATTACCGGATTGCGGTGGGTACAGATCGCGCAGTTGTCCTGGAGATACTTCGCGCGTTCAAAAGAAACCTCAAAATCGCGACCGGATACCTGAACCGTATCGCCATTTTCGGTCGCATGGAGGACCTCCCTGCCATTGAGTTCATCCAGAATGCGCCGCTTATCGGTCATTCCCTGGCAGGGGATGCCCAGGATATGGATCTGTTCCCGCTTTATCTGGTTTTCCAGAAGGTGGACCGTGATATTGCGGGAATCACAGCCCTTGGCCACGAT
>JBDKTY010000298.1:0-10415 GCA_039679945.1 Syntrophobacter sp. | reverse complement strand
AACAAGGCTCATCATCATGGTCCTGAATCAGTGAATTGCATGAGCGCATTCGGGTCCTGAGCGCCCGAAGTGTTTTTTGAAAGTTTTGGGCTGCAAACAGGGCCTGGCCAAGACAAGGTACTAAATTCCCATGAACTATTGTCAAGATGTATGGCTTTTGTCCGCCTTATAAGCACTATTTCGCCATCAACTATGACCGTTTAAGCATAGGGGATGAGCACTCCGACCGGAGATCCCGACAACACTCCTGCTTGAAACGCGGTGAATTAATGGCCATGGTTGCGCTTTGTCGCTGGGGACGTTTAATACTAATTTGCATTCAAGAGGATATACCCCCGTTCGCCCTGATCGAAGGGTAGAACGGGTCAATTCTGAACGGCATGTTCAATTTAGGGATAGACTCATCTTGAACGCAACTCCGTATAAGCATGAATGTTCACGGTGAAGATAATTCTTTCGGACACAATCAACCTGGTTTCCGAGTGGATTTCATGCCGGAAACCTCCCTGGTGGTTGAGACCACAGGAGAGGTATCAGGGGGATTTCCACACTCGGAAATCTGCTGATTGCACCCGCATTACGAGCTGCGAGCGGCGAATGAGGACACTTCAGCGGAGGGCAGATGTGCTGTTAGATGGGCTATTTCGAGGTCGAAAACGTCATCCTAAGCCTTCAAATCGGCTGAAAAAGACGCATCTTTTCTTGAACGGTCACGCTTTAGGTGGCCCGACCCCGAACAGAGCTGTCTATCGGTTGTATTGAAGATCTTCGGATGCAGGACGCATTTGAGATGCAATGCGCGGGCCGGGATAATCCTGGCATGATAGTTGCTCTTAACCCTGTCAGCAGTGGGGGCACAGGAACGCAACGATCCATGGTAATCCGTCTGATGCAGGCAGGTGCGAATACATTCTGTCAGGATCTCAAACGTGATGAAGGCAGCAAGCATCAGGAGTCGAGTCAGTTGCTCCGCTCTATCAACTGAGGAATTTCAGTTATGATTTCCACTCTCAGGGCGTATCGTCTTCCATTGGCAATTACCCTTGTGACAGCCGCAGTTCTGGCATGGTGGACATGGCGGGACTTCAGCAGCCATTTCGCGGATAAAGAGCGACATCGGTCTGTCGTCCTGACCAGAATGCTGGCCGCTGGTATTCATGCCATGGAAGAAAGCGGACACCTGGGACACGAGGATGTTCAAGGAATAATAGACTCCATCATAAGCTCGTCACCCTACCGGTTTTTCGTCCTGGAAAAAGACGGCAGGCGCATCTACCAGACAGGAGAGATCCCTGACTCTTTGACTTTAACGTCCACCGAAACGGTACGTATCGCTGAAAACCTCTACGTCATAAGTCATAAGCTAAATCCGCATGCGAGGAATGTATGGAATGACGATCCGGATTCAGATGACGGCAACGGTGGACCTGCCGGGATTGAACCGGATCGTGATGAATATTTGATGATTCTCGGAGGCAGGTTCCAGCACCCCGCGCATGAATTATCACTCATGCCTACGCTTATTCGCATCGCCGTCATCGTCTTCTTTTTGTCTGCCGGCGTGGTTACCTGGCATATGGTGATCCGAAACCGTCTCCTGGCCGAACAATTGAAAACGGAGCGGGGTCAATTGGCCCACCTCGAGGAACTAGGTCTTGCTGCCGCCGGATTGGCCCACGAAACGAAGAACCCGCTGGGAATCATCTCCGGTATCGCCCAGCAGATTATCAATGATCCGGAGATTCCGGAACGAAGCAGGACCCTGATCGATGCTATTATCGATGAGGTGGACAAGTCGGCATCCCGCCTGGGGCATTTCATGACGTTTGCCAGGCAGCGGAAAACCAATGCCGTGCAAGTGGAGATCCTACATCTGTGCGTCGGGATAACCGAAATACTGCAGTCCGAATTCGATGCGGCAAAGGTCATGCTCGAGGTGAGCGGTCCCCCCATGATGGTGCTTGCCGATCGAGACATGCTTCGGCAGATCCTCGTCAACCTGCTGCTCAATAGCCTTCAGGCATCTTCGAAGGGAGGGAAGGTCAAGGTCGGATTGATACGGCGAGGAGAGCGGGCAACGCTCGAGGTGGCGGACCAGGGATGTGGGATCTCTCCGGAGTTGCTCCCGAACATCTTCAAGCCCTATGTGGCCGGCAAACCCGATGGGCATGGCCTGGGACTGGCCATTGTAAAGCGTTTTGTCGAAGACCACGGCTGGTCGATCGATGTCGAGTCTCAACTCAATCGGGGCACAGTCACCAGGATCTCCGGCATAATGCTGGTCCGGGAATGTGCCGGATAATGCTAAATTTGAGCAATTTTCACACTAAGTGGTAGTGAGCACACAAATTCGGCTGTCTATCAGCGCGGGGTACCGCCAGAATGCTCTAAGCAGCGGAGAGTGGAGATCAGTGAGGGATCAAGGGATGAGCAAGAGAATTCTCATCGTCGATGATGAAATACGGTATCGCGAGCTTTACATGCATGTCCTCGGTTCCGCGGGATTCGAGACCCAGGCGGCATCGTCGGCCGAGCAGGCTTGCGGGATCATACAGGATTATGCTCCGGACATGGTAGTCACCGACGTGCGCATGCCTGGAGCCAGCGGGTTCGATCTGCTTCGAATGGCTCGCCTGGAGCATCCGTCCCTCCCCTTTCTCCTGGTAACAGCCTACGCCGAGGTGAGGGATGCCGTCAACGCCATGAGACTCGGCGCCGTTGACTACCTCTCCAAACCCGTCGATCTGGATGAACTGCTTGCGGCGGTGCGCGACACGGTTGGCGACAATTGCCGCACACTGGGGCCGGAGCCCGTTGTTCCCCCCGAAGCTCTCAAGGGGATTGTCGCGCAGAGCCACGCCATGCGGAGCGTTCTGCGAGACGCTTACCGCGTAGCCCGAAGTGACGCAAACGTCCTGATTACCGGCGAAAGCGGGTGCGGTAAAGAAATCCTTGCCGCCTTCATTCATCAGAACAGCCTGCGCGGAAACAAGGCGATAGTAACTCTCAACTGTGCCGCGGTTCCGGCTACGCTTCTGGCAGGTGAGCTTTTCGGCCATGAGAAAGGGGCGTTCACCGGCGCTGTTGCCAAACGCAAGGGGCGGTTTCGCGAGGCCCACGGGAGTACCCTCTTCATGGATGAAATCGGCGACATGCCTCTCGACTTACAGCCCGCACTCCTCCGCGCCATCGAGACCAACAGGGTCACGCCCCTTGGCAGCGACCTGGAAATCGAGGTGGACTACCGCCTTGTTGCTGCAACGAACAGGAATCTCCTGGCCGACGTGGATTCGGGTCGTTTTCGGCGAGACCTCTACTACCGTCTGAACGTCATCGCCATTGAAATCCCTCCCCTGCGCGAACGTGTCGAGGACATTCTGCCTTTGGCACGGTGCTTTCTGGCGCAAGGCAAAAGTGAGACCAAACGGCTTTCCCGGGCAGCCGCCCAGGTCCTCCTGGCCTATGAATGGCCCGGCAACGTGCGGGAGTTGGCCAATGCCATCGAGCGCGTTCGGCTCCTGTCCCTAACCGACGTAATCCTACCGGAGCATCTCCCTCCCGCGGTTCGCCAGGCGGCTTCCCGGGCACACGCGACCGCCGGGGCCGTGCCCCGGTCCGGCGAGGAAGATCAAACGGGGCTGAAGACACTCGAAGAGAGCGAAATCGAAGCAATCCGCCGTGCCCTGGAACAAACGAGTGGAAACCGTACCAGGACCGCCGAGCTTCTGGGGATTACGCGGCGGGGCCTCATCTACAAACTCAAACGGCTGGGAATGGTGTGAAACCCCCGTAACGAGCTTTCTCACCGATACGGTTTTTCACGTGAAAGGATTGCACAGCAACCCCGCCGAGGGACTCTGCCCCGCGGTTTCCGGCCACATTCAGGCAGTCAGATAACCCCAGCTAATACCTTGATTTCCCATAAGATCCACGATCGATCGCCACCCTGCGAAGCAATGGCATACGAGTTGCTCTAAGAGCAGTGCAACATTCTGAGAGCTCGCCTGGAGCCGTAGTTGTAAATCTGACAACCGAGAAAGACAGAAAGGAAAGTAATGGCCGGCAAAAACATCAGGATCAATTTAAATCCACCTTTAGCACTGACGTTTCTGATCGTGGCTGTAACAGGCGTGATGTTGTTCTTCCATATCGGAGGCGGAGTGATTCATCGTCTGCATGAGTGGTTGAGTATCCTATTCCTCATCCTGAGTATCGTTCATTTGACCCTGAATTGGACAATGCTCTGGGCCTGTCTCGCGCAAGGTCCGATCAGGCTATCCATCATAGCTCTCGTTCTATTGTCGGCGGCGCTGATGTTGGCTGGTGGGAGCAATGACGGACGAGGTACTCATGGACAGGGCGGCTCCGGCCATGCGGGATACCAGCAGATCCCCGGCATGGGAAAGTAGGGGAGAAAGCCTCTCTGTAAGCCGCGATATTCAATTCCCATATAGGATGTGCGTGCATTCTTTGCGGCAGGTTGACCGATTCGGAATTCAGCGAGAGGAAAGTCTTTCTTTCCAGCTCATATCGTAACGAGGCGGGCAATGAAGGCCGGCCAGAGCGACAGGCTACCCGATCCGGCCCATCGTTTTGGCGACTTGCTGCTCCTCCGATCCGTGACCTTTCTTGAGCCTTTTAGCATTGAATACGGTTCGACGGCTCCCCGATGGATACGGCCATATGCCGGCCCCTTTGTCCGGGGTTGCCCGAGGGCGTCGTTCTCGATGATACCGTCCGGAACATGTAGGTTTGATTCATGAACGACATATACCAATCCCACACCCGAAGTGAATCCTCCGCTGGAGCGGCGACGCTTTCGGCGTATGATCTTTATCGGGTTGGTGTTCTTATTGGCGGCAGCGGGGACCCTGGCCTTCATGATGCACCGTCCCGCGGCGCAATCTCTCAGGGGAAGACCTCCTTCCGGGAGGGGCGTCACCGAGACCGTGGCTGTTGCAGCCGCCGAACTGCATGACCTCCAGATCGTCCTTTCCGGCCTCGGTGCGGGGGTGAGCGGAGTCTTTGCCGCAGTTACCCGTAGCGGGTCCGACCTCTCCATGACGCTCAACTGGCAGCTTTTTCTGGGAAGCGGGGTGGCCGTAACGGTCATCGTGCTCATAGCGGCATTGGTCAGCGCCCGCAAGGTTCTGGTCCTCGAACCTGCCATCGTGTTCAAAGGATAGATATGAACGGAACAAAAACGCCGGCCGTTCAATGCGCCGGCCTGCTTAAGACTTACGGCACAGGGGCAAACAGCGTTCAAGCATTACGCGGGGTAAACCTGGATGTGAATACCGGTGAGCTGCTCATGCTTGTCGGGCCATCCGGATGCGGCAAGACAACGCTCATTTCCGTGATCGCCGGTATCCTCGATCAAGATGATGGAGAGTGCTTTCTTTTTGGACAAGATTTTCGGCAGCTCTCGAAAAAGGGGCGCACCACGTTTAGAGGCAAGAACATCGGGTTCGTCTTTCAGGCCTTCAACTTGATACCCGCGCTCACGGCTGCCGAGAATGCTGCCATCCCCTTGCTCATCAACGGGGTTGCAGCTGCAGAGGCACTGGAAAGCGCCGTTGCCGGCCTTCGGGCTGTAGGCTTGCAGGGACGGGAGGACGCTCTTCCCAGCGAGCTCTCCGGCGGCCAGCAACAGCGTGTGGCCTTTGCCCGCGCTCTGGTGCACAACCCGAGGCTGGTGGTCTGCGATGAGCCCACCAGTGCTCTTGACCACCAGACCGGGAGGCAGGTCATGGAGGTACTTAAAGGCTTGGCGGTATCCGGTGAGCGGGCGCTTATCATCGTGACGCACGATGCCCGTATCTTTGAGTATGCCGACCGGATCGCGCACATGGATGACGGCCGCATTGAGAAGATCATCAATAAGCAATTAGAGAAAGGGAAACGATGATGAGCCTTCGAAACAAGCTGCTGCCTGCTTTCGCAGCCATGGGGTTGATTGTAGCCATCACGGTAGCTTTAGGGGCGGAGAAGAAGACACCTCCGGCGAAGCCCATCGCCGAACCCGCCCAGGCACCCTTTAAGACATACATCGGCGGTGCTGGTATCGTGGAGGCCAGTACCGACAATATCTCTATCGGCACTTGCGTTCCAGGAATCGTCAAGCGCGTAATGGTCAAGGTAGGAGAGAAAGTCAAGGAAGGCCGGCCTCTCTTCGAAATAGACGATCGGGAGCTTCAGGCGGAACTACTCGTGAAGAAAGCGAGCCTCATCAAAGCACGGGCATCGGTTGAAGAGGCCAAGGCTGCTCTGAACGACTATGAATCCCAGTATGCTTTGGTGAAAGGAATCAAGGACGGTCGGGTCGTGAGCTTAGACGATGTACAGAAGAGGCGTGAAGCGGCAAGTCTAGCCAAAGCCAAGCTCGACAGCGCCAAAGCTGCAGTGAACTATGCCGAGTCCGAGATCCAGTCCATACAAAGCTTCATTGAACGGCTGACGGTTGGGGCTCCCCTGGATTGCGAGGTTCTGCAGGTCAACATACGGCCGGGGGAATACGCCGCAACCGGAGTCTTGTCCGCACCGCTCATGAGGCTGGGAAACGTCGAACGGCTCCATGTACGTGTAGACATCGACGAAAACGACGCATGGCGATTCCAGCTCGGAGCAAGGGCCTCGGCCTCCCTTCGCGGCAACCGAGATATCAAACCCGAGGTTTCTTTCGTAAGGGTGGAACCCTATGTGACTCCAAAAACCTCTCTTACTGGAAGCAGTACGGAAAGAGTTGATACCCGGGTTTTACAGGTTATCTACGGGTTCGACCGGACCCAGCTTCCCGTCTACATCGGTCAGCAGATGGACGTATTCATCGAGGTCCCGGACGCTTCGGGAAATGGAGGCAAAGGATGAGAAACCGGCCCTTTGTAATTATCGTTTTCCTTTTCATCGGGTGCCTCGGAGGGTGCGCAGCCGTAGGTCCGAACTACACGAAGCCTAAGATGGAATCTCCTGCTCAATGGAGTGAAGCGCGGGAAAAGGTCCAAGCCCCTATGTCCTTAGAGCAGACCGCCTGGTGGGAGTCATTCGATGACCCGATATTGAACGATCTGATCAAACAGGCCGTCCAAAACAATCTTGATGTCAAGAAAGCGCAGGCGCGGGTACTTGAGGCAAGATCGACCTATGGCGAGGCAACTGCCTCCCTGTGGCCTTCGGCCAAAGCATCCGGCTCTCTCACGCGCAGCAGGAGCAGCGAGAACAATGAGAGCAGTAGTGCCCCGGTTTCCGGCACGACCGCGGATACTTATGATGTCGGGTTCGATGCAAGCTGGGAGATCGACCTGTTCGGCGGTACCCGCCGCAAAATCGAATCGGCTCGGGCCGGCGCCGACGCCAGCGTCGAGGATCTGCACGATACCTTGCTTACCCTGAATGGCGATGTTGCCAGAAACTACATCGAGCTCCGTGCAGCTCAGGAGCAGCTAAAGATTACACTAGAGAATGCCGAGGCGCAGAAACGTACTGTTGAACTCACCCGGGAGCGTCGTCGCATCGGTCTCACCACTGATATCGACGTTATCCGGGCTGAAGCGCAGGAACTGGCAACCAGATCCGACGTACCCACTATCGAGGCATCCATCAAGAAGCCGATCCACCGCCTCGGTGTTCTGCTCGGAAAGGAGCCAAACGCTCTCAATGCCGAGCTTTCGGAATCACGTCCTCTTCCGAAGGCTCAGACTCTCATGGCTACAGGGCTTCCTTCGGATCTTCTCACCAGAAGGCCGGACCTTGGACGTGCCGAACGAAAACTGGCTGCTGCCTCGGCTGATATCGGAGTGGCTACGGCTGATCTTTACCCAAAGTTCGACCTCACTCTGGGCATGGGGCTCAACAGCAGCACCGCGTCCAAGCTATTGGCCCTGTCGAGCGGGTATTGGTCTCTCATCCCGGAAGCCGGCATGCTTCTTTTCGATGCGGGCAAGACACGGGCAAACATTGCAGGCAAACAGGCGATTTACGAAGAGTCGCTTCATGAATACCGTTCCGCCTTCCTCAAAGCGTTGGAAGACGTTGAGAACGGTCTTACGGACTACTACACGGAGCAGACGAGATTGAACATGCTCGCAGATACCATCCGAGCCGATGAGGAAGCGTTGGTGCTGGCCAACGAGAGATACCGAAGGGGACTCATCAATTTCCTTGACGTATTGGAAGCCCAGAGAACCCTTTACGCTGTACAAAGCAGTCTCAGAAAGTCGGAAGCCAGGGTGCTCACCAGCCTGGTATCTCTATACAAGGCTCTGGGTGGAGGCTGGAACGCCGTGGAGTTGAAATCACGAACTTGCTTTCGGACCTTTTGTGTTTTCGCATACCACCCGCCACATTACCGCATCGAGCACCTTCAGGGGAATTTTGTAAGTAAGAAAGGGCTGGCGGATGGCGGAATAAAGCATTCCAAAAAAACTTAGAAATTTCTGTGAAACTTGATAGCTGAAGCGTTTAGATGTACGCCCCTGAGCGGAGAGTTGTTTTGGGCTATTGCGGAAATCGCTGAGTAAAGAGGCTGTATTCTGCTGCCCCGGCTGCGGCACTTTTTGCGCAAACGCCGGGGGCGAATGCCGTCTTGCCATTGGAGGATAATAATGAAAACAAGTGCGAGGCTTTTCCTGGTAGGCATTTACTGCGCCCTAGCTCTGGGGGTTCTTATGCCAACACCTTTTTCCAGTGCAGACGACCACAAAGATGGTAAGAAACACTTCCAAAAGTATGATGGGAAAAAGGGAGACTGGAATTTGGGTGATATTGTTGGTCGGAAACGTGATAAGGGCAACGAAACTACAGGCCAGATGGTTGCGTGGAGTCTGGCAGCGGCAAATTTGACCGTGGTCATAAGCCTCCTGATTAGGGCGATTAGGCGGTTCGCACCGATTAGCCAAGACGTAAAGAAATCCATCTGGAAATTCAATAGTATTCAAAAAAAGCATCTGATGCGGTTTCATTATGTGCTGAATCCCTTGATTTTGGCAATTGCCTTTCTCCATTGGTCGCTATCAAGATGCGCGTCAACGTCTCTGCCGGAATGGGGATTATTTATGATGAGCGTGATTGTTGCTCTGGGTGTCGTTCTGAAATTCAAACTGTGCCCGCACACACTCCTGCGCAGGGTCTACAGCGCACACACTCAGCCTGTTTTGGTTTTGATTTTGGTATCCATGCTGGTGATTGGTCATCTTGCTGTCGATTGAGGCGCTTTATTAAATAATGAGTTGAAAAATCCCCGTGCAATAGCGGAGGTGTCATATGACCGGAATGATGAAATCCTACCGGCTGGCCGAGTATGAAATTACCGAAAGATATGGTGAAATCTGGTGGCAAGCCCACGCAGGATTCGGAACAACCAGAGCAGGAAAGTGCTTCATAGAGGGTAACATTCTCTTTCTTGCCCCCCATTCTGAAGTGGATGAAGCAACCCTTTTGAAAAACGAATTTCTTCAGTATCTGCGCAAACTTCCAAAATGGGATAGAACGAAATTTTATTGTACTAGATTCGAAATTCATGAGTGCAGCACTGCCAGCACTCTCAAGAAACATAGACCATCCCGAATGGCACTTCCACGCGCTCAGGCCAACCCGTATGCCGACATAAAGCAGGGCAATGCGGAGGATGCTCAACCACCAAAGTTTACTGAACCTGAACATTTACAGGATGACTTTGAGGTCTACCTCCAAAGCCAGGCAACCAGCCTAACCCAAGTTAGCAAGGCCTTTGCGAGAGGTGTCGAGACGGTCAAGTCCGGCCTGAAGAGGGTAAAATTCTGGAAGTAATTGGAATCTCCTCAAACGGCTGCGACCTTTCGGTGTTTCTCCGCCATCCGCCAGCCCTTTCTTACTTACAAAGTTCCCCTGAAGGTGCTCGATGCGGTAATGTGGTGTACGGCTGTTCGGGGTCGGGCCACCTAAAGCGTGACCGTTCAAGAAAAGATGCGTCTTTTTCAACCGATTTGAAGGCTTAGGATGACGTTTTCGACCTCGAAATAGCCCATCTAATACTGATGGAATCCTTTTGGCATTGAGCCAAACCAGATCGCGTGGGATGCAAATTATCCATACGGAGTTTCCTAAACCATCATGGAGCGGTCGCATTCACGGGATGAATGGTGCGCGCCAGCCTTGATATCAAGGTACTTTGGTGAGACCATCCATCCCGATGCCATCCGGCGCGTCCCCCCGCTTTCGCATGGTTGTACCCGAAATAAGGAGCGGCACCGTCGGGAGGAGGGCGTGTACAAGCGCATGGCGACAATCGGGCGCAAAGACGTGACTACCGCGATCCTCCAGTATTGCTCCGATCCGGTCAGCCGCGTCCGTTAATCTGGAGAGATGCGCGGATCCCGTCGGGCTCTTCTACGGAAGGCTCGATATCCTTCCCGGAGAAGTAGCCTGGATCTGATACTAAT
>JBDKTY010000297.1:0-27744 GCA_039679945.1 Syntrophobacter sp. | reverse complement strand
GTGGGTAAAGACTAAAAAGCACGCCCAAAGACGGAGCGGGCCAGAGGTCATTTCAGGAAACTGTAACGAGACTTCATGTAGCGCGCCCACGGCTCGAGCTCCGGATGCCGGTCCGTCGGGACATAGCGGAAGAGTTGCTCGGTCGGAATGTACCTGAACTCGTCCGGCATAAGGAGCAGTGTCGGCCACAGCTCGTAGAGGTCGCGGGAGAACTTGCGGTAATGCGGCGAGGTAATGGATCGAAGTTCCCGATTGGCACCGACGGCGATGTGGACCACGACGACGTTATCAACCTCGGGGATGCCGACCTCCAGGATGCGAGATGCCAGGAGCTGATGCCGGGCAAGCTGATACATCGGCTCATAGAGTAGGTATTCGATTCGAGGTACAACCTCCAGATTGAACGGGGTAAAGGGGCCATAGAAGATCTCGCGATAGGTGTCCACGCGGTCCGAGCCGTCCGTGCGAAAACGTTTGTACTGGGATGAATAGCTCTCGGTGAACTTGACCTCACACAACAAGAAGACCTTGCGGTCGTCCATAGTCTCGAAACACATCGTGGCATCGATGGAGGTTGAGCCGGCTCCGCGTATGCGGTCAGCGCCGACATGGGATTCTTCTCCAAGGTAGTTGATATCGCCCTGCCACTCGAAGGCGATGAACGCATCTTCCTCAACAGGGAGCATACGATTGATCTCAGGGAATTGAGGACGAAGGAAGTCAGCCAAGGCTTCAGGACGGTTGCGAAATGGGAAGAGTGCATTGACGCAGAATATCTGGCTGGAACAGGTATGGTTGGTCGGTAGGCCAGGAAGCGCGGCTCCATGCCAAACGATGCCAAGGCGCTCGAATGTGGCCAGGGCATCGTCCCGGATCTCTTGGAATAGGTTGTAGGCTGCAAGCTCAAGCGGGAAGCAGAACGGGTACATACGGCTGCGGTACAAGCCCGGAGCCCTGGCCTCGCGAGGAAGCGCCTTACTGGTCAGCTTCCACTCAAGTTGCATCTTCTTGGCGACGGAGAGGTAATTCACAATGAGGTCCTCCCCTACGCCGTAGCGGCCATACTGGCGGCGTTCTTGAGCACCTTACGAGCATAGGCGACCATCCGCTCAACGCCATCGGCAGTGTTGGCCTGACGGGCCTTGGCCAGAATCCAGTCCTGATGCTTAGGCGTGAAGGCATCCTCGTTGTCCTCAAGAATCGAGCGAAGCTCGTCATGGAGACGGTTCATCTTGGTGATCTCGTCTTCGAGCTCAGGTTCAGGCTCGGGCTCTGCCACGGGGATTGGCTTCGCTGCTGGTATGAAGGGCTTCGGGCGATCTGCAGCAATGGTAACATTTAATGCAGACTGGTCCGACATGGGTGGAAGAGGTATAGGATTGACCGGCTTATCCAGGCTACCAACGCTTTCTGCATCGGGGAGTTCGGCCGGATCGTAGGGCATTCCGCCGAGCTCCGAGGGGAAGGCCAGTCGGAACCCCTGACTGATCGCCACCTTCTTCAACTGGAACTTTGGCATCTTCGTCCAGAAGGACGTGGGCTGGCCATCGCGCTTCCGCTGGACCGCCTCCTTCCAGTAGACCTCGTGCACGAAAGGCGAGTGCCAGTCCTTACGGTGAATCTCTACGAAGGCCTTCATGTCCTCGCCCTGGCCTTCAACCCAGGCTCGCCAACCGTCCAACTGACCGGTACGCTCGGCGCGGTCGAGATAGACTTGATAGCCTACGACGATGGACATGCGCCGGTACTCGCCTTCGCCATAGACCGCAACGTGGATCTCACGCTTGAAGGGGTTGAGGTGGAAGGCTTGGGCAACCTCGATGAACTGGAGCTTCTCTTCCTGGGTAAGCTGACTCGCGAGGCCGAAGGCCGTTAGGTATTCGAGTAGAGTCTGCTTCAGGACCTCGGCGGTGGACGGTGGCAGACCATCGCGGGGCTGGGTGGGGAATGCTGATACTGGGGACATTAGAGACCTCCTATAATACGAAATCTCCAATATCTATAGAGAGCATGTCCCTGCTTTGCGCACATTATCGGATGCAGACAAAAGCATGGATATGCGTACAAAACCGGGTAATAGCGTTTGACACAAGGCGTATACGGGTCTAGAATTAAAAATGCTTTTTAGAATCAGGAGTTAGCGTAGATGGAAGATCGATGGCTCTCGGTTGACGAGATTGGGCAGTACCTCGGGATAAGTTCCGACACCGTCTATCGGTGGATCGACAAGCAATCCATGCCGGCGCATCGGATGGGGCGTCTCTGGAAGTTCAAGCGTGACGAAGTAGATGAGTGGGTAAAAAATGGTGGAGCATCCGACCAAGCTAAGCAGGAATAAAGTGAAACAAAAAGCGTCTACCAATCAGTCTCAGATTTCGATCTCCGATCTTTCTGGCTATCTCTGGGAATCGGCCAACATTCTGCGTGGTCCTGTCGACGCTGCCGACTTTAAGACCTACATTTTTCCTCTGTTGTTCTTCAAGCGGCTCTCTGACGTCTATGATGAAGAGTATGCAGTCGCCCTGCAAGAATCCGATGGCGACGTAGAATTTGCCCAGTTTCCTGAGAACCACCGTTTTCAGGTTCCAGAAGACTGCCACTGGGAAGATGTCCGAGCTAAGAGCAACAATATCGGTCATGCACTCCAGAAGGCTATGCGCTGCATCGAGCAGGCTAACCCCGACACTCTACATGGCATCTTCGGCGATGCCCAGTGGACTAACAAGGAGCGCCTTTCTGACGCACTGCTCAAAGATCTAATCGAACACTTCTCGTCGCTTAACCTGGGCAATGAGCACTGCAAGGCGGATATCCTCGGTCAGGCGTATGAGTACCTAATTAAGAAATTCGCCGATCTGACCAACAAGAAAGCCGGCGAGTTCTATACCCCGCGCTCTGTGGTTGCTCTGATGGTCCGTATCCTTGCGCCAAAGCCGGGCGAAACCATCTATGACCCGGCCTGCGGGACTGGCGGCATGCTCCTCGAAGCACTACACCATGTAAAAAAGCATGGCGGCGATGAGAACCTCATGCTGGGTAAGCTATACGGTCAGGAAAAGAATCTGACGACTTCCTCAATCGCCCGGATGAACCTCTTTCTCCACGGCGCTGAAGATTTCCATATCGAACGAGGTGATACGCTTCGATTGCCTGCTTTTTACTCTGGAGACAGCCTCGCCACCTTTGACTGCGTTATCGCCAATCCTCCCTTCTCCCTGGAAAAGTGGGGGGACGATGTATGGATCAACGATCCCTATGGCCGCAATTTTGCCGGTTTGCCGCCAGCAACCTCTGGAGATTTCGCCTGGGTCCAGCACATGATTAAGTCCATGGCCCGCAAGACCGGTCGTATGGCTGTAGTGCTTCCCCATGGCGTGTTGTTCCGCATGTCCAAGGAGGGAGAAATCCGGCGCAAGCTACTGGAGATGGATATCCTCGAGGCAGTGATCGGCCTTGGGCAGAATATTTTTTATGGCACCGGGCTCGCACCATGTGTACTAGTCTTCCGCGATAGCAAGCCCAAAGCCCACCGACAGAAGGTGATGTTCATAGATGCTTCGAAGCAGTTCAAAACTGGTCGTGCTCAGAATGAGCTTTTACCTGAACATGTGGACAACATCCATCGCTGGTACGAAGGCTATCAAGATGTGGAAGGAATCTGTCGGGTGGTCACGCTCGACGAGATCCGCGAGAACGATTTCAACCTGAATATCCCCCGGTATGTGGAGCCGGTGATCGAAGAGGAGTCCATGACCATCGATCAGGCCGTCTCCAATCTCAAGGATGCGCTGCAAGCGGCATACACAGTCGAGGATCGCCTTAAGGAATTACTTTCCCGGGAAGGGTTGCTATGATAAAAAATAAACATATTTCACAATCGGAGCTGGAATCTTACCTCTGGGGCGCTGCCACATTGCTACGCGGCTACATCGACGCTGGGGACTACAAGCAGTTCATCTTCCCGCTACTATTCTACAAGCGCCTGTGCGACGTGTACGACGAAGAGCTTGCCGCTGCTCTAGAGGAATCCGGCGGCGATCAGGAATATGCCGCGCTTCCCGAACAACACCGCTTTCAGATTCCGGAAGACACCCACTGGAAGGCTACCCGTACCAAAGTGAAGAACGTGGGCAAGGCCATTCAGGATGCCCTGCGGGCAATAGAGACTGCCAATCCTGACACTCTGTACGGAGTATTCGGTGACGCCCAGTGGACCAATAAAGACCGCCTGCCTGATCACATGCTGCGTGAGTTGATTGAGCACTTTAGCTCGCAAACTCTGTCGCTCGCCAACTGCCCGGAGGATGAACTTGGCGTAGGGTACGAGTTCCTGATCAAGAAGTTCGCCGACGATTCCGGTCACACCGCTGCGGAGTTCTATACCAACCGTACCGTGGTTCATCTGATGACCGAGATGCTTGAGCCTAAACCGGGCGAGTCGATCTATGACCCTACCTGTGGGTCAGCGGGCATGTTGCTTTCCGCCGTTGCCCACCTGAAACGGCAAAACAAGGAGTGGCGGAACCTGCGACTGTTTGGCCAGGAGCGCAATCTGTTAACCTCTGCCATCGGCCGAATGAATCTGTTCTTACACGGCATCGAGGATTTTAGTATTGCCCGGGGAGACACCTTGGCCCATCCCGCCTTTGTCGAAGGCGACCAGCTCATGCAGTTCGATGTGGTCCTGGCCAATCCACCGTACTCAATAAAACAATGGGACCGCGATGCCTGGTCCGCCGATCCATGGGGCCGGAACATCTATGGCTCACCTCCCCAGGGCCGTGCTGACTACGCCTTCTGGCAGCATATCATCAAGAGCATGAAAGCCAAGAGCGGCCGCTGCGCTATCCTGTTTCCACATGGCGTCCTCTTCCGCAATGAAGAGTCGGCCATGCGCGAGAAGCTGGTCGCCCACGACGTAGTAGAGTGTGTACTGGGCCTTGGACCAAACCTCTTTTATAACTCGCCGATGGAAGCCTGTGTCGTCATCTGCCGCATGAACAAGCCCAAGGAGCGCAGAAACAAGGTGCTCTTCATCAACGCTGTGAACGAGGTGACCCGCGAGCGCGCACAGAGCTTCCTGACTGGCGACCACATCAAACGCGTTGTCGCCGCCTATCAGGCTTTCGAAGACGAGGATGGCTTTGCCCGGGTGGTCGGCAATGACGAGATCCGGGAGAAAGGCAGCAATCTCAGCATCGCGCTCTATGTGCGAGCGGAAAACGGAAACGGCAACAGCAATGGCGCGGCCGAAGCGGTCAGCCTCAAACAGGCCATTGCGGACTGGCAGGAAAGCTCGATGGCATTGCGGGAGTCGATGGACGGCCTCTTCGAGGTGCTTGAGAACGCACGGGTGATGGGAGGTGCCGAATGAGCACACAATCCCTGAAGCCGGGCTGGAAGTTGGTCAAGTTCGGCGAGGTGGTGAAGAACGCCAACCTCGTGGAGCGCGATCCCGAGGCCAATGGCGTTGAAAGAATCGTTGGGCTTGAACACATCGACCCCGAGAATCTGCATATCCGTCGCTGGAACTCTGTTGCGGATGGCACCTCGTTTACTCGCAAATTCGTGCCGGGCCAGACGCTTTTCGGTAAGCGCCGGGCCTATCAACGTAAGGTCGCCTACTCTGAGTTTGAAGGCATTTGCTCCGGGGACATCCTGACGTTCGAGCCGAAGAACAGAAAAGTTCTGCTGCCGGAACTTCTACCATTTATCTGCCAGAGTGATGCCTTCTTCGATCATGCGCTTGACACCTCGGCTGGATCGCTGTCGCCGAGAACCAGTTGGACGGCATTGAAGGACTTTGAATTCTCGCTGCCGCCGCTTGACGAACAGAAGCGTATTGCCGAGATCCTGTGGGCAGCGGATGAGACTGTGAACGCATTCACCAGCTCGCTATCTGTAGTTCAACAGTCGAGGAATGCGCTACTAAACGAGCTGGCTACAAAAGAACACCCCCAAATGCCGCTTGGCCAGGTCTTAGCATACGCTTCAGATGGACCATTTGGCTCGAAACTCAAAACTGAACACTATTCTGATAGCGGGGCAATTGTTGTTAGGCTCCAGAATATAAGCCCACTAAGATACGACGACTCAGACAAGGCATATATCCCGATTGACTACTTCGATGAGTTGAGACGGTACAGCTTACAGGCTGGCGACATTCTCGTGGCGGGATTGGGGGATGAGGCTCATCCAGTTGGACGAGCTTGTATTGTTCCAGAGTCGCTTGGTCCTGCGATCAATAAAGCTGATTGCTTTTGCCTGCGGCCACGGGACCAAATTATCCTCTCTGACTATTTGTGCTATTACCTTAACAGTAATTTCGCCCGTAAGGAGGTGATGCGAATTACTCAAGGAACCACTCGTTTCCGCATCAATGTGTCAAACCTAAAGACGATAAATACGGTAGTTCCTGACCTTGAGGAACAGAGACATTTTATCCAGCGGATGAAGCAAATTGACATTTGCGAGAAGCGTCTCGAAGGCCACTTACAAAGAAGCCGCCAGTTAGCGAGGAATCTCCTGCCCAATATGATTTTTGGAGGGGATGCCCATGTTTAGCGAAGAAAACACGGTCGAACAGATGGTACTCGACACGCTCTGCGGCGGCGTGACTTCGAACATGGTTGCCGAAGAGCTCGCCAGTTATGGTGGCGAGATCAAAGGCTGTAGAGGATAATTAGGTGAAGGCGAAATATAAAGGAATGCGCTGGTTGAAGTGCGATATGCAGATGCAGACGCCTGCTGATTCACAGCATTGGGCTGGAGATCGCCTCGAAACCGGTCAAGAAGCTGTCGCAGCGCGGGCGTTTGCTGAGGCCTGTTATCAACAGAGGCTTGATTTGGTGGGCATTACCGACCACAATTTTCTGAGTAAGAATTTTATTCCACATCTGCAGACTGCGTTCGATGAGATTGAGCGGGAGTTCAGCCATAAAATCACCTTGTTTCCAGGATTTGAGTTCGAGGCGGCTGGCGTTGGTAGGGGCGTTCATGTTCTGTGTCTTTTCGAACCAAGAACGGACCTGACTCGGCTGGAATCGATTCTTACGGAATGCGGTGTTAGCTACCCGAGAGTGAATTCGGTAGGACAGCTCGAAAAATCAGACAAAAATCTGAAAGAGATTTTGCGTCTTATCCAAGACAAGTATGGCGGGATCGTTATCATGCCACATGCAACAAGTAATGATGGCATTTTCGACAACGATTCAATAGCGGAATGGTTGCAGCAGGATCAATTCACGAATCCTGATCTGCTTGCGGTAGAGGTGCCAAAGCCAGTTCAATTGATGAGCGCTGGCTATCAGCGGCTTCTCCGTTCTGGCGACGATTGTCAGCCAGGTTGGAAGCGCATTCGCCCCATTGCCACAGTCATGTCCTCAGACAACAAGAAGCTGGTCGACTTAGATGAGCATCAGAAGCCGACCCCTAACAGCATTGGCTACCGGTACTCATGGTTCAAAATGTCCGAGCCTTCCATCGAGTCGCTCCGCCAGGCATTCCTCGACCATGAATCACGCATCATTCTGCCGGAAAACGTTTCGACAGATACGCACCCAGCACAGCGCGTTCGTCAGGCGATCATCAAGTCGATCTCGATCAAGAACGTGGCGTTTCTGGCCGATCAGCAGGTGCATTTCTCCCCCAACATGAACTGTGTCATTGGTGGCCGGGGCAGCGGGAAATCCACCTTGCTGGAATATCTGAGAATCATCCTGGGGAAGGACAAATCAAAGGATCTTGATAACGGGACTATAGAGCGGATCAACCGTGTACGCGATACGCTGAACGAACCACGCGCAGAAGTCGAGGTGTGTTGGGTCAGTGCGGATGGCGTTGAAGATCGTATTATTTGGCAAAACGGTAGCCCAACCGTGCAGGATCGCGACCTGGCCGATCCCGAAACCTTTTTCACTAGCTTACCTCTTCGTTTTTACAGCCAGCAGCAGCTCAACCGACTGACCGAGTCGGAAGCCGATGACGGAAGCGTCCGGCAGGCTCAGCGACTGCTGGAGCTGGTCGACGGATTCACCAAAAACGAACTGGATGAGCTGGCGGGTCGGGAGCACAAGCTCAAGCAGCAAATCCAGGACGCTTTTTCCAATCTCCGTAAAGCCAAGACACTCGAAAAGGATTACAAGCGGCTCCAGCAAGAACACCAAGAGCTGGATCGGCAATGGAGAGCTCGTAGCGAGATTCAAGAGGATGCTCGTCGACACCAACTCCTCAAGACCGAGGCGCGCTACCTCGAAGAACTTGCTGGAACACCAGGCAAGCAGTTCACCGACGTTGCCACCCTGGCCGAGACAATAGCCGCATCACACATAGCATATCAGGTTGCAGATTCAGCTAATGCGGCTTGGTTTAGGCAATTCGACGATAAGGTTAAGGCCGCCAAGGATTCTTTGGCTCGGACTATCCGTGATGCCGTCGAGCAGTTCGAAGCCGCTGTCGAGAATCTTAAAACCAACGATCCGGCATGGAAGGCGATCCGGGATGAACTGGATCAGGCCGACGCCAAGTTCAGTGAGGCCTGCGGGGCTAAAGGCCTGACAACAGATGATGTTGGCCATCTTCAGGAAATCAATCAATCACGCGCCAAGAAACAGCGGGAGATTGATGAAGCGAGGGCTGAAATTCAGCGGTTCAAAGAAGCTGCGGCAGACACCGGTCTGCTCATGCAGCAGTTGCACCAAATCTGGAGAGAACAATTCGAAAAGCGCGTTGAAGCCGCCGATCAAGCCAATGAACTCGCTGTACTGAACGAAGGCAGGCAACGTTTTATCGAGGTCTCTGCAAAATACCAGCAAGATCACAAAGATTTCCAAGAGCTCTGGCAGGGCTTTGCACCCTCAGATGGGCGGACGCGGTTAGGTAAGAATTGGGAAAGTTGTGGGGAGACGCTCTACACGCTGTTTACCGGGCAGGAAGATGCCGAGTCGCCCTGGCAAGTTCTGGAAGAGCGTTTGTCCGTGGAGCAAGGTTCGACAGGGCCGGATTTCGGGTCGAACAGCCAAGAACTGTTCCAGCACATTCAAGACAATCTTGAACGCTGGGAAAAGCTGCGCTGCTCTCGGGTACAAGACACCGTCGACATGAAACTATTTCGGGCGGATGGATCGACTGCAGGCAGTATCGCCGAAGGTTCCCTCTCTGATGGTCAGCGAAACACCGCTGCACTTGCACTGTTGCTGGCGCAGGAAGGTGGACCGTTGGTCATCGATCAGCCCGAGGATGAGTTGGACTCCAATTTTGTGTTCCGGGAGCTGATCCCGATGCTGCGTAAAGTGAAATCGAAGCGTCAGCTCATCATGGCTACACACAACGCTAATCTTCCGGTAAACGGAGACGCCGAGCTGGTCTACGCCTTCGAAGCCAGAGACGGCAAAGGAGAGACGCTTGCTTGCGGGGGGCTTGATCAGGCGTCTGTAACCAAGGCTGTTCTCGACATTATGGAAGGGACGGAAGAAGCATTCCGTCGTAGACGTGAGAAATACCATTTTTAAGGGGACCACCTATGTTTAACGAAGAAAACACAGTCGAACAAATGGTTCTCGACACGCTCTGCGGCAAAGCGACTTCGAACATGGTTGCAGAAGAACTCGCCAGCTATGGAGGAGAGATCAAAGGCTGGCGCTTCGTGGCCGCTGAGGATCTGCCCCGTCAGCACTCCGACGTACTGGTGGAGTCGATGGTGCGCGACGCCCTCATCCGCCTGAACCCGGAAATCAATACTCAACCCGACCGTGCTGATGAGGTACTCTACCGCATTCGGACTATCCTGCTGTCGGTGCAGAGCGAAGGCCTGGTACGAGCCAACGAATTGTTTGCCGAATGGCTTCGGGGCGAGAAGTCCATGCCATTTGGCGAGCGAGGTGAACACACTTCGGTACGCCTGATCGACTTTGAGAATCTTGATAACAACGATTACGTAGTGACCAGTCAGTGGGTCTATCCGGTCAAGGAAGGCGGACGCCGCTTCGATATCATTCTGCTAGTCAACGGTATTCCATTGGTCGTCGGCGAAGCCAAAACGCCAGTGCGCCCGGCGGTGACCTGGGTGGACGGAGCCAGTGACATCCACAACGGCTATGAACAGAGCGTACCGCAGATGTTCGTGCCCAACGTCCTCTCTTTTGCCACTGAAGGCAAGTGCTTCCGCTACGGCTCAGTGCGTATGCCCATCGATATCTGGGGGCCGTGGCACGAAGGAGAGAATAAGGCTGAGGGAACGCTTGTAGATGTGCAACGTTCAATACGCTCCATGCTGCGCCTTCATGTGGTGCTGGACATCCTACAAAACTTCACTCTATTCGCTACCGATAAGAAACACCGGCGCATCAAGATCATCTGTCGCTATCAGCAGTACGAAGGCGCAAACTTGATGGTGGCTCGCGTGGTCAAGGGATATCCCAAGAAGGGCCTGATCTGGCACTTTCAGGGCTCAGGTAAGTCGCTGCTGATGGTGTTCGCGGCGCAGAAGCTACGGATGCACCGCCAGCTCGGCAATCCCACGGTGATGATCGTAGTGGACCGCATTGATCTGGACACCCAGATCACCGCCACGTTCAACGCTGCCGATATCCCGAACATGATCGGGGCCGTTACCCGGCAGGAGCTCCAAACTCTGCTTGCGGCCGATACCCGCAAAATCATCATCACCACCATCCACAAGTTTGCCGAGGCTGATGGCCGCCTGAACGAGCGATCAAACATCATAATGATGGTGGACGAGGCGCACCGTACCCAGGAAGGCGATCTTGGGCGCAAGATGCGCGAAGCGCTGCCCAATGCCTTTCTATTTGGCCTGACCGGCACGCCGATTAACAAGCGGGACCGCAATACTTTCTGGGCCTTCGGCGCGGACGAGGATGAGCAGGGTTACATGAGCCGCTACTCGTTCCAGGACTCGATCAGAGACAAGGCCACGCTGCCGCTCCACTTCGAGGCGGTGGACGTGAAGCTGCACATCAACAAGGAAGCCATCGACGAAGCCTATTCCCAGATGACCGACGAATTGAGCGAAATGGATCGTGACGATCTTGCTAAGCGGGCAGCAAAGATGGCGGTACTGATTAAAGCTCCTGTAAGGGTGAACGCCATTTGTCAACACATCGTCAAACACTATCAAGAAAAGGTAGAGCCGAATGGTTTCAAAGCCCAGGTGGTAACCTTTGACCGTGAGTGTTGCGTACTGTACAAAAAGGCCATGGACGAGCTGGTCGGGCCAGAAGCCAGCGCCATCGTCATGCACACCCAGGGCGGCAAGTCCGACGAGTATGCGGAATGGAAGCTTGCCAAGGACGAGGAGGAGAAACTCCTCGATCGGTTCCGTGATCCGAACGATCCCCTCAAGTTTCTGATCGTTACATCCAAGCTCCTGACCGGCTTTGACGCGCCTATACTCCAGGTTATGTACCTCGACAAGCCAATGAAGGACCACAACTTGCTACAGGCCATCTGTCGTACCAATCGAGTGTATCCCGAAAAGACCCATGGTTTGATCGTTGACTATCTTGGGGTTTTCGATGAAGTAGCGACTGCACTCGATTTTGATGAAAAGTCAGTTCAGAAGGTAATAACAAATCTTGACGAACTTAAGAAAGAACTGCCTGCTTGTGTAGCCAAATGCTTATCCTTCTTCCCCGGTGTGGATCGCACAGTAGGTGGCTACGAGGGATTGATCTCGGCTCAGGACTGTCTCCCGAGCAATGAAATCAGGGATAAGTTCGCAGCGGACTTTTCTGTTCTCTCCAGATTATGGGAAGCGCTGTCTCCTGACCCATGCTTAGGACCGTTTGAAACGGACTACAAGTGGCTGACTCAGGTCTATGAATCGGTGAAGCCGCCAAGCGGGAATGGAAAACTTCTATGGCATGCCCTGGGAGCAAAGACCATAGAAATGGTGCATGAGAATGTTCATTTAGAAGCAGTTCGCGATGATCTTGATACGCTAGTGATGGATGCTGAGGTGTTGGACGGATTGTTGGATACGAAGGATTCCGACAAAAAATCGAAAGAGCTTGAGATAAAGCTAATAGCACGGTTACGCACTCATAAAAACAACCCTGCCTTCATTGCCCTGGGAGAACGGCTTGAGAAGTTAAAGGAGAGACATGAGCAAGGCCTACTTCACAGCATAGACTTCCTCAAAGAACTTTTGACGCTGGCAAAGGAAGTCGTCCAAGCTGAAAAACAAGCGGATCCGGTGGATGAACAGTCTAAAGCTAAGGCTGCATTAACAGAGCTCTTCATCGAGGTGAAAAACGGTAAAACACCGGTGGTTGTTGAGCGAATTGTAAACGACATTGATGAAATCGTCCGTCTTGTACGGTTCCCTGGTTGGCAAAACACTAATGCCGGAGAGCGGGAAGTCCAGAAGGCTCTACGTAAGGTGATTTACGTAAAGTATCAGGTTAAGGATCAGGACCTGTTTGATAAGGCGTTTGGGTATATAAGGCAATACTACTAACGGTTTTGGGGAGGATCTATGGGGCCTAGAGTTTATCAGTATCGATCATCAATCGGCGTTTTCGAGCTTATAGAATCAGTGAATACTTGCGAACTACGGTTAGGAGGAGAAGTTTTAGGAATCTATTCTTCAACAACCGCAGCGTTATCGAATGTAGATACAGTGATCGCTGGTCGCTACGAATCGGATCTCATAGAGAGCCTTAGGATTCCATCCACCCTGAAAGGTTGGGATAAAACCGCTGGATAGTCTTGAAGTATCAAACAGATGCCTTACTCATACTGGATATGTTGCTTACCATGTTTGGAGTCAGTTTTTTATGACGCAAGTAGGGTATCCATCACGGTGGAATACTTGGTAAAGGGGATAAGAATGAACCGCCCCGGGTTAACCGGAGTGCTGGTTATGTGAGTCCAGCTCCTACGGCCAGACCTTCCTGTTCAGTATAATATGACTTCTCAAACTCTGCAGGAGGTATGTTACCAATCGGTTCGAGGAGGCGACGATTATTGAACCAGTCGACCCATTCGAGCGTCGCATACTCCACGGCCTCTAAACCTCGCCATGGCCCGCGACGGTGGATTACCTCGGCCTTGAACAAGCCGTTGATCGTCTCAGCCATGGCGTTATCGTAGCCGTCACCAACGCTGCCGACCGAGGCGCTAATCCCTGCTTCGATCAAGCGCTCGCTATACCGAATCGCCAGGTACTGGCTGCCACGATCGGAATGGTGAATGAGGTTCCCCTTGACCTTGCGAGCCCACAGCGCCTGTTCCAGCGCATCCAAGGTCAGTTCTGCCGTCATCGATCGGGCCGCCCTCCAGCCGACGATCATTCGGGAGAACACGTCGATGACGAAGGCGACATAGACGAAACCAGCCCAGGTAGCTACGTACGTGAAGTCAGCGACCCAGAGCTGATTTGGCCTGTCAGCATGGAACTCTCTTCGGACGAGATCTAGAGGCCTGATATCCTGATCGGAAGCGATCGTCGTACGCTTTTTCTTGCCCCTGACGACGCCTTGAAGCCCCATCTGACGCATCAAGCGTTCGACGGTACAACGGGCGACTTCATAGCCCTCTCGTTTGAGCTGGTGCCATACCTTGCGGGCGCCATAGACGCTGTAGTTGGCTTCCCATACGCTCTTGATCGCGTCCCGTAGCATCGCATCACGTTTCTGGCGAGGTGAACGCTTCATAAGATCCGCGCTCTTGGCTTTCTGCTCGTAATAGGTCGAGGGAGCGATCGGCAAAGTCTTGCAGATCGACTCGACTCCCTGACCATCTCGATGTTCGTCGATGAAGGCGACCATCATTTCTGTTTGCGGTCGAGCTCCGCCTGGGCAAAATACGCCGACGCCAGGCGCAGTATCTCGTTAGCCTTCCTGAGTTCGCGATTCTCTCGTTCAAGTTCCTTAAGCCGAGCCCGCTCGTCGGTCGTCAGGCCAGGGCGCTCTCCTCGATCACGTTCAGCTTGCCTGACCCATCGCCGGAGCGTTTCCGCTGAGCATCCGATTTTGCTAGCGACTGCGCTTATCGTTGCCCACTGTGATTCGTGCTCGCTACGCTGCTCCCCGACGAGGCGAACCGCCCGTTCCTGTACCTCTGGTGAAAACCTGGTTTCCTTGCCCATGACCGTATCCTCTCAAAGATTTCAGTCTCCGGCAATCCCGGGGCGGTTCACCTATGGAAGTCTGATGTTTGGCCCGCCGTGCTGCGAGGATTGCAGGAAGCCGAACTATCACTAGATAATTGGTATACATTGTTATCTCAATGTAACAATGCTGAACTAATTTCCACCCACACGCATGATATTGCAAATTTACTTTACGCTCTCGTAAAAGATGGAGGAAAACCATTTGCTCTTGATCTGCTAGAACAAGCTAATGCCATAGGAACAGCTCTCTGGCAGATCATTCTACCAAGTCCGGAAGATGACAACATTGACGATTGGTTGTCGCGGGCTATTAACCGATCTGCAGGGGTGATTGTTGAGTTTTGGATCAATGGATTATCGGTACTCATGCATGGAAAGCATGGAGCGGAACGTACTATGCCCGATGACTATCGTCAATGGTTCACAATGGTTGTACAAGACCCAACATCGAAGGGAGGACTCGGTCGTAGTTTACTTGCCAGTCAAACAGCGTTTTTATTTGGCCTTGATGAGACATGGACGAGCAACAATATAATACCATTATTCAGCGAAGATGATCGGCACAAATTCGCTCAGGCATGGGACGGATTCTTAGTATGGGGACGACTATATCCATCATTGGTAGACGCCATGATGCCAGCCTTTTTCATTGCGCTACAGCGGCTTAACGCGAATCTGCCCGACCACCGTCGTCGTTTTATCGAGTTCTACACCTCCGTTGCTGTTTTCCATGTTTCAGATCCGCTGCAACAGATTCTGCCTGCACTCTTTCAATATGGGTCAATAGAGGACCGGCTTAATTTTACGTCACAGCTTGGATACTTCCTGCGCCAAATGCAACAGACCGATAAACAGCAGATGTGGAGTACCTGGCTAAATCGATATTGGATTGATCGACTGCAAGGTGTACTTGCACCTCTTGATGATGCCGAGATCCGAAATATGCTTGATTGGCTGCCGAATCTGGGTGAGCTATTTCCAGAAGCATCGATATTGGCCTCCCGCGCTAATAAAATTGCTATTGAGCATAGCCACCTCCTTTTCCAGCTACGGGATAGCGAATTGGTTACCTGTTTTCCTGCTGAAATGGCTGAACTACTCATCTATCTCTGTAATTGCAACGTCGGCTATCATGCTGATAATATAAGGACAGTCGCTGCACGCCTTCCTGAACTCGATCCACACCTGAAGCACCGGCTTGATGAAGCATTAGCACTCATAGGCTGACATAGTAGATTTCTTGATTGGCAGATAGCTTAGGAAGGCTGCAAAGAGTGCACTAGTACAAAGAAAGAAACGTGACGTGGAAACACCAGAGTCCGCCGATAACTAAGAGTTTAATATTAACCATTTATGAAGATTACGACATTTTTCTAGGTTGTTATCACGTGAGGGCTTGGGCATGCAAAGACACTGCTCGCGGCCAACGGCAGTATCTGTGCTCTGGGGAAGATGGGTTGTCGCCGTCTATTGGCGAACATGTTGTGATCCCGGCAGTCCTCTTGGGCTTGAAAACGTTTAATCGCCTACTCTTACGATCGTACTGAGGTTGGTCTATTAGCCTCGTCCTCTTGTCTGGGAAAAGGAAGGATCAATTCTCCTGCTAGAGGGCTTCGTCGATCGGATAAACGGAGACGACGAAGCCCTGTGCTGGAGTAGAGCATTAACGGTTCGCGCGGACTATGGAAAGCGCGATGTTGCCCTTGTCGAGGAGCCCCTGTTCGCAACGGAACGTGATGACCACAGTATCAGTCCACTCCGAGACATTGGGGACTTCCATGTCTTTGGGGATCGTAATGAAGAAGTACTCTATCGGAGCTTTAGTATAGGCGATAAACCTGACATTAAAGCCAACCGTCGCCCGGAGCTGTCCCCCAGCTGCCAGCCGGGCTATCAGCCTGACGGTCTTATCTTTGAAAGTAGCGGGATTGTCGAAAAACTGGGCGGCGGTGCTGGTGTTGTACTTCTCGAAAAGCGCCTTGTCGACAAAGTCATAGTCCGGTTTGATGTCGGTGGTGTCCTGCGCCATAGCCGTGGTGAACCCGATGCTCAACAAAAATGTCATGAGGAAAATAGACCGCTTCATATAAACCTCCTATGTATTAGAGCTGTGCGCCTTTGACTATTTCTTGAGCATCGAGATGATTTCGGAAGACATGGCTACCTCAACCTTGCGGAGTACAGTGGCCCGCTTATCTCGCAACCGGCTTTCAACACGGTCCTTGAAATCACCTGAACCTATAAGCATCGTGAAAGCTGCGATGGCCACGACGATGCACAAGAAGGCGAAAAGAAGGCTGTTCAGACGAGCGGAGTATGAGTAGAGCAGGATCGTGGCGCTCGCCAGAAGGATTACCAGCGCGCGGATCAAGGTGAAGAGAAGGGGCTTGGCTCCAGACCGTGTCAATGCCATGGAGGGCAAGGCATCTGCATGCTTCTTCTTGATATCCTCGATCTGGAGATAAGCACCAGAGATCTTGGATTCAGTGTCAGCAAGGAGAGCGAGGCATTTGGGGAGGTCAGCCTTGGCAACGAAGAAGATGTAGTTGAAGCCTTGGATCTTGACCTCCTTGCCTTCATAGCCACCCTCAGGCAAGGTCTGCTGGGCTACATGGGAAGAGCATGCATAATAGTCGCAGGAATCGGAAGCGGCTCGTTGCAAAAGCACTACGTCGTGATTATCAGAACGGCTACTGAGTGCATCCCGAAGGTCTTTGAGCGTAGTGGACTTGGTCATCATTAGGCCATAGGACAAGAGGTCGATACAACGGTCATCCTTGGTGGCAGCGGTCACGAAATCGCCGAAGGCCTTGGAACGTCCAGTAAGAATGATGTCCTTATAGTTCTCGACCAAGGAGAAATCGACATTGACGCAAAGGCTGATGAGGTCTCGCTCCTTAGCATAACGTGTGAGCTCGATGAACCGTGCGGTAAAGGCTGACTTAGTGGCTTCGCCTTCGGCTTGAGCTCTTGCTTCTGCCTGGGACTGATCGAACTGCTGCTTCTGTTGACGAACGATCCGCTCCTGATCGGCCAACATGCGGTCACGGCGTTTATTGGCGTCTTCTTCGCTCCGGCATTGGGGGCATAGACCATAGCCAGTATGCTGGCGTCCACATCGGGTGCAAGTGGTCATGGGTTAACTCCTTCCAAAGAAACAGCCAAGGATAAAGCATAACAGTGCCATTTCTTGGCACGATGCGCTGATATAGAGGTAGCATTTACCTTGACCGGGCGGAAGTTAACCGTGCGGCGGACGGACGGAGTCGTAGCGGGCAAGTGCCTGGGCGAGTTCTTTGCGGGTCATCGAGCGGAGTTCTGGCGGGGCTATGATCTCGGTGTCCGGACCCCATGAGAGCGCCCATCGAATGAGGTCACGGAGATTGCGGGAACCGATCGTAAGGATGGTTGAGCCGTCCGCCTGGGTCTTTGTTGACTGACTGATGCCAATATGGCGAGATGTGGCTTGCTTGGCGACGGCGGATGAAAAGCGGATGGTGGCCTGGACGGGTGCGTCTGCTTCGAGGTCGAAGGTAGAGCCAAGAGCAGCGGCGTAATCGATATCGACAGGGTGCTCAGGCGTAGTTTCAGCCAGCGTTGCCGACTCAAAAAGGTCGACATCAAGAAGGCGGCAATGGGTTTGGCCTTCAGGCTTGGCGTATAGGAAAAGGCCACCACGGTGCTCCAAGAGCTTCACCGGATAGAGGGTATACGAGCGGGTAATGCCGTCAACCGGGGAGCGATAGACCACGGAGCAGGCTTGACCGGTCTTAATGGCGGCGCGGAAGGTATCAAAAAGCGAGGATGTTATACTGGTATCAGGTTCAGATGATGGATCGGCGTCGAGCCCCGGCAGTAGGACGTTGAGCTTGGAGCGGAGCGAAGACAGGAGCATCGAGGACGAAGAGTCCCGGAGTGAGTGCCCTTCTAGGATGGCGTCAAGAAAGTAGCGTTCTTGAAGAGTAAGGTCGAGGCTTGGGACGGCAAAGTTCGGGAGCCTTTGGGCATAACCTTCGAGAATGCGGTAGGTCTTCTCCGTGGATAAGTCCCGGCGTTCGTCGACGAGGGGCAGCCCGAGGTCAGTCAATGCTTCCAACATCCTGAAGGATGAGCGACGGGAGATACCGAGCCGGGACATAAGGGTCTTGATCGTTGTGCCGCCCGGGGCGGCGAGGAGTGAGACTGCCTGGATTAGTTTGGTCAGATTCGCGTAAGGATTCGGCATCTCGGACTCCGTGGTGATACGGCCACGCCAGGGCAGCCGGGAAGAAGAGGATAAAGGTAGACCGTGCCAAAAGCTGGCACGGTCGGGTTGAATGGATTGCAGCGGAGAGAGGCTCGATAAAGGCCCAGAGCGCGTTGATAAAGGCCGTAGCGAGTACTTTGTAAGCGCTCCCTGTATCTTTTCTTGCTGAAGGGCTAATGGGGTATCGAGGATACAAGAATGAAGAAAGGCCCCGGGCGAGCCGGGGCCGAGGGTTACTCGTCGGAAGGGGTCATAATCGTAATGACGGGTTCCCCGGAGTCGCCGGGGCCGCAGACGGCGAGCAGCTCGACGGGTTCTGGCTTAGCATCGGGAGCCTGCGCGAAAAGGACGGTGAAGGTGATGCGATCCGTCGCCGGAGATGCCTTGATGGCGTAGCGAAGGACGGACAGCGTGTCCCAAAGGCGGCCCTCGACTGAGATTCCTCCTTTGGCGAGTTCGGGCGGTGGTGTCAGGTAGCCGTGGTAGAGGGTGTCGCTGACGGCCACTGGGAGCTTGAAGCCTGCTTCGCGTGCGAGCTCGGAGACATCGACGAGGACGCCATCGGCGAGCGCATCGGCCCGGCTATATGAGAAAACAACCTCAGGCATCACGAGGCGGCGTCCTCGGCGTAGGCGCGTGCTTCCGGGGAATAGGACCGCTTTGCCTCGACGTGCTCGACTACGATGACGACAGGGGTCATGGCATCGAGCGAAGAGTCGATGCCGAGGCGGCCGACGAGGCGGACGGAGGTGCCGACGTGGAGTGTGTCGCGAACGACTGCGGCGAGGCGACCGTAGGCGATGGCCGGCATGGCGGGGACGTCTGGGCCCGCGTCGAGAAGGAAGCGGGCGGCGGCCGGGCGGTCGTTGGCGGGCTCGGTGTAGAGCGGAGAAGAAGTGACAGAGCCCTCAAGGAGCAGGCTGTTTAAGAGACGCATGGGGTGTCCTTTCAGGCCTGGGCGGCCGGGCGGAGATAAAGCTCGTCGTGGCCCAACTGGGCTTCGACGCCGGGGATGGCTTCGCCTTCGGTGAAGATCAAGGAGCGGACGGCGGATTTGGAGATGTCCTCGCGGACGATGACAGCTTCTGGGTGATTGGCCTTGAGGTAGCCGAGGGCTGTAGGAGCATCGAGAATGTCGACGCGGTCCGGGAGCTTGCGCAGCTGAGCGGTGGCCGTGGGGAGAAGGACGGAGCGGGAGCGGCGCTGCTTGGCGACCTCGGCCTCGACCCAAGGTTTCAAGAGCGAGGAGAGGTACTCGATGGAATCGATGTCAGCTGAGTTGGCGTCGGAGAGCCAAGCGTCGATGCGGGCCTTGTAGGAGCGGGCGAGCTCGGCGCGTTGGGCCGTGCGGGCCTGGGCTTCGAGGATGCGCGAGGCTACCCAACTGGCTTTGGAAAGTGAGTCGACCGTGAAGGGTTCGGCGGCCGGGGCCTCCGCGCTGGGGATGGAGAAATCGAAGAGGACTTTGGAGAGCGACGGCAGAGAGCCGGGCTCGGCAGTGTCGACGAGCGCGAGCGGGGCGGTAGGGGGAGCGTCGAGAAGAGTGGCGAGCATGGGAGCCTCCTTGGGAAGAAGGGGATGTGGGGATGCGGCCGGGATCGAGCCTGCTTATGAGGTAGGAGATGGGCCGTATTGATAAATAGAGAATGGCGGGCCCGCCTGTGAAATCCTTATGTGCAACTGGCGGGGCTGGAAGAGTAGAAGTGAAGTAGCGCGCTGGATGAGTGTGCGGAGGCCAGGGGTGCAGAAGACCAATGAAAACGTTTGTGGGGATGCGGGCGGGCTCGATCGGGGCTGTAGGGTACCAAGAGCCTGGGACGTTAAGACAAGAAGCGAGCGGATAGAGGTAGTAGCAGGAGCATCAGGATGGCGATTGCGCAGCTCAGTGGAGAACTGAGCGTAGGATCTGTAGAAGTTCTAACGTCAAGGCTTGGTGTAGCTAATATAGATATATGGACCTTTGACGACTAATATCGTCTAGATACTATTGAGGCTGTCGCGGTCACAGTGGCGAATGAGGGAAAGTGGTTAAGGGGGATCTGATGGATACGCTAGATGAAGATGCGGCTCGGGAGGTAGAGGCCTTCGTCGAGCGGTTCAATTACTTCAGGACGCCGTATAACCAAGGTGTGCAAGGTGGATGGAAAAGGAATCACGGCCTGGCCGGGGATGCTGTAGTACACCGAGCAATAACAGGACATGGGGATATTGGGCTCCTTATGAATCGGAAGCCGATCTTTATTTGTTTCGATGTGGATGTTCCCGGCAAGGGTGGAGATGAGCCGGAGCCGGTGGGGATTGAGGACGACGACAGAAGGGGGCAGGAGCGGCAGCAGCCTGCTGTAGAGCGGGGAATATGGGATGAGGTGGGGCCGTTCACGCAGGATCCGAGGACGTGGGCCGGGTGGGCGGAAAGTGGAGTTGATGGAGAGGTAGAAGAAGGGCTGGAGCAGGCCTTACGGGAGGCAAAGAGCCCGACGATACCGAGCCGGAAGTTCCAGCATGAATTGGAGCCGGAGACCAGGCAGGCGGTCGAGGCTCTGTTGGAATGCTTCAATGAACGGCCGAGCCTGGTGGTGAAGAGCCCGCACGGGGCGCATGTGTACTGGTGCCTAGAGGAAGAGGCGCTGTGGTACCAGCTTAAGCGGAAGCTAGGGAAGGTGAAGAGGGCCTGGGAAGAGAAGAAGAGGGATCGCGGGATCAAGCGGAACCTGGAGATAATGCCGACGCCGTTGCGGCCACTGAGGATTCCGAGGCTGGATAGGCTGTTGGAGCCGGAGGGGCTTGAGCCGATGAAACGGCCTGCTGACGGCGAGGCCTTCTGGCGGGGCTTGAGGGTGTATCGGCTGGAGGGACTGATCAAGGAAGAGGTGCTGGAACGGGTGTGGCCGAAGGATGAGCGGCCGGGGCTGCGTCTCCGAGAAGAAGGCGATGGGGGAAAGAAGGGGCTTGCGGATGCGGGAATAAAAGGAAGGCGGCCAAGGAACAGTAGAGAGGCTGAGGAGCTGTTGATGCCCTTTGTCAACGGCGAGACCAATGGACAGCTAATCGGGATGGTAGAAGGCGGGAAGCGTGACGGGATGTCCCTGGACGACGTGACCGAGTGGGTGTTGGGCTGGGAGACGAGGTCGAGGGAGTCAGGGTATAGCGGGGATCTGTTCCGGAATGGGCGGGAGCTGAGAAGTAGGATTGAGTCGTTGTATGCGGCTTGCAATGTGACGGAGGCCGGGGCAACAAGGTTCGTGCGGTTATGGAATGAGAAGGAAGGAAAGTATCTGAGGAATCGAGAAGCTGCGGAGCTGATGCTGGAGCGGCTTGAGAGCGTGAGCCCTCAGCCGAAGCAAAGCCGGCAGGCGGTGCTACGGTTCTTCGCCAATCTGGAGGCCTGGAGAAGGATCATCGACGACGCTGTAGCCGATCCGGCGAGCGGTATCGATGATCTGACAAGAAGGAACCAGGGCAGGGGCGCGTATCCCCTGCCCTCGGAGCTGATCTACGAATGGTATAGCGGTTACGATAGGATCAGGGCCCAGATATTGGCTTCCGGCCTGCTGGTCAAGGATGAGCAGGCCTGCGGCGGCTATGTCCCGGACCTTGGCCGCCCGCAGTATTACCAGCTTGGTATCCCTGAGCTGAGGGGATAGGAATATCGAGATGGATCAGCAGGTGGAAGCCTAGTTTCTTTATATGTTCCCCGACTTCATGGGTAAGGACTCGTTCCGGAACCGGAAGGAGTCATCAGGCCATGTTCGACCATCGAGTAAAATCCGCAACGGCCAATTATTAAGTGATCGAGTACGGGTATGCCCAAGAGCTCACCGGCATCTTGAAGGCGTTTGGTAATATCTAAATCCTGACTGCTCGGGTCAAGTCTGTTTGAAGGATGGTTATGAGAAAGTAACAAGGCTGCGGCGTTCTCTACAATGGCAGGCCGGAAAACCTCCCGGCAGTGTACGATCGTCTTGTTAAGTAAGCCCACGGTGATGATTCGGGTGCTGATCACATCATGCGCGCCGTTCAGAAGCACGACCAGAAAACGTTCGGTCCGGGCATTGGCGTATCGCTTGAGGACGGTGTAAGCATCGCCGGGGCCGCCGATTCGGTACGGCGGTGCATGGCGCTCACTGATAAGGTCATAAAGCATAAGGACTCCTTTGGTAGATTGTCTGTTCTACCAGTAGAGTCCACATGGAATTGAAGGCGGTTAATTGAAATAGCTACGATGCCCAGCAAAGGCGTTGGGCATCGTAGCTTTTATTCGGTCAGGCTACGTTCTGCTCCTGGCTCGTTACGTCGATCGCGTCCGCTGGCTCCGACGACGCTCCGCTGTGTCCAGGGTGGCCGGCGCTCAAGTCCTCGGCCTTGATCGCTTCCAGGATGCTGTGCATGCTTCCGAACTCCTCCTCGCCGTAGAGCTCGATCACCTGTACGGGTTCGCCGTTGTCGAGGCTGGCGTGGATACGGCTCACGTAACCGAGGAGGTTCTCGCGAGCCTTGCTATTGAGTTTCGCCTCGAAGCTGGTCTCGAAGGCCGGATCGGTGGCGAAGCGCTGGAAGTCGCGTACGCTCAGGGAGGCCAGGCGGGTTCGGATGAGGCCCACCTTGCCTTCGTAGGTGGCGATGGCGTCGTCCAGGTAGCGGAGCTTGTAGAACATGCGGTCCTCATCGATGTTCTTCATGCCGTCGAGGACGTAGTGGTACTGGGCGAGGTTCCTGCCCACTCGGAGATAGTCGCGATACTCTTCGCCCATATAGAGTTCACCTTTGGCGAAGGCCCCGAAGTTGGCGTAGCGAACGCCGAATCTGGGATTCCGCCAATAGGCGCTAAATGGCGTCTCGGTAGAGAGGCGGTGCATGAGGAGTGCGATGGTACGTCGCCGTGCGGCTCCCTGGGCGATCCCGAGCTTGATGCGCTCCTTGATCACGATCGCGTTCGTGATGTCCCAGATGTCCTGATCGACCTTTAGCGGGTTCCGGTAGTCGTATGGCTTGGCGCCAAGCTCAACCTTCTTCTCCTCGTCCTTGGACGCCCGGTACTCCTCCAGGCGTTCGATGGCGCGGCTGACCTGGTCCACACTGGCTCCTGTGGCGAGATAGACCGTCCCCCGTTTCTTGAGGATACGGGCGCAGGCTACTTCGAGGGGGTGCTTGGGTTCCTTGGTCGTCTCCGTGACGGATGTGGTGACGGTCTCGGCTTGTTCCGGGGACGCGACCTTCGGGTTCTTGGTTGGATTCCCGAGCTTCTCCCTGATGGCGGAGGCGAATACGCGATACGTGCTCATATGGAAGAGCCTCAACGCCTCTTCCGCTTCGAAGGCGCTCACGGCCTGATCGAGGAGGGTGAGCTTGGAGAGATGTTTGAGACAGAGCTCGTCGAGCGCCATGGGCGGAACCGAGCCGACCCCCTTGTCTATCCTGTCCCAGTGGATCCGGTAGTTCTTGCCGCGCTGCTGAAGATCGCGAGCGCGTGAAGGCTCTATTCCGAACAGCTCGGGGCTTCGGCGGAAGAATGCGGTCGGTGAGGTGCAGTAGTAGAGGTTCTTATAGAGCCCGTCCGAGACGAGTTTATCGAGCAGGATCATGACCCCGAGTTCGGTCAGGCCGTGGAGCGCCTTGAGCCTGCGGATGGCTCGCACCAGATGGAAGAAGTCGGTGGAGACGAGATCGGTGGCGTCGGTCTCGCGGATGGAGGCATGGAGCGCCAATGCGAGTTCTGTTGCGACGCGCTGTAACGCCTTCCGCTCTGTAGGTTGGTGCGAATAGATCTGGTCAGAGCCCTTCCAGCCGAGCTGCTCCACCATGATCCGGTAGAAGGTAAATACGGGGCTGTCCTCGTCGACGACCATGAGTTTATCGTGGTTGCCACCGAGTACGTCTTGGATGGCCTGAATCTGGCCCTGATCCTCGTTCTGTAGCGTCGTGTTTGGATCCATCGCGTTCTCCTTGCGATAATGCTTCTCCCCCACTAAGTGGGGTACAGCACCCTTTTTAAGGCACGCGAATAGGAGAACACGCAAATAAGGCGTCTCAAGCCGGAGGCCAGGGCGTTGAAAACGTTTGAACTATCTGTGAAGCTGAATCACAGTCGCGCTAGATCCTCGGAAAGTCCCTTGCGATCCAGGTAATGCTTATTATGGAGGTCATTCAAGATCCGTAGCACCTCAAGATCCAGGCATCGCAGCTCATCGGTAAGGAAGTCAAGATCCTTTTTACCGCTGTCATACAGACGGAAGAAGGAATAGAGCATGTCGTCCCAATCGAAGGACTGATCCAGACGTTTGAAACCGTTCACCTCGGCTAGCCCCTGAAGATGATCTTTGAGGTTGAGAAGCTCGAGCACGGTGAGCTTATCGATCCCAGCTTCGGCTTTCTTATTAGCCTCCCTAGAAATGTCCGAATGGGAAACATTTCTTCCCTGGATCGTGAAGCGAGCGGCTATGATATCGGCGATGGGAGGGATCGGCGCTTTAATGACTCCTTCGGCATCTTCGACGATATCCCGGTTCCTCACGAGGATGGTATCAGGATTGAGGATGCCCAAATAATACGACATGATCAGAAAGGTGACTAAGGACTCCTTGCTCCCATCCCAGTCCACCTTCGGCCGCTGGGCTTTCTTCTCGGCCTTGTAGTCCTCGAGCGTGGCCGCCAGCAAAGTGGCATTTTCTAGGGTGATGAACTTGGCTACCTGGAGGGCCTCTACGAAAGCCTGTCGCGTCAGGCCATGCTTGCCGGTCCAGATCATGCGCGGTGAGTGGGCCTCAGTTTCTGACGTCGGTAGGTCGTCATGTTTGAAAAAGCGCAGGAAGGCAAGGACATCTACCAGTAGATCGTAATCCGAGCGCAAGACCTCCTTGGTCTCATCAGCTTCTCGATGGTATTGTTCGATTAACGATAAGACCTGGCCTTCGAGTTCGGCCGCCTTCTGGCGACGGGTTTCAGAGAATGGTTCGTCGAAGACCTGGCTGACGATGGCTCGGGCGTCGACGAGGCTATATAGGTGATCCCGCCGATTTCTGATAAGGGCGGCAAGTTCGGTCTGTAAGGCCTCTAGCTCGGTTTGGTCAGGGTTTCCGGCGAGAAGCGTATCGATTCGACGGGCGGTATCGGCTATGGCTGTATCGAAGGCCGTGGCTAAAGATGGTGACTTCATATCGACAGTTTATCATCTGCGATATGATGGCGCCACTGCCTTATAGGCATCGGCAAAATACCTATAAGGCGGTGGTCGGTTACTGCCTGCTTTGAGCCTCCCACCAAGCGTCGACTTTGTCCTTGCGGAAGCGCCTGAGGCATCCGATTACCGCGTAGGGTATGGCGAGGCGTTTGTAGTTCTGATAGGCCCACTGGGTGCTGACTCCCAGGTAGGACGCTAGTTGTGCCATGTTCATGGTATCGGGGAGGTCGGTCCGCTCCCGGTTCCTAGCCTGTCGATCGTCCTTCTCGGCCAGGAAGGCGGGTATCGGCATCTGGCGCGGCTTCCGGGTTGCGGTTTGCTCCGGTTCGGGGCGGCGGGCTGCGAGCAGCTCGCGATCACGTCCGGTGAGAAGCTCATGTCGGAACCGGTCCAACTCCTCGGAATACTTCCAGTATGCGTCAGGTTCATCCAGGGCACCCTCACTGCTTAACCTGCGGTAAAGGGTGTCGGCATGCAGCTTGATGCGATCCAGCTCCCCGAGGGTGATCCCGATCTCTTCCGCTCGAAGCGTCGGGTCTTGAAGTCCTTCGAGGCGTGCTTGAAGCTGTCGCGCCAGTTCGGCGATGTCCGGGAGTGGTGGGATTAGGTCTTTCCTGGGTAGCCTGAGTTTACTGACTGGCATGGTCTGCCTCCTTCTTGAAGCTGAGGGCCTTGCGACCCTTCTCTATGGTCTCGTCGCGGAGATGGCCGCCGTAGCGGGATAGCATGGAAAGATCCTTGTGGCGGGTCAGCTTGGCCACTTCGGCCGGTGAGAGCTCCCCGGAATCCAGGAGCCGGGTAGTGTAGGCGTGGCGCGCGCCATGAAGGAGCAGGTTGCGCTTGAGCCGTTCCCGTTCCGGAATACCGATAAGCTCCAGGGCCCGTTCCCAGCCTCGGCGAATCGTTACTTCGTTGACGGGTCGATCCCGCGCGGTGCCGGGTAGGACGAAGTCGTTGGCGCCGGTGTAACCCAGGCTCTCGCAGAGGGCTCTAAGGTCGTCGAGCATCTGTTCAAGCTCCACCGCCAACGGCACGGTGCCGAGGGACATCTTCTTCGGCGCCTTGTCTCCGTCGAAGCGGACATAGTTGTGTCGGACTTCGATCAGCTTCCTTTCGGCATCGATATCGCACCAGCGGAGCCCGCGTATCTCACCCCGCCTGAGGCCGGCGAACAAGGCCATCACGATGGCCGCCTTCTGGCGTACATCGAGCATGGGCGGCGTATCGTAGGTATGCCCTCCGCTCTGCCGGGGTCGAGGCCGGACGTCCCAGTGCATACGGCCGGACTCGGCGACCCACGGCTTGGCGTAGGGTAGGTCGACGATCTTCAAGATTTCCTCGTCGCTCAGGATGCCCCGCTCGCGGCTGTCCCTTCGAGGCAGGACGAGGGTCTTGAAGGAGAACGGCGCTTCGATGAGGCCTCGCGCTTGGGCCCAGTTGATCGGCGTCCGGATGGTATCGAGGTTCCGCTTGACCACGTCCAGGCTCTTGCCCGCCTTGCGGAGCTTCCGTACGAAGGCTTCTACGATGGAGAGCCTGAGTTCGCGGACCGGGGTCAGGGAGAACGCCTCGAACTGCTTCAGGTTGGTCTGGACGTACTTGCGGCAGACGAGGATATGCCCTTTGGAGAGCGGCCGGTCGGCGTCCTGGCGTTCGGATAGGTAGTAGCTCTCGTCGCTCCAGAACCAGGAGAAGAACTCGAAGGCGGGCATGGAGGCGATCCGCTCGTCGTCGTCGAGAGCGGCCCGGCGGGCGCGGTCTTTCATCCTGGCTATGGCTTCCAGGTTGAGGTCCGCGAGGATGCTCGTGACGCTGGCCTTGATATCCTTAGCCGGGCTGTCGGAATCGAGGCCGGTGGAGCGCGTCGCGAGGACGAGTCCGCTCTCGGCATCGATGAAGCGGACATAAACGATAGACCGGCCATCGCTGGCCGGTCTGGTAAAGAGTTGTTGCGTGAAGCGGTTCTTGGTAGTTCGGGTCATGGGGCCACTGTACTCCGTCTGTTTGGTAACAAACGCAAGTAACAGTGGCCTTTTCTACCTCACGACCTCACGTAATTCCTTGTCGGGCTGAGAGGATTTGAACCTCCGACATCTTGGTCCCGAACCAAGCGCGCTAGCCCCTGCGCTACAGCCCGAATGCTTAAAAAAAAGCCCGTCGTGCGGCGGACGGGTTTTATTCCGCATGACG
>JBDKTY010000296.1:0-42228 GCA_039679945.1 Syntrophobacter sp. | reverse complement strand
GAACACGATGGAACAAGTAAAGATAATGCTGAACGACGACGAAATTCCGAAACAATGGTACAACATCCTGGCTGACCTGCCCTCCCCCATGCACCCGCCTCTCCACCCCGGTACGGGCAAACCGGTTCAACCCCAGGATCTCGCCCCGGTCTTTCCCATGAATCTCATAGAGCAGGAGATGTCGACCGAACGATGGATCGATATTCCCGAAGAAGTCCTGGAAAAGTACCTTCTCTGGAGACCGACTCCTCTTTACCGTGCCCGCAATCTCGAACGGCTCCTCGATGCCCCTGTGCGAATTTATTACAAAAATGAAGGCGTCAGCCCACCGGGTTCCCACAAGCCAAACACCGCTATAGCTCAGGCTTATTACAACAAGGTCTTCGGAATAAAACACCTTTCAACCGAGACCGGAGCGGGACAATGGGGAAGCGCGCTCGCCATGGCATGTTCGATGTTCGGTCTCGAGTGCAGGGTATTCATGGTACGGGTCAGTTTCGACCAGAAGCCATACCGGCGCATGATGATGTCGACATGGGGGGCTGAATGCGTCTCCAGTCCAAGCAATATTACGCGCGCGGGCAGAAAGATCCTCGAGGATAATCCTGACTCGCCGGGAAGCCTGGGCATCGCCATCAGCGAAGCTATAGAGGATGCGGTCGGAACCCCTGATGCACGCTATTCTCTCGGCAGCGTCCTCAACCATGTGATGCTTCACCAGACCGTCATAGGACTGGAAGCCGAGAAGCAACTCAAAAAGATCGGGGTCTATCCGGACGTGGTAATGGGATGCGCGGGCGGCGGAAGCAATTTTGCGGGAATCTCGTTTCCCTTTGTCCGTGACAGGATACACGGCCGGAATGTCTCCATTGTCGCGGCCGAACCAACCTCCTGCCCCACGCTTACACGCGGTCCGTTCGCTTATGATTTCGGCGATACCGCCATGACTACCCCCCTCCTGCCCATGTACACCCTCGGTCACAACTTTCTTCCCGCCCCGATTCATGCCGGAGGTCTGAGATATCATGGGATGGCCCCAATCGTGAGCCACCTCGTCAAGGAGCGGATGGTCGAGGCCCGGGCCTACAATCAGATAGAAACATTCTCGGCCGGGATCAAATGGGCGCGCGCCGAAGGATTTATTCCGGCTCCGGAGACCAACCACGTCATAGCCGCCGTCATCCAGGAAGCGGAACGGGCAAAGGAAGAGGGCAAGGAAAAGACGATTCTGTTTAACTTCAGTGGCCACGGTATTATTGACCTGCCGTCTTATGATGCCTTCCTGAACGGCAAGCTGATTCAACACGAACTTACGGAAGAAGAGATCCAGCAGGCCCTCAAATCCATAGAAGGCTATCCAAAACCCTGAACCGAGGGAGGACCGGTGATGCCGCCTGAACTCTTGATCAGATGCCCCCGGCTCGGAGGCGAAGTGCAGTTGATATATTGTCTTCAGGAGGGAGGCAAACGTCCCTGTGCGCGGACGATATTATGCTGGCAGTCTTTTCTTCCCATCGAGGCTTATCTCAGGAAAAGACTTACTCAGCAAGAGTGGGACGCATGCTTTAACACGGGCGCCCAGGACAAATACGCCGCATTGATCGAACTTGCTGAAAGGACCCGCGAGAGCTGATAATAATAAGTTTGAGTCTACCCCGCAACCACCAACCCGTTGCATGGTCAAGTCAATTCTAGATCGTAACACACACGAGGGGTCAATCGGCGCATTGGCCCCCTGTTATTTAGCGTCCCCGCCGCGCAATGAGATAAGAATCAATCGCATCTCAAGTTGATTTGCATTTCCAACGCATAATCACCGGGTCGTCGTACGTTTTTAAATCTCCTGACGGGCGCCTGTGTAAATCTACATTCTTTTTCACAATGAATAGCCATTTCCGATCACAAATTAGAACTTCCAAATAATCCTTAAGGTCCAAAAATTTCCGTCCGATCTTTACCCTGTAAGCATAAGCATCTCCTATTGGAACGGGGTTGCCGGTTCGATGTTCCCGAAGGGCTCTGTCGTTCGGGCCTCGGAATGACCGTGGAACAACTTCGAACCGACATACGGCATCTCAACTTCTTGCGGACAAACATCGCATTTGACGGGATTCACTCATATTCTTCACGAAAAATGAGTAACCCGCCGTGATCGGCATCCGGGCAGAACTTTTGGCTCTCACCTGAATTTATGCATTATGGATTCTTCCAGACATGCGCGGGCCTGAACTCAAGAGTGTTTTTACCGGGACTCTCTTTGATTCTAAACAGACGGTTGGGGCAACCAGATGGCCAGCATCTTGATTATTGATGACGACAGGGTGTTTTGTGATGTGTTGACGCGCGTGGTCAACAGGGCTGGGCATGACTCCAGCTTTTCCCTTTGCCTGAAGGACGGGATGCGCGAAATTTTCTCCGGATCTTACGATCTGGTCCTGCTCGATGTTCAGTTGCCTGATGGCAACGGGCTGGAAGCGATCGAGAAGATCAAGGCAGCCCCCTCATCCCCTGAAATCATCATCCTGACCGGATGTGGCAACCCTGACGGAGCTGAATCCGCTATCACCTGGGGAGCCTGGGACTACATAGAAAAACCCGCCTCCACGGATGAAATTACTCTGCCGCTGGTGAGGGCACTGGAGTATCGGGAAGAAAAACTTACGCTTCGAAAATCAACGGCACTTGACCGCAAGCGGATTGTCGGGCACAGCCAGTCCCTGGCACAATGCCTGGATCTGGTTGCACAGGCTGCGAAGACCGACGCCAACGTGCTCATTACGGGCGAGACGGGAACCGGAAAGGAATTGTTCGCTCAGACGCTGCATGAAAACAGTGTGAGAGCAAATAACCCTTTTGTCATCGTGGACTGCAGCGCACTGCCTGAATCCCTGGTGGAAAGCGTTCTGTTCGGCCACGAGAGGGGGGCCTTTACCGGCGCGGACAAGTCCCAGACCGGCCTTATCAAGCTCGCCGATGGCGGGACTCTCTTTCTCGACGAAGTGGGTGAGCTTGCTTTGCCGATGCAGAAAGCCTTTCTTCGCGTTTTGCAGGAACATCGTTTTCGTCCGGTTGGAGCGAAGTGTGAATCAACGAGCAATTTTCGACTCATTGCCGCCACTAACCGCAACCTGGACCAGATGGTTCAAGCGGGCGCCTTCCGCAGCGACCTGCTTTACCGGCTTCGTTCCCTTGTCATAGAACTGCCCAGTTTGAGAAATCGACCGGAAGATCTTAAGGACCTTGCTATTCATCACGTGACAAGATTTTCCGAAAAGAACAGTCTGCCCATAAAGGGATTCTCTCCCGACTTCTTTGACATATTGCAGAGATACGAGTGGCCCGGAAATGTGCGTGAGCTATTCGGGACACTGCAAAGCACGCTGGCGACCGCCGGCAATGCACCCGTCCTCTACCCTACTCACCTGCCGGTTCATATCAGGGCAAAAGTGGCGAGATCATCCATCACGAAGAAGACTCCCGTTTCCTCCTTCAATACCATTCCTCTCGTTCAGGTTGAGGATTCCACGGCACTGCCCCTCTATGCCTATAGAGAATACAGGGAAAGATTACTGGAGAATGCCGAGCGGGACTATTTTTCCCGTGTGATCTGGCATTCCGGGGGAGATGTCAAAATCGCCTGTAATCTTACCTGCCTTTCAAGATCGAGGCTTTACTATTTCCTGCAGAAGTACAACCTCTCCATCAATTCCAGAGCCCTCAACAATCCTGAAAATCAGGACTGATCAGTCCTGAAACACGGGATCGCTCCTCAGGGGCAGGACACCTTCTATTTCCACGTCAAGTTTTCCAATAGTCTATCCAATTGATTTAACTACATTAAAGCGTTTAATGACAATTGGCACAATGCTTGTTATGCCATTTGTACACTGGTCGTTAAAACGACGGTCAGGATTGTATATGTAGAAGGAGGTTCTCTTGAAGGTTTCCATCTGCGGAACAGAAGCGGCCCAGGGCTCAGTGCTCCAACTTGAGAGAATGATCCGGGTCGCCATTCCCGAGCACTCCATCGGTACCTGCAGTCGTATAGAGGATCTTCCACACAGCCTCGGGAGCGGGGCTGGGATTGCGGTCATGGTGGCCGCCGATGAATCGGAGCTTCGTCAATTCATCGCCCTGCGAGAAGAACTCGATGATGTGCGCGTAATCCTCGTCTTGCCGGGCGACGAACTGGCAATGGTGGTCGAGGCGCAAAAGCTCCGGCCCAGGTTCATGGCTTTCAGCGAGAGCAATTTCCACCTGGTTGGCATGGTACTGCGAAAAATGGTGGCGGCCTTTGCCCATCCTTCCCTGGATTAGGATATCCGCTGAGTTGTTTTCGATGAACAATTATCGGGATTGAGAATCAATGTCGGCTCAATATCAAGCATGGAAACGCAGGCTCAAGGATATCGACGCAAGCTCCTTGCTCAAACAGTCTCTTTCCGCTCTTTTTGCGGCAACATCCGTTTGGAGGAGAGCGAGCTTCAAAAAAAATAGTGCCTTACAACTCAACGCCATTGGCAACACACTGCTGGATCTCAGTGGTTCATCGGAAAGCGAATTCATCGCTCTTGGCGAAAAACTTCTGTCATTCCACCTTCGTACCACCGAAATGTCCAGGCTTTCCTCATCCGTCACGCAACTTCTTTCGAGCGATGAGGTTTCGGGCGCCTCGGAGGTCTTCCAATCCATCATCAGCCAGATAAAGGATTTAGAGAAGAATTCCGGACGCAGTGTACAGATCCTCGCCGATGTGCTCGAAAACCTGTCCGCAATGCTGAACCACCTGGAAGGCTTTCAAAAAATAGTCATGTTCCTGAGGGTCCTCTGCATCTCGATAAGGATGGAGACCGCACGCTTCGGTCAGGATGAAAACGGAATGGGGATACTGGCCGACGAAGTGGCAAAGATGATCGGCGATATCGAATCCCGGCACAGGCAACTGGTAGACGGAGCGGAATCGCTCGTCAATGTTATCCGGCAAACAACAGCGAGAGTTCGATCACTCGAGTCCATACGCAACACACACGCGGAAATCATATTCGATCATACCCTCTCCTGCCTCCGCGCGCTCGGTGACAAACAGGCCAGATCGTCGGCATTGGCGGCGGATACGGCGGCCCACTACGATGACATCGCCAGAAGCATCGGTGAAATTGTGACATCGATGCAGTTCCATGACATCACGAGGCAGCGATTGGAACATACTGCCCATGCGCTTCTCGGCCAATCGGAGACTCTGCTCGCGCACTCCGCCGGAAATGGAGAGGACAAAGGCGCCGATGTTGCCGGGCTGATGAGATGGATTCCGAAAATCAGGTGTTCCGAATGGTCGAACCGGATCGCCATGACAGGGGATCTTTGCGAACTGCAGGCAGCCCAACTCAGCCAAGCGACGGACGACTTCGTGAGCGCGGTGGATAATATCGTTGAAAACCTGAAAAACATTGCCTGCAGCGTATCCGAAATATCCGCGAAAAACAGTGATTTTGTCAGCGCGGATGCATCCGACAACACCTGCGTGTCCGATCTCCAGTCAGGAGTCTCCTCAATCCTGTCGGGCCTCAGGGAATATGGTGCAATAGAGCGTGAGGTCTCAGGCGCGATGGACATAGCCGGACAAACGCTGAGCGATCTGTGCCAGTACGCCGAGGGCATTCGGGCAATCGGGGCCAGAATGAAGCTGATCGCCCTCAACGCTATTGTAAAGGCATCCCAGTTGGGGGACGGAGGAGGATCTCTCGGAGTGCTGGCCGAATCAATCCACAAGCTCTCTATTGATTCGAGCAGTTGCATTCAATCGGTCACGCAATCCCTCGACTCGATCAGCACCGCGTCATCTACTTTGTCATCGCGGGCCGTATCGGATAACAGAGAACCCTGCAGTGAGATCGATACTATCGTTGGGGCCCTTGAAGGTCCTGTCAATGCTTTGCGAAGCGCGGATCAGTCGGCGGTTTCCATCCTTGCCCAACTCAACGAGCAGGGCCGCGCCCTTTCAGACGACATCAATCTCAGCGCTTCAGGAATAAGGGTACATAACCTCTTCGAAGAGTTGTCCGGGCCGATGACTATTCAGTTGCGGGAGATGGCGAAATCCTCTGACTCAGTCGCCGGAAAGACCCGGAACCCACTCGCCTCCAATGAACTCATCGCGATCCAGTCCAGCTACACCATGGAATCGGAACGTCTCATCCACGAATCGGTTCTGAACGAAAAACAGAAGGCCGACGAGATTGAGGCGCATGATCCACCGGGGGAAACTTCCCTTCCCGAACACAGCGGGACTCCCACGAGTCCTTCCCTTTTGCAGGGGGAGAACCCCGCAAACGGTCCCTGCCTTGATCAACAGGAGAAGACCGACAAGGATGAAGAGGATTTTGGCGACAACGTGGAGCTTTTCTAAAGCACCGTGATTTGCCCCGCACATGGAGACAAGAATGCACATTGACGTGAAAACATCGGGCGAAACAACCTTCCTCGAATTCGAGGGTGAGTGCACCATTGAGAGTGCACGTGAAATGAAAGCCGCGCTCGTCGATGCCCTGTGCAATACCAACGAGTTGATCCTGGAACTGGCAAAAGTGACGGCGGCGGACCTGACCCTCTTTCAGCTCATTTGCGCGACTCATCGGGCCACCTGGAACACGAATAAGAGATTTTCCCTGGGCAGCGGGAAGTCCGAGGCATTCTCGCGCCTGGCCGAAAAGGCCGGCTACAAGAGAAAGATAGCATGCCACCGGGACACCGTGCCGCAATGCCTTTGGACGGAGGCGATCATGGATGGAGGTCAAAAGGGATGAGCAAGATCATCATGACCGTCGATGATTCATCGAGTGTGCGACAGATGGTGAGCTTTACATTGCGCGGCGCCGGTTACGAGACGGTAGAGGCAGTAGACGGCATGGATGCACTCTCCAAGCTGACCAAGTCTCCGGTCAATATGGTCATAACCGACTTGAATATGCCCAATATGGACGGGATAGAGCTTATACGCCAGTTGAGAGTGCAATCTTCCTGCAAATTCATTCCGATAATCATGCTGACGACGGAATCCCAGGCTGAAAAAAAGCAGGAAGGAAAAGCAGCCGGAGCAACCGGGTGGATAATCAAGCCTTTTAAACCCGAACAGTTGCTGGCGGTAGTGAAAAAGGTGCTCGGATGACGCAGGACCATAAAGCAGCATTCAGGGAAGAAGCCCAGGAGCTTCTGGCCGATCTCGAAACCACACTTCTGGAATTGGAAGACGAGCCCGCGAATATGGAGAATATCGGCAGGGCCTTCCGCGCGCTCCATACCATAAAGGGCGCCGGCGCCATGTTCGGTTTCGACGACATCGCCGCCTTCACGCACCAACTGGAGGCCACCTTCGACCTTGTCCGCGAGGGCCGAATCCCCGTTACCAAGGATCTGGTCAGGCTGACACTCGCTTCTGGCGACCACATCCGCTGTCTGCTCGAAGGACCCGAGGGCGGACCCGCCTTTGATCCGGCAAAGGGCCAGGAGCTTCTGGCCTCATTGAGCGATCTTGTCGCCGGACACTCCGGCAATCCACCTTCACCGGATTCCCGCGTGCCGCCTGATACGAGTGATCATTCCCTCGCCGCCTCGGATCAGCAATCACCTGAATTGACGGGCGAAGGGCTTGTGACCTATCGAATCCGCTTCCGTCCCGACAGCAATATTCTCCTCACCGGCACCAATCCCTTTTTCCTCCTGGATGAATTGCACGGACTCGGCGCCTGCACGGTCACGGCCCAGGTGAACCATATCCCGCCGCTCCACGAACTCGACCCCGAGACATGCGTCACTTTCTGGGACATCATTCTGACATCCGCCCTCGGAACAGATGCAATAAAAGATGTGTTCATCTTTGTGGAAGACGAGTGCGAACTTTCAATAGAAATAATTGCCCGAGACGATGACGCAAGCGATGTCGCGGATCCCGAGGAACTGATGAAGTATAAGAAGCTCGGAGAGATCCTTGTCGAGCGTGGCGATCTCAAGCCTAATGCGGTCGAGAGCGCACTTCGTCTCCAAAAGCCGATCGGACAATTGCTGGTTGAGACCGGCGCCGTTGATCAGGGGCTGGTGGAATCCGCCCTTGTGGAACAACAGCATGTCAAGAAGCTTACCCGTGAGCGTTCGGACAGCACATCTTCCTCAACCATCCGCGTGCCGGCTGAAAAACTCGATACACTCGTAGATCTTGTCGGGGAACTGGTCACCGTTCAAGCGCGGCTAAGCCAGACCTCGGCCCTGCGCAATGATCCCGACTTCCTGTCGATTGCCGAGGAAGTCGAGCGACTCACAGTCGAACTACGCGACAACACCATGAATATCCGCATGGTGCCGATCGGTTCGACCTTCAGCAAGTTCAAGCGCCTCGTCCATGATCTCTCGGCCGAACTGGGCAAAGAGGTCGTGATGGTAACCGAAGGGGCGGAAACTGAGCTCGACAAAACCGTAATTGAGCATTTAAACGAGCCCCTGGTTCACCTCATCCGTAACAGCATCGATCATGGGATAGAACTGCCCGAGGCACGAACGGCCGCGGGAAAAGATATCCAGGGGCTCGTCCACCTCTCGGCGGTGCATTCGGGCTCCCATGTTCTGATCGAGATCAAGGATGACGGAGCGGGACTTGATCCTGAAGCAATCCGCGCCAAGGCCATAGCGAAAGGCATTATCTCGCCCGAAGCCGAACTCACCGAGAAGGAGATTTTCGCGCTCATTTTCACCCCGGGCTTCTCGACGGCCGCCCAGGTTACAAACATCTCGGGACGCGGTGTCGGGATGGATGTCGTGAAAAGGCGCATCGATGCCCTGAGAGGCTCCATCGAGGTGAACAGCCGGAAGGGAATCGGGACCACCATCACCCTCAAGCTTCCCCTCACGCTTGCAATCATAGAGGGTTTGCTCGTCAAAATCGCCGAGGCCCATTTTGTACTGCCCCTCTCCATTGTCGAAGAATGTGTCGAGCTTAGTGCCGAACAACGTGCCAAGGCCAATGGACGCCATTTCATAGGGCTCAGAGACGAGATAGTCCCCTATGTTCGGCTGAGGGAGCGATTTGCAATTGATGGAGACATTCCGCCCATTGAGCAGATCGTTGTCACCGAATCAACCGGGGGCAGGATGGGTTTTGTGGTGGACAGTGTCGTGGGAGAGCATCAGACCGTAATCAAGAATCTTAACAGGGTGTACCGTGACGTGGAGGAAATATCAGGGGCAACCATTCTGGGCGATGGCACGGTCGCCCTGGTTATCGATGCGGCAAAGCTGGTCCAGAATATAGAGAGTGAAGAGCAAAGCGAGTTGCACATCCATACCGACAAGAGGCTGAACTGATTCGCACGTACTCATACTCAAGTACAGAAGGGATAGACCAAGATGAAATGGTTCTCGAATCTGAAAATCGCAACCAAGCTCCAGGTCTCTTTTACGCTAGTGGCGCTCTTTTCCGCCCTGATCGGATACCAGGCGGTGACGAAGATGCGTGCCATTGACAGTTCCTACAGCGATCTTCTTAGTAGGGACGCCATACCTCTGGCTGACGTCGGAAAGGCGTCCGCTGATTTCCAGAACCAGCGCGCCACCTTGCGGGAGATTTTTCTCAGCTCCACCGAAGAACAGTTTCGGGCGATAAAGGAAAAGCTGGCGGTCCTGGATAAACGCATGGAAGAATCGATGGGAAAATTTGAAAAAGTGATCCGCCGAGATTCTTTGCGCAAGGAATATGACGCCTTCCAGGCTGCGATCAAAAAGTTCGATCCTCTCAGGGATAAGATCATAGAACTCGCAATTAAGGGGCAGAAGGAAGAAGCCCTCAAAGTCCTGTATGGCGATGGCGCGCCGGTAGTCGCGGCGGCGAATGAAGCAATAGACAAAATGTTCGATATGAAGATTGACTACACCAGCAAAATGTCGAATGAAAATTCCGCTTCGGCCGGGTCTACTATAAACTTCGTGCTCATCCTTACCGCGGTTGCACTTATCCTTTCGATCGCCCTGGGATTTTTCATCGCGCGCGTGATAAGCCGGCCGGTGCGCGACATTGCCGCCGCTGCCGATAAATTGGCCGCGGGCGATCTCGATGCTCAGATATCTTTGGATTCAAAAGACGAAATAGGCGTGCTCGCCCGGTCTTTTCGCGAGATGGTTACGACCATCAAAAAGCTCCTGAACGACACCCAAAACCTGATAGACGCGGTGCAGGACGGAAAGCTCTCCGCGCGCGGCGATGCCAGCATCTACCAGGGTGCATGGGCCGAGCAGGTCAAAGGCGTGAATAACCTCATCGAAGCCTTCCTGACCCCCATCGGACTGACATCGAATTATGTCGAGCGCATCAGTAAGGGGGATATCCCATCAAAGATAACCGATCGCTATAATGGCGACTTCAACGAAATCAAGAACAGCATCAACATGCTCATCGACGGAATGAATGAAGTGAGCGCGGCCGCAGCGGAAATCGCCGCGGGCAACCTCACCGTGAAACTCAATCAGAGGTCGGCGGAAGACCGTTTAATGCAGGCGATGACGGAGATGGTGACCGGACTGACGGATGTTGTTGCCAATATCCAATCGGTTTCGGCACAGGTCGCGAATGGAAGTCAGGAACTGAGCGCGAACTCGGAACAGATGTCTCAGGGGGCCTCCGAGCAATCCGCGGCGGTGGAACAAATATCCTCTTCCATGGAAGAGATGGCCGCCAATATCAACCAGAACTCCGATAACGCCCAGCAGACCGAAAGGATAGCGCTCAAGGCCGCGGAAGATGCCGCCAAGGGAGGAACGGCCGTCGCGGAAACCGTTTCGGCTATGAAACAGATTGCGGGAAAGATATCGATTATCGAGGAGATTGCACGGCAGACAAACCTCCTGGCGCTTAACGCGGCAATCGAAGCCGCTCGCGCGGGCGAGCACGGGAAAGGGTTCGCCGTGGTCGCATCCGAGGTGAGAAAACTCGCCGAACGCAGTCAAACCGCCGCGGGCGAGATCAACAGCCTGTCCGGATCAAGTGTACAGATAGCGGAAAAAGCGGGTGAAATGCTCACCAGGATTGTCCCGGATATCCAGAAAACGGCTGAACTCGTTCAGGAAATAAACGCCGCCAGCCGTGAACAAAACACCGGCGCCGACCAGATCAACAAAGCAATCCAGCAACTGGATCAGGTTGTTCAGCAAAATGCGGCCGCATCCGAAGAAATGTCGACGACTTCGGAAGAACTGGCGGCCCAGGCCGAACAGCTCCAGAGCAGCGTGGCGTATTTCAGGATTGACACGAGACAGCGGCCCACGAATGCCGCGACTCCAAACGGCCCTGACTCAATCGGTCGAATGGATGGCCGGGGCAAGACCCAACCGACCGCCCCAAAGGCTGCATTCACTCAATCGGGCCGTATTGCACCCAGAGCCGCGGAAAACGGCGGCATGAAGGGCTTCCGGCTCGAGATCGGAGATCCCGGCAAAGGCAATGGAGGCAGCGAAGACACCGAGTTTGAGAAGTACTAGTTTATTGAGCCAGGCGCATCAACATCCCCACTCACACTCAAATACAAGGCACCGGAAAGGGCAACGAAAAGTTCCAGATGCGTCCAACGAGTAACGAGCCGCCCCCGCGGCTCAGCTAGACAGGAATTTGAAAAATGAAATGGTTTACTGATTTAAAAGTTGGCACGAAGCTTCTGGTTTCCTTTTTCACCGTTGCCCTGTTCGCCGCCGCAATCGGATTTCTGGGTGTGACAAGGATAAACGACATTAACAATTCCTACTCAGTACTCATCGAGAAAGACAGCAAACCCCTCGCGTTCGTTGGAAAGGCCTCCACGGAGTTTCAGCGGATGCGCGCCAACATCAGGGACGTCATCCTGAGCACCAGGGAAGACGATATGAAGGCGATAATCGCCAGGATAGCGAACTTTGACAAGACCGTGGAAGGAGAACTCACCAAGTATGAGAAAGCAATCCACAGGGATGAAGTACGCAAGGAATTTGAGTCATTGCAGCAGAATTTGAAGAAGTTTTACCTCTTTAGGGAGAAGATACTCAAGTTTGCCCTGGATGGACAGAAGGAGGAATCCCTGGCTCTGGTGCGAGGCGAGGGAGCCACTCTGGCGGCGGCCGCCCAGACTTCATTCGACACACTTTTCCAGGTGCAAAATGATATAGCTCAGAAGGCCTCCGAGAACAATACGAATACCGCCGGCGCCGCCGTTCGCTTCATGTTGATTCTAACGGCGGTTGCGTTTGCGCTCGCGGTCATATTCGGCCTTTTCATCACGCGGCTCATAAGCCACCCGGTCAGGCAAATTGCCGCCGCCGCGGACAGACTCGCCGTGGGCGATGTCGACCTCAACATCGACGTGCATTCCAAGGATGAAATAGGACTGCTTGCGATCTCATTTCGAAAGATTGTGGAGTCAATGAACGAGGTAACACAGGTAGCCACCGATATAGCCGGTGGCAATCTCACCGTAATAATCAGGGAGCGCTCGGCTGAAGACAAGTTGATGCAGGCCATGACCCAAATGGTGAGCGGATTGACCGAGATTGCATCCAATATCCAATCCGTATCCGCCCAGGTGGCCAGTGGGAGTCAGGAACTGAGCGCAAGCGCGGAGCAGATGTCCCAGGGAGCCACAGAACAATCCTCGGCCGTTGAACAGGTATCTTCCTCCATGGAGCAGATGGCGGCTAACATCGGCCAGAATTCCGATAATGCACAGCAGACAGAAAAAATTGCCCTGAAGGTGGCGGGAGAAGCCGAAGACGGTGGGAGGGCCGTCGCGGAAACCGTGGACGCGATGAAGCAGATTGCAGGGAAGATCTCCATCATCGAGGAAATTGCCCGCCAGACCAACCTGCTTGCGCTGAATGCCGCCATAGAGGCCGCCCGCGCGGGTGAACACGGCAAGGGGTTTGCCGTTGTCGCTTCCGAGGTTCGAAAGCTTGCCGAGCGCAGTCAGACCGCGGCCGGCGAAATCAACGGCCTGTCCGGCTCAAGTGTGCAGATAGCCGAAAGGGCCGGGGAGATGCTGACACGAATCGTTCCGGACATCCAGAAAACCGCCGAACTGGTTCAGGAAATCAATGCCGCGAGCAGGGAGCAAAATGTGGGCGCCGATCAGATCAACAAAGCGATTCAGCAGTTGGACGTCGTTGTCCAGCAGAATGCTTCCGCATCCGAAGAAATATCATCCACTTCGGAGGAACTGGCGGCACAGGCCAATCTCCTTCAGAGTACCATCTCATACTTCAAAATCGCGGATCAGGCATCGAGGACATCACAGTATGCCTCCGCCCGCACGTTGGATAACTGGCACGGCGAACCACACCCCTCTTTCTCCAATGGTAAAGCACACCGAACGGTCCCTGTCCGTGGGGACTTCGGACAAGTCGGCAAGGCAAAAGGCGTTAACCTTGACTTGGGTGGTGAAAAGAAGGGAAATGGGGGGTCGGAGGATCTGGAGTTCGAAAGATATTAGGGAGTTCTTCGCAATATATATCAGGAGGAATACGCAATGAGTGTGGCCGAAATTACGGAAACCGGACAGTACCTCACATTCAAGCTGGACGAAGAGCTGTACGCAATCGATATTTCGAAGGTACGCGAGGTGCTCGATTTTTCAAGAGTGACCAAGGTGCCTCAAACACTGGAATTTATGCTTGGAGTCATCAATCTCCGGGGCAGCGTGGTCCCGGTTGTGGATATGCGGCTCAAGTTCGGCCTGAGCATGACCGAAAAGACCCTTAACACATGCATCATAATCGTCGAAGTAGAGATAGACGGGGAGACGACAATCCTGGGCGCGTTGGCCGATTCGGTGCAGGAAGTACTGGAACTGGAACCCGACCGTATAGAGCCTCCACCGCGCATCGGCACGCGCCTCAAAACCAAGTTCATCAAGGGGATGGGAAAACGGGACGATCGGTTCATAATCATTCTCGATATCGACAAAATCTTCTCGGCCGATGAACTCTCCGTTGCCCATGAGATGGAAGAGATTGCAATCTGAGTAATGGGTGGCCATCACGTTACGAAACGGTCCGGACGATTGTAAACCCAACCTCCGGCCACATGCGCCGGCAACGAGATCCTGGACAGGACAATCGGTTCTGTCCAGGCTATGCCCGGGCGGATGAAGGCGACTTTGAAAAGCGTTCTCAGGCGCGCGCTGCAATCGATCAAGTGCGGGCGCCACTATTTTGAAAATACTTTTGGATTCAGGATTCCATATTCTGACACCGTGCCGCAATCCGACCCTTTAAGGTCTCTTTGCTCAAAGCAGAGACGAGCACCCCGTGTCATCATGTGAGGACAAATGGTTCAAGAGAAGACAAGCAGCATGTCTTCCGCGCTATTGTCGGAAGTACTTCTCACCGACAGGCATTTCAAGCACCTCAGTGAATTTATCCATTCGATCTGCGGCATTAAACTGCCCGCCAGCAAGAAGACCATGTTGGAGGGAAGGCTGCGCAAACGGCTGAGGGCGCTCGGGATCAGGTCTTTCGATGAGTACTGCCGGTATCTGCAGAGTTCCGAAGGCATGACACTGGAATGCGTTCACATGGTGGACGTGGTTACCACGAACAAGACTGACTTTTTTCGCGAACCCGCCCACTTTGAATATCTCGTGAATACAGGATTGCCGGAATTAGCGGTGTCAAAAGGAGCCGGGGTACGTTCCAGACTGAGGACGTGGAGCGCGGGATGTTCCACGGGAGAAGAACCGTACACCCTGGCCATGGTCCTGAGCGAGTTCGCGCGGACATGCCCCGGGTTCCAGTTTTCTATCTTAGCCACCGATATCTCGACAGCGGTTTTGCAGACCGCGCGGAAGGCAATCTACCCCCATGATCGAATCGATCCGGTGCCTATGCCACTTCGGAAGAAGTACCTGTTAAAGAGCAAAGACAAGGCCAGGGGACTCGTGAGGATCTCTCCGGAATTGCGATCACGTGTTACATTTCAGAGAATCAACTTCATGGATTCTAATTTCGGCATTCGGCAGCCGATGGATATAATCTTCTGCAGGAATGTACTGATATATTTCGATCGCCCCACACAAGAGATGGTGCTGCGGCAATTCTGCCACCATCTGAACCCGGGGGGATTCCTTTTTACCGGTCACTCGGAAACTCTCCAAAACATGAGGCTTCCCGTGGAACAGGTATCAGCCTCGGTCTACAAGAGATTATGATACGGTACGAATCACTCCGGATACTGTCTGTCCAGTCATGGAACCGGAGCACAACCGGATAGGTAATATGGAGCTGCTTTCCCTGCCGTTCATGAAAAAACGGGCCGGAAGGCCACGCAGCCAGCACAACAGCCCTCTTTATCCCGATGGCTATCCGAACGGGCTGGAAAGCTTGCTCCACTCGATCTCAAGCAACGGCGCTGGCCCAAAACCCGGTGCAGCCTCCTGCCCGTTTGACCAGGAATGCAAACGTACATGAACCAAAAACCCGCTCCGCAAGGCAAAAAGATCCGGGTGCTGATTGTCGATGATTCAGCCCTGGTGCGTCAAATCCTCACTGAAATAGTCTCATCCGATCCTCTGATAGAGGTCATGGCCACGGCCTCGGACCCTTTTATAGCCGTGGATAAGATCAGCAATGAAGTGCCGGATGTCATTACACTCGACATCGAAATGCCGCGTATGGACGGGCTCACTTTCCTCGAAAAGATAATGGCCCAGCACCCGATTCCGGTCGTAATCTGTTCGAGCCTGGCCGCCAATGGGTCTGAAACCGCTCTCAAGGCTTTGGAAAATGGCGCGGTGGATATCATCCAGAAGCCGAAGCTTGGACTCAAGCAATACCTGGAAGAGTCGAAGGTGAGGATTTGTGACGCAATAAAGGCCGCGGCGGGCGCGCGACTGAGAGCCCTGACAAGGACAAGACGCCCTGAACCCAAATTGACCGCCGACCCCATCATCACGAAGCCGCGCGGACAGGCTATGATACAGACCACGGAAAGAGTGGTCGTGGTCGGCGCTTCCACCGGCGGCACCGAGGCTCTCAGAGTCTACCTCGAAGCCATGCCCTCCGATGGACCGGGAACTGTCATCGTACAGCATATGCCGGAACACTTCACGGCCGGATTCGCTAAGCGGCTTGACACCATCTGCCGCATTACGGTCAAGGAAGCGGAAAACAACGATACCGTCATGCCCGGCCGCGCCCTCATAGCGCCGGGAAATCACCATGTACTGCTCAAACGCAGCGGCGCCCGTTACTATGTCGAGATCAAGGACGGCCCCCTCGTTTCCAGGCATCGCCCGTCCGTTGACGTCCTGTTTCGCTCCGCCGCGCGGTATGCCGGCAGAAACGCCGTCGGTGTTATCATGACCGGCATGGGTGATGATGGCGCTAAGGGTATGCGTGAGATGAAAGACGCCCAGGCTTTCACTATCGCACAGGACGAGCAGAGTTGCGTCGTCTTCGGAATGCCTCATGAGGCGATCCGCATCGGAAGCGTTGACCGAATACTGCCCTTGAATAAGATTGCGGGGGAAGTATTGCGCCAGTGCTATAGTTAAGCTTCCAGTCTATACTGATCCAGCGCCGTAAACCTTAGATCAGCAGCATGATGGCGGTTTATCGTAGTCAGGTACCTTCGGCTTTGCCGGAGCTGTCTGACTGCGAATCCCGCATCCATGAGGCTTCCTGGCTATACAGTGACCGCCATCCGGATGACCGGCCCTCCGGCTCCGTTTTGTACTTCTTTAACCTTCCCGAAATTCAAAGGGTCGTTTGCTCCCGCGCCCCAATGAGTGTTACAATAAACACCGCGAGGGCGTCCTTCGCTCCCCCGGCAACTTTTCGGCATCAAAAGCCCACATTCCGGGGGACAATACATATGACCTGGAATTCCAGCATTCACCGGGCAGGTTTATCGTGAGACGCTGGAGGGGTCATACCTGGACAGGGATTTGCCCCGTGCGGGCTTCGAGTCTCAGATGTTTCCCATCCACCTAAAAATACCCGAGGAAATCTCAAATGGCCATTAAAGTCACTGTGATAGGCGCCGGTCCCGGTGGGTATACAGCCGCTATACGCGCCGCCCAGCGAGGGGCGGAGGTCACTCTGATCGAACGGGACAATGTCGGAGGCACCTGTCTCAACTGGGGATGCATCCCCTCCAAGATCATGATTACCACCGCGGAATTGCTCGATAAATTCAATCGTGCCCAGGAATTCGGCCTGAAGCTGGAGGGGAAAGTCGGAACCGACATGCAGCGCCTGATGGAGCGGAAGGAAAAGGTGATCAAGGATCAGACCAAGGGCATACTTGATTTGCTTCAGCTCCACAAGGTCCGATACCTGCGCGGAACGGGAATCATAAAGGGCAAAGGCCTGGCCTCCGCTCAATTGGAAGACGGCACGACACACGAAATCACCTGGGACAGGCTGATTATTGCTTCCGGCACGGAGCCTTTCAACCTGCCTGGATTCCCGTTCGACGGGGAGCAGGTACTTTCCAGCAGTGACGCCCTCTGCCTCCGGGCTGTACCGGAGTCACTCATGATTCTCGGAGGCGGCGTCATCGGATGCGAGTTTGCCTTCCTTTTTGCATCGCTGGGTTCCAGGGTGAGCGTCGTGGAATCCATGGACCGCCTGCTTCCTCTACCGTCGGTGGACGAAGCCTGTTCCAGGGTTATTCAGCGCGAAATGAAGAAGCGCAAAATCAGCTTCCAATTGCGGAAGACTGCCCAGAGCGTCGAACGCGCCGGCGGCAGGCTTCGCGTGAGCATAGGGGACGCCCCTTTCGCCGAGACCGGAGGGAAGCCTCCCGCCGTCGTCGAGGTGGACAAGCTGCTGGTCAGTATCGGACGCCGCCCGAAGACTTCCGGAATCGGCCTGGACACGCTGGACGTGGCGCTCGACGAAAAGGGCTGGATAATAGCCGATGAGCACATGCAGACAAACGCTCCCGGTGTCTATGCCATTGGAGACGTCCTGGGGCCCGCGCGGATAATGCTTGCCCACGTGGCATCCTCGGAAGGGCTGATTGCCGCGGAAAACGCCACTGGAGGCAACCGTATCATGGACTACGGTATCGTGCCCGGGGCGATTTTCACTATGCCCGAGGTCGCGAATGTCGGGCTGTCCGAGGCACAGGCCAGGGATAAAGGGCTCCAGGTCCGTGTGGACACCGTGCTTTTCCGAACGCTTGGCAAGGCCCAGGTGATCGGAGAAATTGCCGGTGAGACCAAAATCATATCCGAAGTTCAAACAGGCAGGCTTCTGGGGGTGCATATCGTTGGTCCGCATGCCACCGATCTCATCGCCGAAGCGACGCTCGCGCTAAAGATGGGGGCTACTGTAACAGATCTGGCGGAAACCATCCATGCACACCCCACATTGTCGGAGGTCATGCTGGAGGCGTCCTTCAAGGCACTGGACATCTCTGTGCACGGGTAGGTTTACAAACACCCGCTCCACAAGTCTTCCGCTCCCTTGCGCGCGTGCTGCCCTTTTTGGGCCGGGATGGATGTGTATCTCCTAAAACAGCGGCACTGTCCTTTCTTCCGATCGATTCAAGTCTTTCTAATTTATAGACTGCTGTTGTAAGATGAGTTTCGTTCCGCCCTGCTCCAGCCGATTTCCCGCGAGGGTACACTTGGGATTTCCACGCGCCTGCGCGATCACGCGGTCTTGTGGGACGAAGGCCACGCCAACCGCAAGGAATTATGGGAAGGATCGCCCGCGCAAGCGCCGTGCGGAGTTTTTCCTGAAAGAGGTTTTACAGGATCACATGAGCACCGCCCAACCCGATCGAACTGAACCACGGAGGATATTGCAATGAAAGAGCTTAGCGAACTGAAATTCCCGGATGACGTGAAGTACACCAAGGACCATGAATGGGCAAAAGTTGAGGGCGATCATATTCGAGTGGGCATCACGGACTTTGCCCAGGACCAATTGGGTGACATTGTTTTCGTGGAAGTGCCCGAGATAGGTGCAAAATTCAAGCAGGGGCAGGAATGCGGGACCCTGGAATCCGTCAAGGCGGTTGCGGAGCTGTATATTCCGGTCAGCGGCGAAATCATTACGGTAAATACCGCTCTCGAAGACTCCCCGGCTCTGGTCAATGAAGACCCGTACGGCCGGGGCTGGATTGCGCTCGTCAAGCCGGACGCTGCGTCCGAGATGGACGGCCTCATGTCCCACGCTGACTACCTGGAAATGTTAAAGGGGATAAAAGAATGAGATATCTGCCTCATACCGATGATGACATCTCCGAGATGCTCAAACTGGTGGGGGCGCCAAGCCTTGATGATCTATTCCTGACGATTCCCGAAGACTGCCGCCGCAAAACAGATCTCAAGCTGCCCGGCCCCCTGACCGAGTGGGAACTGAACGACATGATGGCCTCGCTGGCCAAATCCATGGCTGTCTCCCCCGATTACAGCGTATTCCTGGGTGCGGGAAGCTACGAACACCATATCCCGGCAACGGTATCCTACCTCCTCGGCCGCTCGGAATTCTCCACGGCTTATACTCCATACCAGCCGGAAATCAGCCAGGGAACCCTCCAGGCCATCTTCGAATATCAGACCCTGGTTTCCCTTCTCCTGGGCATGGATGTCGCCAATGCCTCGCTCTATGACGGCGCATCCGCCCTGGCCGAGGCGTTGCTAATGGCGGCCCGTGTAAGCCGTCAAAAGAAAGTGGCCATATCCAGCCTCATCCATCCCCACTATCGCATGGTATTGAGGACCTACCTGGAACCGGCCGAATTCGAGATCATCGAGCTGCCATATCTTCCCAACGGCACGACTGATCTTGCCAAGCTGGGAAGTATCGAAGGCCTTGGCGCCATTGCCGTTCAGTCGCCGAATTTCTTAGGATGCATGGAGAACCTCAAGGCTATCGGTGATCTGACGCGCGGTACCAAAACCTTGTTCATCACATCCTTCACCGAACCCATGGCCTACGGACTTTACAAGACTCCCGGAGCCGAGGGCGCCGACATAGCCTGCGGTGAAGGACAAAGCCTCGGCATTCCCCAGAGCTTTGGGGGACCGGGCCTCGGAATGTTTGCCTGCCTCAAGCAGCACGTCAGGAGCATGCCGGGACGGCTGGTTGGTGAAACCACGGACATGGACGGGAAGCGAGGGTTCGTCCTGACGCTTGCCACGCGCGAACAGCATATCAGGCGCGAAAAGGCCACGTCCAACATCTGCACCAACAGCGGGTTGTGCGCCGTCACTTCGGCCATGTACATGGCATCGCTGGGCGGGACAGGCTTTCGCGAACTGGCGCGGCTCAATTATGACAAGTCTGAGTACCTCAAAAAGGAGCTGAACGCGGCCGGGTTCAGGATTGCTTTCGCCGCCCCCACGTTTAACGAATTCGTCGTCGAGTTTCCCGCCGGGGCGGATGGGCTTTATCAGCGTTTGCTGGACCGCAAGATCGTGGCCGGGCTTCCCTTGGCTCCCTATTATCCCGAACTGCCCAACCACTACCTGCTGTGCGTGACGGAGACCAAGTCCAGGGAAAACCTGGATGCCCTGGTGCGAGAGTTAAAGGGCTGAGGCGCTGGGGACAAGTGGATCGGAGACTGTTTTCCGCGCTCTCGGACCAAGCAATCCGTCCAATCCAACCGGGAGGTGCGAAGAGCAGGGAACCGAGAGTTTTTCCGTTTCCGCCATCCGGCTTTAAATCATATTCCGCAGTCCAAGAAGAGGTCAAATCATGAGAGAATTCGCAGGCGCCACAGGGTTGATACTCCAGGAGCCGTTGCTCTTCGAGAAAGGGAAAAAGGGGCGATCGGGCATTTCCCTGCCCCGCCGGGACGTGGAACCCGCGCCATTGGACGAGACCCTGACCGGCAACGGCCCGGACTTCCCCGACCTGAGCGAGGTCGAAATCGTCCGCCACTATACCCATCTTTCCACATGGAATTTCGGCGTGGACACCGGCATGTACCCCCTCGGTTCATGCACCATGAAGTATAACCCCAAGACCAATGAGAGGCAGGCCTCCCTGCCTGGCTTCGCCGGCGCCCACCCTCTGCTTCCCGCCGGTTTGTCCCAGGGGGCGCTGAAGGTAATATTTCAGTTGCAGCAAGCCCTCGCGGAGATCACCGGGATGGACGCAGTGTCCCTCCAACCCGCCGCCGGAGCCCATGGGGAACTCTCCGGCATGCTGATTTTCCATGCATATCACAAGAGTAAAGGGTCTCGCCGGACGAAGATCATCGTCCCCGACACGGCCCACGGGACAAACCCCGCGAGCGCCGCTTTGTGCGGCTTCAGTCCCGTCAATGTTAAATCCAATGAACGCGGCGTGCTGTCGCCGGAGACGATCGCCGAAGTGATGGATGACGAGACGGCGGGAATCATGGTGACTAATCCGAACACACTCGGTTTTTTCGAGGAGAACATCCGGAAGATTGCCGAGATCGTACATGCCAGGGGTGGACTGGTATATGCGGACGGGGCCAATATGAACGCCGTTATGGGCATCGTCGGCTTCGGCGATATCGGTGTGGACGTGCTGCATCTTAATCTGCACAAGACTTTCTCGACACCGCATGGAGGCGGAGGCCCCGGAGCGGGGCCCGTATGCGTCACGAAGCGCCTGGAGCCTTTCCTTCCCGTGCCCCGCGTGCTCGAAAACGATGGCACGTTCATCCTCTCCCACGATTTCCCGCAATCAATCGGCAAACTGCACGCCTTCTGCGGCAATGTCGGGATTATGATCCGTGCCTACAGCTACATTCTCAGTCTTGGACCCGAGCTTAAAAAGGTGAGCCAACTCGCCGTGCTCAATGCCAACTACATCAAGGAAAAACTTAAGGACACCCTTCATCTTCCCTATGACAGGCCCTGCATGCACGAATGCGTCTTCTCCGACAAGCTGCAGGCTCCCTTAAAAGTTACCACGCTTGATATGGTAAAGAGACTGATGGACTATGGGTTTCATCCTCCGACCATCTACTTTCCACTCGTCGTTCACGGCGCGATCATGATCGAACCGACGGAGAACGAATCCAGGGAGGATATCGATCTTTTTGTCGATGCTTTCAAGGAAGTGGTCCGGGAAGCCGGGGAGGATCCCCGGCAGCTCTACGACGCGCCTTTCCGCTCCAAGTTCAGGCGGCTCGATGAAACTAGCGCCGCCCGTAATCCGAGGCTGAGGTACTGAGGCGAGTTTTCGTTCAAGAAGGTGGGCGGCACGGTATAGTTCGTTTTCTACGAAGTATACCGTGTCTTCAAACGGTAAGACGTAACGAAGAAGCTGCTTTTCGGCTATGCATCTCCGACCCGTTCGAGATATCCCGAGGTGAAGAAAGTGAGCGCCAAGGGGTCTGGAGAGAAGAACCGCTTACCGAGAGCGTGGTTAGGCACGCTTTTACGTGGCAGTGCCCGGGTGGAAGACAGCGCATCGGCCCGTTCCACCCTTCGGTTGCACCGGGCGAACGGTTGAGAGTTCTCGCGCCGGGGTGACGGGTTGGATGACCTGGCTGGTCATGCAAGCCATTGATATTGGCAGCTCCGGAAAGCTGCATATTGTGAGATATCGAAGCGTGAGCGGGTGAGCTTGCAGCCGCGGCAGTTTTTCCAGCCGCCGCTATGGTTCTCATTTCCGCGAAATGTTGGGCAAGGTATTCCTGCCGCCCCTTATCATGCGAGGTTCATGTGCACATTGATCCGTCCTCTCCGGATTCCGGTAGAGCGCGCCAGACCTGGCTGTGCGCGGATGTCCCCATGCTGGATTACAAAACGGCATGGGACCTTCAGTTGGGTCTCGTTGAAGCCCGAAGGTCCGGCATTATTTCTTCCGATATCCTCCTCCTTCTCGAACACTCGCCCGTGTTTACGCTGGGACGCAGAGGCGGGCTTCAGAACCTTATTGTACCCGAAGCATTCGTCAGAGAATCGGGAGTCCCCATCATGCACGTGGAGCGGGGCGGCGACATTACTTATCACGGTCCCGGACAACTGGTCGGATACCCGGTCCTGGACCTGCATTCCACCAAGCTGACCGTTACTGAATACGTGGAGAAGCTGGAAGAAATCATGATTCGCACAGCCGCTCACTGGGGTGTCCTCGCCGAGCGCAACGCACGCAACCGCGGCATCTGGGTGGGAAACAAAAAGCTCGGGAGCCTCGGGATTGCTCTGCGCCGAGGAATTGCATTCCACGGTTTTGCGTTCAACGTGAATCTTTCCTTGGAACCATTCAGTTGGATCAATCCATGCGGACTTCAGGGAGTCAGAATGACATCGCTGGAATTTGAACTCTCGAAGCCCGTGAACATGCGGGAAGTCAGGGATCGAATGAAAACCGAAATCCGGAATGTCTTCCAGGTTGAACTGGGGACCGTGGAACTCTCTGGTCTTCGGGATCTTCTAGCGGGTCCGATCCATGCCGGGTCTTTACCGCAATGAGAGGGTTTGCCTTTCTTCGTCCACTCGATTGCCCGGCAATCATCGCAACCCGTCACACTTTCGCTGCATCGTGGTGTTAGCCCCCGGAAGAAGCCTCTTCGCATGAGGTTTTCCGTCATTTCGTTATCCAGGGGATTAGCTCGGTGGCGCCGCCCCAAATGAGAATTCCAGAGGAGGAGATATAGAAGATGGACCAGCCCAAAAGAACGGTTCTTTTCGATACACACAAGGCGCTTGGAGCGCAGATGGTGGAATTCGGCGGCTGGGAAATGCCTATCCAATACCCTTCGGGGGTTGTGAAGGAACACCTGGCAACGCGCAAGAGCGCGGGTCTTTTCGATGTTTCCCACATGGGCCGTTTCACTGTGCGCGGGCAAAACGCCCTGCCCTTCCTTCAGCACGTCCTCACCAACAATGCGGAATCCCTCGACCTCCTGCCCGCGGGCGCGCAGTACACACTCATTCCAGATGAGACGGGCGGCGCAGTGGATGATGCCTTCCTCTACCGCTTTTTCAAGGATGAGTATCTCCTGGTAGTCAATGCCTCCAACCGCCAAAAGGACTGGGAACACCTCCAGACGCACTTGAAGCGCTTTCCGGACGTTGAACTGGTCGACAGAACCGAAGAGATCGCCATGATCGCGCTTCAGGGGCCCGCGTCCCGAGACCTGATGGCTCGGGTGGTTGAGTCCGGAAGACTCCCGGAACCCGTTCGCAACGCCGTGAGTATCGTGGAGATCGCCGGAACCCGTGTGCTGGTCGCCCGTACGGGCTACACGGGTGAACCGCTCTGCTATGAACTCTTCATCGAACGGGAAAAGGGTCCCGTTCTCTGGGACCTCCTTGTGGGCAAAGGCGCAACGCCGGTTGGCCTCGGAGCGCGCGACACGCTGCGCCTGGAATCCGGTCTTCCTCTCTATGGCCATGAACTGGGCCTGGACCACGACGGGAAAGAGATTCCCGTCTTTGCCATTCCGATGGCCAAATTTGCCGTGAGCTTTTCCCACCTGAAGGGTGAATTCGTGGGCCGGGCTGCCCTTGCAAGGCAATTTGCCGCATTTTCCAAAATCATAACCGCTGATTTTTCGGCGATAGCCGACCTTCCACGCATGGTCAAACCACTTGCGGTCACGGGCCGCGGGATTGCGCGCGCGGGCGCGGAAGTTTTCAAGGGAGACAGGCAGGTTGGCCGGGTTACCAGTGGTACCATGGTCCCTTACTGGGTATTCGATGATAAGGGGCTGATCTCGAGGCCGTCCGAGGAACAGCAACTGCGCTCCATATGCCTCGCACTCATCGACAGCGACATTCTCGAAGACGACACTGTCGGCATCGATATTCGGGGTAAACGCGTCGAAGCCGTCGTGGTGCCTTACCATCTCAGGTCCGAAGCTCCCCCTTACGCCCGACCCATCGTGCACGACCATGAACTCCCCGCGAGGGAGCCCGCAGACTTGACGGTCAGCGGCAAAGTCCGCCGCCTTCTCGAAAAAACCGCGGAAAATACGCTTTGGCGCCAGCAGGACTGCGTAAACCTCATTCCCTCCGAAATGACGATGTCCCCCACGGTACGGCTTCTCTCCGTGATGGACCCTTCCTTCCGCTACGCGGAGCATAGGGAATCAAAAGCTTTTTATGATGCGGACATCTTTTATTATCAGGGGACAAACTTTATCGCCGAAGTCGAGTGGCTGCTCGAAGAGGAAATGCGGAAATATCTCGGGTGCACCGAGGTCGAGATGCGACTCATCAGCGGACAAATGGCCAACACCGCCCTTTTCAGTTCCATGGTCGATTACATCAACCGGGCGGACCGCCGCAGTGAACCACGGCGCATCCGCCGGGTAATGAATAACCTCATCGGCAGGGGCGGACATTTGAGCGCCCAACCCATGGGCGCCCTCCGCGACTTCGTCGCCCGAGACCCCCATACGGAACGCCCCGCCGTTGTGAGTTTTCCAGTGCTACCCGATAATCCTTACAAGATCGATGTCGCCGCCACGTGTGAGTTGATCGATCTCTATCGACCCGAGCTGATCATCTTCGGCAAAAGCATGGTACTGCACCGGGAACCCATTGCCGAGATCCGCCAGTACCTCGATGCCGCTGATATGGACGCCATGATCATGTACGACATGGCGCACGTTCTCGGACTCGTCGGCCCACACTTCCAGCAGCCCTTCCTGGAAGGCGCCGACCTGGTGACCGGCTCGACCCATAAGACATACTTCGGTACCCAGCGCGGTGTCGTGGCCTGCCGGTTTCAGGAGCATGAAGAACGCTACGAGCTATGGGAGGCCGTGCGCCGCCGGTCCTTTCCGGGCAGCGTGTCCAATCATCATCTCGGAACCCTTCTTGGGCTTCTCATGGCAGCCTACGAGATGAACCATTTCAAGGATGAGTACCAGCCCAGGGTAGTAGCCAATGCGAAAGCCTTCGCCCGCGCGCTCAAGGAGTGCGGCTTCGACGTTGCGGGTGACCCGGCTATCGATTTCACCGAAACCCACCAGGTGGTGATCAGGGTGGGCTACGGGCGTGGACCGGAGATCGCGGGCCTGCTGGAGGCAAATAACGTCATCACTAATTTCCAGGCTACCCCTGATGAAGAAGGTTTCACTGCCTCTGGAGCCATCCGCACGGGAGTCTCGGAGATGACCCGTTTCGGGATGGAAGAAAAAGACTTTCGCGCCCTGGCCATGCTGATGAAAGAGGCGGTGGTGGACGGCAGGAATGTGGCCGCACAGGTCAAGGCGTTGCGCGCGCCGTTCCGCGAGTTGCGTTTCTGCTTCCGCGACGACCAATACGCTGACCTAATTCAGAAATTGCACCGGCTTCTGTAAAGTGTCCCGCTATAACGCGCGCACCCTTGAAGCACTTCACCCTAATTATTGGTGGATCTGATCTCGGGGAGATTCATTGAGCAGTATCGAAAAAGAGCGGATTATAGCGGATTTCCAGCGCCGAAGGAGACATATGATGTACTCCTTTGGCGCATGCCTCCTGTTTATTGCCCTCAGCCTCCTGCTGAAACAGTTTGCTGATTCCTATCCGGGTCTTTTCGGCCTTACTGAAAGGACCTGGAACTCTCTGGCGCTTTCTCAGTTCGCGGTTGGCGTGTTAGCGGCACTCCGAGGGTTCAACCAGTACCGTTGCCCGGTGTGTAATCACATAGTCAGGGGTACTGACAAATATTATTTCGGGGTCCTGAACAACCCCGAAAGATGCCCCCAGTGCCATACACGCTTGCGTTGAATCGCACTCCCCGCATCAGGACCTCGTAAATACAAGCACTCCGTTTTGCCCCCCGAAACCGAACGAGTTCGAGATGGCTGCCTTGACATTTGCCTCTCGTGCCTGATTCCCCACAACATTCAAACTACACTCGGGGTCCGGGGTAGTGTAGTTAATTGTCGGCGGTATGACCCCATGGCGCAGAGTGAGCACGGTGGCAGCAGCTTCGATGGCCCCGGCTGCCCCCAGCGTGTGGCCGATCATGGATTTATTGGAACTCACCGGGACGGACTGGGCATAGGCGCCGAAGGCGTGCCTGAGGGCGTTGGTTTCCACCCTGTCGTTGACCTTGGTGGAAGTCCCATGGGCATTCACGAACCCGATGTCGCCCTCGTTGAGTCCGGCATCCTTGAGAGCAGCGCTGATCGCGGCGGCGGCGGATCTTCCATCCGGCTCCGGAATGGCAATACTGTACGCATCAGACGTCATTCCGAAACCGCTCACGAACGCAAGAATCTCCGCTCCGCGCTTTTTCGCATGCTCCTCGGTCTCCAGGACCAGAACGCCCGAGCCCTCACCTATGACAAACCCGTCTCGATCCATATCGAAGGGTCGGCTTGCCTCCCCGGGGGAATCATTTCGCTGCGACAGCACCCCCATGCTGGAATACCCGTCAACCACGAACGGCGTTATCGTGGACTCAGCGCCGCCGGCAAGGACGACATCAGCCAGACCCTGCAGCAAAATGCAGCGCGCCATACCGATGGCATGCGCACCCGTCGCGCATGCGGTGGAAACTCCAAGATTGGGGCCATGGATGCCAAGGCTTAGTGCCACGTTGCACGCCGGCATGTTCGGGATGACCTTGGGAACCGTCAGAGCGTTCACCGACCCCGGCCCTTTATCCTTAAACCTCAACAACTGTTCTTCCAGGGTGTAATAATCGCCTGCCGCGGAGCCAATCACACATCCCACGCGGTATGAATCCAGGCCATCGATGCGAAGACCGGCATCCTTCAGTGCTTCCATGCCGGCACAGACGGCCAGTTGCGATACTCTCGCCATTCTCCTGGCCTGTTTCGGGTGCATGAAGGTTTCAGGCGCAAATGGTACGACCTCGGAGGCCATCCTGCTCTTGTGCAACGATGCATCAAAAGCGGAGACCGCCCTGACGCCCGATACCCCCGCCACCAGGTGTTCCCAGAAAACATCCCTGCTGCAGCCGATAGATGAAAAAACACCTATTCCCGTAACCGCGACATTGTTGTTCCGATCCGTCATTTCCATTCCGATCATAGCCTTCCGGCCACAAAGAGTGCGATCAAACCAGTGGGCGATAAATTTACTTGCCAGCCAAGGGACAATCAAGACAAAAAGATTTGTGATCCAAGCTCACACACCCATTGCAGGTCCGCTATCTCCGAGAAAGGGCCTCTTCCATTCCCTGAACATGTCGGCCGAGTCAGGAAGTCACGTGACAAAAGGCATCGAGCATCAACGGGACATCCGAACCTCAGCGACAGGCTGGAAAGCCTGCCCCACATACCGCATGCCCGCTGCTCCACGCATCTTATCATGTGAATGCGGGGGGAATTCTTCACTCTCGGGAGACAGCATCCCGCAGTGAGCACTGTCAATGCTCAAACTGGAGTTGGATTCTGCAGCGGCCGTCGGAGGTTTCCGTTTTGGTGCGATCGGCATATTGGCGTACAAGGAAACCCGAAAGTTTGGCAAGGGCGTCCTCATCCTCAAGGATGTCATCCATTTGCGGGCGTGTTTCCGAAAGTTGCAGTTCCACCCCTTCGTAGCGCACATCGAGGTCCAGGTTGAATTCATCGAAGCTCGCCACGGTGGTGATCTTTCCCTTTGCAAGCCCCAGACCGGCAATGGACTGGTAAAGTTCGCTCATCGCGGACATTGCCCGGTAGACTACTTCCTTGCGCGCTCCCCAGCTTCCGCCGGCGTTCTCGAAAAACTCGTAGATCTTTTGGTGGTCGATCCCGCTGGGTTCAAGCTCAAGGGTTATCCGCGACGAGATGCCAATCCGGAATATCAGGTTGAGGATTATCGCCGTTACCGTCGCCAAAGCCAGCGAAGAACCGAATATTGGCCTTAGCGCGACTGGAAAACCATGGTAGAGTTCCGGGACCGTTTCCACGCTCACGGCCATCATCAGGGCGAGCCCCGTGACGAAGGTTTTCCGGGAATCGAGCATCCGGGTCATTACAATGCTCCAACCCGTGACGATCATGAAGCATGAGGAGTACATCGTAATCGCTCCGATAACGGGCCTGGGCATAAGTGTAAGAAGCGCGGATACTTGCGGCATAAACGAGAGGGCGATGAAAATTATTCCTGTTGCGTAACCGATGAGCCTGCTCGTCGCCCCGGTGGCATATGCCATACCGATATTGGACGATGAGGAGGCAAGCCCGGTCCCACCCAGCAAACCGGCAGCGGCTGTTCCCAGCCCGTCAGCGACAAAAGCCCTTCCAACGGAATTCATGTCCACCCGTTTCCATTCCGCGTCATTGATCTTCTGGCAGGTCGTGATATCCCCCGTCAATTTAAGCGAGGCGCACACGGCGGCTATGAGAAACGGCACGAGGAACCAGGCATCGAAGGAAAAGTGGGGCAGTTCCAGGTTAGGCAACTCAACAAACGAGAGGCTTGTTATCCGCTCCAGGTGTTCCGGGGGTATTATACCCATGCCATAAGAGGCCAGGTACCCCACTCCGATTCCAATCAGGATGGAATAGAGCCGGAGCTGGCCAGAGGCCCAGACATTCAAGCCCACAATCAGCCCCATGGTAATCAATCCGACGATCATCGAGGGCAGGTCCGGGGTGAGTTGGTCCCGGCCCATCCCAGCGAGAGACTTCACGGCGTATGGGGTAAGGGAGATGCCCACTGTCGCAACCACCACACCCGAAACCTCGGGGGGAAAGAGGCTCCTGAGTCGCGGTGCAACCCGTGACAGAGCGGCTTCAAAAAATCCCGCGACGGCCGTCATGCCGAAAACGAGCGGCAGGCCGCCAGCGCCGGCCGCGAGCACCGACGGTTGGAAATATATGAAAGAACTCGTATGCAGGCAAAAGTATCCCGATCCAACACCATATCGGGGATATGCCTGCAGGATGCTGGCAATGCCGCCCGCAATCAGCCCGACATCGACAAGCGCTTCGGTTTGCGACGGGTCGGCACCGATTGCCCGCGCGAAAAAGATCGTTGCGGTGAGGCTTGCCACCAACAGGGCCGCATGTTCAAGGCCCAGCACGACCAGGGATAGCGGTGGGACCGGATCATCGTTCGCATAGATCAGATTGCTCGGCCTGCGGCCGGTGCTCTTTGTCTTTTGTCTTTCCTTCACATCATGCCCTTCTTGGATTTCGCATCTCGCCTGGATGGCGACCCAACTAAATCGGCATCTCGTCCTGTTTGGATTAGGCCATGATGGCAGGGTATTGAATCAAGACCGCTTGAGCGGACTCGTAGCCTCATGCCCTGCCGCAACAAGGCAAGGGACCAATACTGATTTCTGACAATACCACAAAGATGATTAGTCAAATACCCGGAATGTAAATTGTGCGAAAGCCCGCGCGATGATACATTTATACTCGAAAGAGCGCTGTTCACATTCTTGATCGGGGAGGGAGCGCACCTTGGAAATCCGGTCTCTTGGCGTATCCGGACTGCGTGTTCCGGTAATTGGCATGGGCACCTGGCGAACCCTGGACGTAAGAGGAGAAGCCGCCATCTCAAACGCGCGTTCCGTCGTCAATACAGCCATCGAAGCCGGGATCACTTTCTTCGATAGCTCCCCGATGTACGGCGAAGCGGAGAAGGTTCTCGGCATGGCGTTGAAGGGACGGCGCAACGCAGTCCAAATCGCCACAAAGGTCTGGGCGGACAGCGCTTCGACGGGTTGGACCCAGGCGAAACGTTCTCTTTCTTTTTTCTCCGGTCGTATCGAGCTGTACCAGATACATAATCTCCTGAAGTGGAAAGAGCACCTGGAGATGATCGAACAGTTGAAGCGCAAGGGCAAGATTCTCGCCGCCGGCGCTACTCACTACAGCTCTTCCTCATTCCTCAAGCTTCGCCGTGTCATGGAAAGCGGGACTGTTTCCACTATTCAGATCCCATACAACCTGGAACAGCGTGAAGTTGAGAGTGACATCCTGCCCCTGGCCAATGACCTCGGACTCGGTGTAGTGATTATGAGACCCTTTGGCGGCGGCGCGCTGTTGCGCCATTCCCCCACGCCCGATGAACTCGCCCCACTAAGGCCATTCGGCGTGAACACCTGGCCGCAAGCCCTGCTCAAGTGGATTCTGAGTGATCACAGGTGCCACGTCGCAATCCCCGCGACTTCGGACAGCAAGCACGTGGAAGAAAATGCCGCGGCGGGCGAGCAGCCCTGGTTCGGGAAGGAGGAGCGGGAATATGTGGCCCGACTTGCGGAGAATCACTCCTGATGGTGAGGTGCCAGGGCACGAAGCCATGTTCGCCCCTCGGCACCTCCAAGCGATCGACCGGTATCGCCCAAGCAGGCTTCCCGGATAGAAATGGCTCGATTTACTTCTTCTTAACCACTTTCACGGCCAGAGCGTCGGTCACCCGCAAGACCACCTCGTCGCCTTTTTTGATGTTCTTGAAGTATTTCAAGTCCTTACCGACTTTATAGCTCTTTTGTTCACCCGCCGGTCCCTGGACGGTGACAGTGCGCTTTTTCAGATCCACATTCGATACGATCGCCTTCAGTTCCACCGTGTCTGCCACGATTGCACCGGGCATCTTCCCCTTTGGCGCAAGCGCCACGGTCTGAACCTCATCGGCTGCCGGTGGACCACCGGCTTTCTTCACCACAAGCGCTACCGCTTCAATGTATTCCAATACCACCTTGTCGCCAGCAAGCACCTGATCCAGGTTCCGGGCGTTTTTCGTGTTAACCGTGAAGGTCTTGTCACCGCGGGTTATCGTCATGGTCTTGTTCACGTAGTCAACCGACTTGACAATGGCTTCGTACTTGACCACCTCCACCGCCATGGCACGCGGTTTTTCCGCTTTCCCGGCCGTTGCCAGCGAAACCATGGTCACTACAAAAACGAACGCCATGAACGGAATCAGGATCTTTCTAATCATGTTTCACTCTCCTTCTCGATTGACTGGTTTGTCCCCACGTCTCCGACTGCCGCAGAATTAGTTCCTGCTCTCTCCTGTAACGTTCTCCCTCCTGAAACGAAGATGCCCGCCCCGGGAAAAGATGGCGAAGCACCCTGGGTCGCCGCGGAAATGCTGCATATTTCAGCGGATTCATCCGTCTTCATGGACGCGACACAAGACAGAAGATAAGTGTCACAAACAACGGGCAAGACTTGTCATTGCACTTTGAACCGATATTCGATCCAGGGCGAATAACTTCGCTAATATCGTATTCAATTAATGTTTAGTCAAATTGCTATTCTGCCGAACTTGCTAGAAACAGCAAAAGTTCAAACGCAATAGTTAATAAGTTGTGGCATTTAATAACTATTCTTTTTCAGTATTGTCACTGCTTATGCAACGAAGTATGAGAGCGCTTGTTCGCTCTTCAATAAATCGGGGGGGCAACTTCTCCGCGAAAGCAAGCGCTTCGATGCAGTCTTAGTGTGAACCACGGAACCCTGGGGGGAACTCTTCGGGCCGGACTTTTAGATGTGGAGAGAGAAGATAGCTGCTCATTGCCAGGCTTCAAGGAAAGGGACGCATGGAACCTTTGGAACGCTTATCCGAAGCGATAATTGACATACTCAAGAATTTCTCCCTTGAAAAACGGGTGTTGACTTCGGCGGCCCTCAAAGAGGCCATTTCTTCCCACGAAGATCTCATCTCCCTGATTCCCCCCATATCCGAGCGCATTTCCAACAAGCCAGATGCTGTGAAACACCCGTTTGAATACCCTGCCCCGGCCACTCTACCGGGACCGGAGTCCGGAATCAGCGCAGGCACTGAATCACTGGAGTTCCTTCGAGGTGCATTCCTGAAGATCCTCGAAAGTCTCGGCCCTGTAATCACGGGGGGTTATGAGAACCAATTTCGCGATTTGCAGAAGGAAATAAGAGACTGCAAATCACTTGTCTCACTGAGTGGGCTCGGGGAGCCAATCAGTGATATGATGAGCGAGCTGATAGATGAAGCTGTTGGGCGCATGGCTTACTCCAACGAGTTTCTCGTTGAACTGAGCAAAGACCTGTACAAGATGGAAGAGCAGTTGTGCCGATATCATGACCTCAACCGTGAGACTCACCAGTCAGGGGTTCAGTTCCACAGTGAGTTGCTTTCACACACGGAGGACATGCATCGCACCTTGAATTCCGGAGAAGCTCTCGCCGATATCCGCCACAGGATCACCGCAAAGCTCTCCACCATTTCCAAAGCGGTCGAGGGAAAGAGCCAGGCGGATGAAGCAAGGCTACGGGAAGCAGATTTAAAGATCGCGGAGCTTGAAAGTAATCTCAAAGCGCATAATCAGGAGATAGTCAATATGCGCGAGCGGGCGGATTCACTTGAAAAAGAAGTACTGCTCGACGAATTGACCCAGATAAGTAACCGCCGAGCCTATGAATTGCAGATTCGGGAGAATCTGAGGCGCTACCAGCGCAATGGCGAGCATTTCAGTCTCATCCTTATGGATGTCGATCACTTCAAGAAAGTAAATGATGAGTATGGCCATAAGGCAGGGGACAAGTGCTTGAAGGAAATAGCGAAGCTCATAAAAGCGTCTTTACGAAGGACCGACTTCCTTGCCCGCTACGGCGGAGAGGAACTGATTGCCATTCTGCACGGAAGCAATGTCGCGAATGCGGTCAAAGTTGCCGAGAAGATCAGGGCACGAATCGAACACACCCGCTTCTGTTTCCAGGATAGAATCATCCCGATCACCATCAGCCTGGGAGTGACTGAAGCACTGCCCGGGGACAACAATCCCGAACTCCCATTCATCAGGGTTGACGATGCAATGTACAGAGCTAAAAGGGCTGGACGTAACCGGGTATTTGAAGTTCTCGATCCGCCAATTCCCAAAATTGCCGGCAGTGAACTTCCGAGCCTGGCCAGCGGTTCAGTGATGAGTTGAACCGTGATGGCGTCATGTCATCGTCTGCCTGTTATGCCGATTTCAAAACAGGCACGCGAAGACCTGGCCCCATGAACGGCACGTTTCCACCTATCGGTTTTCACTTCGGTAAGCAGAAATCCACCAGACGCCCCGAATACGCGAACGTCCGGCAGCTCCATGCAAGAATTCAAAACCCTATAGATCAGTCCATGGCTTTGCCAATGCGAAACCAGTTCTGCAATGAGCCACGGGTCGAGGTAGAAGGTGCCATACGGAATAGTTTTCAAGATGAATCCACTCCGCGAGTGAAGATGCCGATGGAAATTGGTCCGTTCTACCCTTAGATGCACAGGACGAACGGGTGAAGTATCATCTTGAACGCAAAAGAGTGTCAGAGATCCTCGAGGATGCTCCGATGGTTCGCGAAAGGGCAGCGGGAGAAATTCTGACTATTCCCGGAGCAAATTCGTTGGGCTGCCTGACCTACGGGATCTACAAGGGGTCGGCCTGCGCGGATGCTTCGCTCATAGGGCTTGCTGATTATCGGAACGTGCCCCCTTGCCATCGACGTCACGGGGACATATCTTAGGAGATCTTCCCGTTGTTAATGCTCAATCCTGTTAATCACTTTCCGCGCGTTCCTCACTGTTTGCAAACGGGCCGATTACTTTTAATTAGTTCAAGGCCTTCTTTATCGCGTGTCATGCTACGCTTTATACAACTCATGATAATTACTGAAGATAACTTTACAGTTAGTTATAGGTACCTGGCATCGTTTCGCAACTCACGATTTTGCCATTCACCATTTTGACGTGTAACCAGTCAATCGGATCTAACCGTTGTCGCACTTTTCCAATCGCAATACGTCATTGTCTCCACATCAACCGACTGTAAAATTCAGTGAATCAAACCTCTAAGCACTTTATGTCACTATGAAAATTTCTCATATAACTTCTTGGCTTGCAAGGATGGAAAATTTCTGATAGTGTCCGGCACGTTGCGTAAAATGCGTTATACACAATAGGATGCGATGGCAATAAGGTGTCATGGTGTGGGCAAGGCTGTCCTGGAGGAACCATACAGTTCCACTGGGAGAACAGGGGCTGTCAGCTTCTTGCCCGATTATTGCGGAACGCGGCATGACAAAATGTATTTCTGTTACCGCGTACCGCATTGGCAATCCACAGATTCCTCGTTTGGCGCGTAGAAAAGGCTGGCCGGGTTTAACGAACAGAAGGAGGAAAGAGATGAAGTTGCGTGCAATTGCCATATGTCTGTTGAGTATCTGCCTGATCGCCACGGTTGCTTATGGGCAGGATGGAAAAACCAGCGCAAGTTATTCCAATGATTACTACGATGTTTCAGTCTCCTTTGGCGCCTATTACGTCGGCGGGCACAACGTAATGTTCGGAAATGAAGTTGGCAGCTTCCTTGATACAGTGAGCGAGGGACGCAAAATCGACAACAAAGGTTGGACTTGGCGGGTTGATGCCGCCGCGGGGTTAAATATCCGTCAACCTTTCGCGGACCGCATCTGGCTGGAGGGCGGATACTGGCAATTGGATAATGACACGACGTTTACGAGGCCGGCCACGGTTGGCGGCACGTATTATTTCGCTCCGCTCCTGACCATCAGGGATGCCAGTCTGGGCGCTCTGTTCAACGAGGTCACGGATGGGAATTTCGGCAGCGATTCCTGGGCCGTGGACTGGAACCTTCTGGCTCGCAAGGATTTTTGGGGTAACAAGAGCCTTAGAGCCGGATTGGTATACGGTCTCGCTTTCCGCTACTACAGCGCCAACTACAATTTCAATATGGCGGGTTTCGAGATCGATTCACCTCTCGTATTGGGCAACAATACAGATCTCAGCGCTTTTGGCTTCGGTCCCGCCGTTGGTCTCGCTGCCACGGCCGAGTACGACTGTGGCCTCCAGGTTGACGCCAGAGTCCTTGGCAAGTTTTATTATACATGGAATTCCATGGATGCAGCCCAGATTACCTATGGCGGCCAGGTGTTGAGTCCCAGGATCGGCGGCGCGGCATTGGTCGAGAGGCTCAGTATTGATAAGCAATACATGGCTCCCTCGGTCGATACCAAGCTGCGAATTTCCCAGAAGCTCCCCTATGGATTGGTGGGGTTCTTCGAGGGAACGGTGGATTATCAGGCGGGGATCCCCGAGCCGCGTTACGCCACGCAGTCGCCCACTATCTTCCTGGGCATTGCTCAACCCTCGGGACTTGACGAAGGCCACATGGTCAACTACGGCCTCCAAATCGGGCTCTCCAAGTCTTTCTAGCCAAGGTCAGCCCAAGACCGTCTAACTATTTCTGATGAATGGCAGGGTCAGCGATGGCCCTGTCTTTTTTGTTCATGGCCGCCAGAGATTCACCGTGGAAGGCGCGATGAACAGGTGGAAGGATCATTGAATCCATGCCACGACGGTGAACTGAAGTTACGAAATGATTCGCGGGAGTATTCCAGGCGCTTTCGAAGTCATGGGATCGGATAGAATACGGTTTTGTTATAGCGATCTCGGTCTGACCTGCCGTGCATTTTTAGTGGATTGGATATTGTTGTTTCGTCAATCCCCGAAAGTCGCATCAGCGGAGCCGGCATCATCCATCAGGTCCCTTGATGGGATATTTCCAGTTCTATTGGCTTCATCGCGTTCACGATGGCGTTTTCTGTTTATAAACCCGCAGATTACAAAAATAATCGCTATAGTGGTAAGGACAACGACAATGATCTCATCCATATATGCGTCCCCCAATTTATTCAAATTGGTCCATTTCGCATCGACATAGTACCCGGTTATTTGCGGGACAGGCAATCCAAATCCTTGAAATGGTGTAATTTCAGTCGGTTAAGGATATGTGTGAGATTCGTCGTATGCCTACGCTGGAGAGGGTGCCGAGAGGCTTCGCTCATTCCCCCTTTCCTGGAAACTTAATGCTGGTGGGTCTCTCCCAAAGGCTTGCAAGTTGATTATCCAATTTCACCAGGCATTCGCTATCCCGCACTTCCATAACAATGCCCTCACCGTGGGGTGTTTTAACCCGATCGCCCACTTTCGGAGTACGGCGAGACGTCCGCGCTTTCCCTTTTGCCGGCGCAACTGGGTGCGCCGCGGTCCGCGACCCGGCAGCGGGATAAAATCCGGTTGCCTTGGACTTCTTCTTCGCCACGTATGCAGGTGCCGTCCCGGAAATCCTGCCGGTTCCCCGAGACTCCTGCTTGAAGCTCAAGAGGAAATCCCGCCACTTCGGATTCAGGATACGCTCGAATGATTTCGATAGGAACAACTGCCTGATAGCCCGAGTGAATCCAACATAGGCGACATTGACTTCTTCGTCGTACTGCGTCTGGCCGAGTTTGTCGGCGGAGCCGAGCATATCGGCGACATCGGAGTCGATGTATACTCTTTCGTATTCTTGCCCTTTTGATGCATGGATCGTTGAAAGAATCACACTCCCGGAGTTGGCCTCTTCGGCCTTGTTCCGATTAATTCCCGCCATCTCGTAGATTATCTCCGGAAAAGATCCGGAGTATCTGCGAACAACCTGGGACATCCCTCTGAGTTGGAAGTCCTCGCAGTTTTCGGCATACTCTTCCAGGGCCTTCATACTATCAAAGGATTGGAGCCATTCACTTCGGATCTTCGATTTCTCGCCGCTTTCAAGCCAATAGACATCCAAAGTTTGCCAAAGGACCTTTTCGATGTCTCTTTCGAAACGAAAACTCGCTTTCCTGGAGCGAAGGGCCATCGCATTGGCAAACAGTGCGAGATTCGTTCTGCTGAGAATCGTACAGTCTCTCTGCGGAGCGCTATCCGTTACGGCCAAATTGGATGTCCTCTCGGGATTGCCAAGGATTTTGAAGCCCTGGTCCCCTTTTGCCTCTCTGATGAGCAGACTTGCAAGGTTTGCGACTGTCTTTCCGAACCTGAAGCTCCGGGTGAGATCATATTCTTCATCCGCGGGAAGGGTTCGCATGGCGTCTATTGCATACCGGAAACCATAGATTTGCTGGTGGGTATCCCCTACTATGGCGACTCTCTTTTTGCATTTCTCGAGAGCATCGAGCATTACCCCGGACAGATCCTGGGCTTCATCGACCAGAATCATGCCATAGCGGTTGAGCGCATGGTCAAACTTACCCAGCTTGTGAAACATCTTAAGGTAGAAATCGTGGGGGCAGGGTTTCTCTTTTTTGTACCACTGAGTTGCCAGCTTCCGAGTGGACTCGATGATCCTTGGAAGGCGTCGGTTGAAGAGATCCTTTGCCTGATCCGGCAGCAGTTTCGAGAAGTCCCCCGTGCCATCTTCAATCCGCTCAAACGGCGAGTTGAGAAAGTAGACCAGGAAATCGTGCGCAATCTTTGCAAGCACCTGGGGATTTCCGGAGCTTCGAAAATACGGAAGCAGGTCTTTAGGGGAAAAATCTCCAATCTGGCCATAATCACGCCCCACATACCCCCAAGCCAGTGAGTGAACGGTTTTTACTCTGACGTTCCGGGGAAACTTGCTTTCCGCATCCTCCCTGGCCTTCTTGTTGAACACCAGATAGAGAATCTCTTTATCAGCGTGCTCGCTTGCGAGCATTCGCAGGGTTGTTGTCTTCCCTGTTCCAGCCCTCGCATTTATCCGGATAACGCGGCCGGTGGCCTTCAAGATGGCTTTTTGCTCTTCAGTTGGTTCCATAACTCTCAGCGGTAAAAGAATGGCTTTCCCTTCCCGTAGTCTCCGGAGAAAGGCAAAGGCCTCTACATATCATATAATTGTATCGATCAGCAAAAAGGATGGCGGGCAACCCGGGGATCGAAGCCAATACCAAGTCTTCCGCCACACCGAAAGAAATAGTGCAAATTCAATAAGAAACTGGCAAGGGGGTAAACCTGGACATAAACCACCCTACGTAAGTGACTCAGACTTTTTGCCAAATTTCGAGCCTGCGCCAATGGATACCGCGGGATTATCTTTGAAAAACTATCAAGGCAATACTGTTACTCATGATTGTCGGAATTGTTTACATAAGATATAGTGTTGTAATTCACCATGATGTGTATTGAATGTCTCAATGTATAACCCAGTTAGAGTGTTATGATAGTTTACACATTCTTTTATTGTACATGATTACCACAAGTGCTTTACGTCAAATGCCAATCCCGAAAAGCCCAATAAATCCAATAGTTAAATATTATGATTTTGGATATGGCAGGATTATTGCAAGCGAACGCATTAACCCTTGTTCATACTAAGATTCCAAATCAAAGAGTGGTTATCATCTTATAACCTTTCATAGGAGCTAACGGTGAGAAGAATCTGTTTTCTAATTATTGGATTGTTTATTGTCGCACAGCCTGTCTTTGCTGACATCATTGATTAACCTAGTGTTAATGGAATAGGCTATTTTTATGATGAGGATACTGGATTAACTTGGATGGACACAGATGTTTACGTCAATATGACCTATAATCAGGTTGCGGCGGCTTTGCAGGGAACAGACTTTAGGATAGCCACGTATGATGAATTGATTACAATACATGCCAGTGCTGTGCTCCAATTGACTCAGCCCGGAGGTTTTATAGCTTTATGCGATATAATGGGCACTACTTATGAAGACACAGATAACAACGGTGTGCTTCTTCCCTATTTATGGGGCTTATATGATAATCAAACAGCAGGATGGGGAGGGGCATGGGCCGGATCAGAGAGCACTGATTGGTCTTATGATGATTATACATCCACAGGAGACGAGCTATATTTAGATAGAGACAATAAAGCGCAAGGTCAAGGTGCCTGGATTGTGTGCAAAACTGCCGTCCCCGAACCATCAACTCTCCTTCTCCTCGGTCCTGGTCTGGTTGGTCTGGTGGCATCCATGAAGAGGTTGAAGAAGGCATGACCAAGAGCAACTACCGGATTCACTGGGCAGGGTCAGCAAATGGCCCTGCCTTTTTCTTTAGGGTGCAGCAAAGTCAAGCTCCCTCCCGGTCTTCCCGATCTGAGGCAATATCATTTCCGTTACCCAATCCTGAGACTTCTCAGCTATGGGCATCTCGCTCCTCATGATGAACCGGTAGAGGACAGACTCGGTGTAGAAGATGGGACACCACGGGAGCAGGGATTCGAACCTGCGACCTACGGATTTGAAGTCCGTTTCTCTTAAGTTTGCCTCCTGTAAAACCCCCACTGGAGCCAGTCTGCGAAAATGCTGTGCGGTTAAGCCTTGCTGGGTAACGCTTTAGCCTTCAAACTGGTTGTGCTCGGGCCTGTCCGATTAAGATGTGCGGCGTGCCACGGAACAAGCAAGGGTTTAGTTTCTTCTACTCCGTGTTAGCATGGTGTTAGCACGAAAGAAAAAGGGCCTACCTGATTAGAGTTGGCCCTAACGCTAATTCATTGATTTCATGGATATTGTTTGGAGGGCGACCCGGGGATCGAACCCGGGACCTTTGGTTCCGGAGACCATTTCCTAATGATTCCCGCTATTTCCCGCTAGTGCCATAATACTTTATATTTCCATGTGTTACAGCCATTTTTTGAATTGACTTCTTCCCTCAAAATCCCCATAATTCCCGCATCAGGGTAGCAATAGGGTAGCAGAAAAAGTAGGTGAAAAGGGGATGTGATGGCCGATAGCAACAGGCAGAAGATGGACAAGTTTACCGGTGTATACTACAGGGAACACCCTACGCGTAAGCACAATGGTAAGCCTGATAGATGCTTCGATATCTCCTATAAGACTCTCTCCGGGAAGAAGCAGTGGGAGACAGTAGGCTGGAGGCACGACGGGTATACGGCAGAGATGGCCGCACAGGTCCGGGGGGAGAGAATACGCGCCCTTAGGCATGGTGAAGAACTCCCAAACAAGAAAATCGATGCCCTGACATTCAGCGAACTATGGAAGGAGTATGCGAAGTGGGCAGAGGTCAACCGGAAGTCCTTCAAGGCTGAAACTAGCCGATATAACCAACACATCAAGCCTGTGCTCGGGAAAACTCCTGTTACCGAGATTAACCCATTTCAGCTTGAGAAACTTAAAAGCGACCTTCACAAAAAGGAACTGTCCCCACAGACCATTAAGCATGTGCTCGTTCTGATTCGTCAGGCACTTAATCAGGGTGTATCTCTCGGCTTATGGAAGGGTGAGAACCCCGTGAAACAGGTCAAGATACCGCGCCCAAACAACAAGCGGGAAAGATTCCTTACTTCTGAGGAAGCAGTGAAACTCCTCAACGAATTAGGAAAGATCAGTCCACAGTTGCGAGGTATGGCACTCTTGAGCCTGAACACGGGGCTTAGGGCTGGGGAAATATTCGGGTTGAGATGGAATCATATTAATCTTGAAGACGGGATTATCACTCTAGTTGACCCGAAAAGCGGACAGGCACAGAAGGCTTTCATGAATCAGACTGCCAAAGCGATGCTGTCGGGAAGGGCTGAGGGCAAAACGCCTGAGGAGTTTGTCTTCAAGGATAGATTCGGGGATCAGATACGGGAGGTGTCAGATACCTTTGAGCGCACCGTAGAGGCACTCAATCTGAACGCGGGGATTGATAAAAAGGACCGCACACACAGGGTGACGTTTCACACGTTGCGGCATACGTTTGCATCCTGGTTAGCACTGGAAGGCACCCCCATTTTGACCATTAAAGAGCTTCTGCGGCATTCATCCTTAACCATGACGGAAAGATATGCTCATCTCATCCCCGACGTTAAGAAGCAGGCTGTAACCGTTATAGACGCTAGACTGAATCAGCAGTTCGAACCCTGTGAATCTGAATCCACTTCTGAAGGTCATCAAGCGCATACCGGATAACCTTACCAAACTTGTAGAATTGTGGCCCCCGTCCCTGGGTTCTCCAGTTGGCGAGGGTCTTTTCTTTTATGCCAAGCACTTCTTCAACTTCTTCAGGTGACAAGTATTTCTGCACTTGCGCTTACTCCTCACATAAAATGAAAAGGGGCATCCCGCAAGGGACACCCCAGCTATTTTGGACGATGAATCATACCGCCCGGAATTTTTAGTTTTGATTTGCGGTTCTAAGACAGGCTATTTTTCACACGCCGAACTGGTAACGCCTGGCGGATTCCCGGAGTCTGGCCCTGTGTTCAGGTGACAGTGTACGCTTCTTCGGTGCCGTGGAAGTGAGATATTCCAGGGTGAAGCCCTGCTCCATCAGGGAGGCCGGTGTAGTTCTGTTTAGTTTCTTCTGCCTCTGAATCCATGGCTCTTCCCTATGTTCACTTCTGGTGCAAACTTTTTCACCGATAATCCATGAACGTTTCGAAAGCTCGGGATCTAAGGGACAGAGGGGAACGGAACACGTAAAGTAGTTGGGACAATCCATCATTTTGGGATTGCTTCCCGCGCAAGCTGGTCGCACCTCTCGTTCTCGGTATGGCCTGAGTGGCCCTTAACCCACCTCCATTCAACACTGTGTTTCCGGCACAGCCTGTCCAGAGGCATCCACAGGTCCA
>JBDKTY010000295.1:0-2265 GCA_039679945.1 Syntrophobacter sp. | reverse complement strand
TCCCCCCGAGGACAAGAGGGCCGTCATCAAAAAGGGCAAGGAAGAAGCGGCGGGGTAACACCACCCGCCATCGCATAAAGTTCGACAGGTATCCATCCGGCAGGGGAAGCCGGGTGGATACTTTTTTCTATAAGCCCTGAGGCTTTGCATCCGCTTGACCGGGAGTGCGTTCTTTGTTGCTCGCTACTCTATGATTTTCCGCCGGGGTATGGTATCTTGATGCCGATGGAACCACACGTAGTTCCCCGAAAACAACACCGTGTTTCGCGAAAGCAGGTCAGCCCGAATGCCCTTCGCACGCTCTATCGGCTTCATTCGCGCGGGTTCATCGCATATCTGGTGGGCGGATGTGTCCGCGACCTGCTTCTTGGTCGAACACCCAAAGATTTTGACATCGGCACGAATGCGACACCCGGTCAGATCAAGCGGCTGTTCCGTAACTGCCGTCTTGTTGGACGCCGGTTCAGGCTGGCCCATCTGCATTTTCAGGATGAGATCGTCGAGGTATCCACATTCCGCCGCGCGGCCGATCCGTCCGATATTGCGGATAATCAAGAGGAAGTCCCCGGGAGACGCCACGTGCGCCACCTGAAGGACGAGCATGGAATGGTCCTGGCGGACAACATCTTCGGAGATCCCGAAGAGGATGCCCTGCGCCGTGACTTCACGATCAACGCCCTCGCGTACAACATTGCGGATTCTTCTGTTGTGGATTACAGCACAGGGCTTGCCGACCTGAAAGCACGGCTCATACGCTCCATCGGTGACCCCCGGATCCGATTTACGGAAGATCCTGTGCGCATGCTGCGCGCCGTCAGGTTTGCCGCGTCCCACGACTTTGAGATAGAGGCGCAGGCGTGGAAATGTATTTGCGAGCTTTCGTCAACGATTTCCCGAGTCTCTCCGTCGAGGCTTTACGAAGAGATACAGAAACTGTTTCTCCTCGGTTTTGCCGCACCGACCTTTGTACTCCTTGAAAAGGCAGGCCTGCTCGCTTCCCTTTTTCCCGACCTTGGCAACTGGATCCAGGCAGTCAGTGGACGCTTCGAACTCCTGAAAGCGAACCTGGCGCGCATCGATGAACTCTTCCGGAGCGGCACAGGCGCAACGCCCGCGCTTCTCTTTGCGGCGCTTTTTGGGCCGGGTATAGAGGATGCTGCTTTAGCGCGGCACCGGGAGGGCATCCCCAGACACCAGGCCCTCGAGGAAATGTGTGCAGTTTTCATGGATGAGACGATTAAGAATGCACAGATCCCGGGACGGATCGGCGCCCGGCTGGGCGCTATTATCTCTCTCAAAACCTCCCTGTGTAAAATGCCGGCCAAACGGCCGGCTCTCATCGCCGCAAGGCCGGAATTTGCTGAAGCCCTTACCTATCTGAACTTTGCGGCGCAGGCCCAGAGCGAATATCGGGTTCCCCTGGAATGGTGGGAGGCCTTCCTCCTTGAGAATCCTCCCGTCGCGTCCGCCGGAGAGTCGACGGATGAAACACCGAAAAAGAAGCGCAGAAGAAGGCGGAGAAGGCCCCGTCGTGCGCGGGAGGCAGCGGCGATGACACAAGGCGATACGATCCAGGAAGAGAGCAACCATGGCCGATAGTGAAGAAATCACGGAACTGGAGTTTTTGTTATCCTACGATATTCTGACACAACTTACACGCGCGATGGAGCGCACTGGCTGCTCGGCGGCGGATCTTATCGAACAGGCGCTGAGACAGTTCCTCGTCAACAAGGACAAAGGAAACGCCGTCTATCTCTCGGCGCCAATCAATGCACTTGTCGAGGGGTTGTACGTTGAAAACACCACAATTGCCCAGGTGAAGCAGCACGGTGATTTTGGACTCGGTACCTTCAACTACGTCGACGGCGAGATGCTCCTTCTTGACGGGAAGGTATACCAGATAAGGTCCGATGGAAACGTCTACGATGTCCCGGACGATGAGAAATCTCCCTTTGCCTGCGTTACCTTTTTCAGCCCCGACACCTTTGACGACATTGAGGACACCGGTGGCAGCCATGACCTGACCAGCCTGCTTGATAATCTCATACCTTCGAAAAACATGCTCTATGCCATCCGCATTGACGGCACATTCAGCCACGTGAGGTGCAGGGCGGTTCCAAGATCGGAAAACTACCGGCCGCTCGTCGAGGCTACGAAGGACCAGCCTGTTTTTGATTTTCACAATGTCAGGGGATCCTTGGCCGGGTTCTACACCCCCGCTTTCATGGAATCCCTCAACGCGCCGGGATTTCACCTCCATTTTCT
>JBDKTY010000294.1:0-2211 GCA_039679945.1 Syntrophobacter sp. | reverse complement strand
GTGAGATTGAGGCCTATGGCGCTGAGGTTCTGCCCTATCCGGTCATGGATCTCGCGGGAGATCCTCTTCTTCTCCGTCTCTTCAGCGGCAGCCAGCCGAATTGTCAGCGACCTCAAGTCCCTGTAGGCGCCGTCCAGTTTCTCCGTCCTTTCCAGCACCCGCTCTTCGAGCAGGCTCTTTGTCTCCGTAAGCTCCATCTCCATCATCTTCCGGGCCGTAATGTCGTTGCCGACAGAAAGGATTTCATAGGTGCGGCCGTTTTCGTCCTGGAACGCCTTGTTCGTCCATACTATCCATACCCGCTCACCTGTTTTGGTCACGTTCTCATTTTCGTTCCTGACATAGAGCTCGGGTTGACTACAAATACTCTTGATAAGTTTTGATTGCCTGCGGCCTGCGCTGTCGCTTTCGGGAAGAATCGTCCCCAGTAGCTTCTGTCCCTGAAGTTCATCCCTCCTGAAACCAAAGAAGTCCGCACCGTATTGGTTGATGTACGTAATCCTTCCTGAAGCAGATAGGAGCAGGACGATGCTGTTGGCCATTTCCGTGAGATCTCTGTAATATTTGGAAACATTCTTCATTTTCGAGAGCCTCCGACCGGAATCCGTTATGTTTTATAGTACATCATAGATGATTAGTGTAAAACAGTTTTCGGCAGGTTCGTACCACCCGCGACAAGATTTCAATGGTTATTTACAGCCTTTGTCAATACTCAACGACTGACATCGTCCGGCCATCCATACTCTAATTACCCGAGGCGGTGACTATGCGGATATACGAAGACCTGACGAGAAAGAAACCTATACCTGACGCAATGGAGATCGAAGCCCCGGAGGGTCCATTTGTGCCCTCCCCTGCGCCGGGACTTGTCAGGGCCCTCGGCGTCAGGGACCTCACCGCCCTGGGGATTGCGGCGATCATCGGCGCCGGGATTTTCTCCGCCATAGGGAATGCGGCTTACTGGGGCGGGCCGGCCATAATATTCCTTTTTATATTCACCGCCTTCGCCTGTGGATGCACCGCCATGTGCTACGCCCAGTTTGCGTCTCTCATTCCCGTTTCAGGGTCGGCATACACCTATACCTATGTGGTCTTCGGCGAGTTCCTCGCATGGGTCATGGGGTGGACCCTGCTTATGGAATACGCCATAGGCAATATTGCCGTCGCAATCTCCTGGAGCAACTATCTCGTCGAACTCCTTGCAGGATACGGCCTGACCATACCGGATTTCCTGGCGATGGACTACCGAACGGCACTTAACGGAGCGGCGGCGGTCAAGGGGCATATCGCTGCGGGACAGAGCCTGCAGGAGTTGACCGCCAACCCGGCGCTGGCTTCCCTGATCCGTTCATACACGGCCTGGAATCTTGCTCCCACGATACTTGGCCATCGCATCATCTTCAACCTGCCGGCGGTCTTGATCGTGGCCATGGTCACCGCCCTGATCTATGTGGGAATCCAGGAATCGAAAAGGGTGTCCAATGCCATGGTCCTCGTGAAGGTGATGACCGTACTCCTCGTAATAGTTGCGGGCCTCTTCTATGTGAGACCGGCGAACTGGAACCCCTTCGCACCCAACGGGGTGGAGGGCGTAATGAAAGGTGTGTCGGGGATATTCTTTGCCTATATAGGGTTCGATGCCCTGTCCACAACCGCGGAGGAATGTAAGGACCCTCAGCGTGACCTGCCGCGTGCAATGTTCGGCGCTCTCGGGATATGCACCGTGCTTTATGTCGCCCTGGCCCTTGTCCTCACGGGGGTCGTCCATTACAGCAAGCTGCAGGTCGGCGACCCCCTGGCCTTTGCCTTTGGCAAGCTCGGGGCCGACGTGCAGTGGCTCATGGGCATAATAGCCGCAAGCGCCGTCGTCGCCATGGCGTCGGTGCTGCTCGTATTCATGCTCGGGCAGCCGCGGATATGGATGGCGATGAGCCGGGACGGCCTGTTGCCCAAAGGTTTTTCGTCGATCCATCGCCGCTTCCGGACACCTTCGCTGGCCACAATAGTTACCGGTTTTTCGGTTGCCATCCCCGCGCTCTTTCTGAACCTCAACGAGGTGACGGACCTCACGAGCATCGGCACGCTCTTCGCCTTCAGCATGGTCTGCGGGGGGACAATGGTCCTCGACGGCAACGGTTGGCCCGGGACCCGGAAATTTCGGGTTCCCTATATCGATTCCCGTTACGCATTCACCCCTCTCCTCATCATCAT
>JBDKTY010000293.1:0-3456 GCA_039679945.1 Syntrophobacter sp. | reverse complement strand
TATTGCGACAGGATGATTGGACTGGAGAGACTGGTTCTACCCGGATATAAAAAATAAGAAAAATCCAATAAAAAAGTTGACATATTGTTGGTCCTTAGAATTTCGAGCAATGGGACGAAATACTCCGGTATTGGCTTGTGGCAGCCTATTTATTGAAAAAATCGAAAATATCTACACGGCGAAAGATGCCACCCTCCTAAAAAAGGCATACGGCTTTTCAAGGCAGCGGGAATCCGACCGTGATTCATCGCCTTTCAAGGCCGCTGAAATGCTCATTGAGCAGGGGGCGGATGCTGAAACTGTTGCGTGTGCCCTGGTAGCCCCTCATTTTTGGCAAGGCCGCGTTAAACCAGAGGAAATTCGGGAACACGTCAGTCAAGATGTAGCCGATACACTCGCATATCTCAAACAACCCTTCAGCCTCCGTATCGATACCGAAATCCATCGGCGCAAGGATATTAATGCTCTCCTAGTGTCCATGTCCGAGACGCCCCGCGCGGCCATTCTTCTTATCGTTTTCCGTCTAATAGAATTGGAAACGACGCTTGAATCCCAAGGAAAGAATCCATGCCATATGGCGCAGGAAACGCTTCATTTCTATGTGCCAATCGCGGATCGGTTAAGCCTTGGCGAGATGCGCCGCCGTCTTGAAGATGTTTGCTTTCGCATTTTGCATCCCTTTCAGTATGAAAAACTGAAGCAGGACGTGACTCCGATTCAGTCCGAAGATGAGAAGTGTCTGGAGATACTGATTGAAGGCGTCAAACGTCTGTTGGACAAGAACCGCATTCATGCGGAAGTTCACGGTCGCGCAAAGAGCCTTTATAGCATCCACCTGAAGATGACCCTAAAGGGAACGGCGCTGGAGGACATCATGGATCGCATCGGACTGCGAATCATCGTCTCGTCCGTGCCCGAATGCTATGCTGTACTCGGACTGCTGCATACCCATTTCAAACCGATTCCCGGAACCTTTGACGATTACATCGGACTTCCCAAGGATAATGGCTACCAGTCTCTGCACACCTGTGTCTACCCAATGCGAGAGGTCACCCATAAACCGATTGAGTTCCAGGTGCGGACAGAACTTATGCACATGGAAGCTGAGCACGGCTCGGCTGCGCATTGGCTCTATAAAAGTGCTGTCGCTATGGGAAAAGACTCCCTCAAAAACCAATGGTTGAAGGGGCTCGTGCGCCGGCATGACCAGGCAAAGAGCACCGATGCGTTTATTGAACTTTTACGCCGTCAGGTTTGCGAGGATCACATGGTGGTTTTCGGCAAGGGCGGCAGAATCACCCGCTTGCCCGACAAAGCCACCGTTCTCGAATATCTGGATGCCGCCAATTTCTTTGCTTCACGGAGCAGTGTCGTAAAGGTGAATGGAAAATTAGCCAGCTTAGATCAAACCCTCCGGGATGGAGATTCCATTGAGATCGTTGACTGCGAAGATTCTGCCAGTCCAGGTACAGTTGCTGATGACATGGGGGACATAATCGGACAGCATAAAGCGTCACCCATGAACACGGAAGGTTGCAAGGTCTGGGCCACAGCGCAAGGATCTATTTTGAGACATAAAGAGGAGAACAGCCATGCCTCAACAGAAGGTCCATGATTCAAGAATAAAGAAAATCGCCCTGGTTGGTAACTATATTCCGCGCCAATGCGGTATAGCCACTTTCACGTCCGATCTTCTTACGGCATTGGCCACGGAAGATTCGACGGCGGGATACTGGGCGGTCGCGATGAACGACGTTCCCGAGGGTTACCCCTATCCGGCTCAGGTTCGTTTCGAAGTCAATCAGCACCTGTCGGCGGATTACCGGCTCGCGGCGGACTTCATGAACATGAACCGGGTGGAGACAGCCTGCCTTCAGCACGAATTCGGGATTTTCGGCGGAGATAACGGTGCGCACATTTTGGAGTTGCTAAGCGGTCTGCGGATGCCCCTGGTGACCACCCTGCACACGGTCATCCAGAGCCCGTCTGCTGGGCAGATGGTCGTCACCAGACGCATCGCCCAATTATCTGACCGGCTGGTCGTAATGAGCCGGAAGGCCGTCGCAATCCTGCATGAAGTGTACGGCGTTCCTTCGGAAAAAATCGTCGTAATCCCCCACGGCATTCCCGATGTACCCTTTGTGGACCCCAACTTCTATAAGGATCAGTTCGGGGTCGAGGGCCGCAAAGTGATCCTGACCTTCGGGCTGCTTTCCCCCGGCAACGGTATTGAGACCGTCATAGAAGCCCTACCACAAGTGGTCAGGGAAAATCCGGAAGCGGTCTACATTGTCCTCGGAGCCACGCACCCGCATATCAGGAAGGATCAGGGTGAGTCTTACCGCCTTTCTTTGCAGAGCCGCGCCAGGGAACTGGGGGTCGGCGGGCATATCATTTTTCACAACCGGTTTGTTGATCTGGAAGAGCTATGTGAATTCATCGGAGCGGCGGATATTTATGTCACACCCTACCTCAACCGGGAACAGATCGTCTCGGGCACGCTCGCCTATGCCCTGGGAAGCGGGAAGGCGACGATCTCCACCCCTTACTGGTACGCCGAGGAAATGCTGGCCGACGGGCGCGGCCGGATCGTTCCTTTTCGCGACACTGAGGCCATGGCCAGGGAGATCAACAGTCTTCTCGCTAGGGAGGTGGAACGGCATACCATGCGCAAGCGCGCTTACACTTTCTGCCGGGATATGACCTGGAAAGAGGTGGCGCGGAGGTACCTGGAAGTTTTCAAGGAGGTGAAGGAAGAAAGAGAAAAGAAGCCCAAAACAATATTCCGGACCAGGACGTTGAATTCCTCCCCCCGGGATGTGCCCCAGCCCAAATTGGACCACATCGCCCGGCTGACCGATGACGTCGGGATCATGCAGCATGCCAAGTTCATCATTCCCGATCGCCGCCACGGCTATTGCACCGATGATAACGCGAGGGCGCTGATGGCGGTTCTCATGGCCCGGGAAATGGTTCCCGACAGCGCACGCGTGATGGAGCTGGCCTGCACTTACCTGAGCTTTTTGCATCATGCGTTTGACGAGCACACGAGCCGCTTCCGAAACTTCATGGACTACGAACGCAGGTGGAAGGATGAAACCGGCTCCCAGGACAGTCACGGCCGAGCGCTCTGGAGTTTAGGAGAGGTCATAGAGCTGGTCGAGTCAAATGATATCCGCGGAGCGGCCCTGGAACTATTCGAAAAAGCCCTGCCGGCGGTACTGGAATTCGATGCGCCCCGTTCATGGGCATTCGCGCTTGGGGGAATACACGCCTATTTGCAGAAATTCAGCGGTGACAGCGAGGCGAGGCGCATTCAGGAGAAGCTGGCAGTTCAACTCTACGAGTGCTGGCGGAAATGCGCCTCGGATGACTGGCCATGGATCGAGGAGAACCTTACTTATGACAACGGCAGCATATGCCGGGCGTTGATCACGTCAGGAAACTGGATGCAGA
>JBDKTY010000292.1:0-88520 GCA_039679945.1 Syntrophobacter sp. | reverse complement strand
CATCGGGCCCCGAGATCGGGATCTCCGGGATATCCTCCGGTGCGCCTTCGAAAACGGGGACCGTTTTCCAGTAATCCCCCGGCGTGTTGTCGTCCGCGACGATGAGAGGCGTTTTCAGCGTGGATTTCCGAAACCACGCATACTGGACGGTTTTCCAGTCGCGCTCGGGGATGCGGCGGGGCTGAAAACGCAACGGCGTGACATAGGACGGCTCCGCGTCCTTTAGAAGGTAGATCCTGAACGGGGGGAACGCGGCTTGCGGCTCGAAAGCGGGAGAAATGTCCAGGGCGTTGCACGTGCCGCCGGATACGGCAATTACCTGGTTCACGTTGAAGAGCCTGAGATGTTCCGCCGCCCGTTCCGGATTGAAGCGGGAATAATAGAAGGTTGTGAGCGGCGTGGTGGGGGTCTCGGAGATCTCCGACTGGATATAGTAGACAAACGGGGCGCTGAGAGCGGACTGCATGTAGAGTCCCTCCAGCGTGGATCGTCCGGAATAGTAGGGCAGCATTTCGAATGCCCTGACAGTGCCCGCGCCGTTCGTGATATCCGAATGCTCGTAGACCACCCGAGGGCTGTTTTCAGACCCCACGAGGAAATGGGTTGCCTGCCGGAAAGGCTCCGCGAGGAGCTTGGCCTCGGGTCCCGAATAGTTCCACCTGATCCAGGACTCCACGGTCGCCGATCTGACGAAAGAGAAGACGATCATGGCGGCCGTGAACAGGCTCAGCCAGAGGTTGGGCCGCGGGAGCCACAGAATGAGCCTGCACCACCCGATTGCGCCCAGCATCACAATGGCGATCTGAGCAAAAGGCAGGAAGCGGATGTCCACCAGTCCGAAATGGGGGGCTATGCCGAAGCCGAGCAGGGCAATCCCGAAATGCCACCAGAGGTATGCCTCCGCAGAAGACTCCGGTGCCTCCCGAGGGGTGGCGCGCATGACGCCCGGCGCCATCGAGGCCTCGCATGACCGGTCCGTTCCACCCGGCGATACCTCGGGGCGAACGGGTGAGAGTGCGTTTTTATCTGACGGTTCAATGCGCCGGAGAAGTTTTCGTGCCTGGAAGCCCAGCGCGATGAGCGCCCCGGCGATCGCGGGCCAGAGCAACGGAGGAAAAAGCTCGAACGCTGACTGGAAAGACCACCAGTGGGCAAACGGAGTGTTCCAGGACGCATAACGCATGAGCGGCAGCAGCCAGAAAGCCGTCCACCCGAGGGCGAGGGCATGCAGCGGGACAATGTAGCGGATGGCCCGGCCCCGGAGGGGGAAATAGCCGGAGGCCATGCCGGAGTAAAGTATGGGATATCCGTTGCACAGGGCGATGAGCGCCTCGATGAGTGAGTTGGCGAGGAGCGATCGCCTCCGGGGTGCATCGGTGAAGAGCCTGCCCGCGAGAACGATCGCCAGGATGAACGAGATGCCGAATGAAAACTCGCCCGCCAGGGTGCTCGTGATATTCCCTCCCCACATATGGTTCTCGGACATCATCAGGAAGGGAAGGCAAAGAGCGGCACCCGCTGTGGACACCTGCCCGGGGTAGCCAAGACGCTTGAGACAGTAAAAAACGGCCGCCGGCAGGGGAATGATCGCCAGGAGAGTGATGAGTTTGAATGCAACCTCGAGGGATATGATAAACGATGCGAGCGCCATCAGCAGGAACGGAAAGGGGAAATAGTGCAGGAACAGCGGGAAGCCCCCAAAATTCCCGTAAAACCAGGTGATGGGGGAAAAGAATGAGCCGGCATCCCGCATTACGACCGCGGACATGAAATGGGAGTGGGTGTCTCCCCCCGTCGTGACAGCGGGTTCAAGAATGAGGGATGGTGGAAAATAGAGAAGAAGGAAAATCTCGATCGCGCACAGCAGCAGGACCGGAGCACTGATTTTTCGGAAGATGCTCATTATCCCCCGCTCAGAGTTTAAACCGTTCGCCGTCTCTAAGGACTTGCAGGTTTGCGCCGGGGATCCTGGCCAGTTGGGCCTCGATAGCATTTCTATAAAAGGGCTTCAGATGCCCGATGTAGATCGTCTCGGGAATGGTCCGCATTTTTTTGATTTCGCGGGCGAGCAGGGAAGGCGTGAGATGACCGGTGGCCAGGGCCAGATCGTTCATCTCATCGGGAAAGGATACCTCGATGATGAGCTTTCGCACTGTATGGGTCCGCATCTTTTTCCAGATCATCTCGGTCGGGCCGGTATCACCCGTATAGACGAGCGTTCCCCGGGACGGCTCCTCGATGAGATAGCCATAAGCCGGGACGGTGTGATTCACCTTTACCGCCGTTATCGTATATCTTCCGGCCAGTACCGGTATGCGGGTCGAAATCGGCTGGTAGAGCATTACCGGGCTGTTGCCATTGGGAATGAGGGTGAAGTCGGGCCAGATGCGGTTGTTGAAAACATTCCTCTTGAGGTCCGAGAGCACATCTTTGCCGCTGAGGATCTGAACACCGCGGGACTGGTTCATGGCAACGAGGTTATCGACCAGGAAAGGAATTCCCTTGATGTGGTCCAGGTGCGCGTGCGTGAGAAAAATATGGGTGATGCGGCATTGCTCGGCTCGGTCGAGGGAAGGGGCGATGGTCCCCGCATCCATCAGGAGGAAATCGTCAATGAGGAATGCGGGAGTGTTATTGCCCGGACCTTCGGAGCCGGAGGAGCCGAGGACGCGAATATTCATATGGACAACCTCAAGAGTAATCCCCGACGCAAGCAACGGGAGCACCCCATGCAAGGGGTAAACCGCCATGACTTTTCGCGGAGTCGATCTGGATGTAAGATATTTTTGAACTTTTTACAATGAAATACTCGGCTCAAGTGCCACAAGGCCTTTAGCTTGATTTTCTCCGGGGATCAAATTTCGAGGGAATAAAAATAAAATCAGCAGAATTGTGCATTTTCGCTTCACAAAATGCCCTGATTGGTTTACAAAGCCTTCTCTGCACCATACCAGCCAACCGCTCCTGGCGGATTTTAGCCGTCAGGCGTTAATATTTGGGAATTGCTTCAAATTATCGAATTTGTGACAATAAACGTTAGGCAAACTGAGGAACACCGGTTTTGAAAGACTTTCGGATTGCTCCCGCTCCCTGGATAAAGGCTTTCCACCTCTTTGTGAAACTCGTTCTTTAATCCGGATGATTCGAAACCTTGACGCACGGGACAACTGCCTTTTTGCGGACAGTCGTCCCTGGATTGCCCCGGACGGGCAGCGGCGCCCCTCCGCGCGTTTAGCGGGGACGCCCCCGAGGACCGGGTTACTTCCTGAACGCAAAGGAAACGAGGAAGAAAATGCCGATTGAGATTTCTGAAAAAACAATCAAGCACGAGTTCATCGAGAAAGTGAGTCAACTCAGCGGACAGGACATTTTCAAGTGCTTTCAGTGCGGCACCTGCGGCGGAGGCTGCCCCATGTCGGGGCAGATGGAGACCCTGCCCAGAAGGATCATGCGCATGGCTCAACTGGGAATGGAAGAGGAAGTGGTCAATTCCCAGACGGGCTGGACTTGTGCATCCTGTCACACCTGCACGGCAAATTGCCCAAGGGGAATCGATCTGGCAAGGGTCATTGAGGCCGTCCGGCTTTTGACCCTCAGGAAGAACATCAACATGATCGAGGTTTCCAAGTTGCCCGCCGAGACAATCAGAGAGCTGCCTCAAATAGCTCTGGTAAGCTGCTTCAGAAAACTGACGAGTTGAGGAGTATCATGAAAGTTAGCTATTACCCCGGATGTACCCTGAAAACGAAAGCGAAGAACCTGGAGGAGGCGGCGGTGGCTTCCATGGCGGCACTGGGAGTGGAATTCCAGGAGTTGTCGCGATGGAACTGCTGCGGCGCGGTTCATTCCCTGGCCGACGATGACCTCATCCACCATGTTGCCCCCATACGCGACCTCATCAGAGCAATGGACCAGGGAAGCGACAAGGTCGTTACCCTTTGCTCCATGTGCTACAACACTCTGGCCCGATCAAACCTGCTGATGCGAAATGACGAAGTGAAGCGCAAGACAATCAACGACTTCATGACGGAGGAGACGGATTACCACGGTGAAGTGGATGTGGTCCATTTCCTTAATTTCCTTCGTGACATGGTCGGTTGGGACACCCTGCGCTCCCGGATAAAAGTCCCCCTGAACGGACTGAAGATTGCCTCCTACTACGGGTGTACGCTTGTCAGGCCTAAGGACGTGGCGATCGAGCCCGTGGGCGAAAGAATAATGAATGAATTCGTGGAAGCAATCGGCGCCGTTCCGGTCGACTTCGCGGCAAGCACGGTCTGCTGCGGTTCCTACCAGGTGCTGGCTCACCCCGAGGCAGTGGCGGATGTCATCGGGCGTATCATCGAGAGCGCCTCCGCCGCCGGCGCCGAAGCACTCATCCTGAGCTGCCCGCTCTGCGAGTACAACCTGGCCAAAAAGCAGGACGAACTCGTCCGGAACGGCAAAATCGCCGGCAAGCTTCCCGTCTTCTATTTTACCCAGCTTCTCGCGATAGCGCTCGGGCTCGGTCCCGAATCCTACAGGCTCGACCTCAGCGACGTGAGCGCGATCGAGTGCCTGAAAGCCAGGAATTTTCCGGTCGAATCCGCTGCGGCCACCGCCTGAGCCGATTCACGATCAGAATATAGAACATTTCTTTTCCACGTTAAGGAGAACTAAGATGTCAGCACCCGCAAGACAGGTTGCAACTGGAGACAGAGCCATTCTTCCCGAGGGGGCGAAAACGATACCCATCTATGTCATGGGCAAGCGCTACGAAGTTCCCGAGACCCTCACCATCATGAAGGCAATGGAATACGCGGGCTTCAAGTTCCTGAGAGGCGCCGGCTGCCGCGGCGGCGTGTGCGGCGCGTGCCCGACCGTCTACCGCAAGGAAGGCGACTACAAGCTCTACTTCGGCCTGGCCTGCCAGACCGTTGTCGAACCCAACATGTACCTGGCCCAGATTCCTTTCTACCCCGCGAACCGCGCCGTGTTCGATATCGAGAAGATCGAACCGGTCGCCGAATCAATCCACGCGCTCTACCCGGAGCTTTTCCGCTGCGTGGCCTGTAACAACTGCACCAAGGCCTGCCCGATGCACGTGGAAGTTCTCGACTATATATCGGCCATCAAGCAGGGTGATATCGCCCGCGCCGCCAAACTCTCCTTCGACTGTATCCAGTGCGGAATGTGCGCCAGCCGGTGCATGGGCGAACTGCCGCAGTATCATATCGCTCAGTTGGTGCGCCGCATCTACGGCAAGTACATTCAGCCCAGGGCGGAACATCTCGAGAAGCGTGTCGCCCAGATCGAATCCGGCCGGTACGACAAGGTCCTCGACGACCTCCAGAAGATGAGCCACGCCGAACTGGAGAAGATATACAAGGAACGCGAGCGCGAACCCGACATGGCTCCCCTGGGGACCTGGATGCCCAAGGACACCCAGTACCTGTAGCACTTTCGCGCCTTAAAACGGACTGCATACAAATTTTCCGAATATAGGGAAGCTTCAAGGAGAGACAGAATGGGTTACACACCTGAAATGAAGGAACTGATAAAGAAGGTTGAGGCAACCAGGCCCCAGCGTGTCGCCAGGTCGAGGCGCGGTGAGAATTTCCCGGCACTGAGCCTCGAGGAGCGGGCTGTGGTCCTGAACAAATTCCATCCCGACTACCAGAAGGAAGGCCGCCGGGCCCTCAAGGTCGGCCCCGACAAGGGGCTGGTGGTGCCCGAGGAAATCGCCAAGGTCATGGAATCGCGCTCGATGCTGCGCCCCGACAAAGTGGACCTCTCCACGCCCGATTTTGATACCGACATCCTGATCCTGGGAGCGGGCGGCGGCGGCACGTCGGCGGCCCTGATGGCTACCGATGCCGGTCTGAGCGTCATCATGGCAACCAAGCTGCGCCACGGCGATGCAAATACCATGATGGCCGAGGGCGGTATCCAGGGCGCGACCCAGGAATGCGATTCGCCCTTCTACCATTACATGGATACCATCGGCGGCGGCCACTTCACCAACCAGCCGGACCTGGTGGCGGCCCTGGCGCACGATGCGCCCCTGTCCATCGCATGGCTCGAAGCTCTTGGCATGATGTTCAACAAGCTGCCCGACGGCCGTCTCGATTCCCGTCACTTCGGCGGATCTTCGCGCAAGCGCATGCAGTCCTCCGGTGACATGACCGGCGCCGAAATCATGCGTGTTCTGAGAGATGAAGCGCGTAACCGCCGGGACAGGATCAGGGTCCTCGAATTCTGCCCCGCCGTCGAGATCATTCTGGACGAGACCGGGAAATGTGCCGGCGCGATCCTCTACAACATGGAGACCCGTGAATTCTTCATCACCCGCGCCAAGGCGGTTATCATCGCCACGGGCGGCAACGGACGCCTCCACATCAAGGGTTTTGCAACCACCAACCACTACGGCGCCACCATGGACGGCGTTGTTATGGCTTACCGCGCCGGTGTCGGCACCACCTGCCTGCCCTCGACGCAGTACCATCCGACAGGTGTCGCCTATCCCGAACAGAACGTCGGCCTCCTGATCACCGAAAAAGTCCGAGGTCTCGGCGCCCACGTGCTCAATGCGGAAGGCGAGCAGTTCTGCTTCCCGCTCGAACCGCGCGACGTCGAATCGGCGGAACTCATCAAGGAAGCCGTCGAGGTGAATAAGGCCGTTATTACTCCGACCGGACGCTTCGGACTGTGGCTCGATTCCCCGATGATCGACCTGCTGCACGGCGAAGGCACGGTCCGCAAGGAACTTCCCGCGAAGTTCATCCAGTTCGACCGTCACGGCATCGACATCAGCAAGGAGCCCATGCTGGTTTACCCGACCCTGCACTATCAGAATGGCGGTATCGCGATCAACGCCGCCTGCGAGACAGTGGTTCCCGGCCTGTATTCGGCCGGCGAGTGCACGGGGGGGCTCCATGGTGAAAACCGCCTGATGGGCAACAGCCTCCAGGACGTTATCACCTTCGGAAGAAGGGCCGGCGTCAGCGCGGCGAAATACGTTCAGTCCGGCGTCGAGCTGAAGAAGCCCACCCTGGACCATGTCGTGAAGTTCGAGAAGGAACTTGAAAAAGCCGGCGTAAGCGATGCGATCGTTGCGCCGATTCTGCTGCCCGACTACTCCACGGACGAAGTCGCCGCGAGACGACTCAGTGAAGCCAGGCAGGAAGCGGAGTAAGCCGTAGCGTGATCGTTGGGGTTCGCTCTCGCTCACCCCAACCTACGGGGCTACCGGGCTACCGGGCTCACCCCAACCTACCGGGCTGGAAAGCCCGCCCCACGTGCCGCGCGGCTGCACACGGTTCTTCTACCCGCGCCCTGCCGCGAGAATGCGGGGCTTGTCTCGCATAAAAGGCCTTGAACTGCGGCGCCTTCCCGGATCTGGGCGGGCCGCCGGCGCGATGGCCGCACGCTTTTCGCAACCGATGCGGGAGATCGATTTTTTATTATGATGTCAGAGGGGTATCCGGCTATGCTGGATACCCCTCTTCGCGATTGGAGGGGATGGAGATTTGTGCGCCGCCGATGCGGGTTTATCTTCCTGTTTGCATAAATGAGCGTGCCTCCGCGCGCCATCCCATGCGCTCACTGTTGCTGATGCCGACCCTGTCGAGGTATTTGAGCATTATGGAAGCCCCCGATGTAAAAGAGGTTCATGTGCGTTTGCAAAAGCTCGGGAATGGGCAAAAAGCCCAGTTCCTGAAGAGGTTTTTCAAGACCGGACCCGGTCAGTACGGTGAGGGAGACATCTTCCTCGGCATTCGCGTCCCCGAGTTGAGGGCGCTTGCGAATGAGTACAGGCACCTTACGCACCGGGAGGTTCCGCCGCTGCTGAGGTCCCCTCTTCATGAAGAACGGCTGTTTGCGCTTCTTGTGCTCGCGAGGACATTTTCAAAGGGAACCGAGGCGGTGCGGGCGCAAATTTATGAACTCTACATGGCAAATACAGCTTACATTAACAACTGGGACCTCGTGGACCTCTCCGCGCCCCAGATCGTGGGGGCTTTCCTGGCTGACAGGAGCAAGCAGCCGCTCTACGATTTCGCCGGATCGAGCAGCCTGTGGGAGCGCCGCATCGCCGTCCTGGCAACTTTTCATTTTATCAGGAGCGGGAAGTTCTCCGAGACTCTCAAGATTGTCAAAATGCTGCTCGCGGATAAAGAGGATCTGATACACAAGGCGGCGGGGTGGATGCTTCGCGAGATTGGAAAAAGGGACCTGGAATGCGAGGAGGTCTTCCTGCGAGAGCACTGCCGGGGAATGCCGAGGACCATGCTTCGCTATGCGATAGAGAGGTTTCCGGAATCCAGACGGCGAATGTATCTCGACGGGTCGGCCGCCAACTCCTCGGCACGGGTTATTTCGGCTTGAACCTAACGCTCGTGCCGGGGGCTCCCCACCCGTTTTCCCTCCGATGCCCGAGTGGCGGGATTTCCAGCCTGCCGGCAGTCACTCAATGGCCCGTTCTACCCTTCGACACACTCTCAAGAGGTGTTGGTTGAGAGGTATCGAAGGGTGGAACGGGCCGGTGATGCGGGGCTTGATTCGCTCGGCACGGGCGGCGAAGCAAAGCAGTGCGTTGAACACCACTTGAATGAAACATGAAGAAGGCAAACAATGGCGGGTACACCTCTCAACATTCTTGTCGTGGACGACGAAATCAATATTCGTAAGACTCTGTCGTTGTGCCTCGAAACGGCGGGATACACCGTGGTGGCGGTCAGCAACTTCGAGGATGCCGTGAAGCAGGCAGCCATGAAGTCTTTCGAACTTGCTTTTGTTGACCTGCGGCTGGGGGCATCGGATGGGCTCGACCTCATCCCGGCTCTGCTTGCGACTGCCCCCTGGCTTAAGATCATCGTCATTACCGCATATGCCTCCATTGAATCAGCCGTGGAAGCCATGCGCCGCGGAGCTACCGATTACCTGCCAAAACCTTTCACCCCCGCACAGGTCGAGATCACGACGCGGAAGGCCCTGCAGGTGCGCACCCTGGAACAGAAGGTCGCCGCCCTGCAGGAGGAAATGGGACGGACGCATCCCCAGTTCGATTACTCCACCGCGAGCCATGCCATGCAGCGAGCCGTGAATCTGGCACACCAGGTGGCGCCGACGGATGCCACCATTCTCCTTCGAGGAGAGAGCGGGACTGGGAAGACGGTGTTCGCGCGTGCGATTCACTCCTGGAGCAACCGGGCCGCAAGGCCGATGGCAACCGTATCCTGTCCGTCGCTCTCTCCGGAGCTTCTTGAGAGCGAGCTGTTCGGGCATGTCAAAGGCGCGTTCACCGGGGCGGTCCGTGACAACCCCGGGCGGATTGCCGCATGCGAGGGAGGGACTCTTTTCCTGGACGAAATAGGAGACTTGCCGCTGTCCCTTCAGCCCAAGCTTCTTCGGTTCCTCCAGGACAGGGAGTATGAGCGTATAGGCGATCAGACGACGAGGAAGGCCGAGGTTCGCATAATCACCGCGACCAATACCGATCTGGACAAAGCCGTGAAGGAGGGGACGTTTCGCGAGGACCTCTACTATCGGTTGAACGTCTTCCAGATCGTGCTCCCGCCGCTTCGGGAACGCCCCGAGGATGTCATTCCCATGGCAGAGCGGCTTCTCGCTTTCTTCGGCCGGCAGAGACACCGGGTCTTGATCGGATTCACGGGAGAGGCCGTCGAGGCACTCCGGCGATATGCCTGGCCGGGGAACATTCGCGAACTGCATAATGTGGTCGAGAGGGCCGCCATCCTGTGCCAGGGCGAACGTGTCGGCATTGAGTACCTTCCCGATAATTTCGCCGTTCTCGAATCCGCGCCGAACATTGGCGATCCACTAAGCCTCGACCGGGTCGAGGAACTTCATATCCGCCGCGTGCTTGCCACCTCTAAATCGCTTCAGGACGCTGCCCAGACGCTGGGCGTCGATCAGGCCACCCTGTGGAGACGCCGGAAGAAATACGGGATTTGAATGGCCGTCAGCCCAACTTGTTGTCCGCGGCCCCACCTGGGAATTGCCCGCTCCCATTTTGCTCCAACCCGTCATCGGTCCAGCTTTCTTACCTTGCAGAATGCAAGGGACGAGGTCTTATGGCCTTGCAATCCGCGGACCGGACCTCCCGCCGCCAGCTATCCTGAACACGCGCCTGTATAAAGCCCGTGGCAAGTCCCTCTCCCGGTGAGATCCTCGAAAAGATCGAAACAGCGGAGTATGGCCATACAAATATATTGCAGATTGCAAGGCGCCTCCTCGGCTCCTTCGCCCGCGGCCGTTTGTCGTCCTCAAGCCCAATGATGAATTATATATTGATATCAGTACCATACTATCGGCCATCATTCGGTGGCACGGTGGTTGCTCACCATTGAGGCAAGGGAGAAGGAGGCCGAAATGCTGGGAATTCGTCAAAAGCTCTCGCTGGGGTTCTGTGGATTGCTCCTCATCATCATTGTCATCGGAGCCCAGAGCATTACTCAACTCACCACGCTCGGGCACTCCATCGATGTGATCCTCAGGGAGAACTACCGAAGTGTCATCGCAAGCGGAGAAATGAAGGAGGCTCTTGAGCGGATGGACAGCGGCACGCTCTTTATCCTTCTGGGCGACACTACCAGGGGCCGGGACCTGATCGCCCAAAACGAGCCTCTATTCGATAAAGCGCTGGAGACGGAACTCAACAACATCACTCTGCCCGGAGAACAGGAAAAAGCATTCTCGATAAGGGAACTCTTCATTCGTTACAGAGGCATATTGACCCGGGTACAGGACCCCTCGCTCCCTCTCGATACTCGCCGGCAGTCTTATTTTACTGAACTGCTCCCTTTGTTTCAGCGGATCAAGGATACCGCCGAAGAGATCCTTCACATGAATCAGCAGAGCATGATCGATGCGAACGCCCGGGCGCGAGCCACGGCGACGGCGGCCGAACGCCGGATGTACATCCTGCTGTTGTGCGGGGCGTTTGTGGCGGTGCTGTTTGTCCTGTTTACGGGAAGGTGGATTCTTCGTCCGATAAACCGTCTCATCCGTTCGACGGACGACATACGGCGTGGCAATCTGGACCTGGTTGTGCGGAGTGACTCGCGCGATGAGATTGGCCGGCTCTCCGAGGCATTTAACGAGATGGCTTCAAGTCTGCGCGAATTCCGGAGAAGCGATCGTACCCGCATGGCGTTGATCCAGCGCTCGACCAGGCAGGTTTTCAGGAGCCTGCCGGACGCGGTGGCGGTTCTGGATGCGCAGGGGCGAGTTGAAGTATCGACGCAGCCTGCTAACGAGTTTTTTGGGCTCAGACCGGATGCCAACGTCCGGGACCTTCCTCATGCATGGATGGGAGAGTTTTTCGATGAAGCTCTGAAGAGCGGCCGAAGTGTTGAACCTCGGGACGGGCGGCAGATCGTTCAGCAGTTCATCAGGGGAGACGAACATTTCTTCCGCCCGGAGGCTGTTCCGATCCTGGACGCGGAAAAACATCCCACGGGCGTCGTTTTGGTCCTGAAGGACATAACCCAGCAGTTCCACCAGGATGAACTCAAAAGAGGGGTAATCTCAACGGTTTCTCACCAGTTGAAGACCCCCCTGACATCTCTTAGAATGGCGGTCTACCTGCTCCTCGAAGAGAAAGTAGGACCGCTGACTCCTAAACAAACGGAGCTTCTGCTCGCGGCGAGGGATGAAAGCGACCGGTTGCACTCCATCCTGAGCAATCTTCTCGATATCAGTCGCATCGAATCGGGAAAAGCGCGCATGGATTTCCACGCACTTTCTCCTCAAACCATAGTGAGCGAGCAGGCGGAGGCTTTCCAAAGCGCGGCCAAGGATCGCGGGATTGTCCTCAAGACCGACTTGCCGGCCGATCTACCGGATGTGCTCGCGGATCCGTCACGCGTCGGCCATGTATTTGCCAATCTTATCTCCAACGCACTCAAATACACCGCTCCGGGTGGCGAGGTTCTGATCTCGGCCCGATCCAGTGACGAGATGGTTATCTTCTCGGTTTCCGACACCGGAAGAGGCATACCCGGGCAATACCAGGACCGTATCTTTGAACAGTTCTTTCGAGTCCCCGGAAACGATGGTGAGGGCGGAGAAGGTTTGGGATTGGCGATCGCGAAGGAAATCATCGGGGCGCACGGCGGAAGCATCAGTGTGGAAAGCGAAGAGGGAAAAGGAAGCACATTCAATTTTACCCTCAATAAAGCCGCTGGCTTCCACAGGAGAGTCGAAACCCTATGATGATGGACATTGCGTACATAGTGGCGGTGCTCGCTTTCTTCGCCCTTTGTGGCGTGATCGTGAAGGGATTTGAGAGGCTTTAGACATGTTGGAGACATTCGTCGGAATTATCGGAGTTGTCCTGATCATATATCTTTTAGCCGCGGTCATTAGACCGGAGAGATTCTAGCGCCTGTAAGGATGCGAAACGCCAATGGATTTTTTCGGATGGATTCAATTGGGTTTATTTCTGGTGATATTGTTCGTGCTCGCCAAACCAGTCGGAATATACCTGGCGGAAGTGCTGAGCGCGGAGGGCAAGACCTTTCTCGATCCCGTCGCGAGGCCCGTGGAAAACCTTCTTTACCGCGTGTGCGGAGTCAGTCCCGAGACGGAGCAGAGCTGGCAGGGGTATGCCTGCTCTCTTCTTGTCTTCAGCCTGACGGGATTACTCTTCACCTATGCAATCCTGCGCCTCCAGCACATCCTGCCGCTGAATCCGCAAGGGTTCGGACCCGTGAACCCGGACCTCGCCTTCAATACGGCGGCGAGCTTCACCACCAATACGAACTGGCAAAATTATAGCGGGGAGTCGACACTCTCCTATTTCTCCCAGATGGTGGGACTCGTGTTCCACAACTTTGTCTCGGCGGCCTCGGGGGTCGCCGTCGCCGCGGCGCTCATCCGTGGAATCGCAAGGCATTCGGCCGGAAGCATAGGCAACTTCTGGGTGGACCTCATACGGGTCAATATCTACCTGCTGCTGCCGATTTGCGTGCTCTATTCCTTCTTCCTGGTTTCACAGGGTGTTGTCCAGAATTTTCATCCCTATGTGATGGCCGAAACCGTTGAAAGAACAGAAGGGACGGCAATATCCACCCAGACTATTCCCCAAGGGCCGGTGGCCTCGCAGGTCGCGATCAAGATGCTCGGGTCCAACGGCGGCGGGTTTATGAACGCAAACGCCGCCCACCCGTACGAAAACCCGACCCCTCTATCAAATTTCATCCAGATGCTCTCCATATTCCTTATCCCGAGCGGTCTCACCTATACCCTGGGCCTCATGGTGAAAAACCAGCGGCATGGATGGGCTGTGTGGACAGCCATGGTCTTGCTTTTCCTGGCCGGGACTCTCGCTTCATGGTCGGCTGAAGCCGCCGGGAATCCCAGGCTGCATTCCCTGGGAGTTGCGGCGGAAGGGAACATGGAAGGAAAAGAAGTCCGTTTCGGGATTTTCGGTTCCGCCCTTTTTGCCACTGTAACGACTGATGCCTCCTGCGGAGCGGTAAATGCCATGCACGATTCCTTCACCCCATTAGGAGGCCTGGTCCCGCTCCTCAATATACAACTCGGAGAGGTCATATTCGGGGGAGCGGGGGCAGGGCTCTACGGGATGCTCATTTTCGTGGTGCTCACCGTCTTCCTGGCCGGACTCATGATAGGCCGCACTCCCGAGTACCTCGGTAAGAAGATCGAGGCATATGACGTCAAAGTGAGTGCCATTGCCGTATTGGTTCCGATCTTTTCCATCCTCGGTTTCACCGCCTGGGCGGCGGTAAGCGCATGGGGCGTGGCGGGCCTCAACAACGCCGGGCCTCATGGGCTGAGTGAGATGCTCTACGCCTTTTCCTCCACCACGGGAAACAACGGGAGCGCTTTCGCGGGTCTCAGCGGAAATACCGTCTGGTACAACACGACACTCGCCATCGCCATGCTCGCGGGCAGGTTCCTCCTCATGGTGCCGGTCCTGGCGCTTGCGGGAAATCTCGCGGGCAAGAAACGGGCCCCGGCGGGCGAGGGAAGCTTTCCGGTCCAGGGCGGGACTTTCGTGGTTCTTTTGATGGGAACGGTACTCATTGTGGGGGCGCTCACCTTTGTACCGGCTCTCTCGCTCGGGCCCGTTGTCGAGCACTTCATCATGACCGGGTCGGGGAAGCTGTTCTAATTGTTCGGGTGGCGGATCGAGATCACCACCCATGGAGAACGATGCCATGGCTGCGAGGAAGCAGTCGCTTTTCGATACTGAGATCATGTCGCGCGCGGTTTTCGAGTCCGTGAAAAAGCTCAATCCGCGCCTGATGGTGAAAAACCCCGTTATGTTCGTGACCGAGGTCGGGGCGGCGATCACCACTTTCGCGCTTCTTTTTGGACAGAGCAGCGAACCTGTCCTATTCAGCCTGCAGGTAACGCTATGGCTCTGGTTTACCGTGCTGTTCGCCAATTTTGCCGAGGCCGTGGCGGAGGGGCGCGGAAAAGCCCAGGCGAACGAGCTTAGGAAGACGCGGACAAAGACGGTTGCAAACCGCCTGCTTCCTGATGGCTCAATGGGGAAGGCGCCCGCCGATGAGTTGCGGAAAGGCGATCTCGTGTATATCTCGGCTGGTGAGATAATACCCGCGGATGGAGAGATTTCCGAGGGCGTGGCCACGGTGGATGAATCCGCCATAACCGGGGAGTCCGCGCCGGTTATCCGCGAGGCCGGTGGAGACCGTAGCGCGGTCACGGGTGGTACAAGGGTTTTATCTGACTGGATCAAGGTGCGCGTCACGGCCGATCCCGGTGAGAGTTTCCTCGATCACATGATACGCCTTGTGGAAGGGGCGACGCGCCAGAAGACGCCGAATGAGATTGCGCTTACGATCCTCCTTTCCGCGCTAACGATAATCTTTCTTCTTGCAATAATGACATTCAAGTTCTTTGGCATCTACTCCAATGTGTCCTTTTCCATCACGGTTCTGGTAGCCCTGCTGGTTTGTCTCATTCCAACGACCATAGGAGGATTGCTCAGCGCAGTTGGAATCGCGGGGATCGACCGCCTGGTCCAGAAAAATGTGCTGGCCACGAGCGGGCGAGCCGTCGAGGCGGCCGGGGACGTTGACGTGCTGCTGCTCGACAAGACAGGGACCATCACGCTCGGAGATCGCCAGGCAACCGACTTCTTCCCCGCGGGCGGAGTGTCCATGGAGAACCTTGCCGATGCGGCCCAACTGGCTTCCCTCGCGGACGAAACCCCCGAGGGAAGAAGCATCGTCGTGCTCGCCAAACAGTACGGACTTCGAGGCCGCTCTATCGTGGAAATGCCCGGGGCCCGCTTTATCCCGTTTACGGCCCAAACCCGCATGAGCGGGGTGGATGTGGATGGAAGGCAGATCCGCAAGGGGGCTTCCGACGCGGTAAGAGATTTCATCTCCATTCCGTTCCCTCCCGACATCGAATCCGCGGTGGAGGCTGTTTCGCGCAATGGAGGAACTCCACTGGTCGTCACGGAGGACAAAAGGGTGCTCGGCGTGATCCATCTCAAGGATATCGTGAAGGGCGGACTGAGGGATCGCTTCGAACGTTTCCGGGCAATGGGCATTAAGACGGTGATGATCACGGGAGACAACAGGCTGACGGCGGCGGCCATCGCCGGGGAAGCCGGGGTGGATGATTTTCTTGCCGAGGCGCGGCCCGAGGACAAGCTGGCGCTTATCAGGAAAGAGCAGGCGGCGGGGCACCTTGTCGCCATGACGGGCGACGGCACAAACGACGCACCGGCACTTGCCCAGGCGGATGTGGGTGTTGCAATGAACACCGGCACGCAGGCCGCCAAGGAGGCCGGGAATATGGTGGATCTTGACTCGAACCCCACGAAGCTCATCGAGGTTGTCGAAATCGGCAAGCAGATGCTCATGACTCGGGGGGCGCTCACAACTTTCAGCATCGCAAATGATGTGGCCAAATACTTTGCCATCATTCCGGCCATGCTGGTCGGCGCATTCCCCCTGATTGAACCGCTCAACCTGATGCGGCTCGGGTCCCCCGCCAGCGCGATCCTCAGTGCAGTCATATTCAATGCGCTGGTCATCGTGGCGTTGATTCCCCTGGCCCTCCGGGGCGTTCGCTTCCGTGCTCTGGGGGCTGCCGTGCTTCTGCGACGAAATCTCCTGATCTATGGGGCGGGCGGCCTGGTTGCACCCTTTATCGGGATCAAGCTTATTGACATGCTGGTCAATGGACTGCATCTCGTATAGGAGGGAGATAAAAATGAAAGAATCCAAGGATGCGGTTTTCTCAATTTTCAGAAACCTGAAGGCTGAATTGCGCATTTCCCTGATCGCCACTTTCTCGCTGGCTGTTTTGCTGTGCGGAATATATCCCCTGGCAGTTTGGGGCCTTGCCCTCGGAATATTTCCGGAGAAGGCCAATGGCTCTTTTGTCGCTCCCGGCGGCAAGGTTGTGGGATCGGCTCTGATTGCTCAAGGATTCACCGGTTCCCGATATTTCCATCCGCGTCCCTCCGCGGCGGGGGAGGGATATGATGCAATGGCGTCCGGCGGGAGCAATCTGGGGCCCATATCACAAAAGCTCATTGGGTCAGTCGAGGAGCGTGTCGCCCGGTACCGCGCGGAGAACGGACTGGCGGAAAATGCATCCGTGCCGGCGGATGCCGTGACAGCATCGGGAAGCGGGCTTGACCCCCACATCAGCGTGAGGAACGCTCTTCTGCAGGCCGGACGAGTCGCTTCTGCCCGGGGAGTCAGTCAGAGGGAGATTGACGGGAAGATCGAAGCTCATACTGAAGGCCGTGATCTGGGAGTGCTTGGAGAGCCGCGGGTGAATGTGCTTCTATTAAACCTGGATCTTGACGGAAGACTGTGAGGTGACGATTGGCTGAAAACAGGGCCGACAGCTTCCTGCGCATGATTCGCCGCGCCCAGCGCGGAAGGCTCAAGATCTATCTGGGGTATGCCGCCGGAGTGGGTAAGACGTGGCAAATGCTGAAAGAGGCTCACAGGCTGAGAAATGAAGGCATAGATGTCGTGATCGGTCTTGTGGAAACGCACGGCCGCGCCGCGATCTCCGCGCTCACGGAGGGGTTGGAGATCATTCCGCGCAGGCGCCTGGAATACCGTGGAATAACGGTCGAGGAGATGGACGTCGATGCGATCCTGGCGAGGAAGCCTCAGGTGGTGCTCGTCGATGAGCTTGCACATGCGAATGTTCCCGGCAGCCGGCATCCCAAGCGCTTCGAAGACGTTCAGGACATACTTTCAGCCGGTACTCACGTGATAAGCACCCTCAACGTCCAGCACCTTGAGAGTCTCTACGATACGGTGGAAAGAATCGCGGGGATCAAGGTTCGCGAGCGTCTTCCCGATACCGTGGTTGCCGATGCCGATGAAATAGTGAACGTGGACCTTACGACCGAGGACCTGCGGAAGCGGCTTGAGGAAGGAAAGGTTTACCCGAGAGAGCGGATCGAGACGGCTCTCGCCAATTTTTTCAAGAAGACGAACCTGGCGCAGCTGCGTGAACTCACGCTTCGTGAGGTAGCCTCCCAGATCGATCTGAGAAGCCGTGAGACTTCCGAGATCCAGGTCCCCGCAACTCCCGACCAGGTTATGGTGTGCCTGAGTTCTCGCGGGCCAAACAGCGAAATGCTCCTTCGTTATGCTTCACGACTTGCGGGGAGGCTCAATCGAAACTGGTATGCCGTTTATGTGCAGACTCCCTCCGAGGAGCCCACCGTCATAGATTCACAGACTCAGCGCATCCTGTCCGGCACGCTTACCCTGGCCAAACAGCTTGGCGCGATGGTCTTCACCTACAAGGGGGAGAATGTGGCCGAGACCATATTGCGCTTTGCGGGGGAATACCGTGTGGGGCACATTGTCATAGGAAGTCCGGGCCCGATCGTGTTCTGGAAAAAGCTTCTCGGGCAAAAGAACATTGTTGATCAACTCATCGGGAAGGCGGGCGGTATTACCATCGTCGTTCTCGATACCCGAAAATGGGCCAAATCCACCGGTGAGCTTCCGGAACCTTTGCCCATCCAACCGGGGCCATCCGTTTCTCCCGCATCTCGGATCTGTCTGAGTCGCATTCTCTCGCCGGAGCGCATCATCATCTGGAGCGAGCCGGTTGCGAAGGATGAGGTTTTGAAATCTTTGGTGGATACGGCCGGAAAGGATGGTGGAATAGGTGATGTCGCGGCCATTCTGGAGCAGGTGATCGAGAGCGAACGGAGAGGATCGACCTTTTTCAACGAGGGCGCGGCCTTCCCTCACATCCGCGTAAACGGGCTTCCCGCTCCGCGCGTTTCCCTTGGCCTGACCCATAAAGGACTTGCGGACGTGCCGATGGAGAATCCAATTGAATGCGTTTTCCTCATTCTTGCTCCCGCCGAATTACCCGAATTGCAGATTCAGCTCCTTTCCGCCGCCAGCCGCGCGGCTCGGAGCAGGTATCTCTCCTGGAATCTGAGGTCCGCCCGGAGTCCCGAAGAGGCACTCGAGGACATTCGCGACTGGGAAACCGTTGAGGAACCGTTTGTACAAAGAGCGCATCAATAGCGCTGAGAAATAGCTGATTTCAGCATCATTTCCATCAGGAAGGGGGAATTTGACCGAAGTGAAAAAACCAGTTTCAATGAAACACCTTATATTGCTTGTGACCGGGTCCTTCCTCCTCGTTGTTGCGTTGCTCGTTTTCACCTTCGCGCCGAGGCACGATGATGGGACCTGGTTGAAAACGGCTTACGAAAAGAAGCTCGGAAAGATCGAACTCGTCAATGCGATGCGAACCAACCTGCTCATATCCGCCGAGGCGGAAAAGAATTCGGTAATGGCCGACACGGACGAGGAATCGCGGAAGTTTGCCGATCAGTCGATACGAGCCTCGGCGGCGGTCGAGGAAAAAAGGCTGGAGTTCATGCGGTTGCTGGGGGAAGAAAAAGCAGGCAGTGAGACGGAACCGTTTCAGAACTTTAGCAGTTGCTGGGAGAAGCTCCGGGAAGTGGACAGGGAGGTTCTTGCCCTTGCAGTACAAAATACGAATCTCAAGGCCCTGAGGCTTTCGTTCACTCCGGCCCGCGAGGAAATCCAGCGTCTGGAAACAGCTTTAAACCAACTGATGGACAGCGGCGCCTCCCTGCCCGATGCTGTGCAAATTACGAGGCTGGCTTCACGGGCTCTCGTGGATGCCGCAAAAATCTACATGCTCCAGGCCCCGCACATTGCCGAAACCTCGGATCGAACCATGGATAAGATGGAAGTGGAGATGAAACGCCTGGATGATCAAGTAGGGCAATCCCTGGAAAAATTGAGAGATCTGGTCGATGAGGCCGGCATTCCTTCCCTCAATGCGGCGAGGACCGCCTATGATGATTTTCGCGGGACCAACGCGCAAATAATCGAGTTGTCCCGCCAGAACAGCAACATCAGGTCCTTTGCCATGTCCATTGGCCAAAAAAGAAAAGTAGCGGCCCAGTGCCTGGATTACATTACCGCCCTGGATAAAGCGGTTAAGGAAAGCGTGACCTTCAGGGCCACAAGATGATGGCAGGCGTTCGATGTTCTTACCATCGGAGAGGAACATATTCGAAAAAGATATGTACTTTCCTGTATGGTACCTTTTATTCTTCCGATCATTTTTTCCGACTCTACAGTCTCGAAGACTCGGTGCGTGCCGGGGGAGATAATTCCCGTCGAGTATTAGAATAGAATTTGGGAGGTTGTCGCATGTCTTTGTCCACGGTGCCTGAAGAGGGCCGCGATTTGCCCAGGGATGCCGGTTCGGCAGGCACGGATCAAAATCCGGATGTACCGGATAAACCCGCGGATACTACTAATTTGAGTTGGGCGAAGACCCTGCCCATGGCGATTGGCGCCCTGGGCATTGTCTATGGCGACATCGGGACAAGCCCCCTTTATTCAATCAAAGAATGTTTTCACGGGATGCATGCCATAGCGGTTACCTATGAAAACGTGATGGGTGTTCTCTCTCTTGTCTTCTGGTCGCTGACGATGGTTGTCTGCGTCAAGTATGTGGTATTCATTCTACGCGCGGACAATAAAGGCGAGGGAGGGATCTACGCGCTCCTGGCATTGATCCCCATGAAGAAGAACAAGATCGCGAGCAGTCTGAACACGGGGATCATCCTCGCCGGGATCTTCGGGGCCGCGCTTCTCTATGGGGATGGGGTGATAACACCCGCGATCTCGGTCCTCTCGGCCGTGGAAGGCCTGGAGGTGGCAACCAGCGCGGCAACGCCCATCGTGATACCCATGACATGCATTGTTCTCCTGGCGCTCTTTTCCGTGCAGAGGTATGGAACCGCGAGGGTGGGGAGGTTTTTCGGCCCGATCCTGTTGATCTGGTTTGCAGTAATTGGCGGTCTGGGCGTAAAGGAACTCCTGGGCCATCCACAGATCCTCGGCGCGGCGAACCCGGTCCACGCCATCAACTTCTTTCACCTCAATAAACTGCACGGCATGATAGTGCTGGGCTCGGTTGTCCTTTGCATCACCGGGGGCGAGGCCCTGTACGCGGACTTGGGGCACTTCGGCAGCAGGGCCATAAGAATTTCCTGTCTTGCGATTGCTTTCCCGGCCCTTCTATTGAACTACGCCGGCCAGGGCGCGCTGTTGCTGAACAATCCCGAGCTGGCTTCCAACCCCTTCTATGGACTTGTTCCCCGTTCCATCCTCTATCCGATGGTCGGACTCGCTACAATGGCTACTGTTATTGCTTCCCAGGCCATGATCTCAGGCGTTTTTTCACTAACCCAGCAGGCCGTCCAACTGGGGTTTCTCCCTCGGGTGCGTATTGTCCACACCTCGAGCGAGACACGCGGGCAAATTTTCATCCCCCACGTAAACTGGACTCTCATGGTGGCTTGCGTCGGACTTGTCCTGGCATTTGGAAACTCGAGCAGGCTCGCGGGGGCCTACGGCATAGCCGTAACAGCCACTATGGCGATTACTTCCGTTCTTTACTTCTTTTTACTGGTGAGAGGCTGGAAGTGGCCTCTTTGGAAGGCGGTGCCGCTGGTAGCCGTGTTTCTGGCTTTCGACCTGGCATTTTTCGGAGCAAATCTGCTAAAGGTCCTTGATGGTGGCTGGTTCACGATTGCAATTGCACTCTGCATCGCCATAGCGATGGTGACCTGGAGGGACGGCAGGGCCGCGCTTGCCCGCAGGATGCTTCAGACCCGGCTGATGATTGAGCCGTTCGTAAAGGATGTCGGCGAACGACGTCCTTATCGCGTTCCGGGGAACGCGGTGTTCCTGACTGTATCGGCGGATATCACGCCGCTTGCCCTTCTCCACTTCTATAAGCATGCGCATGTGCTTCATGAGAGAGTCATCCTGCTCTCCATAAAATCAGGCGATCAGCCCACCGTTCCCAATAAGGAGAGGCTGAAGATAGATGAACTTGGAAACGGCTTCTACCGTATTGTCGCCTCATATGGCTTCATGGAAAGACCGGACGTAATGAAAATCCTGCGTCTTGCCTCGCGGCAGGGCCTGATGGTGGAACCTGCCACGACCACCTACTTTCTAGGCAGAGAGACCCTCCTGACAAATGGGCCATCCCGGATGATGCATTGGAGAAAGGGCCTTTTCGCTACCATGTCCAGAAATGCCCAGAGTGCCATGGGGTATTTTGGCATTCCGGTGGACCGCGTGGTGGAACTCGGCATCCAGGTTGCGCTCTGATACTATTCCGCGTTCAAGATGATACATCCCCCGTTCGCCCCGGGCGGGAGCGCCCCCCGCATTTGCGTGGCAAGGCGTAGCCAGGCCTACGCCAACTACTGGATCAGCCCACGCAGGTGGTGCTCGATCTGGTATTTGGGGAGGGCGCCGAGCAGTTGGTTGACCATGCGCCCGTTTTTGAACAGGAGCATGGCGGGGACGCTTTTAACCTGGTATTGCGAGGCTATGAGCGGGTTTTTGTCCAGATCCATCTTCGCGAACTTGATCTTCCCCGAGAATTCCGAGGCGAGTTCATCAATGATCGGCATAAGCCGGGCACAGTGGCCGCACCAGGGAGCCCAGAACAATGTGAACACGGGTCCCGGGAAGGCAAGGACTTCATTCCCGAAGGATCGGTCGAAGACTTCCACGGGATGTTCCGGAAACCCCTCCGCAATCGGAAGGGGGGTACGGCATTTTCCACAAACGGCTCGATCCTTCGCGCGCGATTGCGGGATGCGGTTTTTTGCCCCGCAGTTGGGGCATCTGACGATCAGACTCTCCATAACCATTGATTTGCAAACCCCGTTTACTTTAGAATAAGAGACCGGATGTGGTATAATGCGTACGGATAATCATGGTGCCCCTGCAGCGCAAGCAAAACGGCGGTCTCCTGCCGGCACGAGCAAGTGTTCCGTTTCACGCCTCCTTTCCCAATCTTCCGGCTTGTTTCTTGCTCTCGTAGACGTCGGTAGCCCTGCTCTAAGGTTGACGCAAGTGAGGTGATCCACTTGGCCCGAATAGATGATTACAAAGAATCCTTTCGTCTGGCGGCCCTGGAACTGCGGAAGAAGGACATCAAGGCCATGGCCGATGCGGCCGGCGTTGCTCTCGCCACGCATACCGGAGCGGCGGAACTGATGGTCACTTATCTTGGCGCCCGTTACCGGGTTTCAGTCACTCCGATTGCCGACATTCTGAGACAGGATTCACGGGAAGAAGTTCCGCTCCCGGATAAGATCCTCATCGCACATTATCTTCTCGGTGCGACGGGGAAGAAGCCTACCGGCAGACTCATCACCTTTCGCCAGATTCCCGATGGCCAGTTTTACTTCGAAGCATTTCAAAAACGCGCGCGTGATCCGTTCGTGTCGTTTTTCGGCGCAAACGGGCATCTTTTCCGGAAATGTGCCGAGTCGATGGGAGCAAAGCCCGTGGAAAACGGGGACTACGGCATGGAATTCAGTGTATTTCCAAGGATAAATGTGCAATTGGTTTTGTGGGAGGGGGATGACGAATTCCCCCCGGATGCCACTATCCTCTTCGATGAAAGCGTACAGAGGCACCTGCCTGTCGAAGATATCGCGGTCTTGAGCGGGACGCTCGTCTACCGGCTCATTTCTCTGGCCAGGAAGATGGAATCCTGAATGCAATCGCCAAACGAAAATGAGGGGAGGACCTCTTTTGAAAATTGCCGTGAGTGGAAAAGGCGGAGTTGGAAAGACCACGTTATCTGCCTTCCTGGTCAAGTGGTTCGCGGAGCAGGGAAGAAGCGTGCTGGCGATCGATGCCGATCCGGATGCGAATCTGGGGCATGCGCTTGGAATTAATGGAGCATCCCAACTGACCCCCATCTCTCAGATGCGAGAACTCATATCCGAACGAACGGAATCCGTCCCGGGCACTTATGGTGGATTTTTCAAAATGAACCCGAAAGTGGATGATCTACCGGAGAAGCTGTCTTTGCGGCAGGGCGAAAACATTCGTCTGATGATCATGGGCGGCGTCAAAAAGGGCGGGACAGGTTGCGTTTGCCCTGAGAGTGTTTTGCTGAAAAACCTCGTGCAACACCTTATCTTGAGACGCGATGAGGTGGTGATCATGGACATGGAAGCTGGAATCGAGCATCTCGGACGCGGCACATCCAAATACGTGGACTGGTTGATCACGGTTGTCGAGCCCGGCCAGCGAAGCATTGAAACCGCCGCGAGAATCAGGGAGTTGGGCAAGGACATCGGCATCACTCGGGTTGGGTTGGTGTGCAACAAAGTGCGGAATGATAAGGATCGCTCTTTTTTGAGAAAAGTCCTCGCGGGACAACTCATCCTTGGTTACATTCCCTATGATGACCAGATCATAGAAGCGGATATGCGCGCCGAGTTCGCTGCGAATGTGGGTGATCGCACGCGGTCCGGCCTGGAGAAGATGGTTAGAAACCTGATGGAGGCCTCCGAAGCGGCGGGACTCCTCCGGGCATAGCCCATGCATGCCCGCTGCGGGGCACAAGCGCTCCATGCCCTTGAATTCCTCATATCAGGAAAGGCTGCTTTGGAAAATGGTTTTGGTAACGCGCTATAACCGCGAGATGGACTCGTTATTATGATAGATGTTCAGAACCAGCTCGATTACCGCAACATCAATATAGATAAAGTTGGCGTGAAAGATATCCGTTATCCGGTCACCGTTATGGACAAAAACAACGGGACCCAGAACACGGTTGCTTCCATAAATATGTACGTCAATTTGCCCCATGCATTCAAGGGCACGCACATGAGCCGTTTTATCGAGATCCTGAACGAATTTCACGGTAACCTCGATATCCGGGAGTTCTCAAGTGTGCTCAGGACCCTGCAGCACCATCTCCATGCGGAATCCGCCCACATGGAGATGACGTTCCCCTATTTCATACGCAAGCTTTCCCCGGTCACCGGAAGCGCGGGGCTCATGGAGTACAGGTGCAGAGTCGCGGGTTCCCTGGCATGCAGGCAATGCAGTTGCGATCTTGTCCTGGAAGTCAATGTCCCGATTTCCACGGTCTGCCCGTGCTCGAAAGAGATCAGCGAGTACGGAGCGCACAATCAAAGAGGGCTCGTAAGATTGGCGGTTCGGTTCAAACGCTTTATCTGGATTGAGGACCTCGTTCAACTGGTGGAACATGCGGCTTCCTGCGAGGTATATTCCGTCTTGAAACGGCCGGATGAGAAGTACGTCACGGAAACCGCCTACGAGAATCCGAAGTTTGTGGAGGATGTGGTCCGCGATATCGCCCATGAACTCAAGAAAGATCCCAACGTGAGGTGGTTCATGGTGGACGTGGAGAACTTCGAATCCATTCACAACCACAGTGCCTACGCCTGCATCGAGGAAGACCTGGACCCCGCGAGCACCTGATGGTCCCGCGCGGGGTCCGCCGCGCTTCCCGCCGGATTGTCCGCGCGAACATCGATGCCCCGCGGCCCCCACACTCGAGAATGCATGACCCGTCGGCGGGCCCGAGAGCCGGTACCACGCCGCAACCCGCATGAGGACCGGGCGTCGGAAATCCGGCAATCCAGACACGGAGGAAAGCCGCCGTGTATCGTAGCCTCCTTTTTCGGAAACCTGTAGATGGGTGATGTCGAGAGATTCGAAAAGATCTGCCTGGCGATGATGGATCACGCCTTCTACCCCCATCCCGTCCAAGCCCTGGAGAGGCGGGATACGCACATATCCGCCGTATTCCTCACCGGAGACTGGGTTTACAAGCTGAAAAAACCATTCGACTTCGGATTTCTCGACTACACGAGCCTGGAGAACAGACGGCTGATGTGCGAGCGCGAAGTCAGCCTGAATCAACGCCTGTCGAGCGGCGTATACGATGGCGTCATTGCGGTTCGTCGAAGCGGCGAGAGCATCCATCTCGGGTCAGTCGGCGAAGCTGTCGAGTACGCGGTGAAAATGAGACAACTCCCCGACCGGGCCGCACTCTCGAGCCTGCTGGTCCGGGGATGCGCCGGCCATGATGACATGGTACGCCTGGGGCGCATGCTGGGTGCGTTTTACTCGCGGAGTCCGCGAAATCCCGAGATTGATCGCTATGGTAATGCGGAAGTCATCAGCTTCAATACGGAGGAAAACTTCCGGCAGTTGAGTCCGTTTGTCGGTACCCTTATCAGTGGGAGCCCTCTCGAATTCGTGAAGGAGGCCGGCCGCGGTTTTTTCAGGGACTGTACCCGCCGTTTCGATCGCCGGGTCGAGGAAGAGCGCATCCGGGACGGCCATGGAGACCTGCGGGCCGAGCACGTCTATTTGATTGACAGGATCGAATGCCCGGAGCCGGACTTCGATCGGGCCAAAGAGGAACGGGCGATCCAGATAATCGACTGCATCGAGTTCAATGAAAGGTTCCGGTACGGCGATGCGGCGTCGGACCTGGCCTTCCTGCACATGGACATGGAGCGGACGGGCCATTCGGACCTCAGCCTCTCCGTGCTGTCGGGGTATATCGAGGAGAGCGGTGATTGCGGAGTATACACCGTCCTTGATTTCTATTCCTGCTATCGCGCCGTTGTAAAACTGAAGGTCTCCTGCCTTACGTGGAACGAACTTCAGGACGGCGCCCGCCGCGATGAGATGAAAACGCGGGTCGGGCTGTACCTGGCTCTCGCGCTTCGGTATGCCGTCCAATTCAGCAGACCCACGATCTGGGTCTTTTGCGGTCTTCCCGGAACGGGGAAGTCGACACTTGCCGAAAGGGTGCGGGATGTGTTCGGGATCATGCTGTTGCGCTCCGATCAGGTGCGAACCGAGCTGCCCGAGTATGCCTCGCGCACCGGTCCGGTTCCTCTCGGGACGGGGATATACCGGCAAGGTCCGAGGGGCAGGGTCTATGCACATCTGCTCGCGCTGGCCCAGGGGGAGTTGAAGAAGGGAATGTCGGTCATTCTGGACGCGACTTTTTCTCAACGGCACTGGCGGGAGGAAGCAGTCCGGCTGGCTGAGGACATGGATGCCAATATCCTGTTCTTTGAATGCGTAAGCTCCGAGGCGACGATGCTGGCACGCCTCGGCAGGCGCGAGGCCGGTGAAAGGAACGAGGATGGAAGGCCCGCCGCGCGGGAAAGCCTCTCCGATGCACGGGTGGAACACCTCCCCGGGCTGCTGGCGCGGTTCGAGCCTCTAAACGAACTCCCCTCTCAACTTCGCTCCATCATTGATACGGACAAAAACCTTCCCGACGAATGCCTCCGGAAAGTCCTGCCGCAAGCCTACGTCATGAGGCGCTCGCAGGTCGAAAAGGTTATGGAGCGGCTTTAAACACGGGCGGAAGAATTGGTTTTACGAGATAGTGCTCTGAGTGGCGGCGATCACTTTTCCATGGCAAGTTCGATCAGCCGGTCCATGAGCGCCGAAAATCCCAATCCTGCCTTTGCCGCGGCCTGAGGGAAGAGGCTGGTCGCCGTCATGCCCGGAATGGTGTTCGTTTCGAGAATATAGAGGTCATCGCCCGACAGGATCATGTCCGTCCTGCTGTAGCCGCGACAGCACAGCGCCTGGTGGGCGCGCACCGCCAATTCCTGCGCCCTGGCGGTGATTTCCGATGAAACGCGGGCGGGGCATATCTCTTTTGATGCCCCGGGAGTGTACTTGGCTGCGTAGTCAAAGTATTCGTAGGCTTCCCCGGGAACTATCTCGATAAGCGGCAGCGCCTTGAGGTCGTCATTGCCGAGAACGCCGGCGGTAATCTCCAGCCCGGGAATATATGCTTCCACCACGCACCGTCTGTCGAATTCCCATGCCTTGGCGAAGGCCTCCGGAAGCTTTTCGGAATCCCGCACGATAGTGAGGCCGATACTCGATCCCTCGTGCTCGGGTTTTACCACGACGGGCAACCCCAATTCGGCGATTACGGCCGCGGGGTCGGGGGGCGCGTTCCGATCGGCCAGCAGGAAGCGCGGGGTGGGCAATCCGGTATGCACGTAGAGTTGCTTGCTGACAACCTTGTTCATCGCAATGGCACTGCCGAGGACGCCGCTTCCCTGGTAGGGAATTCCGAGTGAATCAAGCATGCCCTGTATCGTGCCGTCCTCGCCCAGTCTTCCGTGCAAAATGATGAGCGCCACATCTATTTTGGACGCGTCTTGCGCGAGTGCGGGCAGGTCAGTGGCCGGATCGTATCTCAAGATCTCATAGCGCTCCTTGTCAAGCGCCTGGTAAACCTGGTCCCCGCTCTTGAGGGAGACTTCCCGTTCAGCCGATTTCCCCCCCGCCAGCAATGCCACAGTGAGCTTCTTTGTTCCCATTGTTCTCCGACCCGGCTCCTTCCGTGAGTGTGAGCTTAATGCCCATTATCTCCCGCCCCTTGGGCTCGATGTTCAGGTGCAGGAATATTTTCTTTTCGAGTTCAAGGTAGAGGTTCAATTTTTCAAGCAGCCGACGGCGGTGAACGGGCGTTTTCGCGTAGCGCGCGATCAGATCGTGATACCGGGCTTCGACTGATACAACCTCTTCATGTTTTACCCTCTTATCGGAGTAATTTACAAGAAGAGACTCGGTGATGGGGCCCTCGATATGGGACGGTTCCAGCCAGATATGTTCGCGAACGATGCGGGTCGCCCCGGGAGGGGCTATTCCGGTAAGCATCTCCGCGCCCAGGACAGCATGGTCCTCGCCGGTGACCAGGCTGCGTTCCTTCCCGACGTCGTGGAGCAGCGCGCCGAGTTCGATCATATTCAGGTCGAGCCTGGAACCATTACAGTTGAGCAGCCGTCCCAGAAACAGGGACACTTCGGCAACCAGCATGCAGTGCCTGCGAATATGGGGGGGCATGTCTATTTTTTTATAAAATTCAAGGCATTCCGCTCGCGTCAGCATCTTCTTCTCTATCGTCGGTTTATCCAAAGGGATGGATTCATTTCGGATTGTGCTCAAATACAGTTTTGTCCTTCGATCCCTCTTATGGGAAACGGCCCGTTCTATCCTTCGATACCTTGCTCGGGGCGAACGGGAGCAGGTACCTCGGTACCAGCGGGGAAAGCTGCTATTTTGAGAGTGGCATCCCCCCGTTTGTCCCGAACATCGAAGCGGGAACGGGCGCGGGCGTCCGGTGTCCCGCGACGGCCTGGAAAGCCTGCCACGCAAATCAACACAAAAGGCTCAGTTCTTCCTGTAGAACTTGACCCAGGGCTGGCGCTCGGTCTCCTTCAGATCGATGAGGGCCAGCCGCAGGGTTTTGATCGCCAGTTCCGCGCAATGGATCTCTTTTGTGGGCAGCGTCTGGAGGAAATCGACCAGGTGCCCGGGCGTAATCGACCATGCTTCCATGACCGGTTTCCCTTCAATCATGCGGACAAGCGCATTCGCACAGGCAACGGTATAAATGCAGCCTTCCGTATAAAAGGAAGCCGAGTGGATGTTGCTGTCCCGCAATATCAGGAATATCTCCAGGGTGTCTCCGCATTCACGGGAATATTTCCCATACCCGTCCGGATGCGTTACCCTCTCGACTCTGTCATTCTGGAGCGCCATTTCGATGAAATTGTCCGAATGCCGACTGAAGAATTCTATTACCTTTTCATCCATGCTCATCCGTCTCCCGGAGTAAGTACTCGGATCGAAGCGATTTTCAACAGCTATTTGAAAATGTATCTTAATTTAAGTATTTTTTAAAGCCTCGGAACGCAATGTCTTGTCACGGAGGCCGCCTCGATGCCTTTCAAGGATCATTTTACCAGGAGCGCAGTTGAGTACAGCAGGTACAGACCGCGTTATCCCGAAGCCCTGTTCCAGTTTTTCTCCTCCAGTTGTCCCGGACGTGAAGCCGCCTGGGACTGCGCCACGGGGAGCGGCCAGGCCGCCGTTGGTGTCGCCCCGTATTTCGAACGGGTTATAGCGACCGATGCCAGCGAACGCCAGATCCGCAATGCCGAAACTGCCGTGAATGTGACATACATGGCCAGTCTCGCCGAAGAGTCTCCCCTGGCGAATTCCTCGATGGATCTCGCCATGGTGGCGCAGGCCGTCCACTGGTTCAGCCTGGAGCGGTTCTATTCCGAAGTGCGCAGGATAGTAAAACCGGGCGGGATTATCGCCGCCTGGGTTTACAGTCTTCTGAGAATCGACCCGGATGTCGATCGCGTCGTGAACATGCTCTATTCGGACATTCTCGGAAGCTATTGGCCTCCAGAGAGAAAACTCATTGATGATCGTTTGGTTTCGTTATACTTTCCCTTCAATGAGATTGACGCCCCCGCTTTCCAGATGGAAGCCTTCTGGAACCTTGACCACCTGACCGGCTATCTTGGAACCTGGTCGGCGGTGAACCGGTACAAAGATGTATCGGGCTCCGATCCGCTCAGCCTTGTCTTCCCGGAGCTTTCCCGGGCGTGGGGGGATGCCGCCGGTCTGAAACGGGTTGCCTGGCCGATCCACATGAAGATCGGACGGAGGTGAAACAGCATTACGCCACGCATACCCGGCCCGTTCCGGATACCTCGGGGCGAACGGGAATGAGCATGCGCGCCGGCGAAGCAACGCGCGAAGAAATATGAAACCGCATCAGAAAGCAGCATGAAAAATATATATCTTGAGAAAATAATCGCTAAAACTTCCCAGAACTCCTGGCTTTGGATCTCTATCATCTTTTTCGGCCAGGGAATCTGTTCGATCCTTTTCAGCCGGTTCATGAGGATTCCTTCCGAGCAGGTCTTCCAGCCTATCGTGGTTCTGTTTCTCGGAGGGGCATGTTCCCTCCTCTTTTTCATCCTGAACGGTTCGGGCAACGGGCTGAAATGGAAATGGATAATCCCGGCCGCCTTCTACGGATCGTTCATATACCTGATGTCCAACAGAAGCTTCCCGGGCGTCCAGCTCAACTTTGATGCCAGCTACTTTCACCCCGTGGAGTATGCAACGTTCGGGCTCCTGCTGGCGAGATTCTGGTACTGGGTGGTTGAAGCGAAAGGTTTCCCGGCTTTTGCGCTCCTGGTGGTTCTGACCGGCGCCGCCTTTGGCTGCCTGGATGAATATCACCAGAGTTTCGTCGCTGGCCGTGACCCCAGTGCTTCGGATTTCATAATGGACGTTGCCGGTATCCTGTTTTCGCTGCTTATAACAGCCGCGTTCCGGCGCGTGGCCCGGCGGCGCCTCACCACAGGCCCGCAAGCCGAAGGACGATAATACCCGCGATGTTGGCGTAGATCCCCGCGGCCACATCGTCCAGCATTATGCCGAGCCCGCCATGGAGCCTCTTGTCCAGCAGGCCCACGGGCCACGGCTTCCAGATGTCGAACAGGCGAAAGAACGCAAATCCCGCGAGGATCGATGCCAGGGTGACCGGGTGGCCGATCATGCCTACCAGGAACCCGCAGAGTTCATCTATCACGACTTCCGATGGATCGGCTTTTCCAAGCTCACGTTCCGCGTTTCCCGAAACCACGCAGCCCGCGACCAGAATCAGCGATGCAACCAGTGTCTGAGCCATCCACGACAGATGTCCCACGGCAATAAAGACCGGGACCCCGGCCGCGAGTGTGGCTACCGTTCCCGGGGCGAACGGGGCATTCCCGATTCCGAACAGTGTGGCCATACTGGTGTGTGACAAATATTTTGGCATCCGGCCTCCATTTTTACTTCAAGCTTTTGGAAAAAATCGCATAATGCAATAAGCAGGAGAAATCCTTATAATTTATCAGTCAGTACCTGCCAAGGGGATTCGATGGAAACCAGGAAGTCCTACGGACAGCCGGCCGAACTCAACCACAGCGAGGTCTTCTTTCGCCTGATAAACCCGGACGAGTACACCAGGTTCGGGATCAATGCCGAGGACGTGCCCATCGGGACCTTCGCGGCCGAGGACCATCCGGTTTTCCTGCCCAGCCGCTTTGGTGGAAACGCTTACGGTCTGGGCCTTGTGGAGCAGGAGGTGCTGAGCAAGGCCGACACGGATTTCCTGGAAACGGTCGATTTCGAAAACCCGAAGGAACTCCGAAGACATTCGCAAAAACTCAACGCGATTTATCAGAAGCTCGGACTGCTCATCCGGTTCAGCGCGACCGGTAAACGCTACTTCCTTATACCCATCAACCTTGTGGCCCACTCCTTCCAGGAAGTAAAGACCAAGGCCGATGAGATCGAAACTCTCATCAAGCGCCACATCAACGAAACCAATTCGGAGAGGCTGGATATCGGTCTTGTTACATCCCTGGATGACCTTATCGCGCACGAATTGACGGCAAGGTTTTCCAACCAGCGCATACATATTTTCGATTCCCTCGATAAGCTGCGCTCCTGGCGCATTCCCCTGGACATCATCATTCTTCCCAAAGATCCGTTCCGGTTCCTGCTCGAACAGCGTTTTCCGGAGCATGCCGGCCGGATGGTGCGCAAGAAGGACCTCGGCAATCTTGCTTCCTATCTCGCCGCCAAGCTCTTCGAGCTTCTCGATACGGACGGCAGGCTCCACGTCCTTGCCCATTCACCGGTGCCCGATCCCGGCCAGGTGTGTCGTGTCCGGTTCAAGTCGGATGAGGAACTCCGGTGCTTCCTGCTCTTTGCCCACACCTTCCAGACGGAGGGACAATACAGTCCGGGGCTGAACGGTGGAGAGATGGACGTGCACATATCGGACCTGCACTACTACCTCAATCGTTTCGCCTTCTCCGATCCGCAGCTCAAGAAGCTCCTCGAACACCAGAGGCCGGAGGAACTCAACCCGGAGGCTATCGACCGGCTGCCCTACCTCAACATTCCGCTGGGAAATCTCCAGCGCAAGGACCCGGCAAAGGAGTGGCGCAAGGTCTTCGAACCGTTCTTCCACATAGAATCACTCGAGAGGAAGTCCTCTCGGACTTACGAGGAGTACTGGAAAGAACGGATCGAAATAGACAAGAAGCTTCCGGAAATCCTCCTGGCGATGGTGGCCGCGAAAAGGCGGCCCACCGTCACGCTTGCCTCGCTCGAAGAGGAGATCCGGGCCTCGGGCATGCAGGGCTGCGCGCTTCCCCTGGTGGCCGAGTACAGGAAGACCTTCCGGTTCGTCCTCAGGGTTCTCGACATACTGGCGGCCATTCGGGACCATACGGTGGAAAAGCTCTCCGAACTGGAGCTGAACCGGCTGGTCAACCCGTTTCGACTCAGGAGCGGGGCTTTTCAAACCATTTCCCAACTGCTCGATCAGGTCCCGAAACTCGAAAAAATCCGTCAAGTCCTCAACCCGAACCAGGTCGAAGGTTTCGACATCTCCATAATCGAAAACCTGGAGAAGCTCTCGTTTCTCGGTTTTTCACGCGCCCAGCTTCGGGAAATCCTTCTTATCGTCGTCGGTCATACCACTATGACCCGGATTGTCTTTGGCAAAATACCGGCAAGGACCCTGAAAGCTATTACGGATCGCGTGCGCGAGGAAAACCAGCACGAGATATTCGATCTGCTGCGTATTTGCCGGCTCATGAGCATGGCCGAGATCATAGCCGCCGTGGGCGAGTCCTTCATGAGTGAGCAGACGGCGGAGCTTTTCCGCCTCTACGACGAAGCCGTGACGGTCACAACCAATCCGGAAATGGACTGGGACAAGCTCGAGGACCTGCGAATAAGCACCCTGGGCGGTATACAGAACCGCGCCATACGCGAGATGATGAAGTTTTTCAACCTCTTCGACTTCCTCAACAGTTGGCAGGATTATCTCAACAAAGGTCAGTTGCAAAGAGAGGTGATCTGCGATTACGACGCCGGAAGGATCGCCCGGATGCGGGAGACAATCCAGCTTGCCGAGGTGGCCGGAGAGTTCAAGCGAAAGTTTCTGGGTGACTACATTTTCGGGCAGTCCTATTTCTTCCGCCAGTTCCTCGATATTGAATTCCACGGCACCGGGCCGGTATTCAGGAACCTGGGGACGAGGGCCGGGTTCATTCTGCTCTGGATCTCGGTCAACTCCTCGGACAAGAACATTGTCAACTTCAACCCCATACTTGCGGGAATTCCTCTGACGGACCACCCACCACGCCTTGAAAAGCTGAAGCAGGCCCTTCTCTCCATTTCCATCGACCGGCTGCACCCGAGGTTTTTCGAAGATGTCAAAGCCAATTTCGCCCAGCACCGGCCGGCGTTCATATTTGACAGCGGAATCCGCCTGATCGTGGATCCCGATACCCGCGTCCTGGACGTTTCGTTCGTGGACGTCGAGGAGAATATCCGCAAGATCGAGGACCTGCTCAAGGTGTTCGAATCGCGCAAGCTGCGAAACATTTCCCTTCGGAACCTTCAGGAGATGGAACGGCGCTTCTCGGAGCTGATGAGCTTCCATCAATATCTCGACCGTGAAAACAGCGGTTTGCAGTGCAGTATCGGCGCCTTGGGCGGAATCGAACAGAAGACGCGGGAGATATACGAGATAGAAAAACGGCTCGAGCTGATACTGCGGAACCAGATTTTCATCCCCGAAGAGATCTACGAAAGCATCAGCGTTCTGCACGAGCATTGCCCGGGTGTCCTGGGTTTTCTCATTCCCGAGTTGCGCGGGATGGGGTTCCTGGGAGGAATTTCACCCGACCCCGCGAGCGGTTCGCTCGAAGACTACGTCATGCGGTGCCTCCAGAAGTACCAGGCACTGGTGAACCGCGACCGCAACTCCTTCCAGGACCGCAACACCTTCTACCGGCTCGCCAAGCAGGAGTTCGGGCCGCTGGCCGAGGAGGACCTCGGCGCCAGCCATCCGCAGCTCGAAGCCCTCGAATATTTCATCGGCCGCGTCCGGGAAAAGCCGTGGCTCCTGCAGGCGCTTACCTTCGCCTTGCTCTTCCAGGAAATCGGAAAACTCGAGAAGTTCTCCGGTCCCGATCCGGGCAATTACTGGACACACGGTCCCAAGGGGGCTGAAATCCTGCGAAAGTTCGGCGTTCTCAAGAAATTCCACCTGGAACAGCAGGCCGAAGACATGACAATTCTGCTGGTTCGCCATCACGGCCTGATCGGGCACGTCATCCTGGGTGACGAACCCGTAACGGCTCTTGAAAGGCTGACAGCCGAGAGCGACACTCATCTTCTGGATGCTTTCCTGGTCCATTCCGTTTTGGCCTCGGCCGCCGTCATGGAAGGCGCCCTGGTCTCCGATTTCTTGGACTGCTTCATCAACTACCGGTCTATCGCCCTGGAGGTGATCAAATCCAGGACGACATGGCGCGACTACCTGAAAGAGACGCTGGAGGAAAAGGGCAGGGCGGTGCTTAACGAATTCACTTTCGGGTCGCGAGAGGAAAAGCTGCTCACGATCGAGCACGTCGCCAGTTGCGGGATCGCCGATTCGGGCATCGAAAATGAGGCCCTGTGGCAGGGCAGGCAGAGTGCCGCGCTTGAACGCCTCCTGAAGCTTGCCGGGTCCCCGTGGGTGGATTACGAAGACCTCCAGATCTACCTGCGCGAGATACCCCTCAACTTCATCTACCATAAAAAGAAATTGAAAAGCGTCGGACCCGCGACATTCGAAAAGCAGCTTCTGCGCGGCGTCGAACTGCTCTACCTCATTTCGTCCCTCGCTCCCGAGGTCCGCTACTATCTCTTCTACTGCCTGGACCACCTGGGCGGGGGGATGCGGGTCTACGATTTTCAAAAACTGACGGATTCGCTTGGCTTGAGTGAAAGCCTCAAGCTTATGATCCTTTCGCTCCAGTCCTTTCACCACTACTTCGGAATAGAGCGGAAGTGCGGGCTCATAAGCTTCGCCGATCTTTCGCGGGAGCCCGCGAGCAGGCGGGAGATCCTGAGAAACGTCCTGCGCGACCTGCCGTTTCCCGAAAAATGCTTCGAGGGGCAAAAAGTCATTTTCACCCCGGAGCATTTCGGAGAGTTGCGGTTTGAGGCGGGCGAGCCGCAGTTGGCGATCAATGTTACCTATCGTGATACCGTGCGGTTCGACTCCATGCGCCAGGCCCTTACCGACATCTGGGACAGTGAGGAGCTTTTCAGCAGGTACCGGCAGTCCATCTTCGATGTGCGGAAGCTGATGCCGGTGGGCGTGGAGGCCCTGGAGCAGGAACTGGAGAAGGCTTTCGTCCTCCAGCGCAAGAAGATCAACGAACGCGTGTTGAAGGGTTTCCAGGAGAAGCTTGGACACGTAGCGGACATTTCCGAATTCCAGAAGATCATGGAGGAAATCGAGGCGACGAAACCGAAGTACGCGTTCTCCGAGGAGCATCTTTTCCTGCTCGATGAAATATGCGAGTTCAACCGGTACAGGATCAGGGACAACTACCTGGATGCGATGTACCAGGAGATCAGCAACCAGAGTTCGAGGGAGAGCCTGCTGGCCTTCTGGAACCAGGTCAAGACCGAGCTTTTCCGGTACCGCTCCTTCATCGGCAAGGAGTACGAAATGCTCATCGCCAAGTTCATCGACGAGAGGCTGGACCGACTGGAGAAGTGAGCGACGGTGGCGCTGACTTCCGCTCCCGCATGCCCGGATGTACCAGCAGGGGCGGGCACGGATGAGAGCGGACTCTCACTCACGTTCTCATGCCGTGCTGAGGACCCGCCTCCGTTCGCCCTGAGTGTGGTAAGCCCCGCTTTCACGTGGTAAGGCGTAGCCAGGAAACAGCGTTGCAGCCCCTCATTCCAGGCCCGTTCCACCTTCGATGCCTCGTAAAGCACGGCAGGAACTAACGGGAGAAAGGAGGACTCCATTATCCAATCTGCCGTTCTCATCAGATTTCTTGTCTCGCTGGCACAGCGTTCTTGCAGGTAGTGATACAAAAGTTGGGGGGCTGTGCTGAAAACTCATTCTTTTCCAGCCATGCGGCAAGGTTTCTTTCACCCCGCGAATTGGCGGTCACACGGGATTTTGTCCGGGCTGGGGTTGTCATGGGCGATATATGAATACGTACTCCAGGTCGTTTATAACCACTTGGATCTCCCCGCCACGGCTCTCCGCATAGACGAGCCATCCCGGTTTTTTCTTATTGCAGCACTCCACTCTCGGGGAGAACTGACCCGATGCGGCCTCGTACCAGGCCAGGAGCATCGGATCGGGACTTCGTTTCGCTGCCTCCGCGTCCGCAATGGTCCGCGCCGCCGCAGAACTCAGATCTTCTCCATCCCGTTTGATTTTTATAACAGGGCCAAGTTGGTCCCAGCGGGGAGTATTATCGCAAGAAGTCGGTTCAGCGCCGATTTGAATCTGCATGATGGGGTCCTCCGCGTAATATGAGAGGTTATACATTTACTGCATGTTTGCCGCAGCCGGTATTCAGCCGCACTGTTTCAAATTAATACCGGCGCGGCGGCTTTGAAATACCGACGGAGGGCGGTTGTCCCTTTTGTCCGAGCTTCAGCTTTTCTCCTCCCGCCGGTTGCCGCTCATTGTTTCGGGTACAACCATGCGAAAACGGGGACGCGCCGGATGGTATGGGGACGGATGGCCTCACCAAAGTACCTTGATATCAAGGCTGGCGCGCACCATTCATCCCGTGAAAACGACCACTTCGTGATGGTTCCGTAAACTCCGCATGGATAATGTACATCCCGCGCGATATGGTCTGGTTCAATGCCAAAAGGATTCCATTGGAAAGGCGGGATTCGTTATGCCGATGGGAGTCTAGATCGAGGCAATTCTAATTTCCAATTTTACGTCCCATTGAGTCTTTATCTTCATGCATAGTCGATCAATACTCATTCTTCATATGTTCGGATCATATGTTGATTACACCACTATAAAGACAGTGGCAATCTGTTTGAACTTTCGCTTTTCCTTCGGTGCCGGCTACTTCAAAGATTTGTTACGTACAGCGGCAGGATAGATCTGGTACTCTGCGGGAAGGGGAGAGTATTACAGGTTGGGCTCGGGTGGGGTCAACATCCCATCACTTGAAAGTGGATATTCGGATTATGAAGGAGTGCTGTGCTATATGCCCCTCGGTCTTGAGTACCTATCGATGGCAAACCTGAACGATTCCTCATCATTGATTACAAGAATTCTCACACTCATTCTCCTTCCCATTCACCGCTTCGATCAGCCGGCAAATCAATTATGGCCCTGGTGAATTCCCCCTTGGTACTCTCAAAGCTGAGGTATCCATCGTGGTCTGTGATGATTTTTTTAGTGATGTTTAACCCAAGGCCCGTCCCTTTCCCGAAGGGTTTTGTGGAAAAGAAGGGCTTTGTTAGCATAGAGAGCTCATGAGCTGGAATTCCCATCCCTTGATCGTAAATTACGGTTCGTACATACGGGCGCTCGCTGATAATTACTCTCTCGCCGGTAATCTCAAGGCGTTTATTTTCATTCTTTTCAGGGTACTTCTCATTTAAGGCATAACGCGCGTTGTTTATGATATTTATAAAACATTGCTGGAGCTGCTGAAAGTTAGCTTTCACTTCAGGAAGGTCGTCGGGAATATCTATCCTCAGATCGATACCCTCCTTCCGGATTTGCCCATGGATGAGAATAATGGATTCTTCAAGAACGTCGGAGATGCGAGCAGGCTTTCTTCCTTCTCGCCCATTGCGCGCATAGGAGAGGAGGGTCTTTACAATACGGCCGATACGCTCACCCTCCTTCACAATGCGCTCACCAATATCCTTTTCCATGCTGCCGGGGCTGCACTCATTCATCAGTATTTGACCATAGTTTATGATGCCGGTGATGGGATTGTTGATTTCATTAGCAACTCCGGCGACCAACTCCCCCAGTGAGGCCATATGAGCTGCCCGCATGGCTTCTGCCTGCATCGTCATCTTTTCGGTAATGTCACTCACCAGCAGGAGCACACTGCCGACCCGTTCAGTCTCTTTGATTGGAAATGCCCTTATGTCCAGTACTGCTCCATTGTGGGTTACGACTGCCGCTTCCTTTTTAGCTGAATGGAGACATCTTCTTATGGGGCAGTCCTCAGCAGCGAAAAGATCATATAATAACTTATCAGCGTATTTCACTACCACATTCGGTGCCGTCTCATTCAACCCCAAAGCATTTCCGGCGTTTGTCCATAATACTTTCATTTCGGGAGAGTACAGGATCAAGGTATCGCTGATAGCATGGAGAAGTGTTTGGAATTCCTGAGAGATTTTTCTGAACCTGTTTTCGCTCTCACTGAGTTCTGCCGTGCGTTCCAGGACGCGCAATTCCAGTTCGTTCTGCGCCTCAAGGAGAGCCTCAGCCATCCGCTTACGCTCGATGATTTCCTGCTGAAGTTCGGCATTTGTTCTGGCAAGGTCCGCCGTGCGCTCGTTGACTAAAAATTCAAGCTCTGTACGGTGTCTTCTAAGCTCTTCTTCAACCAGCTTCTGCCCGGATAGATCGGTAATAATGGCGCATACGACTTCGAAGTCTTTCATGGTGATGGAATTAAGCGACAGGCTCACCGGCAGGAAAGTCCGGTCACTTCGTTTCAGTATGAATTCCCCCCTTGCCACGCCTGTTTCTCTCGTTTTCCGGATCTGATCAGCAACCAGCGCCCGCGAATCGAGGATGAAAAATGACCCAATACGGGAACCAATGATCTTTGGAATCGGCAGGCCAACTATCGTGCTAAAGCCGCCATTGCAGTAAAAAATCGAATCGTCTGAGGCAATGATGAACGCACCCTCGTTGAGGGATTCCACCAGAATACGGTATGCGGCATCGGCCCCCTTGAGGGTGTAAACTCGTTCTTCGCCCGATTCCTGGACAACGAAAGCGTCCACCTCGCCACCCCGGATAGTCTTTATGGTCTGCTCCGCCTCCCACAGGCGCTCCTTGAGGGTCTCGTTTTCCATGACCAGCTCTTGCCGCGTTGCCTCAGCTTGCTTCACCGGAATAGTCCCTGTTTTTTACTTTGGATAAACGGATTGCCATGAATCCTCTTTGCCTTCTTTCTTTATTGCAAGTCTTATCAAAATCGGTTCTGGATCGGAAAGATCACCTATAAACTTTTGGAGTGGTGGAGGAAGACTCTTGACGAGAGTGGGGACGGCAATCACTTGTGCGTCTTTGGCCAGACAAGGCTGTTGATATACGTCTATTATTTCAAGCTCGTATCTGTCTTTAAGGTACTTTTCGCAAAGCTGTCTTGCATTTTCTATTGCTCTCAAAGATTTGGGTGTGAGCCCGGCGACAAACAGGCTGAGGATAAACCTCTGGGATTGGCTTTTAGTCGCAGCTTCTTCAAACAGTTCGGTTGCTGTTTTCCTGTCGGACATAGTTGTCCTTTCAGGATTTGCGAGGACGCAAATCCAATCCTATCAGAACGCGTTCGGTATCAGCCAGGTTTCCAATGATCTTGCGAATCGGCTCGGGCAGTTTCCTGACCAGGGTCGGCATGGCAAGAATCTGGTCGCCTCTTGCCAGCCTGGGATTTTCAAGCAAGTCGATTACCTCTATCGAGTACCGCCCCTTCAAATGCTCTTCGCAGATTTTTTTCAGATTGCTGAAAGCGTCTATCGATCTGGGAGTATGTCCTGCCACGTAGAGTCTCAGCTCATAAGCGCACTCAGTTCCGGGGGCTTCCACGGACCGTCAAGCAATGTCTCCTTCCGCCAGTACGTTCGCGGCATCAGGACGAACTTACCCGATAGCGCGGGCAGCCAGTTCGCTTCTTTCGCCGAGGTGAGAATAACGAGAGAAGGGCGAACCAATTCTAACCAATGGGCTTGCGTTGTTCTCCTTCCGACCCCAAGTTGTTACATAGGAGAATTCCGGGGAATTCACCACAATTTGTTGCGCTGAAAGGAGAGACTGGCATGGCCAACATTACAGACGTCATGCTCATGGCACATGTCGGGTTTGGGATGATGTGTATCGTAACGGGCCTGTGGGTGTTCGTGGATACACTCAATGTAAACGAGGCGAACATTGCGAGGATAAGAATTATCAGCCTGGTTGCGGCTGCCTCTATGTGGCTGGCGCTTCTTGTTGGCGGGTATTGGTACGTTTTTTACTATGCAGGTGACAAGGCTTTCATCCTCAAGGGTCCGTGGCCTGCGGCCCACAATTTTTTTATGGAAATGAAGGAACATGTCGTCTTCATGCTTGTTTTGCTGGCCACTTTTCTCCCGCTCGCCGCGGCCGGTAACCTGGCATCAAACAAGGGCGCCCGTAACCTGGTTTTAACGGTAGCGGGTTTGATTGTCGTGATCGGATTGGCGATGGACGGATCGGGTGCGATTATCGGAATGGGCGCAAAGCTGGCGATGGTACCCAAGTAGGGGAGAGTTGAGATGGATAGAATTGAAAAGTATACGACGTCTTTTGGGCTCGCACTCGTCATAACCAGTCTTTTCAGTGCGATGCTCGTGGTCGTAAAGGAATTGAGCGAGCGCACAGTGCTGGCCTGGATGAAACAGGCTACGGTCCACCACTGGGTAACTCATGCCATAATGGATCTGCTGGTTTTTGTGTTACTGGGATTGCTGCTGACAAAGGTGAAGATATCCTCCGAACGTTTGAGCCAGCTAATCCTGGTGTCGATCACGGTCAGCGGACTAATTATTGCCGGGTTTTATCTGATAGAAGGCTGAAAATTCGGCTGAAACCGTTTACAAGCGCGGGAAGAATTGCTGACTACCTTTGTCAGGATGGTCAGGCGCCAGTCATACAGAGAAGTCTGAACCGCCAAGTGCAAGAAATATCTGCCTATTCGGCTGCCAGCCAACGTTTACGGTTTCTTTTCCCACCTTGACATAAGGAGGGCTCCCATGAGGCGTCCCGTATTCGCTCTTGCGCTGTTCTGCCTTGTCGCAATGATTCCCGTACCCGCTCTGGGCGGCCCCCCATTCAGGACGGACGATCCGGAGCCTGTCGAGTTCAAGCACTGGGAGGTATACATCGCCTCGATCTATCAGGACGATAAGGACGGCATTGCAGCCACGGCGCCGCACCTCGAAGTGAACTACGGTATTTTTCCGGAATTTCAACTGCATTTCATTTTCCCGCTCGAATATGTAAAACCAGAGGGATCACACTCCCATTACGGCTACAGCGATACGGAAATCGGGCTCAAATTCCGTTTTTTCGATAAGAAAGATTCGGAAGAATCCGAGTGGATGGTAGGGACCTTTCCGATTCTTCAAATTCCCACCGGCAGCGAGTCAAAGGGTCTGGGAAACGGCGACCTCCAGTTCTTCATTCCCGTCTGGCTTCAGAGAAACATGGGGCCGTGGACCACCTACGGCGGAGGAGGCTACACGATAAATCCCGGCGATAATCACAAAGACTTCTGGTTCGTCGGCTGGCTGGTTCAGCGCGAGATAAACAAGAATTTTACCCTGGGCGCCGAAATATTCCATGAAACGGCCCGGGAGCACGGGGGAGACAGCAATACAGGTTTTAACGTGGGCGGTACGATCAATCTTTCTGAAAATCATCACATATTGCTGTCGGCAGGCCGGGATATCGACGGTCCCAACCGTTTCTCATCCTATATCGGCTACCAGTTCACCTTCGGGCCGGAGAAGGAAAAGGAGCCGAGAAAACCTCACTGAACATGTCTTGTCTCAGAACTCATTTTACATTCCACTCGCCGTAATAATCATTTTCGGCACCAGACTTACGATATCCCTCCATCGCTGAGCATAGGTACCTCGCGGCCCGGCGAGGGCCTTGCCGGTCCCGCGTGGATCATCCAGTGGTGCTATTCGCTCATCCATGAAGTCGAGAATACATTTGGCCGCCTGCCACCCCTTTATGGCTTATCCCGTCCAACCTTCCGCAAGCTCTTTCCTGGCGCGCCTCCACTTCGATCTTTCCACGGATTGAATTCGAGAGTCCCGGATCGTCCTCCGGGGACCGGGGGCTAACAGATAAAGGAGCGTAGTACCTTTTGCCGGTCCAACTGGGAAAGACGTGCTGTCCGTTTGGACTGACCCTGGAACTGGGCTACATTGTTAAAGAAAAACTGGAAGATGAATGGCCTGGCCTCTTTTCGGCCACGGAGCAACTTAAGGATGCCAACACTCTGAACGTCGTCTTGTTTTGTGGGTCTTTCGCAATCGCGTACCCGGATAGTTGAAAAAATAAAAAAGGACATGGCGGGGTTCCGTGTTTGTTTGGCGGCAATCGAACAATACGGAGGAGACCCGAACCATGTCCACGTCGCTACGTTACCACTCTTTTGGGGAACTCTTGCCGGCCCCCGGATGGACCGGCAGGAACCCCGCTTGGTCCCGTGGATCAGAAGAAAAGCTTCGCGATGGTCAGGCCCACTATAACCGCGGTAATGGTCGAAACGAGCCCGGGAATCATGAACGAGTGGTTCAGGATGAATCGGCCTATGCGGGTCGTCCCCGAATGGTCGAAGCTGATCGCGGCGATAAGGCTCCCGTAGGTCGGCAGGAAGAAGTAGCCGTTCACTGCCGGCCACATGCCCACCAGGCTGGCATGCGGGATGCCGAGGCTGATGCCGAGAGGCATGAGCGCCCGAGTGGTTGCCGCCTGGCTGAAAAGCAGCACGGAGGCAGAGAAGAGCGCCACGGCGAAGATGAACGGGTAGCTTGTGGCCAGGTCTCCGATGGAGCCCATGATGACTATCTCGTTCCCCTTGATGAAGGTGTCGCCCAGCCATGCCAGCCCGAAGATACCGATGACCGCGGTGAGACCCGCCTGGGCCACATTGGTTTTAGGGATGCCGGCAGCGGGGGGCCTGGTCACCCCCAGGATGAGCGCCGCGGCGGTGAGCATCACGATCTGTATGGAGGTTGCCATGTCGAGAGGTACTAAGGTGTTGGCCTTGGGCACCTGGGGTCGCAGTTCCGGGAACAGCCCTGACAGAATGACCACCGCCACCGCGAGCAGGAACATCATGGCGCTGATTTTGGCACTTGAGGGCAGCTCTCGCGTCGGAATGACCCCCGCTACGGTTGCGGTGCCGTCCGGCTGTATGGAGACATTGATCTCCTTCTTTTCCGCTTCCGTCAGCCGATTCGACTGCAGGATAGCGGCCCCTGCCTGTGTACCGGCGCCGCCGGTGGGCGGGTGGATAAGCCCTGCCTCGAGGCGTCGGTTGTACTCGGGATCGTTCTTCAGTTCCTTGCCTATCCTCATCTGGACCAGTGCGGCGACGATCACGCCCACCAGGGTGGCGGGGAGTGCGATGCACATGATCTTTATGAGGTTCAGGCCGAGCGGTTCATAGAGGGCAATCATCGCTGCCATTGCCGCCGAAACCGGCGAGGCGGTGATCGCCTGTTGAGAGGCAATGGTGGAGACGGCCATCGGCCGCTCCGGGCGGATCCCGTTCTCGATTGCCACCTCGTAGATGATCGGCAGCAGGGGATAGAACACGTGGCCTGTTCCCGCCCCCAGGGAGAATATGTAGGCGACCAGCGGGGCCACGATGGTGATGTGCTTGGGGCTTCGCCTGATGATCCGTTCGGCCACCCCCACCAGGTAATCGATTCCCCCCGTGCCGCGTCGACGTTTCGGGCGGCAGGAGCAGGCCCCAATGGGTCCTGCTCTCAGGTCTTTTTCGGGTGGGACAGGAACCTCGGGCGCATCATATTCTCCGGGGAGAGCACCTCGTCCAGTTCGCTCTTGCTGATCAGCCCCTTTTCCAGCACGAGGTCATAGACCGAACGGCCGGACTCCAGGGCTTCCTTTGCGATCACCGTGGAGTTCTGGTATCCGATGATGGGGTTGAGGGCGGTCACGATACCTATGCTGTTCTCTACGAGCTTTCGGCAGTGCTCGATGTTGGCAGTTATGCCTTTTACGCACTTTTCGGCCAGCACGCGGCAGGCACGCCGGAGCATGTCGATGGATTGAAACAGGTTGAAGGCAATGACCGGCTCCATCACGTTCAGTTCGAGCTGGCCCGCTTCGGCCGCGAAAGAAATTGTGACGTCCGCCCCGATGACCTGGAAGGCCACCTGGTTCACCACTTCAGGAATGACGGGGTTCACCTTGCCCGGCATGATGGACGAGCCAGGCTGCATGGGGGGCAGGTTGATTTCCCTGAGCCCGGTCCTTGGGCCCGAGGAGAGCAGCCGAAGGTCGTTGCAGATCTTGGAAAGCTTTACCGCGACGCGCTTGAGGACCCCCGAGATCTGGACGTAGGCGCCCGTGTCCCACGTGGCCTCGATGAGGTTGGGGGATGTCACGAGCGGGATCCCGGTCAGGTTGCGCAGTTGCTCGGTCACGATGCGCGTGTACTCGGGGGGCGCGTTAATGCCGGTCCCGATGGCCGTGGCCCCGAGGTTGATCTCTTGGATCAGGCCTCGCGCCTCATGCACGCGGGATATGTCTTCGCCGATGGTGGTGGCATAGGCCCCGAACTCCTGGCCCAGTGTCATGGGCACCGCGTCCTGAAGCTGAGTCCGACCCATCTTGACGATGCCCGAGAAGTCAACGGCTTTCTCGGCGAACGCCTGCTGCAGGAAGCGCATGCTATCCATCAGGGCGTTGAGTTCCTCGTGGAGAGCGAGCCTGAACGCGGTGGGGTAGGCGTCGTTGGTGGACTGGGAGCAATTCACGTGGTTGTTCGGGTCGACCACCTCATACTGGCCCTTCTCGTAGCCCATCAGCTCCAGTGCCCTGTTCGCGATGACCTCGTTGGCGTTCATGTTGGTCGATGTCCCGGCTCCCCCTTGGATCACGTCCACCACGAACTGGTCATGCAGTTTGCCCTCGATGATTTCGTCGCACGCTTTGGCAATCGCTTTAGCTACATCGGGTTTGATCATGCCGAGTTCCATGTTGGCCAGGGCGGCCGCCTTCTTCACATAGGCCAGGGCCTTGATCATTTCAGGTGTGTGGGAGATGCTCACGCCCGTTATCTTGAAATTCTGCAGGGCGCGCCTTGTCTGGACGCCGTAGTAGCAATCAGTGGGTATTTCCATGTCTCCGAGAAGATCGTGTTCGAGTCTTGTCTTCTTTGTCATTTTTTGGGCCTCCTTCGGGGTGTGTGTCTGAATTCACATGCTTGCGATAACCAAAATCCGTGCCGAAAGGCGCTGGATATTACTTATTCAATATTATTAAGGTATAATAACTGGTTAAGGTATGGGTGGGTAGTGCCTTGGCTGATCGCCGGCAAGAAAATGAGCGTAGCATGCAACAGAATCGTTGCATGCTTTGTGCGCCACGTGCAACACTTTATCGGGGGGGGCCCTCTCCATCAAACATGCGGTTCAAATGGCCGAAGTGTTTCCTCAGGGCGGAAATCAGACCTGCCCCGGAGATACCCTCTGTGACTGCAGTCAAAGGGAAGGGGGTCCTAACCCGCATTATTCATGAATCGTAGTCCGCGCACGAAAAGCCCAACGAGGAAGCGGTGCTCTGGGCTTGAAGCGATTTGGGGCTGATAACACACGATCGGTCGAAGTTGAGGAAGGAAACCCAGGTAACATATGGTCAATACATGGATTTCCACGCATCCTCACAGAAACTCATGAATAATGCGTCCTAAAAGGGGCATACCGATACAAACGAAAGATGCTTCCAGCTCAGCCGGAGGCTAGTGACGCAGGCTACGGTTTCAGTCCCGATAATCCTGTCAAAGTCGACGGAACTGACCTGGGACATGGTCCCGGACGGGAGACGGCATGCTTTAGCGCATTGAGAGGCCCCGCGGGGCAGCCAATTGAGAACCGGCGCACAGCCTCATGCCGCCCCTTCGAAACACCAGGAGGGATTCTTCTACGCTTCTTCCAGTTCGCCGGAAATCTGGAACTTCCGCATGAACCGCCGGTCAAGGTAGTCTTTGAGCCAGAAGGCCAGCCGAGAATCAAAGACGAGCTGTTTTTTGGAAAAGATGGCCCGGCCGTTGCCCAGATTGAAGATCAGGAGATACGGCCCACCCGGTTTGAAACGCCGCATATTTCCTCCGTCGAGGGCCGCCAATAGGTTGTGAAATAATATGGGATTTTCCCGGACGGCGTAAACGCCCACTTTATCCAGGGGCCTGGGTTGAAAGCTAATGCAGTCGCCACCTCCGAATATTTCCGGATGGGCCACCGACTGTAGGAAATCATTGACTAACAGGCCGCCATCCGGTCCCGTGGGGAGTCCGGAATTCCGGAACAAGCCCGTGGGCCGCACCCCCAGGGCCAGGAAGAGCATATCAAAAGGGAGCATCCGCCCGTCCTCGAGAAGGGCCAGGTTGGTTTGCACCTCTTTGAGGTAGGTTCCTTCGATAACCTCCACCCGACGGGCAGTCAGCGATTGGAGTGCAAGCGTCCTGACTTTTTCCGGAAAATCCCCCATCAGCCGCCTGCCGGCTACCAGGGTGATCCTGGCATCGCCCCCCATGTCCGAGGCCAGACGCCACAAGTTGGCGGTAATCTCCAAGCCCGCCGGCCCGCCTCCGGCAATCAGGATGTGGTGGGGCTTTCCCATAAGTCGATCTTTGATCCGCTGCCGGGCCTGAATGAGTTGTTCCAAGGGTTTGACGGTGAACACCCCGGCGTCCGGCGCTATCGGCAGGTCAGCGGTGGGTACGGTGCTGCCGGTGTTGAAGGAGACCACATCATAGGAAACCTCTTCGCCCGAGGTCAGGACCAAGCGTTTTTCCGCCGGCTTGACCATTTCCACCATTCCCTTCAGGAAGCTGGCGCCTCCGATTCGGGCCATTTCCTGAATATTGAACCGGATTTCCCGGGGACGGTAAGTTTGCGCCAGCATCCCCGGCCCCATGCCGGAATAATAGTGATGGGAAGAGGGGCCGATGACGGTGACCCCATGGCCCCGGCGGACGAATTCCTTAAGATTCTTCAGGCAGGTCAGGTGGGCATGCCCACCGCCGGCTAAAATCAGGTGCCTTGGCATAATCAGACCTTGGTCGATCCTTCCCGGGGTCAGTTGCCCTTGTCAGTGGCGAGAACTCCATAACCAATCGCTTCCAACGGACCAGCCGACGTGAGTTCGCGAGAAGCGCCGCGGATGCGAAACGTCGTCGGCTTTACTTCTCGGGCTATCGGCGAAATCCTCCAATCGGACGGCGCCCATGGTGGTTTCCGCTTCAGAAGATGGCGCGGGCTCGCCTGAACGCGGCAAACGGGGTTGGACCGTGGGATTATCTTCCGTGGTGATTGTCCTCTGTTATCAAGACCAATAGCTTTGACCCGTGGGGCGCCAATATATCATCGGTGTACACAAAATCTAAGACAGGCTATTCCCCTGGCAACAGGTTCATCAGAAGCAGCATCTGCACTTTCGCCGTATCAGCGACAGGCAAAAGCTCGGCCCGAACGTATTCCGTGCCGATCGCGTTGGCCGCTTCCTTGTCGTAGTTCTTGCGCTGATCGTAAAAGAATGAATCAATTCTTCGCTTTATGGAAAATAATGCAGTGCGCACCGCAAGTTTTCCCGATCTGAACTGTTATAGTCTTTGAGGGTTGTTCTGGTTTCCGATTTCCAGCCAAGGGAAAAAGTCGGTGAGTTTGATCCCTCGGCCCGGAAAATTCTCGGTTTACAGCCGGAACTTAGGTGGGAGGTTGTCGAGCGCATGGTTGAGGAGAAAACCCGCTCAGTCCCAAACAGCAGATGAGATTCACCAGTTGATACTCCAGCAGTTCGCCAGCGGAGGTTTGGGGGAAACGATGCAAAACGGGGCAGGGCATGGAAGACTTGACGCGTACCGATGCGAGATGGCCTGCTGTATCTGGAACCGGATTGTTTTGGTCTGTCTTTCTCCGGGGTCGGATCGGCGGTGGATTGATTTGTCCTGAAGGGTTCGGCGGACTTTCACTATGAGTCCACAAACTGATCACATTGAGATGATTGTTGATCCGCATGCTTGTAAAATTTAACATTGCATTCAACAGCACTGATAGTACGGAGGACCAGGGATGAAAAGCTATTTCGTTTGTTCTTCGATTATTATGTTACATCTGACATTCTCAGGCATCATTCTCGATCCGGTTCATATGCCCCTTGCCCGTGCCGCCAATTCGCCCGAAAAAGGCTATTACCTGGCTGCCGCCGCCCCTGATGTTCAGTACGACTCCGATGATGAGACTGAAAAGGTAACAATCTATATATCCGGGTGTGATGATACCCAGTATGAGGGGACAACCGGAACCGTCAGAGGCAGGGAGGAGCTTTCCGGGATCTGGACAGGACACGAACCGAGTCGTTCCGGACAGTGGTCGGTCTCTTTTACTCTGAACGGCAAGTTTGAAATCAAGGGACCCGACAAGGAGTGGTATAGCGGGAAATATGCATGCGATAATACCCAGACTCCAAAGTATTTGAATTTGCATGTGAAAGAGTCCAGTGATCCTGCCTATATAGGGAAGCTGTGCCTGGTAATTTACAAAATAGATAGGAATACGCTGACCTTTGCGGCAAGTGGCCCGGGGGTGAAGATCAAGCCAAGTTCATTTACCCCCGGAAACGACACCAGGGTACTTGTTGTCACTAAACAGAAATGATTTATATTGCCGCACCACATTACAGTGGAGCACTAAGCAGGTCCAAACCGCATCGGTCGAAGTGACTTGTCGTGGAATGGAGATGAACCAGATCTGTAAATGCTGCCGTGGCAAATCGCAAAGGCTTGCGGGAAGACGCGAGAAGTGCTCCCCGGACAAATCGAGGATTTCCACTGTCACGGAGTGGTTAGGGACCACTTTTATGAAGGAGAAAAGAAATAGCTGAAAAACTCTGATGAAAGGGTGGGGGAGCATATCGGCCATGGACTTCCCCGCGCTCTACTTCCGGGAAAGAAGGACTCGATATAGACGTGACAAGGGCTACCGATGAAGAACTCATGCAAGCCATTGCCGTTGGAGACCTTGATGCGTTCAGCGAACTCGTTCGACGTTTTCAGCATTTTGCCTGGAAGACTGCCTATCGGTTCCTCGGTGATTCGATGGAAGCCGAGGACATTGCTCAAGAGTCTTTTCTCAGGATTTTAGAGGCCGCTCCGCGTTATCGCCCAACATCCAACTTTTGCACCTATTTCTACCGCATACTAACCAATCTTTGCATTGACCGCACTCGCAAGAAACAACCTGCAACCTTTGGCGAAATGCCCGAAATGCCGGACCCATCACGCAGTCCCGAGGGGAGCCTGATAGAGGAACAGCACGAAGAGCAGGTTCGCAAAGCGCTTGATGCTCTTCCTCATAACCAGCGGGCAGCCATGCTCCTAAAGCATTTTGAGGGTCTGAGTTACGCGGAAATCGCACAGATCCTGGGCGTCACGAGCAAAGCGGTTGAAAGGCTCATTTCACGCGCAAGGACTTCCCTACAAGCCCGCCTGTCCGATTTATAAAAAAGCTGAGAAAAACTGAATTGAGAGCGGGGGTTTTTGCCTGCTCGCTCGTTTATACATTTTGAAAGGAGAGAATATGAAATGCAAAAACGTTCTTTCCCGCTTGAGCACCTACCTGGACCGGGAACTATCGCCAAAGACCGTGCTCGAAATGGAGAAACATCTCGCGGTCTGTCGTTCTTGCCGGGGACAACTTGAGCGCATCCGCCAGGCGGAAGACAGTCTAAACAGTCTCGCCATTCCTCCACTGCCGCGGGGTTTTGCCGCGCGTGTGATGGCTGAGGCCCGCAGTCGGGCCAGCTTGACGAAAGAGAAGAAACCTCTGTCGCCCTTTGCCTGGCATCCGCTTCGATGGTTTTCCGAAATCTCGGTTTCCATGCGCCTGGCAGCCTGCGCGACGGTTCTGCTGGCCTGCCTGCTCGGGACTTTCATGAGCAAAGAGGTTTGCCTTTCGGGAAACCGGCAAACCGCGCCCACCGGGGCGGAAAGGCTTGATGGACTGGAGTGGTTCAACGCGAGTCCACCGGCCTCGTTGGGCTCCGCTTATCTTACACTGACTTTGACAGCGCCGGAAGAACAGGGCGAAAGACGATGAACTTAACGCGGGAATAACGCAGGTTCCGGCGTAAGGTCGCCGCCAAGGGCCTTTCAAACAACAGGTCCTCCATTCCGGCGCTTCTTGAGGTAGGCTCATGAAAGAAAACATCAAAAAGATCCTGGTCATCGCCTCGTTCGCTTTGAACGTATTTTTTGTCGCTACCTATTTGGCTTTCAAACTGACTTCGATTAGCGGAGTGCCCCAGTCGAATCCCGGTGGGCCTCTTTTTCTTCAACTCGATTTGTCACCCGACCAGCTTGCCCGATTCGAAGCTGAACGTAACGCCTTTCATGCCCGGCTACGGGTCTTGGAACAGGAGATCAAAGTAAAGCAGATAGAACTTATCGAACTCCTGAAAACAATACGCGCCGATCAGCAAGCTCTCGGCAGTAAGCAAAAAGAGATCCAGCAACTGCAAGAGGTCATTCAGGCCCAAACTATAGCTCATCTGTTGCGTGGCAGCGCCATATTGACACCTGAACAACGAACCCGCTTCTTTGGGCTGATAAAGGCGCGCGTCGAAGCCGGAGACCAGGCGTGTCCTCCCATGCTGAAGCCTTTTGGGCAGTACCCGGCAGGTAGAGGGAGTGAATAAGGTGTTCCCTCGGTGCGACACGCCTCAAGGCGATCATGCGACTGATAGCCCATCACTTCCCCATCTATTCGGCTCTTTCCTCAGGATGGGGGCCACCGCGTTTGGTGGTCCGGCCATGATCGCCTACATACGCAAAATGGCAGTTGGAGACAAAAAGTGGCTCGATGGACAGTCCTTCCAGGATGGTGTGGCGCTTTGCCAGGCTATTCCAGGAGCGACCGTCATGCAGATGGCCGCTTATATCGGGCTCAAGGTCCGTGGGGTGCCCGGGGCAATGGTAAGCTACATCGGAATGATTTTTCCCGCGTTTCTCCTAATGTTGGCGCTCTCCTACGTCTACTTGCGCATGCATGAACTTCCGGCCGTCGTTTCGGCTTTCAGCGGACTTCAGGCCGTTATCGTCGCTGTTGTGGCCAATGCAACATTATCCTTCGGGAAGACTTCATTAAAGACCTGGAAGAACGGGCTCATCGCGATTGTTTCGGCAGCGTTTTTCTGGTTCATGGCAAACCCTGCCCTCATCCTCCTCCTGGCTGCACTCCTCGGAATGATACTAAACAATAGACCGGCCGCCCCGAAGGTTTTGGATGGAGCAAGGATGCCGCACACGACCATCCCCTTGCTGGCCTTTGTCCTGACTTCAGTATCCGGTTTTTTGCTGCTCTTTTTTTTCAGAAACGGACTCTTCCATCTTGCCGTGCTCATGTCCAGGATCGATCTTATGGCCTTTGGCGGCGGTTTTGCCTCGGTTCCACTCATGTTCCACGAGATCGTCGAGGTCCGATCCTGGATGGATGGCCCAACGTTTCTAAACGGGATTGTTCTGGGGCAGTTCACTCCGGGTCCCATTGTAATCACGTCAACCTTCGTGGGTTATCTGCTGGATGGCCCCCCCGGCGCGTTGGTCGCCAGCGTTGCCATATTCCTCCCCTCTTTTCTGATTCTTATCGGTATTGCTCCCTGGTTCGACAGGGTGCGGACTTCACCATGGTTTACCCGGGCTATCGGCGGCATTTTGTGCTCCTTTGTGGGGCTTCTCTTTACCGTCACGATCCGGTTCGGGCTGAACGTTCATTGGGACTGGGCGCATGCGACTCTAGCGGCCGCGGCTTTTGCCGCTCTTATTTTCAAGCTGGATATTTTATGGGTGGTTCTTGCGGGAACCACGATTTCGGTTATTGCGTTTTAGGAAGTAGTTTTCATAAGGAAGTTGGATTATGTGGATCGTTCGACTTGCCCTGCGCCGCCCCTATACCTTTGTGGTGGCCGCCCTGGTGCTTTTACTGCTTACGCCTTTCGTGCTGTTGCGCACTCCGACGGACATTTTTCCGGCCGTCAATATACCCGTCGTCAGCGCAATCTGGCTCTACAACGGCTTGAGCGCCAAAGAGATCGAGGAACGGATCGTCTACAATCATGAGCGCATGATAAGCGCCCAGGTGGCCGATATCGAGCATATAGAATCCACCGCATACAACGGCGCCGGAGTGATCAAGGTTTTCCTCCAGCCGGGCACATCGATCTCGGATGGGGTATCTCAGATAACGGCAAGCGGGCAGTCCGTCATGCGTTTCCTCCCCCCTGGCGTGAACCCGCCGATTATTATCCGCTACAACGCGTCGACCGTTCCGATTCTTCAATGTAGTTTGGCCAGCAAGAAATTCTCCGAGCAGGAACTACAGGATTTGGCTTTCAATCAGCTCAGGGTCGGTCTAATGACCGTACGCGGGGCTTCCGTGCCTTATCCCTACGGGGGAAAGGCGCGGGTCGTCGCCGTTGATATAGATCTTCCGGCCCTTGAGGCAAAAAGGCTCACCCCGCAGGACGTGGTAAACGCCTTTAACGCCCAGAACCTGATTTTGCCGACGGGCACCGCCAAAATCGGTCCAATCGAATACAACATTGCGCTGAACAGCAGTCCCTCGGTGCTCACGGCACTCAACGACCTGCCGATCAAGACGGTCAATGGAGCGGTAATTCGGGTAGGCGATGTGGCGCAGGTCCATGACGGGTATATGCCGCAACAAAATGTAGTCCGGCTCGACGGGTTGCGCGGGGTGCTGCTCACCGTTTTTAAGAGCGGTTCCGCATCAACCCTCGGCGTCGTTGATGGAATCAAAAAGCTCATGCCGCGAATCCTTACCGGCCTCCCGCCTGAGTTAGAGGTTAAGGAATTCGCGGATCAGTCCTTGTTCGTGCGGGCCGCAGTGAACGGGTTGCTGATTGAAGGAGTGATCGCGGCTGCATTGACCGCTTTGATGATCCTCCTGTTCCTTGGTTCATGGCGCGGTACATTTATCATCGGCATCTCGATACCACTTTCTGTTCTGAGTTCGCTGGTTGTGCTCAGCGCCCTTGGCGAGACCATCAACCTGATGACGCTCGGAGGTCTGGCTCTGGCTGTCGGCATTCTGGTAGACGATGCAACCGTGGAACTGGAAAATGTCCACCGCCAGATGGCCATGGGGAAATCGACAATTCAGGCGATTCTCGATGGAGCGGCGGAAATCGCCCTGCCCGCTTTCGTGTCAACTCTTTGCATCTGCATCGTGTTTGTGCCGATGTTCTTCCTGTCCGGCGTAGCGCGCTACCTTTTTGTTCCATTGGCCGAAGCCGTCGTATTTGCCGTATTGGCCAGCTATGCCCTATCGCGAACCTTGATTCCGACCCTGGTCATGTGGTTCTACCGAGGAATCGAATACGGAGGTCATGCCGAAGGGATAAGCGCGGTCGCCCCGTTCCGGCGGCCGTTTGTGGCTATTCAACATGGGTTCGAGAATGGTTTTAATAGTTTCAGAAATGGCTACCATCGTCTTCTAGGAAAGATCTTGAAGCGGCGTACGCTGTTCGCCGGCCTGTTCCTCGCATTTTGTGCGGGAAGTTGTTGCTTAATTCCCTCACTGGGTCAGGACTTTTTCCCATCCGTCGATGCCGGTCAGTTTCGTCTCCATGTTCGTGCCCCAACGGGGACCCGTATAGAGGAAACCACCCGGCTTGTTGACCGGGTCGAGAAGGTGATCCGGCAGGAAATCCCGGCCGGAGAGATCGCCGGTGTGCTCGACAACATCGGTATCCCTTCGGGGGGGATACCTCTTACATACATAGACAATGGTCTGACCGGAACCTGCGATGCGGATATTCTCGTTTCACTCTCTCGTGGGCACCGGCCAACAGCCGAATACGTAAATCTCTTGCGCGCCCGGCTAAACCGGGAGTTTTCAAGCGCTACATTCTACTTTCTGCCCGCCGACATTGTGAACCAGACGATAAACTTCGGGTTGCCCGCTCCTTTTGACATCCAAATCGTTGGCAAGGATCGTGAGCGAAACAGGGCCATCGCGGTCGGCCTTCTGGAGAAACTGCGCAAGGTGCCGGGCGCCGTGGACTTGCGCGTGCAACAGCCCGCCGATCAACCTGAAATTCACTTTGCGGTGGACCGCGCGAAGGCATCCCAGATCGGCTTATCCGAGCGCGATGTTGCCGGTTCAGTGCTGCTTAGCCTCAGCGGAAGCAGCCAGGTCCAGCCGAACTACTGGCTTAATCCGAGAGTCGGCGTCCAGTATCTCGTGAATATCAGGGTCCCGGAGCATTCAATGGACTCGCTCGATGCGCTAAATGCCATCCCGGTGAGCGTGGCCGGGAAAAATGACGCCCAGGTGCTCGCCAACCTGGCCTCGTTCGAGCGCAAGGTCGGCTCGCCCACTTACAACCATTATAACGTAATGCCGGTGATCGATGTATATGGCGGTGTAAGCGGACGTGACCTGGGCGGGGTCTTAAAAGACATAAAACCGATAATTGCCGAAACCGAGAAGGATTTGCCTCGAGGCAGCTTCATGAGGCTGCGCGGCCAGGCGGACACGATGCAGTCCAGCTTTACGGGGCTTGGAATAGGCCTCGTGCTTGCGATCATACTGGTCTACCTTCTGCTGGTTGTAAATTTCCAGAGCTGGCTGGACCCTTTCATTATCATAACCGCACTTCCCGGGGCGCTTGCCGGAGTGGTCTGGGGGCTCTACCTCACGATTACTACATTGAGCGTGCCGGCTTTGATGGGCGCCATCATGAGCATGGGTGTGGCAACCGCAAACTCCGTTCTGGTCGTGTCATTCGCAAAGAATAGTCTACTCCGGGGCGAAGACCCCTTGACCTCGGCCTGGAAGGCCGGTGTTGGACGCCTGCGTCCGGTACTCATGACAGCGCTCGCGATGATAATCGGCATGCTTCCAATCTCGCTGGGCCTTGGCGAAGGGGGCGAACAGAACGCGCCTCTTGGCCGGGCGGTAATAGGAGGTCTCATTATGGCCACAATAGCTACTCTGTTCTTTGTGCCGGTGGTGTTCAGCTTCCTGCACCGGCACAAGGCGGCCGCCTCAGGACTCGAACAATCCGGTGCGATGGAAATAAACCCCGACTGAGGTGTTAAATGAAAATGGATGAAAGCGATTCTGGAGTGGCCACAAACAGGAAATCAACGCTCGCCCGGTTTCGACTGAAAGCTTTCCTGGCGGTTGTGTTTCTTATCATAGTGGCTGTTTCCATCACTGCCGTTGCCCCGCGCTGGCAAAGACGTCCCGGATTGGCGGCCCAGACGGAGGGGCAGACGGCACCCACCGTCACCGTGGTTTCCCCGAGCATTGGTCAAGTTGCCAATTCGATGGAACTCCCGGCGGAAATAAAGCCCCTGATTGAAGCACCTATTTATGCCCGAGCTAACGGTTTTCTTATAAGAAGGCTGGTCGATTTGGGCGATCCAGTTAAGGCCGGCCAATTGCTTGCAGAGATTGATACGCCCGAACTGGATCAGGAATTGGAACGAGCGCGAGCGCAGCTCGCGCAAACCGAAGCCTCCCTCGGACTGGCTAAAATTACCGCCGCCCGCTGGGGTGATCTCCTGAAAACCGCCAGCGTGAGCGAACAGGAAGCCGCGGAAAAACAGGCTGACTTCAAGCTCAAAACAGCCGTTGCGGAATCAGCCCGCGCGGAGGTCCGCCGTCTGGAGAAACTAAAATCATTTGCCAATGTGACCGCTCCATTTAGTGGTCAGATAACAGCTCGAAAAGTTGATATCGGAGACCTGATCGTATCGGGCAACGGCAAGGAACTCTTCCACCTGGCGCAGACTCAGACTTTGCGCGTGTATGTGCAGGTCCCTCAAAATATGGCTCGAAGTATCACCCCAGGCCAATCGGCGGAAATGACTCTCCCCGAACTGTCCGGACGCTCATTCAAGGCCAGGGTGGTACGTTCAGCCGGAATGATATCGTCGGACTCCAGGACCTTACTGGTCGAATTGGAGGTGGACAATAAAAGAGGAGAAATCCTGGCCGGCGGTTATGCCAGGGTGCAATTTGTCGAATCAAAAGTGGATATGGCCCTTACGCTGCCTTCCAACACGATAATGTTCAGAACCGATGGGCCACGGGTTGCTATCGTCTTGCCCGACAGCAGGGTCGATCTTCGAAAGCTCAAACTGGGCCGGGATTTCGGGCAAACGGTCGAAATCGTGGATGGCCTTAGCCAGCAGGACCAGGTCATAGTAAACCCACCGGAATCGCTCGAGCGCGGCACAACCGTGAAAGTTGCCGAAATGGCAAAAACGGAAAAAGCGCAATGAGAATATTTCGAAAAATAGCCGCCACTCTTGTTTTGGTGATGCTGACCGGCTGTTCGGCAGGGCCTAAATATCATCGTCCCGAGGCCACGACGATTCCTGATTCCTACCAAGGCTCCAAGGAATGGAAGATTGCCACGCCGGGGGCCGACCTTCCAAAAGGAAACTGGTGGGAAGTCTTTGGAGACGAGGAACTCAATCGATTGGAAGCCGATGCCGCCTCGGCCAATCAGGATCTCAAGGCCGCGGCGGCGCGTTTTGAGCAGGCCCGGGCCATTGCGGCTACCACACGATCCGCCCTTGTCCCGCAACTTAACGCAGCCTTCCAGCCTGTCCGGCAACATGATTCTTTGAATCGCCCGGCGGGAGGACACCCCGGACAAACTTACGATTCATTCACTGTGCCATTCGATCTGAGCTGGGAAATCGATCTCTGGGGCCGTGTGCGCAATATCGCCAAATCTTCCGCCGCCCAAATGCAAGCCGGCGCGGACGACCTGGAGACGGCCAGACTTTCGCTGCATGCCGAGGTCGCTTCCAGTTATTTTCTGCTGCGAACACTTGATGCGGACATGGAACTGCTTCACTCGAGCATAACCGCATACCGGCAAGCGCTTGAGCTGACACGGAACCGCCGTGCCCGCGGCATGGTTTCCGACCTCGATGTCGCACAAGCCGAAACTGTCCTGAAAACTGCCGAGACACAACTAACCGATACTACTCTGCAACGAAATAAGCTGCAGAATGCCCTGGCGGTGTTAACCGGGAAAAATGCATCCCTTTTCCACATAGAGAAAAAACCTCTCGGTGCTTCAGCCTTTGTCATTCCTCCCGGTTTGCCATCGGAACTGCTTGAAAGGCGTCCGGACATAGCCGCCGCCGAACGTCGCATGGCCGCCGCCAATGCAAGCATCGGCGTTGCTAAAGCCGCGTTTTATCCAACAGTCAAATTCAGTGGCCTGGCGGGCTTTCAGAGCGGAGATATCGGGACAATGTTTGATTGGCCGAGCAGGCTTTGGGCATTGGGGCCATCGTTGACACTCCCCTTGTTTGACGGCGGTCAGCGGCGCGGGACCCTTCGCCAGGCGGAAGCAGTCTACCTGGAAACGGTGGCTCGCTACAGCCAGACGGTTCTCAACGCCTTTTCCGAGGTGGAGAACAATATTGCAGCCGAACATCTTCTGGTCGAGGAGTATGAGCAGCAACTGGCTGCCTTGAAGTCCGCCCGCAGGCAGTTGGAGATCGCTGAAAACCGTTACAGGTCAGGTCTTGTGACCTACCTTGAAGTGGCAACCTCACAGAATGTCGCGCTCGGAGCGGAACGCACCGCCATGCGACTCAGAGGGCAGCAACTTGTGGCGGTCGTATCTCTTATAAAAGCGCTCGGGGGCGGATGGCAGGCTCCGGGAATCGCCACCTTATAATAATTCGCGTTCAAGATGATACATCCCCCGTCCGCCCTGAGCCGGAGTAAGCCCCGCTTTCGCGTGGCAAGGCGTAGCCAGGAAACAGCGCCGCGTGCGCTCGATTCCGGCCCGTTCTACCCTTTAACATTCTCAGGGCGAACGGGGGGAAGTTCCTGTTCAGGAATGGCATGACCCGGATCTCCACCGGTTATCTAAGCCTTCGATAGTGCTCACTCTCAAAAGCTGTCTCTTGAGAGGCGCCGAAGGGTGGAACAGGCCAATTTTTATCGGCGTCTTCACTCCCGGGGCAGGTTCTTCTTGGATGCGATTGCGTATCAGTCAGTATGGATGATAACCGAGAAGGCGCTGAAGGCGACCCACACGATATCGTTTTCCCTGATGGCCAGGCTTTGCTTGCTCTTTTCGGTGATAAGAGAACATAGCTCCGTCCCATCGGGGATGCGTACGATAATTTCGGTCATCAGTTTCCCGCGCGTGATTCGGTCAACCTTTCCACGGAACCTGTTGTCGGCCGAGCAGCGAGGCTCTTCCTCGCCTTTGTAAAGCACCACCGAGGGCGCCTTGACTTCCGCCGTGGCGAGACTTCCGGGCTTCAGACCCAGGCGGTCGTGACTGTAATTGGTGATTATGGAACAAACCCTGGCCCCGCTAAGCGACAGCATCTCTATAATCGTTTGCACCTCGCCGGTTCGGACCGTATCGACTTTGCCGAAAAATGCATTGCGCGCACTCGTTTTTCGTTTGTTCTCCCTGTCGGCGAAATACCTCTCCGCCTCGCGAATCTCATCATCGGAAAATTCCACGTAGGAAGCCGCAAGGTTAGGCGTCGAGTGGCCGAGAATCTTCTGCACCACGGGAAGTGGAACATTGCTTTGCATCAGTTCGACCGCCCTGGACCTTCGGATGGTTTCGGGGGTGCCCAACTCACGTGAAATACCAATGGCCTCCGCCCGTTCATAGAACTTGCGGCGCACATGGGACGGGTCTACCCCGAAGGCCTTCCCGGAAACTTTCATGGATTGAAGCTCCTGGAGGAGGCCGCGAACTTCCGCCGCCAGCAATTCCGGGATCTGGACCTCTCGCGGGCTGGTGCTGTCGCCGCTGGCGGTCTTGCGCAGCCGAACCATCTGCTTGTCGCAATCGATATCGGCGCGGGGATCGAGGCTCAGGATTTCGTTCAACCGCGCTCCGGTGTACCGAATCAGCAGGAAGATCAGGAAAATTCTCTTTCTGGACATCCGCAGATTGGGATTTTTCGACGATTCGGCCCACAACCGGAAAGAATCCTCCAACTGCCGCATCTGCACCGCATCCAGGCACCGCTGTGTTTCCGCGGCGGAAAGGATGCGGGAGTGGCTCTTATCGCTGAATTTCTCGGGTGGTTGATCCATATCAAATCTATCCGATGCAAGAACGCAGGTTGAGAGTCTGGGGAAATTGGGTTGACAAACAGGCACGATTGTAATAATATTCGTGTCAGTTATTCGTCAACTCCTTAACGATGCGCTTTCCCACAATGGCCAGGAACGGAGCCGCCATGAACAACGAAACTATAGCAGTGGAGGCCAGGAAGAACAAGTTCGCGAAGCTTTTTGGTAAATCCGCCACCGGCTCGGCGACGCAGGCACGGGCGACCGATCTGCGATTCGACCGGGTAGAACTGGCCGGGTCATTCGGCGACCTGGGCACCCTGCTCCCCATCGTGGTCGGAATGATCCTTATCAACAAATTGAGCCCCACGACAGTTTTCCTTTCTTTCGGGCTGTTTTACCTGGTTACCGGGTTCTACTTTCGGCTGCCGGTACCGGTACAGCCCCTCAAAGCCGTTGGGGCCATCGCGATCGCTTATCCGGCTCTCATTACCGAATCGGTAATAGGAGCATCCGGCATCATTTTCGGCGCCATTCTGCTCATATTTTCACTCACACGCACGGTGGATACGCTCGCCAAGCTTTTCACCCAACCCGTTGTCCGGGGAATCCAGCTTGCGTTGGGACTGGTCTTTCTGAGAAAAGGGGTAGAACTGATCGTGGACAAGAACCTTTTTCTCTCCGGCGCCTCAGCCAGTTTCACCGAATACCACATCAATCTCATCCTCGGGTTGGTCGTCTTCATCATGGTGCTGGCGCTGCTCGACAACAAGAAAGTGCCCGCGGCGCTCGCGGCCGTGGCCGTGGGTGTCGGGGCTGGCCTGGCCCTCGGCGGTCACAACGGCCTGAGCCTTACCTTCGGCCCTACCGAGGTTCGCACTATCATACCGACCGCGCACGATTTCTGGATTGCCTTCATCATGCTCATACTTCCGCAGATCCCGCTGACTATCGGCAATGCGTGCGTTGGAACCGCGGACACCTGCCTTACCCTTTTTCCCAACAACCCGCTTGTTTCAAAAACCACCGCGGGAAGATTTGCTCTTACCATGGGACTCGCGAATTTTCCCGTGGGTTTCCTGGGGGCTGTTCCCATGTGCCACGGTACTGGCGGCCTGGCGGCTCACTACAGGTTCGGGGGAAGAACCGGCGGCGCCCCGATAATGATCGGAGCGGTTTTCGTTGTCATGGCGCTGGCATTCGGGGAACTCGGGTTCAGCATCCTCGCGCTGATCCCGAATTCGGTGCTGGGAGTGCTCCTGATTTTTGCCGGCCTTGAACTTTGCCCTTTGATCCGGAGCCTCAAGACCAACGAAGAATTCTTCGTGGCCCTGCTGATCAGCGGCATTTCCCTGGCGGTGCCGAATATGGGTTGGGCCTTCGGGATCGGAATTCTGGTCGATCTCTTCATTCGGAAAGCCAGGATCAGGATCTGATCATCCGGAAAACGGGTGGCAAACTGAACAGGGGGCGGAGCTGAAAGGCATCGCCTCCTTGTAGACAAATCTTTCCTCCCATTCATCTTCAATACGGTTGAAGGAATACTTTTTTTGAGCCTGCCGGTTCCCGGCTTTGTGTTTGCGGGACGTGCGGGCTCGAATAAAAGCAGGCCCGGCCAAAGTTGCATCTTTTTCTGAAATTTCCGGAGAAGGGGGTGAGCCAGATGAAAAGGGGGAGATTCTCATTGATCTTCATCGTATGCGGCATCCTTTGCCTCTCGTCGGCCTCCTGGGCTCAGACGGAATCACGATGGGAACAGGTGGCCTCCAGCGGCGAAGCGAATTCCCCGGTGGTGAGGGTGTATGGCCCGGATGTACTCACCGATCTGGCGGAGCGGGCTATCCAGGAAAGACGGCCCGATGTTGCAATCGTAAAATATCATGAATCGCTCAAAAACAAGGTGCGGATTGAAGGGACGACCGGATCGGGCTATATGCAGCTCTCGCCTAAGAGAGTGAATATTTTGCAAGCGGCCGTAGCCAGGGGTGGAAGCGCCTATTCGGCGCTCTGCAATGAACAAAAGGGAGTGATTCAGCGAACGGTGGGAACGGAGAAGGTAACCCGTCGCGTTGAACGCAAGGAGTACCGGAGGCGGGTGTATGTCCAGACGGTATGTCCCCCTTCCCCGGTCGTTTACGTTGCCCCGGTCAGTGTCGGGTATGCTTTTGGCGGCTATTATCCATTCCTCGGCTATACGGGTTATGCCGGGTATCGAGGCTATGCGGGCTACGGCGGCTATGGCGCGTGGCGAGGCGGCCATCATGGTTACTATCGGGGAGGCATGGGATACCATTCTTCTCACCAGGGGGGCCATCACTCCTCGGGAGCCTTCCACCGGGGTCACAGATAGCCGGGAGATGTTCCCTCCAAATCCGAAAGTGCCGAAGGGAGTTGCTCGAACTTTGGCGGTACTCTTCTCCGCCGTAATGGATTGAATCGGGATAACTTTGCCTCCATGTGCGCGGATAGACATGGCGCGACCATACCCATCCGCGAGTACCCGAGGATTGGCCGGCTCAAGCCCGTCTTCCACAATCCGCCGTGCTGGCGACGGAGTCGAAGCGCTGCTCCATTCGCGCTCGTGCTGATATACCGCCGGGACAAAGCCCCAATGGATGATCAATCTAATTTGCGTTCAAGAGGATATACCCCCGTTCGCCCTGAGGTATCGAAGGGTAGAAGGGGTCAGTTCTGAACGGCATCTTCAATTTAGGGATAGACTCATCTTGGACGCAACTCCGTACAGGGAGCCCGTCGAGAATCGGGCAGCTATCCTCAAGACCTTCGGCCAGGAGATTGCCGGTGGGGCCATCATAAGAATTTAGAAGCTAAGTCCTTGTATTGGGTTTACTATACTCCTCTATTCCTCTTTCCCTCCGCCCCCGACATCCCTCAAAGTATCGACAAAAGCTCGACAAGTGGCGGGCAAGGTTCAAGAGCGTTGCCCGGTGAAGTAAGAAATTGAAATTGCGGGTAACGGTTCGCGGTTTCATCCTGTTTATGCTTGATTGGTGTTCAAGATACTTGAACCATGTATTTCGAGATGCCTGTCCAATGGGAAACTGCGTGTTTTGGCTCCTGATACTCTTTCGCGTTCAAGATGATACGTTCCCCGTTCGTCCTGGGGTATCGAAGGATAGAACGTGCCAATTTCCATCGGCATCTTCACTCTCGGGGCAGATTCATCTTGAACGCCATCCGGTATAAGATGTCAATTCAGGTTGAGTATTGGGATATCATCGATTTCTGGACATGGTTCCATACGCATGGTAATAGGAAGATGCCCATAACCATAAAGCAGGATATGAAATCATTGGAACAGCCCTAATCCAGGTGAGGCTGACCGATGGTAGAATCAAAAGATTCTGGTTTCACCAAAGCAGTATATCCAGATTCCACGCCTTATACCAATCTCCAGAGTGCTATTGTATTGTGATATTTTAAGAAATGGCCAGCCATTGTCAAAGCTTTCGCGGAGCATCCGGTCTCGCTGGGAGGAAAAGAGATGGAGATTAGTTCTGGACTATCAGACATCAGGAACTGGGATGAACAGTGCGAAGCAGTAAAAGATGTTCTCGCCGGGCTCGCCGAGGAATTGGCTGCACAGACAGGCGCGGACATTGTGACGATTCTTGTCGGCGACCGGGCTAAAACTGAAATTCATCTTGCCGTCGGTTACGGTTTGGATGACCCGGACACGTTCTACGATCTCCGGATGCCCGCGCGAATGGACAGGGTGGCCGGGCAGGTAATGAAAGGTAAGGCAGCCATAATAGCCGAAACCATTGATGGGCACCCCATCATGGATGGCCCTTTTGCCCGCCGGGAAAGGGTCAAATCTTCCGCGGGATTCCCTTTGGTCCATGGCAGCGAGGCTTTCGGCGCTATTTTCATCAGCTTCAGGAATCAACACTCATTCAGGGAGAGTGACTACCAAACCGTGGGTACTATAGGCGAGAAGGCGGCTGAGGTGATTGCCGAGGCTGAAAGCTGCCTCCGAGTCAAGAAACCGGAGCCTCAAGTTTCCGAGGAAGAAAAGATCCTGAGGGCAGTGGTCAGTCTGGCGCGGAACGTGGTCAAACTGCCAATAGCGATATGGCTGCGCGAGCCGCGCGGTTGCGATATCCGAGTAAGATCCGGAACGGGGTTGACTCATGGTTATTTCAATCAGGCCACGGCGACCCTGGGTGACAGCAGTATTATAAGCGAGGTAATCCAGGGCGGTAAGCCGATCATCATCGGAGACCTGACGAGGGATATGCGATTTCCCTATGCGGTTCACGCGCGGGCAGCCGGATGGCGGTCAACGCTCTGCTTTCCAATCAAACTGCGTGGCCAGACGAGGGGAGTCATACAGGTCTTCACCTATGATACGCGAGAATTCGAAAATGCGGAGTTCGATACACTCAACTACCTTTCCGATTTAGCCCGGGTTGCTCTGGAGAATGCGTATCATGCTCAGGAGGCAGAGCTGATGTCCAGGCTCGTGCATTCACTGAGCGCCACCCCCAATCCCGATTCCGCAATGCAAGTCATCGCCGATATCGCTCGTGAGCTGACGGGAGCGAACTCGGCTCTTATCGCCACGCTCGAGAGGCGGTCCGGTACCTATGCGGTAGGTTGTTGCTCACCCGCCCAGGAAGATGAGATATGTTCAAGGATTGCCGCCGAAGGCGCGCTTACCGATCAAATCATTAAATCGGATGAGTGCATTGTCATGGATGACACCAAGCGGGATCCCCGTGCCCCACAAGATATCATCGATGCGGGAGTACGCTCTCTTCTCGGCGTTCGCATTCAGACGGGCGACGAGCAGATTGGCGTACTCTATGCTCATGGGCGTGTTGTGCAACAGTTCTCGGAATATCATGCCCGACTGTTGCGCATGATGGCGAATCAGGCATCCATAGCGCTAGGGCGGACTCGTCTCCTCCTCAATTCCTGGCGGGAAATCGAAGAAGCAAAAGCCAGGCTCTTTCAACTCGAACCGGCTATCAATCGATTCTGCCAGGAACTCCAGGATTCGAGGGAGTTCGATTTTGTGGCCGTCCAATTAGTAAGACCACGGGATTCCGTAATAGAAACAATGCATGGGACCGGTATCGCCGCCCACTGGACCGGCGTGGCAAAACACTATCTCGTAAAGGACAGCAAACTTAGAGATATCCAGGCAGACATCTACCACACCCTTTGCACCGAGATCATATCCGGCTGGGACAGCCGTTTTGATCGCTGGGTGTATGACAATTACGGGCATGAAAGGCTTGTCCGGGTTTTCATTCCCATCGTTCTGGTGCGCAATCACGAGACAGGCAAGGTGGACACGCAGTGGTTTGAACACTGTGAGTGGAGTCTGATTAATGAACAGAAGAGCGAAGAGGGAACTACCTCAACGATAAGCATGAGGATCAGGGGGCTGGAATCCGGCACAATGACCACTGAGTGCCTGGGGACCGTGGAGGCCGGTTTTGAGAATCCCAATAGATCGATATCTCACCTGGACGCAATTGAATTGGCCAAACAGGTATCGTCCTGGGCAATCAAGATTCAGCGGTACCTGCTCCCATATGTTCTGGAAGTCATAGTCAAGAATGCGATGAAAAGCATCCATGCTACCTCGGCAAGTCTGCATTTTCACTACGACAGGGAGTTCCGCCGGCATGTCTATGAGACCTGCGCCGGCAAGATCGGCCAGAGCTTTCTGCGACGGAATCCGCCCCGACAGGTTGGTTTCGGAACGGCGGCCCTTCAAACAGGGAAACCGGTCTTTGCACCTGACCGTTCAGCCGGCCATGATGAACATGTTCTGAGACACCTCAATCCCAGGATTTACAGGGAAGGTATCATGGCCATAGCCGCGTTTCCCCTTTTCGCCGGGGAAAGCGACGGCCACCTGTATGTGCATTTTAACAAGGAGCATTGGTTCACCGAAGAAGAGATCATGTGGGTTCAGCTCGTTGCGAAACGCGCGACGGACGCCATTCAGGATGCGAATTCCTTTATCGATATGCGTGACAGGGCAAACAAGCTGGCCGCGCTGCAGTCCGTAACCCACTCACTGATTAAGATTCCGACGGCAAGCACGCTTCTGGCTCATATCTCCTCGATCGCTCTCAATATTCTCGTGGCGGATGTGGTCACGGTTCATGAGTACTTCGAACCCAAGGAGACATTCGGTAAACCGCCGACAATTGCCGGTAAACTCAAGGCGGAGAAAGCAATGTATACGGATGCCCAGTTCGATGCTCCCGCCTTGCTTGTGGCGGGTGGCAAGAATATTTACGAAAAAATGTCAAGACGCAATCCTATCCTGATCGGCCTTGGAACCATGCCTCCCCATCACTCGTCGTTTTTGGTCCGTGAAGGCATTAGATCCACCGCGGGTGTGCTGTTGAAAGTCGGTCTCGAGACCGTGGGAGTGATGTTTATAAACTACAGGCGACAGCACGACTTCTCGGAAGATGATATATGGTTCATAGAAACCCTCGCCTCCTCTGCCGCATTGGCCATAAGGAATCTAAGGCTCCTGGACGTGTTCGCGGATCGTGCGCTGAACGTCAACACGGATCTTGAATGGATTCTGAATACGGTTGTCGAGCGGGCAATGTCCATCACCGGTGCCAGCATGGCGGATATCCGACTGCTGGAACCCGCATCCACTGAACTGGTTCTGAAGGCAAGGTATCCTGAAATAATATCGGACTCTCTACCTTCCGCAAACTTCAAGATTGGAGAAGGTCTGGTGGGTTGGGTGGCGAAAAATCGGAAACCGGCCCTGGTGAATGATGTGCTGAAAGACAAACGGTATATGCAGTGTTTCCCCAATGTCGCATCCGAGTTGTGTGTGCCTCTTTTGAACGGAGAACGGCGGGCACTGGGCGTTCTGAACGTGGAAAGCTATCGACTGGGAGCATTCACTCCAAAAGATGAACGGATGCTTGAGTCCCTGGCAACGCAGTTGGTATTTACCATGGAATACCTGGATAACCGGAGGCAACTCATGGCGGCCGAGAATATTCTCGCCGTGAGCAGCGGCGCGGGGAATCTGGTGCACAAAACGAACAATGATGTGGGGGGAATACGCGTTTATGCCAATGATATACTGAACACGTGCGGATCCAATGACTCCATCAGGCGCGGTGCGACGAAAATCTTATCTATCGCGGAGCGGCTCATTGCGGAAGCAAGAACTCTAAGGATGTGGAATCCTTCCTCCGGTACCACCAGCGAGATCAAAACGGTAGTAGAGAAGGCTTTGAAGCGCGTGGAGATACCCGGAGGGATCAATAAGGAACTCAAACTGCCGGCGAGCCTGCCGAGAGTGAGGGGCAGCGACCAACTGCTGATTGAAGTATTCAGTACACTATTCCAGAACTCAGTCGACGCCATGGCCGAGAACGGCACGCTGGCAATTGGCGCCTTTGAATCAACGGAGTATCCTCTGGTTACAGTGTGGGTTGCGGACACCGGGGTAGGAATCAGGGAAGAGGATCTGCCAAGAATCTTCGAAATGAATTTCAGCACGAAACGCTCCGACGCCCGCCTTGGCTTTGGCTTATGGTGGGCAAGGAATTACGTAGTGATGCTGAAGGGGGATATTGCCGTGGAAAGCAAGGAAGGGCGAGGCACAAAATTTACTATCATCTTGCCTTCCCAGGAATGAAGGATGACTCCATTTGTGAATTAGAAGATCTATTTAACTAACGTATTCACTTGGAAGGATATAAAGGTGAAGAAATGTATTCTCATAGTTGAGGATGCCGATGTTTGGCAGGATATACTCAGCGAGAGAGTGACGCAGGCAGTCGAGGAGATGGGATATAACCCGGATATCCATACCGCAAAAACCTATGCCAGCGCTAAAGATCTTATGAATAAGCGTAAATGGGATCTAATCATTACGGACATCGGCCTGGGCGAAAAGAGCGAGCAGAAACTCGGCATGAGGTTGGCCGAGAGTGCGTTTTGCCGTAAGGTCCCATGTATCGTGGTGAGTGGAACGCCGATTTTGAGGCCCCGGGATGTCCGTGATCTCATCAGGGAACACCGGGTGCATGACTTCTTCAGCAAGGAGGCTTTTGATAGCAAGGAGTTCATCAGGGAAGTCCAAACGGTGCTGGATGAGAGACCGGCACTATTCAAGGATGGGCTGTCGCATGCTTATGCCTTTATCGTTGCTGTCGCCAACTACGCATGTCTTGGCCCGCTGCCCGATGTAGTCTCGAAGGATGCCTGGGATCTTCGCAATACGCTTCTTTCGAAGGACCACTGTGGCTACCTGACCGATCACGTTCGGATCAGGAGGGACAGTGAGGCAACCGCGGAGTGCATACGCGAAGGCTTGCGATGGCTGGCTGAAGTATGTGAGGATGGCAAAACTGCTCTGTTTTATTTCTCGGGGCATGGGGGACAAATAGGTGGGGCGGAATCGGCTGAGAACTATCTGTTACCTTTTGAATGCAATCCATCAAGTATGGCGGAGACAGCAATAGCCGGTTCGGAACTATCGAGCCTTTTGAAGAAGATAAGAGCAAGCAAGCTTCTCATATTCTTTGACTGCTGCTTCTCCGGCGGCCTTGGAGAACTTAAGGCGCCTTCCGCTCGGGAATTGAGCTTCAAGTCCGGACTTGATGAAAGATATTATGCGCAACTGACAAAGGGGATCGGCCGGGTAATCATTGCCTCTTCACGCTCCGACGAATTCTCCTGGGTCCGGGAGGGCCTGGAGAACAGCCTCTTCACTCATTACCTGCTGGAAGCCCTCCAAGGCAAGGCGCACACGCGTGGAGATGGCTTAATCAGGGTATTCGATGTGTTCGACTACATCTCGGAAAAAGTGCCCGCGCATGAGCCCCGGCAACACCCCATTTTTAAGGCGGATGATCTTGAAAGCAACTTCCCCATCGCGTTGCACAGGGGTGGCAAGTGATGGTTTCCATACCGCGGGCACCCGGTCCTCCAGCTTCGTCGAAGTCAGTGGATCGGGAGGTCCCGGTTCAATAAAAGGCATGAATACAAAGGGTCATACACGCGCACCGGACATGGACACTGGCTTGGCCGCCCCCCTGGGCGAAGGCACGGATTGAACCTGGCTGCCGCCTTATTTTGTGTAAAACAGGGGCGTGTACTCGCCCGTCCATGAGTAAACCCCCGGTTAATCAGGCAGGGGATTTGTGCTCGGTCTTGGCTTTCGGGCCGCTGCTCCTGTCCTCGGCGGGGTTGGCCTTTGGAGTTCCCGTGGTCGCCCCCGCGCTTTTCGGTCCGCCATTCGTGATCTTGAATTGCGAAATCAGAGCGCTGAACTCTCCCATGACTTCAACCAGTCTTCTACTGAACTGGTGAGAGTTCTGTGCTCCGGTGGCATTATTCAGAGCGACCGTGCTCATCTCCTGCATAATCTGCTGAAGCACCTGGCTGCTCTCTTTCTGCGCCGAGGTCATACTGTTGATATTTTCAGCGAACGCGGTTGCCTTGACGATTTCGTCCATAACCAGGCCCGAGTTCTTTACCTGTTCCTGAGTAGATTCCGTCACGTTTTGCGAAAGCTGGTACACCTCGTTGATAACCGAGCCGGCGCGCTCACGCCTTTTGCTCTGTTCCGAGGTTATTTCCGTAATTTGTTGGGCCAGCATGCGCAGTCGTTCCATGGAATTTGCCACATGATCGACGTCGGCTTTCTGTTCCGTGGTTGCCTGATCGATGTCGCGGATCAAGGCATTGGTTCTTTCGACAGCCTCAACGATATTGGCGATGGCCTGCTGACTCGATCCCGCCAGCTCCGCACCTTCCTTTACGCGCGCCCCGCTAGCCTCGATGAGCACCGAGATCTCCTTGGTGGACTCGGCAGTCCGCTCGGCCAGCTTGCGCACTTCCTCGGCGACGACGGCAAAGCCGCGCCCGTGTTCACCGGCACGCGCGGCCTCGATGGCCGCGTTCAAAGCCAGGAGGTTGGTCTGGTCGGCAATATCCGAAATAACCTCGATGATCTCGTTGATCTGCTCGGAACTCTCGGCGATGCTCTGCATACCGGCGGCGACTTTTTCAAATGCCTGCCGCCCTTCGAATGCCGCCTTGCGGGACAGCTCGGAGTGCCGTTCGGCCTCCGATGTCTTTTCGGCAACACCGCCGATGGATGTTCTCATCTGGTCCGCGGCGGCGGCCGTGCTCTTCGCGGCTTCTAGCTGCTGCACGGCGCGGGACGAGACCTGTTGGGCGGTATCACCCATCATGCCAAGGATGTCACGTGCTTCCTGGACCATCTCGGCCTGGGTCTGTGCCAACCGCGCTATATCATGGATACCCGATGTGAGCTGAGCGACGTTGACGGAGGTCTCGTCATAAGTTTCCCGGCTCTCGGTAGCATTCTTCTGGACCTCGGCCGCCGTCTCCCTCATGTGTTCGATGCGCTTGAGAACGTCCTGGGCTCTTCTGGTCTGCTCGGTCGCATTGGTGACGATATTGGCGGAAATATCCTTAACATGCGTGACCGCGGCCGAAACCTGCGCATTGCCCTTCATGATCGAACTGAAAGTCGTACGCAGTTTTGAAAGCAGTTGGTTGAAACCTTCCTGCATGCGTGAGATCTCGCTCTTGCCTTGAACCTCTATATTTCGGGTAAAATCGAGCGATTGGGCTATCTCCGCCATGGCATTGGAGGTGGCGACGATCGGCTTTGTAATCGCGCGGCGCAGAATCCATCCACCCGCCGTGAAAAGCACCAGAAAAATCCCGAACATAATCCCTCCAAATCTCAGGAAGGATCTGTTTGCCTGTGCGATTTCCGGATCAATCGGTGCCCGGATTGAGATGATTGCCCGTACGGTTCCAATCTTTTCGCCAAAACCGGCCTTGTCGCCATACCTGTTCACCAGGTCTCTTGGAGCGATATCCGGCGTGCTGTGGCAGTACATGCACTCCTGCGTATTCGTGGCGAAAGGAAATGCATAATAGAGGAATGTGGACCCACCCTCCTTCACAACCTGCTTATACTCTTTTAGCTCCTTGGCATTGAATTTCTTCAATAGTTCCAACTCGAACTGGTCGCCCTTGTTAGTGGGATTTCGAGGGTTATTCGCGGCTATTTTATAGTAGACCTCTTGGAGATCGTTCTCTTTTCGGAATTGATTGTAGAATTCATGCATGCTTCTGGCGAGATAGGTGCCGGATAGGACTTCCGGAGCAAAATACTCCTTGTAGAGCTTTCCATCGTCTTTCAGCTTTGCAATGGCGGGCTTTTGAAACTTCGTGATGTATTCCTGAGCGGCCCTCTTTTCAAGAAGCATATTCTTGATTTTTCGTTCAGCCTCTTGTGTTGCATCGGATCTAGCCTGGTAGTATAGCAGGATACCAATAGCGATAGTGGTTGTTATAAAGGTAACCGCCATGATTTTTATCATCATGCCACTGATGCTGCCAGATCTTGAAGCCATCACCACCTCCATTCAGCCACACCGAGAATGACTTGCCATCCAGGCCCGGACCGAAACGATCAATTACCAGCCGCGGACACAGGCAAGACTTCTCTATGAATTTCTTCTTGACCCCGAAAGTACTGTCAATAGCTTGACCTGAGTAGACTTCCAATTCATCATGCAAGGCATTTCCACGTCGGAGCATCAACTCCGCCCGAAGGGCCAGTGATGACCGGAGCATAATTTATGCCACCCGCAAAACAAGCACTGCATGGGACGGCGGCGGGAGGGTCGAATTTGCGCTGACATTTTTTGTCATGGACCTGCCGAAAACCGTCACGCGAGGCTCTGCTCTCGCCAGCATTCATCCTCGTAAGGCAACATCGGTGCGATTGATGGAAATACTTAAAGCCTTTTTGGACATGTCCCATCCCGTCAAGTGTTGATAGTTGAAAACACTGCGCATCGCGAACACGACGGCTTTCCCGGCTTGGCCCCTTGGAGAATGGAGGGGTTCAGTCTTCCGACAGGCGTTTTGGTATGTTACAATGATGATCGTGGCCAAGTGCGCCTGAATGCGACTGTTGGATAAAGCTCAATCTCAAATTACCTCCGAGGCCTGAATGTTAGAGACAATAGAAAAGATCATTTTGCGATTTTCCGGACGCGGTATGGATATCCTCTCACAACACCTGCCGCGGGACTTCTGTGAACAGGCAGCCGTTGCGTTGCTCAATTGCCGGCGAGGCACCGTCTATATACTTACGGGTTTTTACGTAAACGGAATTGGTGAAACGGATGGTCCTCCCGGCGCCTATTTCCTTTCCAAGGCATTGAGCATGCTTGGTTTTCGCCCGGTTATTCTGACGGATCAGTACTGCAGGAATTACTTCGATTACGATTCCGGTGTTGAAACCCGCTACATTCCGATATCCATCCCCAATGCCTCAAGGTACTTTGAGAATATGGCGAAAGAGGATCAGCCGGTAGAGATGGTTTCAATCGAACGGTGTGGCCGTAATATTACCAATAGTTACAGCAACATGCACAGAATCGATATTACCCCCCATACCGCGCCGCTCGATGAGCTGTTTTTGCTGAATTCTTCCGATGCACTGAAGATCGCAATCGGAGACGGCGGCAACGAAATCGGAATGGGCCTTTTAAAGGAAGTAATCGACGATCGGTTTTCGGTGTCTCCATGCGTCGTCTCGACCGATCATCTGATAATAGCCACGGTCTCCAACTGGGGATCACTGGGGTTGATGGCCTATCTGCAGGCATATTCCGGGATCGAGGTGATGCCGAGCGGCGCGGATTTGAAGGCGTATTTCGAGCACATCGTCGCGCGCGGCGCGGTTGACGGCATCAGAGGGGGCGGTTCCGTATCCGCGGATGGCTTTGATTTCGAGGTGGATCTGGAAATGCTGAAAGCGCTTCGAGAGAGCGCTATCCAGCATTCACGCTCCCGCACACATTGAGCAAAGTGAATCAGCGCTCATTTTGGCGCGTCGGCAAGCATGGTTGGTCCGCACTTTCGTTTGTCTTTCGGCGCCACATGCATTTCAAGCGTCGGCCCGGTCTGGATGCCGCCCCGGAAAAACCGGTCGGGCTGACGGCAATACCTGGGTATCGATTTCGAGCATTGCTTGCCGCTCCATTCAACCCCTTGGACCAATCTCACTCGGCCGGGGAGACTCGAGTGACCGGCGTGTGTCTCGGGAGGACTCGGGCAAATTTTTGTCGGCGTCTTCACTCTCAGGGCAGATCCACTTTGAATGCGAAAAAGTATGAGATCGTGGCCGCGTTTGTACTCACCCCGACGGCCGGGGCAGGTAGTGAGCCGCTTCGTCCCACCGACGCGTGAGCGGTCCGAAAACTGGATAAGGCCCGCAAAACGAGCTATCTTGCATGGATGATTATTTTGTTTTGAGGATTGCCAGGATTTCAAAGATGTTTTATCCCTGAAGGGGTATGGTAGGGAGAAGAAGCTTCTTGAAACAGCCGGGAGGGGCTGCCCACTATTGGCGCGGTACAAATGATACCCATCAGGAGCGGAGAGGTGCCGGGAGCGACACAACCTCAAATTGATCACCTGGTTATTGCGGCGGGAAGTCTGGAGGAAGGTTCTGAATATCTTTTCGACACTCTGGGCATCAGGCCACGGGAAGGCGGCGAGCACGCCGCTCAAGGGACCCACAATCGGGTGCTTCGCCTGGGGGAGAGTTGCTACCTGGAAGTGATCGCCATCAATCCACTCGCGCCGAAACCTCGGCACCCCAGATGGTTTGACCTGGACAGCGAAACAATGCGGGAAAGGCTCGGGCGAAAGCCTCTTCTCATCACCTGGGCCGCCCGGACCGACCGGATCGAGCAGCTTGCGGGCCGGAGCATTGTACCACTTGGACCTGTCACGCCCATGAGTCGGGACAATCTCCGATGGCGGCTCACCCTTACCGATGGCGGCCGTCTTGTGGGAGGAGGAATACTTCCATTCCTCATCCAGTGGGATGAAACCGTTCATCCGGCCTCCGGCATGATGGATGCCGGGTGCTCGCTTGTGAGTCTGCACGGCTTTCACCCTCAAACAGACGAGATACTGGCCGCACTTCAATCCTTGGGCGCCGACCGGCTTCTCTGCCTGGAGCCGATCCCTTCCGGCGAAGTTCCTCGCCTGGCGGCCCTCATTCAAACTCCAAAGGGGGTGAAAACATTATCCTGAACTGAAGTACATGAAAATTGACGCATTTGGGAAACTATAGATCGTGGTGTGGGTGTTCAAATACGGTTCGTGGCCGCTATGCCCGTTTTGTTTTCATCCGGCTGTTTCCCTGACAGAGGGGTATGAGTGGGGATTTTCAGCTCCTTCTTCTCAAAATAACTCCACTATATTCTTCTGTTTCTGTTTTATTCCTTGCGGCCGCGGCGATTTGATACTAATGTTGCGTGTACCTAAAATAGCTCAAACCAACAATATGGAAGGATTTCAAGAAGATGGCACAAGGTACTGTTAAGTGGTTCAATGATCAAAAGGGTTTCGGCTTTATAACTCCTGAAGATGGCGGCAAGGATGTTTTTGTACACCATAGCGGCATCGAAGCCTCGGGATTCAAAAGTCTGCAGGAAGGTGATCGCGTCAGCTTCGAGGTTGAACAGGGCGCCAAAGGCCCGTCAGCCGTCAGAGTAAAGAAGCTCTAACCGTTAATCCATAGAGGAATCTCAGGGGCTGGAGACGCAATTTCCGGCCCTTCTTTTTTTGCTCGAATAGATTCCAGCCAATCCCGGCCGGTCTGGTACACAGGTATATCAAAAGGAGGAGTATTCATGGCAATGAAGGTTGAAATCAAAGATAACAAACTCTACATAGAGATCGACCTGGAAGAACCCACCCCATCTTCATCCGGCAAGACCCTCGTCGTGGCAAGCACCCACGGAAATACCGTTACTACCGCCCAGGTAAACGGAAAACCGGTCACCATCGGGCTGAACGCTTATATCAAGCCCTGATCGGGTGGGGATTACTCCATGCATCGTGGCTCGTTTTGACGAACCGATTCCTCATCCGGAAGGACCATGATGCCGGGAGAACCAAGCGAAATTGCGCAAGGGATTGTCCGGACAAAAGTGTCTTTGACTCCGATACGCGACAGAGCCCGAACGCACGGGGAGCCCTGTAACGTTTTTCGGGGTGATCTCTTTCGCCGCCTGAATCCCATGGGGACGACGCAGTCCACGCCTGTTTTCTGATCATACCGATGATGTTGTTTTCCAGCTTCGAGCTTGCCGGGTTTTGCCTGGCCGTCATTATGGGATTTTGCCGATTCAATCTTGCTGTTCCGATCTGAATAACCGGGATCAACATCGCCGTTTCTCGCGCTGACTTCTCCCGGAATGGAGAAGTCAGCGGGGAGCGGCGAGGCTGCCCTGGTTTGTTTCCTGCTCGGATCATGGCTCCGACGGTATTCCCGGAGACTATACAACCATAAGAAGAGAGACCCTGGAATCCGGCATCTCCTGATTGACACCGTTCAGGTCCAATCGTATCCTGTCGCCTTCTGAAGTGGCGGGATAAGCAGGAATATACGATTACTTGTCAGCGCCTGAACGAAAGGCACCCAGAGAAATTATGGCTAAAACAATATGAAAACTGTGTCCCTGGTTCTTGGAAGTGGTGGTGCCCGTGGATTAGCACACATTGGCGTTATTCATTGGCTTGAAGAAAACGATTATAAGATAAACTCGATAGCAGGTTCCTCAATTGGTGCTCTTATAGGAGGAATATATGCTGCCGGAAAGCTTGATGAGTATGAACAATGGGTGCGTTCCATAACTAAAGTCAACATGGTAACTCTGCTTGATCTTTCATGGGAAAAAAGCGGTCTGGTTAGGGGTGACAAACTCATAAATACCTTGATAAATCTAGTCGGAGATCAATTAATCGAAAATCTCCCAATTTCATATACGGCGGTAGCAACCGATGTAAAAGGCCAGAAAGAAATATGGATAAAATCTGGTAGCCTTTTTGATGCCATGAGAGCATCTTTCTCAATACCCCTTCTTTTTACTCCATTCAGGTACAAGGGAGTCGATCTTGTTGATGGAGGGGTTCTAAATCCTGTGCCTATTGCACCAACGTTCGGTGATGAAACCCACATGACGATTGCCGTGAATCTGGGCGGCGCGGCGGAGAGTCAGGAAAAGCTGGATGCCATCGGAGCTGCTCCCGCGTCATCTTCATCTCCATTCCATGAAAAGATCAATCGCTTCATAAACCGCCTCCAACAATCCGTGACAAGCGGCAATCGGGATTGGGGGGCCTACGATATTGCCATTCAGGCGTTTGAGGCTATGCAGAGCGCCATAGCACGACAAAAGCTTGCCGCCTATCCACCGGACATGGTCATAGAGATTCCCCGAAACGCTTGTCAGACATTGGAGTTTGATCGGGCAGCCGAGATGATTGAACTGGGATATAGACGGGCGAAAGAGTGCCTGTCGCAGGTTGAGTCGCGGAAAATAAGGCGATAAATGTCACCGAATACGGATGAAGGCGACTCCGCGCTTTATGGGGGTCATTTCAATCCAGCCTTAAAATAACCGGCGTGGCTCTCTATAATCTTAAAGCAGAATTCAGCACACGTCTCCGACTCTCATCCTTCCCCTCGATTCTCAATCCACTCGGTTTACCGTGCCCTTCCTGGCGCGCTCGGCAAGAGTGAACTTATCCTCGGCCGCGGCGTAGCCCACGATGATCGCGCACTGGAGCTTGTAACCATCCGGAATACCCGCCTCTTGCGCCAGGTCCGGGTGCGCCTTGGCATTGAAGGCCAGTGTGGGGGAAAAGAGAAAGCACGAGCCCAATCCCAGTCCGGTCGCTTCAAGGAGCATGTTCTCCGCGGCAAGCGATGCATTGACGGCGCTCAAGGGGGCATTGGCCGGCCCGGAAAGCAGGATTAGAACCGGGGCGCCGTAAAGCGGCTGATATCCCGGTAAAGACGCTCTCTGCTGTAGAAATTCATTACCGGAGTGAGCCATGGCATCGAGCGTGCGGTCATTGATTTTCCGTCGCAGTACCTGGTTACGGACCACTGAAATCTGGAATGGACCCGCATTCGGAGCCCACCGACCCGCCTCGATTATCTTCTCCAGATCATCGCTGGAAACCGCCTTATCCAAGTAGGCCCTTACGCTCTTTCTCGTCAGAATCGTTTCTGAAATGTTCATTATCGATCTCCTCGTTGTCCATTTATGTTATTTTATTTCAGTGTACTTGCACCTAATGGGGACTGCAACGAAATATTTCAGTCAACCGAACGTGAACCCTTCTCATGCCCCGGGAATGCGGCACAGGGGTTTTGGGGGATCGCTAAGCCTTTCAAATATAACGGTAACCGGGAATATCGGGAGTGCACGATGCCACTTGTCATGCCTTCCATGATTAAATATAGTGAATATGAGATGATGAAGAAGCCTTCCGGGTAGAGGCCATCCACGGCGGAACCGGGCGGGAGGGCGAGACCGTTCAGACCCAGTGTGGGAAACACCCGCGCGAGGCAGGCCCCTTGGTACATCCGCGTATCATTAGTCCGATTATAAGAGCCGTTATCCAGCCTCTCTTGCCACATTGGATGCAACGCTATCAAGAGCATTCATTTCCTGATGTCCCAGGTGAGTCATCCTGCTGGAAAGAATGCCTTGAGGTAAGGAAAGTCCGCGGGGGGGTAACTAATGATCGCAAAATGGCCTCGATTAAGCCGTGGGAACACGTTGGCCGGACTCGCGTTTACTCGTAGCGCCTCGACCAAGCCGTAACTATTTGATTATTGATACTAATTTGCGTTCAAGAGGATATACCCCCGTTCGCCTTGAGGTATCGAAGGGTAGAACGGGTCAATTCTGAACGGCATCTTCAATTTAGGGATAGACTCATCTTGAACGCAACTCCGTATGCGTGAATAGAAATTGCTTCGATCAAGAGCCCCCTGTGAGAACGCATGGAATTTGATGCTTTTATAGCAAAATGTGCTGTTTTGGACCTGGAGGCGGACGGTGACAGGATCTTTAAAGTCGGTGCGATTCTTGGCGATGTGGTCCTTGAAAAGAAAGGCATAGCCGATATTTGTCCCGCCCTGGAACAACTCGATCGGTTCGCGGGACATGCCGAGTTCCTGCTCGGTCACAATATTCTGGAGCATGATCTTCCTATTCTGAAGAAGGCCCTTCCAGCACTCTCAATCCAAGAAAAGCCGGTTATCGATACGCTTTATCTCTCGCCTCTCGCGTTCCCCGAAAATCCTTATCACCGCCTCGTAAAAGACTACAAGCTCGTAAAGGACTCCGTGAGCGATCCCGTGGCCGACTGCAGGCTTGCGGTCACGCTGTTCCGGGACCAGTGGGAAAAGTTCTCCCGGATGGCGACCGACGGGTATTCCGATATGCTTTCTTTTTACCGTTATTGTTTCATGGCGGGCGTGGAAAGCGGCCGAAACGGGTTCAGGGGGATCTGCCGCTTGTTCCAAATACTGGGAGCAGGGGAGGTGGGAATGGACGATGCCCGGGCCATCCTGGTGGAGCACGGCTCGGGGCAGGCATGCCGGACAGCCCTGAATGAGCTTCTCCAAGACCCACTCGCCCCAAGTGAAGGCATTCCCTTGGCGTATGTTCTTGCATGGCTCGGAGTAGCCGGTGGGAATTCCGTTCTCCCGCCTTGGGTGAGAAAGCGTTTTCCGGCAATCCCGGGGATTATCGGCAGGCTCAGGGATACCCCCTGCGGTGACAACGACTGTGATTACTGCCGGACTACCCATGATCCGCATGGGCAACTGAGGCGGTTTTTCGGGTTCCCGGCCTTTCGCCCGAGACCGGTAGCGGCTGAGGGTGGGAGCCTTCAGCGAGCGGTTGTCCATCACAGCCTTGCAAATCGTCCCCTCCTTGCCATATTCCCCACCGGGGGAGGCAAGTCGATCTGCTACCAGTTGCCGGCTCTCATGCGCCACTACCGGCGCGGATCACTCACCATCGTCATATCGCCGCTCCAGGCCCTCATGAAAGATCAGGTGGACAACCTCTCGCACTTGACCGGAACGCCGTATGCGGCGGCGTTGAGCGGACTTCTTACTCCCCCCGAAAGGGGCGACGTGCTGGAGCGAACCTCCCACGGAGACGTCGCAATACTCTATGTCGCGCCCGAGCAGCTTCGGAACAGTTCGTTCAGACAGACAATAAGTCAGAGGGAAATCGGCGCGTGGGTTTTTGACGAAGCCCATTGCCTCTCCAGGTGGGGACACGATTTTCGGCCTGATTACCTGTATGCGGGAAGGTTTATTCGAGAGTATTCGGGGGAGCAGAATGTCCCGATCGCCCCTGTATCCTGCTTCACGGCAACCGCCAAGAAAGACGTCATTGAGGAGATAGTCGATTACTTCAGACGGGAGACCGGCCAGGAACTCGGACTCTTTGAGGGCGGCATCGAACGGGAAAACCTCCGCTTCGAAGTGCGGACCTGCAAGCGGAGTGAAAAGCTTTCCACCATTCATTCAGTCCTGGGCGAACGATTGCCGGAGAGCCTGTCGGGCGGTGCGATTGTCTATGTCGCCACCAGGCGCGGTGCGGACCTTGTTGCCCGGTTCCTGTCCAACCAGGGCTGGCTGGCCGCCGCGTTCCACGCCGGATTGGAACCGCCCGCGAAAAACGTCATTCAGGAACAGTTTCTCGCCGGAGCGATCCAGGTGATCGTGGCCACCAATGCTTTCGGAATGGGGGTGGATAAGGGGGATGTGCGGCTGGTCCTCCATGCCGACATTCCCGGCTCCCTCGAGAGCTATATACAAGAGGCCGGCAGGGCGGGTCGTGATCTTCGCGATTCCGAATGCGTTCTCCTCTACGATGAACAGGATATCGAAACCCAGTTTAAGATGGGGGCAAAATCGCGGCTCAGCCGAAAAGACCTTGCCCAAATCCTCAGATCCATAAGGATGGCCAGGAGGGAAGGCTCCGAGGATGTGGTCCTGACGGCGGGGGAAATTCTTCGCCACGAAGATGTCCAGACGAGTTTCGACAGCGGCGATCCCCAGGCGGAAACAAAAGTGAAAACGGCGATAGCCTGGTTGGAAAGAGCAGGTTTCCTGGAGAGAAACGAGAACCACACGCGGGTCTTCCAGGGCGCTCTATTGGTCAAAAACATGGAGGAGGCCAAAGATAAAGTCGCGGCACTGAACCTTTCGACGGCTCAGCAGGCGCGGTGGCTTGCCATTCTGCGGGAATTCATGAATACCCGAGTCGACCAGGGCATGAGCGCCGATTCCCTCGCGGAGCTTCCTGAACTCGCGGAACATCAGGCGCGCTTCAAGGGATCGAAGGCTGAAACAGCCTCGCAACGTGTTCTTCGGACGCTTCACGATATGGCGGTTGCCGGTCTGATCGAAAAGGGACTCGTCCTTACCGCCTACGTGCGCTACAAGGTAAAAAGTCCTTCCCAGCAGATCCTCGATAAGGCCTGCCACCTCGAAAATGAAATGTTGAAGGTAATGCGGGAAGAAAGCCCCGACGCGTCCGACTCGGAATGGCTGGATCTCTCCCTGGCAAAAATCCGCGGCCGTCTTGGGGAGCGGGACCCGGAGTGTACTACCGATCGTTTGCTTCTGTTGCTGAGGAGCATCAGCATGGATGGCAAGGGACTGGCCGGAGGAAAGGCGAGCCTGCTGTACCGGCATGTTTATCGCGATTTCTACAAGGTGAAGCTCAACCGCGAATGGGAGTCCCTCATCTCAATTGTAAGGAAGCGGCAGGAAATCGCGCGGCTCATCCTGGACACCATCTTATCGAAGATACCGGCTGATGCATCTCCGAGCGCCGAGTTCCTTGTGAGCTTTTCCAGCGTGGACCTGGCCAGAAGCTTCAAATCCCACCTGTTTCTTTCCCAGAGCATCACGGATCCCCTGGCCGCGATCGACAGGGGCCTCCTTTTCCTGCATGAACAAAGGGCAATCGTCTTGCGGCAGGGTCTGGCCGTCTTCCGGCAGGCGATGTCGATCCGGGTCTTTCCGGAAGAGAGCAGGCGCAAGTACGCCAAAAACGATTATGAGCCGCTTGCCCATCATTACAGGGAAAGAATATTCCAGGTCCACGGGATGAATGAATATGCCCGGCTGGGTGCAAGGGAAATCGGAAAAGCCCTCGAACTGGTCGTTGCATATTTCACTTTGTCAAAAACGGATTTCATCAGGCGCTACTTCCCCGGGAAAAGGGAGATGCTCGAGCGGGCAACGAGCCAGGAATCCTATCGCAAAATCGTTGACGATCTGGCCAATCCGGCTCAAAGTCGAATCGTATCGGGTGATGAAGATACCAATACGCTCATCCTGGCCGGTCCGGGTTCAGGGAAGACGAAGGTCGTCATCCACAGGTGCGCATACCTGGTCCGGGTGCGCAGGGCCGATCCCGAGAGCATCCTTATCGTCTGCTTCAACCATTCGGCCGCGGTGGAACTGCGGCGAAAACTGGTCGAACTCATCGGCGAGGATGCGGCGGGAGTCACTATCCAGACCTACCACGGCATTGCGATGCGTCTTACCGGGACCTCTTTCTCCGATCTCATGGAAAGGAGCGCCGCCCGGCAAGCACCCTTCAATACCATAATCCCCGAAGCGATCCGGCAGCTCAAGGGCGATGCCGATCTTCCCGGAATGGGACCCGATGCCGTGCGCGAACGGCTCCTCGGAAAGTATCGCTACATTCTGGTCGATGAATACCAGGATATCGATCATGATCAGTATGAACTTGTGTCGGCGCTGGCCGGTCGCATGGAAAGAGATCCGGATACAAAACTCACAATCTGCGCGGTCGGTGATGACGACCAGAATATCTATGCGTTTCGGGGGGCAAACATCCGGTTCATCCTGAAATTTCGCGAGGACTATGATGCCGAGGTCCATTACCTGACCGAGAATTACCGGTCCACGAAAAACATCGTCGCGGCCGGCAATGCATTCATCGCCGGCAATAAAGACCGCATGAAAAGCGGGCATCCCATTTCGGTGAATGCATCGCGAAAGAACTCTCTTCCCGGAGGAAAGTGGGAGGAATTGGACCCGGTATCCCGAGGCAAAGTCCAGATCATCGATGTGTCCGATGCCCCACACCAGACTGCCTCGCTCATTTCCGAACTGAAACGGTTCGTCGCGCTCTCGGGCAATTCTGTGTGGTCCGACTTTGCAGTCCTCTCCTGGACCCGGGACAATCTGCATACGGTCAGGGCTTTATGCGAAAAAAATGGCATCCCGGTATCGTGGGCATTTGAGGGCGGCCAATTGCCGAATCTATCCAGAATAAGGGAGATCGCGGCATTCATGGATGCCTGCAAATCGCGCCGTTCGGATTTTTCGCGGGCAACCGATCTCAACACACTGTTGGCCGGAATGGTTGGCGAGGATGCGAATAACCACTGGTGGCGACTCCTGCGCGCAATTCTTGCCTCGTGGAAGGATGAAACCGGCGATTCAGAGCTTCCCGTTACCGCCATCATCGACCGCATCCATGAAGAGCTGGCGGAGTTGCGGCGCGACCAGCGCATTGGTGAGGGGATATTCCTGAGCACGATTCATGGGGCAAAGGGACTGGAATTCCCACATGTTTTTATCCTGGACGGAAATCGGAAAAAGACGAGATCGCAAAAAGATCTGGAGGAAGAGCGCCGGGTTATGTACGTGGGCATGACACGGGCGAAGGAAACCCTTGGGATCTTTGCCCGGCTGGACGGTATGAACCCTCACCTGTCCAGCCTTGCTGGAGATTTCGTTTTCAGAAGGCAAGCGGAAGCGGCCCCGCTTGCCCTCGGACTGTCAGGGGCGCGGTATGATTTCCTTGGAATGAGGGACTTGGTCCTGGGTTACGCGGGGCGTCTTCCGGAGAATCATTCGGTCCATGGCGCGCTCAAAAGGCTCAGGCCCCGGTCACCTCTTTTTATCAGAAACGATGGAAAGAACGTATTCCTGATCGATTCAGAGTCGCAGCCGGTGGCGATGCTTTCCAGGCAGGCTCTGGAGCTCTGGGGCCCCCGCCTTGCCGCGATCAGATCGATCAGCGTGATTGGAATGGTAAGGCGCAACAAAGCCGATGAGCAGCAGGATTTCAAGGACTCCTGCCTGAGCGAAGCATGGGAAATCCCCTGGGTCGAGATGGTAGTAGAGTCAAACACGTAAAAGTTGTTGCATGCGCTCTTGCTGGAATCGAATCCGCATTCTCCACGCCAAGCCATTTGAGCATGCCGGTCAGTGAGAACTAACGGGCATGCTCGGGCAACTATTCTTCAATTAAATCCCCCTGGTCCTTCCGCACGGGTATTCCCCCCTCCGGGGAGGACCAGGTCCGCCATGATCCGACTCGTTCTCCAGCGGTTGGCGCGGCATTTCGCGGGTGCCCCCATATTTCCTCCCCGCGGCGTATGGCTGTGTTGGCGCTCTTTGTCCGAATTATGATGTTGTACTGTTTTGCGTTCAAGATGACACGCTCCCGTTCGTGCCGAGCATCGAAGCATGAACGGGCCAGTGCTGATCCGGATGCGCGCCTTTCAGAGTAGAGGCTTATCTTGAACGCAACTCCTTATTAAGCATCGCCACACTCCAATCAGCCAAAATCCACAACCAGGCCTTCTTCCGCCCGGGTCGGATATTCCGTGTCATAGATCGGGAAGCCTTGGTCCAGGACGTCCTGTTGGCGGTCATGCCAATTGCGGGTGGTTTCCCCGCTGTAGTTGAATGACAGAACAGGCCGGGTGGTGCTGTACTTGATAATCCGCAGCAGGGCCTCGTGGTCCGGATGCCGGTGCACCGAACCGTCCGTGGAGATCAGGTAGCGGAGGCACCGGACCTTTTCCAGTATTTTACTGGTCAGGTTCTTGAAACTGCCGTGATGAGGCACCTTCATCGCCTCGATAATCAGTGGAACGCCGGCCTTGCCCCGCTCGGTCTGAATCCAGCCGAGGGCCGCTTCCAGGTCCGGAGCAAAGGCATCACCGGTAAGCAGCACCCCCTTGTTTTCATATTCGGCCAGCAGGGCAATGCTCGCGCCGTTGGCCGGTGAGTCGTCCAGCCCCTTCTCGTTGCGTAACGCGGGCGGCCAGGTGTCGCGTCGGCCGAGTGTGTCCTCGCGTTCCGGAGTTGGCCCGAACTGGTTCACCCGCGCGAAATCGCCCAGCACGTCTGTCCATTTGTTCGAAAGGATGCGGAGCCGGTTCAGCGGCGGACCGAGCAGCGTTAGCTTCAACTCCCCTGGAAGCGTTCTCGCCGGTGGCGGGGAACCTTCGATGAAAGTGGTGGCGGCATTGCCTCCAAAAGCTTTATTCCAGGGAAGCTTGTTTTTCGGATCGGCCAGCACCCGGGACAGCCGGTCGCCTTCCCGCAAGCCCAGCAGGTCGGGCCGCAAAATCTCTTCTTCGATCCCGCCCAGCGTGTCGGGGCGCTTTTCCCGGTCGGTGGGCGGCGGCAGAGTCGCGAGTTGCCGGTTGCCGTTGAACCATATGTCGCCGAAGGTTAGCGGCAGCCGTCCCTCTTCCAGCAATTTGAGGATGCCGTCAATATGATCGTTGTCGATATGCGTGACTACCAGCAGGTCGATATGTAGAGACGAGGCACGGCGCTCCCTTATCGCCTTCTGGATTCGTGCTTCAAGACGCTTTGCCGTATTCTTTACCCCACCATCGATCAACATGATGTGGGGCTCGCCGGGATCGCCGTATTCCAGCCACAGGCAGTCCCCACATTCCGCCGGCAACATTTCGAGTCTCAGCATGCGATCCTCCCTTTGAACACGTTATCCCTCGAAAACCCAATCCGCGTCCCCGAATCCCACCAGGCCAAGGACTCCCGGATGTCCGTCGGCCAGTAATGTCCGCCGTAATTCACGCAGCAGTTCGCCGAAAGCTATCTCACGCTCCGCGGAAAGGCCTTCGGCGAGCAAATTCGCTATCTTCTCGCCGATGGGCACCGCGTCGGCGCCCAGTATGGCCTCCAGGGGGGCGATGACAATGTCGGCGCCGGAATCACGAAAAAGGAACGGCCAGGGGGCGAAGCTGCCTCCCACCTGGGCAGCTCCGCAGCCGAGCAAAAGGAGAAGTTGCACGGCATTATCGGGACCCACCACCCGGTCGTCGACTTCATCTTTCCGGAGCGATTCCGTTTCGGCAATCTGCAGCGCATCCACATCGATAAGTACCTTTTCCGTATGTGTCAGGAGGACCAGCACCTTGGGATGGTCGGTCCTCCCGACTGCCGTCTTCCACTCGTCCCAGGTTTTGGCCTCCACGGGAGGAGTTCCTCCGCCCAGCCGGCTGAGGCTATCGAACAATTTCAGACGCCATTGTGGACCGGTTGGGAAATCAAAGGCCTTTTTGCTTGCCGCCAACAAAACAGGCTGGACCGCGCCGAAACTGCAGCGCGTGGGGGAGGGCAGTTTCCTCCGATCCACGCCGATGGAACCGGTGAGTTGGTCTTTCGATACCTCGCCGTGCCGTTCAATAACCTTGCTTAACCCCCAGAAATGCAGGGGACAGATGTGGTCTTCCGAGCCTTCGTTGGGGCAGGGATTCCATTTGCCTCCTCGCAGACAACAATCTCTTCCCTCGAATTCGCCGACAGCCTTGGAACACACCCTGGCGCTCGTCTTCAGGCGAGGACCATCGTAAACGTATTCCAGGGGGAAGAAGGCAGTGCCGCGGGAGACCAGTTGAAGACGATCCATTTCAATTGTGCCGCCCAGTTCCCTGCGCAGGCAGTCATATAGCAAACGGCCATGGGAGGCGAGTGAGAGCAGGATGATCCTCATATTCTCCGACTCCAGCGACAGGGTGTCTTCTCTTCCGCCGCGAACCGTTTCGTACACGACACTCCTGATTTTTCTGACCATATCTTCCAGATTATCGATATACGCTTCCCGCGAGTCGCCGTCACAACTGACAGTCAGGCGCAAGCGACTTCCGAGGTCGTCCGCGGTAATGAGGGCAATGTCGAACTGTCGCCGTTCCGCCAGATCGTCCAGTCTTGAATGCACCCCGGCTTCCGCCTCCACGCAAATCCCGCATCCATTGTCTTCTCCGGGACCCACCGGCGCGGTCAGGCGACTTGTCTGAATAATACGGTTCTGGTGGATGATTGCGATGCGGCCCTGTACTTCCTTGACATCCGGGTGCGGGCGCACGGCAAAGAGTGCGCTGGTGCTGGTGCCGGCCGCCGGCAGGGTAATGTTGTCGGTAGCCAGACCAACAGGAAGTTTGCCGGGGGGATGGGGCTCAACGGGAGTAGGAAGCGTGTCCAACAGTTGGAACAACTCATCCCGCACTCCGTGGAGGTCGTGACTCGGGATACTTGTCACCGGATCAGCCAGGAAATGAGGATTACGCGCCGCGAGGCTCATTATCCGCTGGTCCTGTTTCAAACCGACCGCTGCAGCCCCCGCCAATTCAAGCTGCACCGTCACCTCAACGGGGCCGGCGGTGAAGTCGATCCGGCCCTCCGGGAAGACCGGGCCGGGAAGCGGCTGTTCGGAGGGACCAATGTGCACGGTGAGGAGGCTCGGACGTTCGGGATCAAGTGAACGGGCGGGCTCGGATCCCAGGTCCCGCCGCCAGGCATGTGCCTGAATATGCCTGATACTTCGTCTTTCCTCCAACTCGACGTCTCTTTCGGCTATGTCATTGGCCGCGGTTATGCCGTCATGCACTTCAGAAACGAATGCTCTGGAGCGCAACCGCGTGCCGAGAGGCTCCAGCGCTTCCGGCGCATCAAGCCGTCCTTTCGCGAAACCGAAACCGTCCGGCAATGGCGTTTCCCGACCGGGGGGGAGTGGCTTGGTTTTGTCCCGGATTTGCAGACGGTGCGTCAGCAGCAACTCGAGCTTGCGGTCGAGGTGTTCGGCTATGGCTAGTATTCTCAAGCGGTCCAGTGCTTGCGGTTTGCCCATCAGGCAATCGCGATCTGAACTCCAAAGAGCGGCGTGTATCGGGATGTCGTGGGAGAGATTGTATATCAGCGCAGTATATACGTCGACAGGATCGGCAGCCGCACCGACCAGGGCGATACCCGCCGCTCCCATCTTCGCTCGTAACAGGGCTTGGATGCTTTCGGCGGCTTTGTTCCACCCCGCCGGATCATCGAAGCAGACGATGAAGCTGGCCTGCAGGCGAAGACTGGGCTGTTCCGCCAGGTGCGCCGCCATTCCCGTCGGCAGGAGGAGTAGATCGCAGGCGTCCCGAGCCTCGCCCAGCGGTCGGAGCAAGGCCAAGTTCTCTATCCAGCGGTTATGCAACGATTTCAGAGCACCCAATAACTTTCGGCCTTCGGTCCCCGCCGGGACCCCCACGTGCAGGGGCCAGTGCCAGATACTCCGGCACTCCCCGACATCTTCCGGCAACAGTACCAGGGCTTGGCAACCGGATCTTCCAAGCCAGCCCGAGAGTATTTCCAGATCGTAAAGGTCGGGGCGGCAGCACCATCCGGCCGCGACAGCCAGCCGCGGCTGCTTCCGGGCGTGATTCGCACTGTTAAGGAGCAAGCGCCAGCCTTCCGCCAGCGCCCCGGCGTCTCGATGGATTGTATTTCTCCAGCCCTCCGGAGTCACACCGGTTATATTCAATGCCCCACGCCAGACGACCGTCCTGTCGCCATCTTTGAATTCTTCCCTGAGCGCCGCCATGATCGCAAGAGGATCGGAACTGGCCTGGTGCTGTATCGTCCCGGTCGCCTCAAGGACTCCCAATGCGGCAAGCGCGGCGCTATAATCCTGGTCGTCCAGGTCGGCGCCCCAATCGCCGATGATGTTCCTGTTCATGGGTCGTTCCTCCTGAATCCAAGGTCCGGTAAGTCTCGACCGGCCCTAAAGCAAAGCAGGGCAGGATGGTGACGGCTCATCGTCCCGGCGGTCCCTCGTGCATTTTTACCAGCCGTTCCGGCCTATTCAACCTGCAGCAGTAGTTTCCTGACGTCGCCCGTATCTATGAAGTGGGTGGGCTTTCCGCTGTCATCGACGATAATCGCGAGGTAAACATCCTTGCTTTTCATGAGATCATAGGCCTCACCCGCACTCCTATCCAGACCCACCTGCACGTAGATCCCCATAAACCGCTCCAACTTCTCCTTCTTTACGAAGTCCAGGACATCGGACATCTTCTTCTTCATGATGTCGTCATAAGGGGTTTTCGCGGCACTCTGCGTGTCTATCATCCGCCAGACGGAGTCTTCATGAACTATGTTTTCCAACGTCCCGTCATCCTTGACTATGGGGATAAACCATTTCCCGGTTTCGGATCTTAACTTATCGACTACCGCTTTCAGCTCCTCGCCGGTTTTTACCTTCCAGTCCAGAGGCTTTGGCGGAATCAGGCGTATGGAGGTGCGACGCAACCGCTCCCGGGGCGAAGGTTCCTTCATTGCCAGCAGACTTCTTGAGGCCTCGGCCATGTTTTCCCGTCCGAAGTAGTATGCGGCGCCCGCTCCGATCCAGGCGCCAAAAGCCGTCAATATGATGGATAAAAGGGTCTTCCTGTATTCAAGATAGTCTTTGGCCAATTCCTTAACATCAATGGCAATATCAGTGAAAGCAAGGGGTGGGATAAAAAGGATTAGAAATACCAGGACAGTCAAGGTAGTTAACATGTAGATTACCAAGACAAACTCCGGCGTCTTCCAGCTTCTTTGTTCCTGACCATGCATTGTTCGCCCCCTCGACAACTGTTTTGATCTTCCTGGATTTGACAACCTTCGCCGGAATGCTGAAACCGAGTCTGTTAATTTACTCATCGGGGTTTGTCCCTCCGGCAACTGCTCAGCCTTTCATTTAAATCAAGGAGCGCCTCGCTTTTGGACCATCCCATTGCGGCAACGCCCGGGAATTGACGGCCTTGATTTTAAAGGTTCCTGTAATACCTGGGGCGTCAACTGTTTTATCGAATTACTTGAACAAATTATCAGCAGCGGACGCATGGCATCCGGAGATCCGTGCCATCAATCTAGTCCTGGTCAGAAAGCTGGAAAGTCGGGCGCCAATGAGTTAGTGAGCTGTAATAAGAAAGCGCATCTCTGTCTTCGCGGGTGAAGATCGCTCGATATAAGCCGGCCCTTCCGGACCGCCAACTACCGGGAGTCTCTGTGACGATAGTTAAAGAAATGGAGATGGGATACAGGTCTGGAACCTGCCTGCCTGGAAAGTACTTAATGGGGGATGCCGGATATCGGCCCCGGCGAGCAGAGATCCAATACTTGTTCATTTTAAAGTATAGCATGGGGAGGTTTCAAAATAGTTACAAAATACTATTATAAGGACTTGAGCTTTACCGCGGGGAAAGGAGAGGTTTGATTTCATACGGAGCTATGGAACACAGGAAGATTTTCGCGATCGGAGATATCCACGGATGCAGCCGGAAACT
>JBDKTY010000291.1:0-5167 GCA_039679945.1 Syntrophobacter sp. | reverse complement strand
CCGCCCAACCCCAGCTCCGTCTCCACCAGGATGATCCACCCACCCGGACCATCTCCCACGCCAAATTGATAGGGCGAGCCTACTCTCTTATCGAGGGCGGACGCTGTGAACACGTGCTTCCGGGATGAACGGGGATTACGATGAGTTCACCGTGGCTGATTTCGCCTGCTGTGTTTTTGGGAGTTTTGAAGAGATCGTCGCGGGTTGCATTGCCCTTGCGCGGCTCCGGCATGGCGCCCCTCCTGCTCCCTCGATTGTGCCAAAAATGCGCACTATTCCTGAGAAAATCACGTCCGTGAGCAGAGTCACGCATTCATGATACCGCACTGTTTATCAACCCCGAAATTGTGTCTTTTTTGCCCTCCTTCCCCTCAATGATCTGGCACAAAAACCCCTCCGAGCCTTGTGCCGAACTAAGGTCACCCTCGCGTGCACGTCTTTTGCCACCGGAGAAAACCCTTGACAGTTTCCGGCGAATCGAACAGCATCAGCCGTACCCCGCGAAATGCACATTTCAACCAGCACCAGGTAATAATCATCGCCGAATTATCAGTGCCAAAGAAAGGCCGCCAATGCGCCCCTATTCGGTCAAACCGCGTCTGGTATGGCATGCAGGGAACTCGAAAGATTCTCACCAATGCCTCATCACTCTTCCGATTAATGCGAATTGTGCTCCGTCAAGGGGCCACTTACGAGCAAACTTTTCTCCAAGGAAAATGATTTTATAAATCACCTCCGCTCATTGAGAACTCACGATCCGGACGGATTCATCACCGGGAAGAATTGAGTCCGGTTAACAGAAGCGGATCATCGGACACGCTCGGAGACGGAAGGTGAAGAAGACTAAGCAACGCTCGGCGGATTCTCCCTGTGACCTGGTCGAAATCGAAAGCCGTATCGCCGATCCCGACGTGGAATCGGCCCGGCAGGAAGCCGTTAATTCCTTATTCCTCCTGAATAAGTGCCGCCAGTTGACAGACAGCATGCGTCAAGTTTTCTGGATGAAGGAAATCAACAGGAATCGGGTTCTTTACGTGAGCCCTTCATACGAGACGGTATGGGGGAGAGCCTGCGCCGATCTCATTGACAATCCGAAATCCTGGCTTGATTCCGTTCACCCGGAAGATCTGGATAATGTCATGCGCATTCTTTCGGAGCGAAGGGCGGAGGGAAACCGGCTGGAATACAGGATCATGCACCCGGATGGATCGCACAAATGGCTTCTCGACCGCAGTTTCCCAATGCGCGACGAAGCGGGTGAAGTGTATCGGTACGCGGGAATTGCGGAGGACATTTCAGACCGCAAGCATGCGGAAGCCGCTTTGCTCGACAGTGAGCAGAAGTATCGCGAGCTGCAGGAGATGCAATCGGATGCAATCCTCCTGATCGATGATGATACCGACCGCATTCTCGATGCAAACCCCATCGCGAGCAGGCTCTATGGATACACCCGGCTTGAATTCCTGGACATGAAGCAAAAGGACCTCTTCACCACGCCGGACCAGGCATGCGAAGCACCCTTCCGTGATTCACCAGAACAGTCCTCTCTTTATCATCGCGGGAAGGACCGGACTATTATCCCGGTCGAGGTCGCGAGAAGGCACTTTCTGTTGCATGGACGTCGAGTACACTATGCGGCCGTAAGAGATATGTCGGAGAGACATAGACTCTATGATGGATGCCGGGAAGAACAGTCTTGTTTAAAGCGGATCATTGATTTTGACCCAACCTTGATTTGCGTGAAAGATAATGAGGCACGGATTGTACTCGCAAACCGCTCCCTGGCGGAGTTCTTTGGAATCCCTATGGAGGAATTGATCGGAAAAACGGTTCTGGAATACGCATGGGACAGTGGGACTGCCCAGAGAATATATCGGGATGACCTGAAGATTCTGAACAGGGAGAGCGACGGAATAGAAGACGTGTACCACTTCAGGGACGAATCGGGACGCGATCAATGGGCACATGTGAGCAAAATCCCGGTTAGGAATTGCGAAGGCAACGTCGACCGGCTGATCGGTATGAGCGTTGACATAACCGAACGCAAAATGATGGAAAAAGCTCTTGTCCGGTCCGAAAATGAACTCTCGGCAAGAAACCGCGAGTTGGAAGAAACGAATACCGCGCTGCACGTCCTGCTCAAGCGAATGGATCGGGACAAGAAGGAACTGATGGAGAACGTCCTGACGAACATACAGGGACTGATCCTTCCCTACGTCGAGAAGCTGGAATCGAGCCGGTTGGATGAAGTTCAGAAATCCTGTATCGGCCTTCTGAAATCGGGCCTGGCGGAGATTGGTTCCCCCTTCATCAAGAGATTCCCCCAGAAGCACACAAATCTGAGCGCCATGGAAGTGCGGGTTGCAAATCTCATAAAAGCCGGCAAGGGGAACAAGGAAATTGCACAAATACTGGGGATCTCACTCAACACGGTCATGACCCATCGCTACCATCTGAGAGCCAAACTCGGAGTGAAGGGCAAGAAGGTAAACCTCGGATATCACCTCAATTCTATCCGTTTTTAGTGACCGGACATCACTGGTTCCTCACGCATTCTTCACTGTCAACCATTTTCCGTACCCAGACGATAAGCATTCAGGATGACAGAAGTCATTAGCGCGATGGCGCGAAAGACAGTGTAATACCGCCAGGCGCTGTTGATACGGAGTTGCGTCCAGGATGAGTGTATCCTGAAAGCGAAGACACCGGTCGAAATTGGCCCGTTCATGCGTCAGCATATCAGCACGAACGGGATGGTAATACCATATCTAACGCAAATTGTTATGAGATCTATTTAACACAACAAAGTATGTAAATTAAGCAAATAATCCGCACCACACATCCAGAACAATATGCATACGGAATTTTATGAACTATTGGAATTTGAATTATTTATATCAGGAATGATGGAAAGATTTTATGAATACAAATTATATATGCGCCAAATCCTGATATTAGATAAATTGATTAGTAAAAGTATGCAGGCAATATTGTTTCATTAAATTCACATAATCAATGGGGAGGAAATTGAATGTTTTTTTCAAACATGAAATTGGGAACGAAACTGGCTTTAGGATTCGGCATCACGCTTGTTCTCATGATTTTGATCGCAGCGATGGGGATAAACAGGATGGGGTCGATCAATGACGACATGACCAAAATAGTCGAAATCGACGCCAGAAAGGTGATTTCCGCAGAGAATCTCATTAACGGCATGAACACAGTTCAGGTAGCGGTGCGGAACCTGATGCTGACAAAAGATGAAACAATCAGGGCAAAGCAATACGCAACTATCGATAAAGCTCGGACCGAAATGGTCGAAGCACTCGATCTGTTGTCTACACTGGTCGTAACGCCCGAAGGCAAACAACTCATCGCCTCGCTCAAGGGAGCCGTCGCCGCGACAAAGGCCTCCAACGGGAAGGTCCTCGCCCTTATCCGCGAGAACCTCGATGACGAGGCGATCAGGGTGCTCCGTGAAGAGGCTACTCCTCTCAGCCAAAAGGGAGTTGAAATTGGTATGAAGACGGTCCAGACCGCAATCGATGCGTCAGAGCAATCGGCGACGCACGCCCGGAAGGACTACGATCTGTCCCGATTCTTAATGATCGGCGCCAGCGTATTTGCTTTCCTGCTTTCGGGCGCCATTGCCTTTCTTCTGACGAGGAGCATTACCAAGCCCATCGGGCGGGTCACCGAGGGGCTTACCAACAGCGCGGACCAGGTTGCTTCCGCATCGGGCCAGGTGGCCGCAAGCGCTCAGGGGCTTGCTGAAGGCGCTTCCGAGCAGGCCGCCGGCGTGGAGGAAACCTCCGCGTCCCTCGAGGACATCTCTTCCATGACGCGTCAAAACGCCCAGGCTGCAAAAGATGCCAACCAGATCATGCACGAGACATCCAAGGTGGTCTCTTCCGCCTCGGACTCAATGCAGCAGCTCACCTCCTCGATGGCCGAGATCTATCAGGCATCTGAAGAAACCCAGAAAATCATCAAGACGATCGATGAAATCTCCTTTCAGACAAACCTCCTCGCCCTCAATGCCGCAGTCGAAGCGGCCAGGGCCGGAGAAGCCGGGGCCGGGTTCGCGGTCGTTGCCGACGAGGTGCGAAACCTCGCCATGCGGGCCGCCGAGGCGGCAAAGAACACCGCCAATCTCATAGAAGACACGGTAAGAAAGATCAGGGACGGCTCGGAAGTCGTGGATAAGACCAACTCCGAGTTTTCCAAAGTGGTGAACAGCGCCACCAAAATGAGCGGACTTATTCAGGAAATCACCGTGGCATCACAGGAGCAGGCACAGGGAATCGAGCAGGTCGGCAAGGGAATCTCTGAAATGGAACAGGTAATCCAACGCAATGCGTCCGTTGCGGAGGAGTCCGCTTCCGCCTCTGAGGAAATGAATGCCCAGGCTGAGCAAATGAAGTTGTACGTCCTGGAACTTGAGGCGGTTATAAGAGGCAGAAACAACAGCTCGGCTGCAAACGCAAGACAGGAAGCCGCGGGAGCTGGGTGGTTGAAAAAGGAGAAGGCCTCACGCGCCGCAGCCTCTCCGAAATTGTTCGCGGCCACCGGCAAGGCTCGTGAAAGCGCGACGTCAAGGCGGGGACCGTCCTCCGAACAGGTGATTCCATTCAACGAAAGTGAGCCAAACGACTTCTGATGCATGCTGTAGTACAAACGCTGCCGGACCTTTCGAAACCCTTTCATCGGTTGTGAGCACCCTTGTCCGCCGCAAAGCGGACCGGGGTGCCCGCAGTGTGATCGGGACACTTCGCCCATCAGGTATGAAGCGTTGATGGCTTGTTTCAGTTGATTTCAGAATGACGTTTTCCCTTCCCCCTCACCCCTCCAGCCACAAACTGCCCAGCTCGATTTTTATCTCCTGAAAAGGTTCGGCGCGGACTGTGTCGTTCTCCGCGAAGAAGCCGGCAACCACCCACCTGCCCGCTTCATGCCTGAAAATATCCAGGTTCCTGGCGACAGCATCGATAAGCCACGGATGCCCCACGGCGTTCTGCCCGTAAAGGGGCATCTTCTTGCCTCTATCAACGCGAAGCGTACCAGGTGAAAGCACCTCGCATACCCAATCCGGGCTCACGGAAATCCAGTTTGTCTCCTCCAACACCGGGAACCGCTCTTTTCTCCATCCGGCCAGATCGGGAACCAG
>JBDKTY010000290.1:0-8277 GCA_039679945.1 Syntrophobacter sp. | reverse complement strand
GATCGGACAACTTTTCCGTTATCATTTTAGAAATTCTGAATTCAAAATCCGGTTCTCAATGTCCCCCGGTGCGCGCTTGCATAACGATCCAGTGCCTGTTGTCAACTTCATTTCTCAACATGAGTGTGATATCTTACGTCAAAGACGGCTGTGTTCTCAGGATGACAGTCATTCAAGATCGGCCACCACAAGTTTGTTATACCGGTATAATGGCAAGATAATCCGAATGCTTACAATCCGTCATCCCCGACGGCCCGTTGGAGTCCATAAAAATGCAAAGCCCTCATATCAGCGTCCTTGTCATCGAGGATGATGAAGACGACTTCCTGCTCGTTCGCCAACTTATCGCCAGCCTGCCCCATTCACGATGCAAGGTGCAATGGGCCGCTGAGTATGATGCCGCCCTGGATGCGCTGGAGCGCGATGAGCACGATCTCTGTCTGCTTGACTTTCGGCTTGGCGGGCGCAACGGCTTGGATCTCCTTAGGGAAGCGCTGCAACGGGGCATCCGCACCCCCTTTATCTTCCTGACGGGGCATGGTGATTACCGTCTGGACCTGGAGGCCATGAAAGCCGGAGCGGCCGATTATCTTGCGAAAGACGAGTTGAACGCCACGCTGCTGGAACGTTCCATTCGCTACGCGATTGAGCACAGGGTAAAGGAAGAGGAAATTCTCAGGGCTCAGAGAGTCATTCAGGCATTGAGCGAATGCAATGATGCCGTTATTCGGATAAAGGACGAGCACGAACTGCTCGGAGAAATTTGCCGGATAGCCGTGGATGTTGGCGGTTACAGGATGGCCTGGGTCGGATATACCGGCAACGGTGAGGGGCACACGGTTATGCCTGTTGCAAAATACGGGTACGAGGACGGCTACCTCGAAGCGGTGCCGGTTGATCTCTCGGACCCCGAGGCAGGCAAGCGCCCGATAGTGGAAGCCATTCAAACCGGCCTCCCCTGCATCCTCCGCTCGATCCACTCCCTTGCGTCTTTCGAGGCATGGGTGGGGGAGGCCCTCAAGCGCGGCTATGTATCCGTCATCAGTCTTCCTCTCAATGCAAAGGACCGGGTGCTGGGGGCGCTCAGCATCATGTCGTCCCGGGCCAATGATTTTGACACGGACGAGGTTGGACTCCTTCTGAAACTCGCCGGGAACCTTTCCTATGGCATTGAAGCACTGAGAGGCCACAAGGCCAGAGTACACGCCGAGGAATTACTCGCGGAGGCCTACATCCGCCTGGAAAACAGGGTGGCGGAACGAACCACCGAACTGGCCAGGGCCAACGCCGACCTCAAAGGCGAGATCGAGGAACGCAAGCGCCTGGAGGGCGTTTTACGAGAGAGTGAGCATAAGTTCAAGACGCTCTTTCAGTTGAGCCCGGAGGCGCTTGCTCTCGCTTCGCTCGATGAGACCCGAATCTACGAGGCCAACGATGCCTACTGCCGCCTCTTTGGATACTCCAAGGAGGAAGTTATCGGCAGGACAAGTGTTGAAATAGGCATCTGGCCTTATCGTGAAGAGCGACTGGCGCTCAGGGAAATATTGGCGTCCCGGGGAAGTGTACGGGATTTCGAATGCCACATAGGAACCCGACCCGGGGAGATCAAGAATGCCCAGGTTTCTATCGAAATCGTGGAACTGCACGGTCGCCAGAGCATGCTCGTGGTCACCAAGGATATCACCGAGCGCAAGATCGCCGAAGAGGAAAGGCTGCGTGTCGAAGCCCAGTTGCGCCAGGCCCAGAAGATGGAAGCCATCGGTACGCTGGCGGGTGGAATTGCTCATGACTTCAACAATATTCTCGCGATCATTTTCGGCTACTGCGAAATGGGGCTGACCGACGTCGGTCAGTTTCATCCGCTTCGGCGTTGCCTGGAGCAAATCCTCAGCGCGGCTCACCGGGCAAGAGACCTCGTCAAACAAATTCTGGCATTCAGCCGCCAGGGCGAACAGCAGGACCGCCAGGCAGTTGAACTCAGTTCGCTTATCAAGGAGACCATCAAGCTGCTCAGGGCTTCCCTTCCCGCATCCATCGAGATCCGTCACAATGTCCGGGAGGGAATGGCGCTCGTCGACCCCACCCAGATCCACCAGGTAATCCTCAATCTCAGCACCAATGCGGCCTATGCAATGAATGATCAGGGAGTGCTCACGATTGCGCTCAGTCCCGTAATGGTTGATTCGACGGCGCTTATCGGAACGCCGAAAATCCCCCCCGGCGCCTACTTGAAATTGTCCGTTTCAGATACGGGTACCGGGATAGACACGGAGACACTGGAAAGGATTTTCGAGCCTTACTTCACGACCAAGGAAATCGGCAAGGGGACGGGACTTGGACTCGCCGTCGTCCATGGAATCGTAAAACGCCACGAGGGCGGGATTGCCGTCCACAGCCAGCAGGGGGAGGGCACCACATTCGAGGTATACCTGCCCCAGGTGGAGTACAGGCCATCACCGACAGTTCAGCAACGAGCGCCGCTGCCGGAGGGAAAAGAGCGCATCCTGGTCGTGGATGACGAGGAGACTTTGTCAAATCTAATAGCCGGCATGCTGGGAAGCCTGGGCTATTCGGTCAGAGGCTTCACGAGCGGCCTTACGGCCCTGGCCTGCTTCCGATCCCATCCGGATGAATTCGATCTGGTCATAACCGACCACACCATGCCGCATATTTCCGGCACCGAACTGGCGCGGGAAATCCTTCGCATACGAGCGGACATTCCGGTCATTCTGTGCACGGGATTCAGTGAGAAGGTCACCAGCGAGACTGTCGCGGATACAGGCATCCGGGAATTGGTGATGAAACCTTTTGATCGAAGAACGATTGCCGAAGTTGTAAGGAATGTACTTGACGGCCGGGGGGCTGGCGGTTGAAACGCCACGCGAAAAGGCGGCCTCATGCTATCGCCGGCGCGTCTTCCGGTCTTCCGGTCTTCCGGTCCCCGGCGCACAAGGCTGCCGCATATCCGCCGGGAAAGCAGGCCGAGCGGATATTCTAGAAGCCATGCAGCGTGGAATCCCCCCGAAAGCCTTTCTGGAAACCATTTTTCGCATTTCGCTCCATCAACTGAACAATTATTGCAAAATTCTTCCGGTAGGGAAGTATAATCGACCGCACTCCACCTTGAGAAGTATGACTTGGCTAGCGAATTGGCACAAACGGGGCCATTGGCGCATATCCTCGCGACGAAAACGGCCGGATAGCTACCGGGAGTGACCAACGGGAAACCGGGTAGACAAAGTGCTGGGTGTTTGTATTACCCGGACTTGAAAGAATACTGGCGCACGAGGCAAGACCATGAATTCCTGTCGCATACTTATCGTAGGAGATGAAACCGCGGGCACGAAAGACATGGAGGAGAGGCTGACCGGCATGGGCTACCAGGTCGCCGAACGGACGGACGACCCCGAGCAGGCGCCGGATCTGACGCGGCGGCAAAAGCCCGACCTGGTCTTTATCGGGTCATCCGTCAGGGGCACCACCGACGGAATTACCGCGGCGGAGAGAATTCACCATGAGTTTGACTTACCCGTGGTTTTCATCAGGGACAACCCGGATGATGCCGAGCCCGGCAAAACTGAGGACTCCCGGCCATTTGGCTCCGTTTTCAAGCCATTCAATAATCGCGAATTAAGAACCGCAATCGAAACTGCCCTCCACCGGCACCGGATTGAAGCCGAAGTCCGCCACCTAAGAGAGCTCAACGAGCAGACACAAAAGAAGCTGATCGAGACCGGGAAGGCGCTGCACGCCAGCGAGGAACGGTTGAGCATGGCCCTTGCAACATCGAGGATGGGCGTCTGGGAGCTGAATGTTGCGGAAGACAGATTTTGCTGGTCCCCGGAGTGCGGCGAAATTTTCCACACGCGGGAATCGAGCGGCTCGCATGAGACCTACGCCGGGTTTGTCCATCCGGACGATCTCCAGCGGGTCTTGTCATCCGCCAGAATGGCACTGGCACAAAAAGTACTTCACGAGGTTGAATACCGTGTCCTCCGCCCTGACGGCGAAACACGATGGGTATCCAGCCTCGGACGGGCGGAATACGACAGTAGCGGCAAACCGGTGAGAATGGTCGGAATACTCAGGGACATCACCTCATCCAGGTACGAGAAAGAAGAACGTACCCGCTCCGAGGCACGCCTTGCCCAGGCACAGAAGATGGAGGCCCTGGGAACGCTCGCCGGCGGAATCGCTCATGATTTCAACAACATCCTGGGAATAATTCTGGGCTATACGGAAATGGTCCTCTGGAATAAAGAGGAAGGGAGCAATGAGCATAACCAGTTGAGCGAGGTACTCAAGGCAACCTATCGCGCAAAGGAACTGGTTAAGCAAATCCTCGCGTTCAGCCGCAGGAGCGAACATGAAAAAAAGCCGGTACAAATAGGACTGGTCGTCAAGGAAGCGATGAAAATGCTTCGCGCCTCCCTGCCGTCAACCATTGAAATCAAGACCAACGTGCCCTCGCATGCGGTCGTATTGGCTGATCCGACCCAGGTGCACCAGGTGCTGATGAACCTTTGCACCAATGCAGCCCATGCGATGCGTCAACGGGGGGGTGTCCTCGATGTAAACCTGACCGATGTCCATGTCGAACCGGCGGATATCCGGCCCCATTCGGACCTGCAACCGGGGCACTACGTGCTGCTCACTGTTCGCGACACCGGACACGGCATCAACCCGGCAGTTCTGAACCGCATCTTCGATCCCTTCTTCACCACCAAGGAGCAGGGCGTTGGGACCGGACTGGGGCTGGCGGTCGTTCATGGTATTGTGAAGAGTCACGGAGGAGCGATCGAAGTTGAAAGCACGGTTGACGAGGGCACCTGTTTCCAGGTGTTTTTCCCCGCAATCGAAAAAGCGCCCGGACAGGATAAGATCGATGCCACTCCGTTGCCTCGTGGAGCTGAAAGGATACTCGTTGTGGACGATGAGCCGGCGCTGACTCTCGTGCTCACGAAGATCCTCGAGCGCCTTGGGTACCAGGTGGAATGCCGGACAAACGGGGTCGAGGCGTTGGAGGTCTTTCGAGACAGTCTGGCCTCGGCACCCTTCGAATTGCTGGTCACGGACATGACCATGCCCCATCTGACCGGAGTGGACCTCGCCGGGGAACTCCACCGCATGGTCCCGGACCTGCCGGTCATCGTGTGCACCGGGTTCAGTGAACAGATCAGTGAGGATAGGGCGAGGGGGCTGGGGATCCAGGGATTTCTCACGAAACCGGTCGTCGCAAGGGAACTTGCCGAGCTGGTGAGAAAAGTGCTGGACAGGCGGTAATCTCCTCTGATTCGGGGCCTTCGGGAAGCCGAGCCATGAAACGGGCCGGGTGGGCACTGTTTGCCTTCCCGTGCATGGCCAGCCGAATGCGAGGTGTATTCGGATTAGCCTGAAGGTTCGAAAATAGCGGTTATTTGAACCGCAGCCGGCATCAGCACCCCAACTCGGACCGCAGCCACTGCTTCAACTCATCGCTTAACGCGTATACTCCGACACCGGGCTTGCGGCCAGCCTCGGTGACCGATTTGCGCAGCATCTCCTCGGGAACGGGTATTTTGGCAAGCTCATTTGCGTCGCGCATGCTTCTCTGGATCAAGGTGACCTGAGGCGGTTTCTCCCATTCATAGATCACGAAGTAGAGTGCATCCTGCCCGACATAGCGCACGAAATCATCCCGGCGGGTCCACCCGGTCCCCCACTCCAGAAAAGTCTCGACCGCCTTTTCCGGTGTCATATCCCAGTCGATGCGATCAAGTATTTCCCTGTGTTCTTTCAGCTCATCCGTTCCCCACATGAATGTCTCCTGAATCTTCCTGAAATATGCCAAATATGCGTCATCAAGCACTTATAGGGTTGCTGCCCGGATAATGCCGTTGCCTTGAGGACAACACCATGCGGACCCCGTTGTGCGCCACGGCCGTTAGTTACTGCCCGGTGAATGCCGTTGCCCTGAGGACAACCGACGGAGCTTCGGCCCGCCAGCCGCGGTCGGGATGACCTGCTCAACGTTTGCAGCCCGGTTGGGCGGCAGCATGAGACTTAAGCCAGCAACGTTCACCTTTCCGGCGGCGGTATGAATAAACAGGTTGTCACGGATACGCTCTCTCGCTTCCCCATGCGTATGGCCACCGCGTTTGCGGCCCGGTTGCGCGGGACCATGAGACGTAAGCCAGCAACGTTCTCCTTCCCGGCGGCGGTATGAATAAACAGGTTCTCACGGATACGCTCTCTCACTTCCCCATGCGTATGGCCACCGCCGGCTGTGAACCGGCAGGTTTATGCACTCCCGCAAGCATCAATCCGAGGCATTTTACCGCGCCATTGAGGGATGAAGCTGTGGAATCCGGCATCATCGCCATAGAGAGTTAATATAACCAATGTGTCGCATTTGGCACCGCAATCCATCAATTTGCATTATGATCGGAGAAATCCGGTACACTTTTCAGCCCTGGCTCACACCGGAAGGTCCACTGTGATCCTCTCACCCCCCGGCGGTTTAGCATCACCGATAATCCCTCAATCCGAACAGTCCGCGAGAGTATGGTTGAGCCGGTGCTTACGCGTCACCGGCATCGCGACCTGCCGCTGATCCCGAAGCGCCCTGCTCCCGGCGGTGGGTGCCGACTATCTCATGAAGAGCCCGAGGGCTCCGTGGCGGTGGAGCGGTCAAGCGCCCATTTTTTATGGCTTCCACCGGCTCTGTTTTGGTATGATGCTTACGAGTAAACCTTCTAGCTTCCAAAATGCCTACAATTGATGTTGCTTGAATCAGGAAGGGGGAGACGGTGGCGGCGTATCTTGAAAAGCAGGCGGAATTCGTAAAGAGGTTGCACGGGCGAACGCTTGACGGAGACCTCAACTGGTATAAGACTGAATCCGACGGTGTGTTCCAGTTTCAGTTTCCGGACTATCTGGTGCAGGTATATCAAAGATGGGCAGATGATAATGAGGACACGGTTTATACCTACATCAGCATTTTCAATAAGGAAGGAGGCCTGATCGACACCTTCAATGACACTGCTCTTTCAGAATCCGAGTCCATGGGGGCAGATTCCACCTTCTTCATGGTGGATTTGTATGAAAATGCCAGACGCATTGCCATGGGAATGGAGCAGGCCCTGGACAACCTCATCTATATTTTGGACCAGGAAGTGATACCGGACTGAAGTGCCGGATTCTACCGTGAAGGGACGCGGCTCCGAGAGGGCAGACCGCGCGGGTCATTTTGCAAACGAACGGTTGGACCATGGCCGGATAGTTTGCGGCTGGATCGAGTGGCAACCGGAATGAGGCAGGCAACAAGGGGTTGCAAACCCCGCATGGAGAGTATATAAGAAGGGTTCCGAGCCCCCGTAGCTCAGGTGGATAGAGCACGAGATTCCTAATCTCGGTGCCGCAAGTTCGAGTCTTGCCGGGGGCATAATAAAATCAACTACTTACAGCCGCCATTGAGCGGCTTTTTCTATTTTGTGACACTTTTGTGACAGTGACACCTTTCGGAGCCACCGTGGTAAGACCCTGGAGCAGATTGACTGCAACCTTCTTGTGCTCTTGGGTGAGATGGGCATAGCGGAGCACCATCGACATCGATTTGTGCCCGAGAAGTTCCTGAATATCCTTCAGGCTTGCACCCCTCATGACCATGTGACTTGCGAAGGTGTGACGCAGATCATGAAACCGGCAACCTTTTATCCCTGCCCTGTCAAGTGCGCCAGCAAAAGCAGTTCTCACATTCTGAACCATTTCCGGTAGTGGAGCAGGTCCCTTGCGTTCCCTCACCGGTTTATCACCTTTTATTTTGTGCTCACCCTTTGCAAAAGTGAAAACGTTCCGTGCGCCCAATCCCTGCGCCTTCTTTAATTCAGAGAAGAGACTTTCCAGCATGTCATTGATCGGAATCTGCCGGGCCTCATTGTTCTTTGTTTTCTCCAGGTAGATGAATCCATTTCGCACTTGTGACCATTCAAGGCTCAGTATTTCGCTCTTTCGCATTCCGGTATTGAGGGCACAGATTACTATGGGTCTCAGATGCTTTTGGCACTCCGGCAGAAGCTTCTTGATTTCCTCCTCCGTCAGGAACCGGACCCGCCGGTTATTTTCCTTTACCAGCAGAGACTTCCCGCGTGAGAACGGGTTGCGCTCGATCATGTCCCACTCGGTAGCCTTCTCAAAGATATGGTGCAGGCAAACAATTTCCCTATTAACGGTCGCAACCGATCGGACGCCACCTGATTTTGTCGGCTTCCTCTTCAGGTGGTTCCGGTAAGTTTCAAG
>JBDKTY010000289.1:0-32848 GCA_039679945.1 Syntrophobacter sp. | reverse complement strand
GGTCCTCGGTGATCAGTTGGACCGTATCGGCCGCGGCAAAATCGTTCCAGGGCACATAGACCTGGCGGTGGGACGAGATAAACCCTGTCCTTGCATACGTTACGGTCAGGGTCAGCCCGCCTTCCACCGGGAGGGTGAACCGGCCGTCCTCCCCGGTCCGGGCCGTGCCGTAGTCGGCATGCTGGAAGATGGCGATGGTAACACCGGGAAGGGGGACGCCGGCAATATCCGTCACGGTCCCCGTTACCAGGCTGAACCGTTTCTCATCGTATTGCGTGATTACCGCGTCATCCGGGATGAGATCGCGGTAGACATCCCCGAAGCTCCCCTCCGGGATCTTGTCGGCGGCGGGCGGAACTGTTTCCGGAACGCTCACGGTTACCGGAGCGCTGGAAAGCCCGCTTCCGTCAACCGCGACCAGCGAAAGAACGTCCTTGGGCTGAGCGGAAAGGCTCAAAACGAAACTCCCATCGGCTCCCGCCGATACGGAGACGGTTTCATTCGTCGAGGAATTCGTGGCCCGTACCGCGAGTCCGCCCTGGACGGAGCCGGCACGGCCGCTTACCATCGTCTGCCCGTTAGCCACCTGGCCGACGGTGATAAGGCCCAGATCGGGCGCCGAGGGCAAAACGGGTCCGATGGAGATCACGAGGCTGACCGCCAATCCTTCCGGGACGGATGTTCCCGCCGCCGGGTCCTGGCTGATAACGCTTCCGGAAGGCACGCTGGCGCTGTTGGCCGTTGTAACAGTCCCCACCGCGAGGTTCGCGGCCACGATGGCAGCGGTTGCCTCGGCCCGGGGCATTCCCGTAACGTTCGGGACAGTCGTCATGGGAGGCCCGAGCGATACGACGAGGTTAACCGCGGTCCCCTCCGATACGATGCTCCCCGCCACCGGGGTCTGGCTGATTATGTTTCCGGCCGTGACGGTGCTGCTGTAGGCCGAAGAGATACTTCCAACCAGGAGATTTGCTCCGGCTATGGCGCTTTCAGCGGCGGCCCGGGTAAACCCTGCCACATCGGGGACCAAAACGGTCCGCAAAGACGCCGTCACGGTCACCGTGTCCGGGTCTCCGCTGATCTTGCTGTCATTTACGATGAGCTGGACAACATAGGTCCCCGCGACGTCGGGGGCAAATGAGGGTTTGGCCGACCCTGGATTCACGAGCGATGCGCTGCTTCCAGGTGGAATGGAGGTAAATGACCAGGTGTAGGACAGGGGATCGCCATCCGCATCACGTGAGCCTGTTCCATCCAGAACGACCATATCGCGGACGAAAACTGCCAGGTCGGCTCCGGCGTTGGCTACCGGCTTCGAGTTGATCGTGCTGATGGTGACGGTCGCGGGAGCACTGTCGACCGTACCGTCGTTTACAATGAGCTGCGCGATATAGGTGCCCGGCTTGTCCACTGAAAAAGACGGCCTGGCATCCGTGGCATTGATTAGTTCGGCGAGACTTTCCGCCGGCCGGGATGTCATCGACCACCTGTAGCTCAGTGGGTCATTGTCCGCATCGCGCGATCCGCCGCCATTCAAAGTAACCGTGCTTCCGACATAGACCGTCTGGTCAGGGCCCGCGTTTGCGACCGGTTTAGAGTTGACCGTGATTATGGTAACGGTTGCCGGAGTGCTGTCGACTCTTCCATCGTTTACGATCAACTGTGCAATGTAGGTACCCGGCATATCCACGACAAATGCGGGCCGGACGTCCTCCGGGTTCGGCAGGGTCGCGCCGCTTCCCGGCGGCTTAGATATAAAAGACCACCGGAACGCGAGTTGGTCCCCGTCGACATCCGTTGACTTGCTGCCATCAAGCGTAACCGTATCACCGACAAATACTGTCTGGTCGGAACCGGTATTGGCAACGGGCTTGGAATTTTCCGTGATTATGCTGACGGTTGCCGGAGTGCTGTCCACCGTGCCGTCGTTTACGATGAGCTGCGCTATATAGGCGCCGGCCTTGTCGATGACCAGGGTCGGCCTTACCTCCGTGAAGTCGGAGACGGCCGCATCGCTTTCGGCGGGCTTCGATGTGAGGGACCATTTGAAGGTGAGAAGGTCCCCGTCGACGTCCGTGGATTTACTGCCGTCGAGAGTGACCGTGCTTCCGACAAGGGCTGTCTGGCCGGGTCCCGCGTTTGCCGTCGGCCTGCTGTTTTGACTCGTGATGGAAACCGTCGCGGGGGTACTGTCCAGTTTTCCGTCGTTTACAATGAGCTGTGCGACGTAGGCGCCGGGAGCATCCATCACGAAGGTCGGTTTGACCTCATCCGTACCGGAGACGGAGGCGGTACTTCCCGAAGGCTTTGACGCAAAAGACCACCTGAATGTCAGGGCGTCGCCGTCGACATCGCTCGATTTGCTCCCATCGAGTGTGACCCTGTCGCCGACAAAGGCCGTCTGGTTGGTCCCGGCATCGGCAACCGGCCTGGAGTTGTCCGTGCTGACGGTGACCTTCGACGGCTCGCTGTCGAGTTTCCCATCATTTACGATCAACTGAGCGACATAAGTACCCGGGCGGTCGACCACAAAGCTCGGGGCCACGAGCTCGGGACCGGACAGACCCGCCGCACTGTTTTCCGGTATGGATACAAGGGACCACCGGAAGGTGAGGGGATCACCGTCGGCGTCGCTCGATTTGCCGCCATCCAACCGAACCAGGCTTCCCGTATGGACCGTCTGGTCAGGGCCCGCGTTGGCAATCGGCTGGGTATTGGCAGCGGGCGTGCCGGTAAACGTCCATGACCATGCGGTTGAGTCGATGGGATATCGGCACGGCTGTACGATGGTGAAGGTGGTCCTGCTCATGACTGTGGCCCCGGCCGGAACGTCTCCGAAGCTCAATCTTCCATCGACCACCACGGAGTACCTTGAATGGCCGGTCAATACGGCTCTGGCCGAAAGGACCGGACTCGCGCCCGAGTTGGTAACGGCGGCCTTGTAGGTGTACATGCAGATGGGTCCCAGCTTGAATTGACCGATGAGATTGTAGCTGGTGATCCGTAGACTCAGCCCCTCTTCGGCACATGTGGCGGGCAGAAACCAGGTTAGCCCAAATACCACTACGGCAGCCGTCAGACAGATCCGTTTGAGCACTTTCACTCCGGAACCCCTTTTTTGAACGTGATTGATCGCTTCTGTGACCGGCCTTTTGGAGATGTATTGCGACAGGCGCTTATGCGTCTGTCCAGGGACAGGTACGTTACGGATGTGGATGCTAATGAGTAATCCGCCTGCCCATGCCAATTGCACGGCTATTTGGCAGTCAACGGATGTTATAAGAGAAGACTCACGCTACTAGTGCAAGATATGTTCCCCATCTTAGTTTAGAAGCGAATGCCATGCATAGGAATATGCAAATCAGCTTTATACCACGGATTGCGGTTATTCTTTCCATTCTTGATGAGTACAAAAGATGCTCATTAATCCGGATCAAAGAATACAAAAGTGTAATTAAATGGTGAAAACTGTAATTCATGTTTATACTGAATTGCACTCAAGATTAACCTTCATCCTGATCAAGGTATCGAACGGAGGAAATACCCGTTCATGCTTTGATATCTCGGCATGAACGGGTGCGAATAGCAACCTGTTGAACACGGACTTGTATTAGAGAGGTAATTGACTTAGCAGGGCTCCTTTCACGGGAAGTATCAGGTTGCGAGTCAATATTGATATCCGGTCAGAGAACAGCTTGAATCGCGCACCAGCGGAGTCTCTCCCCGAACGCTTGCTCGAACCGAGCCCGCGGAACCTCAAATATCATCGTCGGTTGAAGATACGATCGCCGCTGAGTCGCTTTCGCCTGGTAACTGCACGAAACCCGCCGCTGCGCCGGTTTTCTTCCCCGCCACGATTTGGGCTGATTCAGCCGAGTCGGGGCCGGCGCCGACCGCGTTAACGGCCTTTACCTTAAACGTGTAGGTTTTGCCGTTCTTGAGCCCTTTCACCTTTACGGGGCTCTTGGTGCCAGAGGCCGAAACCCCCTTCCGGTTTCCGGTTACCACGTAAGATGTGATGGGGCTGCCCCCGTCCGATGCGGGGACCGTGAAGTAAACCTTCGCCGAGGCATCTCCGGGGGTCGCTATCACGTCTGTCGGAGCGTCCGGAACCGTGGCCGGAACTACCTTGTTGGACTTGACGGAAGCGGGACCGGTCCCGGCCGCGTTTGTAGCCGTGACTTTGAATTTATACGCTGTCCCGTTGGTAAGCCCCGTGACTTTTATCGAACCTTTCGTGCCTGTTGCCGTGATTCCTCCAGGATATGAAGTGACCGTATACGAAGTAATCGGGGTACCGCCATTGGGGACGGGAGGAGTGAACCTGACCTTTGCCATCGCATTTCCCGCAATCGCGGTAACGTTTGTCGGGGCTCCCGGAATCACATCCGGGGTAACGGCGGCGGACGGATCCGATTGCGCGCTCTTTCCTATTGCATTGATTGCCGTTACCGTGAAGGTATAAGCCACACCGTTGGTGAGTCCCCGGACGGTTATCGGACTCGATTTGCCCGATGCCTTGATTTTTCCGGGCTGGGCGATCACAGTGTATGAAGTGATAGCGCTGCCGCCATTGGAGCCGGGCGCCGAGAAACTTACCTTCGCACTGCCATTGCCCGCTGTTGCTGCAACCCCCGTTGGAGCCCCCGGCACGGTGTCCTGGCTGATCTCGAGAGGATACTTGCCGGAATTCGACCGAGTATTGTAGAGCGGCCAGTACAAATCGTCCTGGGCTTCGACCCGGTACATGTAGCTTTCGCCCGATTGCAGGTATCCGGTCGGCACGGTCTGGGCCGTCTTGGGTTCTCGTGAGGAATTATAAATTGTGGTCCCGGCTGAATTATAGACTTTGATCCTATAGCTGAGATGAGTGGGGTAGCCAGCTATGCCGCTCCAACTAACCGTGGGAGCAAGAGGGTCACCCGAGACCTGAAACGTGTTTTCATCCACGATTGGGAACGTTTCGCCTTTTTTCAGCATCTCATGGGTAACCAGAGATTTTCCCCCGCCGTAATTCAGGGTAAAGATATACGTCCCGTCACCCAGAAGAGCGCCATCAACCGGATCGACCTGGTGATAGTATTCGTAATCGTTGGGAGAAGTGAGCGGCGCGACCTGCAGGTCCGTCTCCTGGACGGTATAGGTGAATCCGCCCGGCCCCGTGACAACCAGCGACATATCCGAGGTCATCCCCACCCCCGTTTCGGGATCGTTCACGTAGACATCAAGTATGGTGGAAGTGCCTCCACTTTCATTAAGGGCATACACACCGGCTCCCATCAGGAAATTGGGCCTGGAGTTGTCCACCACGAGAGGAATCTCATTTGTCCGCGCAATGTTGTTGGGTTGATACGGCCAGCGCAAGTCCCTGACTTCAACCCGCCACGAAACATCACTCAATGACGTGTTTGTGGGTACCACATAGGTAGGGTTGCTCATCGTGCTCGAAAATACTGTGCTTCCCGTGCTCGTGTTCCTCCCCATGACCGAATAGAAGAGGGACCTGTCGCTGCGCTCCGGAGCCGGCCAGGTGAGCCTGGGTGCCAGAGCATCTCCGGATGCCTGGAGGCCCGCCGCATCTACAAGTGGGAGATCGACATAGTTGAAATAATGATACGTTACCGCCGTGCCACGCGTCGAATTCATCGTGAAGGTGTACATCCCATTCTCCGGCGTGGCTGCAATTTCGTGATAATAGCCCCTCGGGCCGGAATTGTAATCCTTCGCCGAAAAAGTATACGTAAACCCATTGGGACCGGTCACCACGAATGACGTGATAACGTCGGGGGGGACGCCGCCGGGGACAGCCACCCTGGTATCCAGGACCGTATAGATCTGGCTGTCCGCCTTTTTTAAGCTGTAAACACGGGCGTATAGAAATCCGATCTTCTCATTGCCGATGGCAAGCGGCATCGCCTCGCTTACCGACTGGTTGTCAGTGATCGGCATCTGTACATTGTCCACTGCCGTGACATTCCACTGGTAGGACGCACCCTCGGCGAGTTTTCCCGATGGCACGGTGACGCTGGTCAGACCCGTCAAATCAGAAATCCAGACGCGGCTGCCACTGCTTGCATCGAAGACTGTGACTCTGAAAAGAAGGTTGCCTTCATATCCGGACACATCCGACCAGCTCAAAGTCGGAGTGGTCAGATTGCCGGAAGCCACAAACGTCGCCGAATCCACGATTGGGAGAATGGTGACCTTTTCGATGCGATAGTAACTGGTTGCCGTGTCCCCCACGGTATCGAGCACGGTAAACTTGTATTCCCCCTCGACCGGCGCCCCCGCGACTGTCTTGACGAATGCATTGTCCGCGGTATAGTCAGTCGGTTTCAGGATTTGTAAATATCCTCCCGGTCCCTCCACCGTGATTTTTTTTATGCTGGAAGGCACCTGACCGTTGGGATTGTAAACCTCCGCGCGTATCAGGGTGCTTTCTCCACCCGAAGTATGGGTGGATACCACGTTGCAGTACTTGAAGTAGGGGGTTACCCCGGCCCCGGCTTCCGGACACACAGCTCCAACGAATACCGGCAACAGACACCCCAAAACCAGCAGCAAAGACTTGCGCATGATCCTCCACTCCTTCCACGTGTTGTGCCAAGTTGTTCAATCCCATTCCCAAATACAGCCCGCCAACTGCTTTGGGAACCGGTTTGCCATGCCCTGCAAACCAGTGATCGCCGCACTTTTCTAACAGATTAATATGACGGTGGTTATTGCCATTCAGGAGATACGTTCCAAGCGTCCGTTAATCGAATTCGATGTACTTGGAATAAAACTGACGGGATGTTCATCCGTGAATATTAAATCTCATGGACATGCATTGCATGTACATGCACAACGCAGGAATAACTATTGGATAATAAGTGAGTTCCACAAGATTCCATTATGCACCGACGCATGTACAATGCATTATGAAACGATATTTTAGCGGCAATGCTTGATATGGGAGCTTATGATCTATTGTAAATGAAAAGATTATTCTGTCAATTTAAATTCATAGCCGGCTCCATGCCAACATGTCTTGAAATCCAAGACACGACAGTAACTCCTTGTTATCGATAATATACTATGCCTATATACTCTTTAAGTGGGCAAAATCAGGAATTATTTTGAAGAACATGGCAGTTCCGGGTCATGGCGAACCTCGGAATGTCTTTATGAAGTCGATAACGGTGGCCGGCGCCTTGGATAGGGATGGAATGACGGAAAAATCAAGGCTCGAATCAGGTGGGCCGAAATGTGAGACACGATAAGGAAGTACCCGGCAGCCTCTTTGCCGCCGGGTTTTACATCCGCGCCGTCCGTGGACGGCGCCGCAAACTAGAGCAATCTGAATGTGTCCAGCCACCCGGGGCGCTGCTCCAGCGCGGAATCGATCGACGCCTGAGACCCGAGCACCTTGACTATCCCGTTCCGGGCCACCCGCTCCAGCACCTCGGCGAATTCCCTGAAATCACGCTCCGTTGTTCCAAGCACCTGCTCCCGCATCTTCTGCCTGCCCTCGTCATCGTCTCCCGTCAGGTGGCGCAGCAGGGAGACGTAGCCCTTCGTGTCGGGAAGCATGTACGTATCCATCTCTCCGATGGCGCCGATTATCGCCTTGCGTATCTCTTCCGGGCTCAGATCGGCGGAACGGAGGAATTGAGCGGTCGCGTCATAGTTCTCGATCGTCTTCAGAAGGTTGGGATCTCGGTAGGAAATAAAGGTGAAACTGCCGGAGAGACGGTCAAAGAGGCACATTCCTCCATAGGCTCCGCCCTGGACACGAACCTTTTCCCAAAGCCAGGACGTGCGAACATAGCCCACGATAACCTTGCTTGAACCGTTGAGTTCATATCCCTGGTCGAAAAGATTCGCACCCTTGCCGACATAATTGACCTGGGCGGGGATGGAAATCCCCTCGAACCCCGGGAAGAGGTCGGGCTCCCACGCGGTTTTCCCGTTGGCCCCATCCGGAACGGCCCCGACCAGGACGCGCAGGCACGGCTCTATTCCGGCAAGATCTTTTCCGTCGGCGGTGAGGTTGAGAACCATCGCGGGCCGGCTGACGAGAATTTTTCGCACCTTCTCGAGGTTTGCCAGTACTTCGTCCCAGTTATTCTCGATCCGCGCGGCAAGCCGTCCCAGGAATTGGAAATAGCTGATTCCGCTCGTAAGCTCCCGTACCCAGTCCGCCTGGTGGAAGTGCGCCCGGATTCTCTGGTTGATCACCTGATGGCCGTTGGGAACCATTTTCCGCTCCTGCCGGCCTTTTTCTTCCAGCACCATCTGCTGGAATCGCCCACGGTTGTCGAGGTTCACGCCGCCCAGCACTTCCGCAAGTATGTCACACAGCTCGCCTACCCTTGGCGTCATCGCCTTCGCCCGCAAGAACAACCATGCGGCGGGCTCGCTTCGCCCCTTCACGGCGGATGTGAACACTTCGGGCCGTATGCCGCCGGTCGTTCGACTGATCCTTTGCGAAAGGGATACGAAGTCCTCGGTCCGGGTCCCCATCTCCAAAAGCGCCCGGCCGAAAAGGGGAGCATACGATATAAGCTCCCGCGGCAGGTACCGCAGATCGAATCCCGTCTCGAGGTAGGCAATCCCGCTGGTGAAGATATCATGGTAGAGCATCCGCGCTCCGTCCAGGGAAAGCTGCTCGATGGGGATGTTTTTGTTATGCTCGCTGAGGTCGGAAATCCCGAGCACGGGTATTTTTGACAGTGCTTCGGGCGAATCCGGCGCCGACTGAAGCCGCCGCAGCTCGGCGGCGGTATTGATCACGTCCCGGATCTGTCCGGCCGAAAACGATTTCTTCACTTCGGCGAGCCTGCCTGTCTCCTTTTCGATTTCCTTTGCAGAAAGACCCGGTTCCGGTTTCAGCAGTACTATGGACCGATGTGGATTCTCAAGCAGGTAGCGGCGAATCAGGTCTTCAAAAAAACCGGGGGATTCCGCCCTGGCTTTCACCTCCCGCAAGGGGGCTTCGAAGGCGAGCAAGCCGATGGGGTCGCCATTGTAGAGCCAGGTGGAAAGGGAATGAAGCATCAACACCAGCCCTTGCGGAAAACTTCCGGAATTGTTCTCCCGAAACCGGAATTCGATGGTGTTGAGACCGGCTTCGACAGTGGCGGGGTCGATGCCGTTACGAACCAGCCCCGAGAGTACATTGAATATGAGCCGTTCTACTTTCTCGGCATCCTCGGTCCGGATGCCCTTCAACCCCGTCGAGAAAAACCCCTGGCGAAGCTCGTTCTCAAGGCCCGAGCCGGCAAGGTCCTCGCCGAACCCCGATTCTATCAGCGCCTTGCGCAGAGGCGAGCCCGGCATGCCGAGGAGGATATACTCCAGCACCTGGAACGCCATGTTCAAAAAGAGGTCCGTGGTTTCCGGGAAAAGCCAGTTGACCGTGATCATGCTCTTGACGCCGTTCGAGGCATCTTCTTCACTGTGTCCGGCGGCAAAGGAACGCACTATCCGTATCGGCTCGTTCACGACGGGCTGGAGCGGAATTTCCGAGTCAGGTGATGCTGTATCGAAGTCTCCGAGGTATTCCTGGAGAATCTCGAGTCTTTTGTCCGGATCGTCATCGCCATAAAAATAGATCCGGGCGTTGGAGGGATGGTAGAGTTTTTCGTGGAACGATTTGAAGTTCTCGTATGTGAGAGATGGAATGACGCTCGGGTTGCCTCCGGAATCCAGGCCGTAGGTGATATCCGGGAAAAGAGACTGCTGCGAAAGCTCCGCAAGAACACTGTCGGGGGAGGAATAGACCCCTTTCATTTCATTGTACACGACGCCCTTGATCGTCAGCGGCGGCTCCGGATCGTCCAGTTCGTAGTGCCAGCCTTCCTGCTGGAAAATGGCGGGAGTAATCCGGGGATAGAAGACAGCATCCAGGTATACATCCACCAGGTTGTAGAAGTCCTGTACGTTTTGGCTGGCTACCGGGTAACAGGTTTTGTCCGGGTATGTAAAAGCATTGAGGAATGTCTTGAGCGAGCCCTTGAGCAGTTCCACGAAAGGCTCTTTTACCGGGTACTTGCGTGAACCGCACAGGACGGAATGTTCGAGAATATGGGCTACTCCCGTTGAATCGGCCGGGGGCGTGCGAAATGAGATTCCGAAGACTTTGTTTTCGTCATCATTTATGAGGGACAGGACTTCGGCGCTCGTTCCGCGGTGCTTATAAAACCGGGCAAGTATCCTGAGTTCCGGAATATTTCTCTCGAATATGAGTTCAAACTCTTTGTGGACTTTACTGGCAGCCATTTATCTCCTCTCGATCGTCGATGTGCTAAGGGGTTCGCGTCTAATGGACCACACGACGCAAACTGGACGCGACAATCCTTTATATTAAGTTTTGTTGGAAGACTTGTCCAAAGAGGATTCACGCGGGGAAATATTTGACCCGGTCCGTCAGATGTCGGCGCGCCGACATTCAGCGGCGGCACGAGTTGTGGAGCAGGCTTCCCAGCCTGCCGTTATTAAGAGTGCTTACCCCCGTTCATGCTTCGCTGCCTCGGCACGAACGGGGCAAATTAGCTTCAACCGCTTTGAATTGATGCAATTCCAGTGTGAAGATAAAGTCTTACACTACCATCGGCATGATCAGGCTGAGGTATCCCGGTTCCTCGGGGGCGAGAAAGATGCCGCCGTGAAACTGATCCACCCATTCGAAACGGATGAGCGGGCTCTCCATCACCTGAATGCTGTCCAGGACATATTTGACGTTGAACGCAACACTGAAATCCTCCCCGCTGTAGTCTATATCGAGAACATCATTTGCGTTGCCGAGTTCCGGATTACCGCATTCAAGCTCAAGGGAGTCTTTGCTTATATTGAAGCGAACATGCCTGTAGGTCACATCGGTCAGGACCGCGACACGCTTCAGGGCCGGATAGATGACATCCGCTTCCACGGAAAAACCGAAAGGCCTTTCGGGCGGGATGATCGCCTCGTATTCGGGAAAATCGGCATCGAGGAGCAGCGTGCTCAGGAAAGCGCTGGGCGTTCTCATGATCAGCGATTTTTCGTCCACTCCGATCTCCACTTCCGTCTCTTTTTCCAAAAGACGCGTCATCTCCTGGACGGCTTTCCGTGGAATTATGATCCCGCCGCTCTTTATCTGAATGCCGGGGAAAGCGGTTATCGGCACTTCGAAATAGGCGAGCCTGTGACCGTCCGAAGAAACGAACCTGAAGGCCTCCTGTCCGGCCGGATGCCAGAGAAGCCCTGGAGCAGTGAAGGTATCCTCCTCCGACGGAATGCTGTAGAGCGTTTTCTGGAGGGCGTGCCTGAGCTGGCCGGCGTCGCACTTGGACAGCGTCTGCTCCTGGTAGACGTTGATGTAGGGAAAATCCTCGGCCGCGATGGTGGAAAGCTCGAAGCGGGATCGTCCGGCGACGATTACCATCCTCCCATTGGGCATAGCCTCAAGGGAAATCAGGTCCTGGGGGATTTCACGGATTATTTCCAGGAGCTTGCGCGCGGAAACGGTAGTTTTGCCCTCTACTTCCACCGTTGCCCCCATCCGGGTCCAGAGGCTCAATTCCAGGTCGGTCGCGGAAAACTCCACGGTCTGATCGCTCGACGTCTTTATGAGGCAATTGCTCAGAATGGGCATGTTGGATTTTCTGTCGGTGATGCTTTGCACCCGTTGCAGAATCTGGCTAAGATTTCCTTTGTCCACCTGGAATTTCATGGTTTCCCTCGATTCGTTCGGTTCCTATTATGTAGTTGGTTTCTTCTGTATATAGAAAATAACAATCTTAATAAGGGGTTCCAATATTGTCAAAAAGTTTATCAACCATCTGATTTTACATGTTAATCGAGTTGACAATCCCTGAACGTTTTCTTCACCGGATGAACCGTGGAAGGATCGAAAAAGGAGTTTTCCACATGTTTTGAACAATTGTTGAACAATACTTTGACCACGGACCAACGGGTTTTTGATGTTTCCATATTTGAGGCTTTCCGCTAGAGTTGCGTGGCCCTTATTGGTGCAACCCGCTCAACCGTGAGCAGTGACTGCAAACAGGAGAAATCGGCATGAGTTCCCCGTTTGATGAAAAAAACCGGAAAAGCCCGCGCATGGAGGACACCCTTCTGGATGACTACGCCAGGAGCAGGCGCGAAGGCGCTTTCATCTCACCTTGCGGGACCGAGGGGTGCCAGTGGGACGGGTTTCCCGAACCGCCGGATGCGCAAACGGAAGAGACGGAGTCCGAATAATAACACGATTCCCGATCTTGCCCGGAAAAAAGGACCCGCGCGCGAAGCGGAAAATTTGAATTACTTCCGGTGGGGCAACCACGATCATTTGGAGGATTGTTGGATTTTTATCTTGCCGCATACAACCGCATACTGAAAATATTCGGCCGCGAAATACTGGGCATTCTCTCCCGCAAATCTCTGAAAGATCCCGTGTTCAGGAAAGGAAGGCTTGGTTATTACGGCGATGTAGCGGCGGCGGGAAAACTTCCCGTGGTCTGGTTTCATGCCGCATCGGTCGGCGAGGTGACAGGGGCTGTCCCCACCCTGCATGCCTTTGGGAAAAGAGTTCCCGAGGCCGCCTGCCTGCTCTCGACAGGTACGCCGCATGGGCTTCGTTTTGCACGCGCGCAGCTTTCCGGGGCCATTCCCGTTATCCCCTTTCCCCTGGACTTCCCCGAGTGTGTGGAGCGGGCCATCACAGCCATCAGCCCCGATCTTTTCGTCGCCTTTGAAACCGAGTTCTGGCCCAACTTCTACAACAGCCTGGCTGTAAAAGGCATCCCAGCCCTGCTCCTGAACGGACGCATCTCGGAGTCTTCCAGACGCTTTTACGGAATGGCCTCTCCGCTTTTCAGCCCCATCCTCGGGTATTTCGACAAAATGGCCATGCACTCGGAGGAGGACAGGGACCGAATGCTGCGGATCGGCGTTCACCCGGATAGACTCCGGGTGCTGGGAAGCTCGAAGTATGAGGAGCTGATTTCTAAAGCCAGGCCGGAAAAGTCCGATTACTGGAAAAGGATTCTGAGGATCGGTGAAACGGACGGGGTCATTGTCGGCGGGAGCCTTCGCGGGTCCGAGTGTGTTCAATTGATGCGGGTCTATATGAGTCTGCGCGAGGTTTCGCCAGGGCTGGTGGGAATCTTCGTTCCCCGGCATCTCCAGAATATACCCGGGATGGTACGCTGGCTGGCTGAGCGGAACGTACCATTCGATCTGCTCACGGATATCGAAGCGGGAAGACGGGAAAGAAGGGCTTCCGTGGTGCTGGTGGACCGAATAGGCGTCCTTTTTGAAATCTATTCGATTGGCGATCTCATATTCTGCGGCGGCACCCTGGAACCCGTGGGCGGGCACAATATATTGGAGCCGGCTGCCTGGGCCAAGCCGGTCTTTTACGGGCCTTACTTGAAAAAGGTCCTGCATGAGCATAAAATTCTTCAAAATTTCGGAGGCAGCCGTCAGGTTCGTGACGCCGAAGACCTTCAGATCCAGTGGCGCAAATATCTCGCGGACAGGAATGCTCTGGCGGAGATCGGCGCGGGCGGCAGGCGGGCGCTGAATTCTCTCGAAGGCGTAGTGGAACATCAGGTTGACCTGATAGTGGAAATGATCTCAAATAGAAAGCAAAAGAACCATAATGCAGCGACTTGAAAGTGTCCTCCAGGAATTCAGGGACGGGTCCAGGAGTATGAAGGAAGTTCTCGAATACCTTGAGAAACTCCCTTTTGAAGATCTTTGCTTCGCGAAAGTGGACCACCACAGGTGTATCCGGCGCGGATACGCCGAAGTGATTTACGGAGCGGGTAAAACAGCGGAGCAGATTGCGGCTATTGCCAAATCAATGTTAGAATTCGGGGCAAATGTTCTTGTCACCAGGGTTGACCGGCAAAAAGCGGAGACGGTCATGAACCTGGTGGGCGGAATGGCTTACCACGAGGAGGCCCGCGCCTTAACCTGCAAGAAGGATGATACCGCCCCGGTTTCCAAGGGCATCATCAACATCATTTGCGCCGGATCATCGGATCTGCCGGTGGCCGAGGAGGCCGCGGTTACCGCGGAATTCATGGGAAATAAGGTCCGGCGGAACTACGATATCGGGGTAGCGGGCATTCACAGGCTGCTCAGCGCCTGGGATGAACTGCGCAAAGCTTCGGTCCACGTGGTCGTTGCCGGCATGGAAGGTGCATTGCCCACTGTTGTTGCCGGGCTGGTCAGGGGCCCTGTTATCGCGGTCCCAACCAGTGTGGGATACGGCGCCAGTTTTGGAGGAATAGCCGCTTTGCTGGGCATGCTCAACTCCTGTTCTCCCGGAGTGTCAGTGGTAAATATTGACAATGGCTTCGGAGCGGGGTATCTCGCCGGGGTAATAAACAGCCAGTCCCGTGTGGACGAGGACCGGTAACGGGAACGTCCGAACGGACTTGACCGATATACAAACCGAAAGGATAGTGTAGTGGCAAGAGAATACAGGCCGAATGCCAGAGAGTCCGCGGTAATATCACGACTGGACCATGCCAAGGAATCGCAACGCTACCATGCAATGAACCAGCTTCGTGAGAATATCGATGAGATCGCCGACCGGATTTCCATGAAGTTGATCGAGGAAAGGCTCATCGAAACCACCAGCAAGGCTGATCTCGACGACCAGATTCAATCGGCCCTCCAGAAGATCCTCGAGTCCGAAGAATTTGACATCCAATATGCGACGGCCAATCTGCGCACCCTTGTCCCCAGGCCAAATTTCGTGAGTCTTTATGTTACGGCATTTATTGTCGAAAAACTCATCGATCACAAATGTATCGTGGATATTTTCGGCACGGACGAGGAAATCTACAAAAGCGTGAACCGGCAGGTGGGCAGGTTTATTCCGATGGAGTAGCCGCGCGCGTTGCAATACCGTATGCTCTTTCTGGAGCGGGCTTCAGCCCGCCGGCAAGGCATCGGAGGGTGAACTTACCGGGCGCCCGCGCCCATTCATGCTTCGACACCTCGGTACGAAGGGGTGAGAGTCCGCTCCAGCCGATTGAGCGTTCCAGGTGATTCATACTAATTTGCGTTCAAGAGGATATACCCCCGTTCGCCCTGAGGTATCGAAGGGTAGAACGGGTCAATTCAGAACGGCATCTTCAATTTAGGGATAGACTCATCTTGAACGCAACTCCGTATCAGCTCGTTCCTCCGGATATCCGGGTGCTCACTCCCGTTCGCTCCGAGGTCTCGAAGGGTGGAACGGGTCATCGAGCGTTCGCCTTTCGAGACACGGGCGAACCGTACTACTATCGTCGCAACAACTCCGCATGTGGACCTCTTTGCGGAGGTCACCTACCTAAAGGTTTTTTCCGGAGATGATCATGAACGGCGCCGAATCAAAAGTCCCACCCAATTTTATCCGCACCATAATCGCAGAGGACCTCAAGGCCGGAAAAAACGGGGGCCGGGTCATGACGCGTTTCCCGCCCGAACCGAACGGCTATCTGCATATTGGGCATGCCAAGTCGATCTGCCTCAACTTTGGCCTCGCGGCCGAGTTTGGAGGAGTGTGCAATTTCCGCTTCGACGACACCAATCCGGGCAAGGAAGAAGTCGAATACGTCGATTCGATAATGTACGATGTCCGCTGGCTCGGATTTGACTGGGGCGATCGGCTTTATCACGCGTCCGATTATTTCGAGCAGCTCTACCAGTGGGCGCTGGACCTGATTCGGGCGGATAAAGCCTACGTGGACAGTCTGAGTGCCGAGCAGATCCGGGAATATCGGGGCACTCTCACGGAACCCGGCACGGAAAGCCCTTACCGGAACCGTCCCGTCGAGGAAAACCTGGACCTTTTCCAGAGGATGCGCGCGGGAGAATTCAGGGACGGCGAGCACGTGCTCCGCGCCAAAATCGACATGGCGTCCCCAAACCTCAACCTGCGAGACCCGGTCCTGTACAGGATCAGGAACCTGCCCCACCACAGAACGGGTGACGCCTGGTGCATCTACCCCATGTATGACTATGCCCACGGCCAGTCGGATGCCATCGAAGGTGTCACGCATTCCATCTGCACCATGGAATACGAGGACCACCGGGCCCTCTACGACTGGTTCCTGGAAAATATCGATGTCCCGAGCCGGCCGCAACAGTACGAGTTTGCCCGGCTGAATCTGAGCTATACGGTCATGAGCAAGCGAAAGCTTCTGCGGCTTGTTCAGGAAAAGCGCGTTTCCGGATGGGACGACCCCCGGATGCCTACCCTTGCGGGTATCAGGCGGCGCGGCTATTCGTCCGAATCGATCCGCAACTTTTGCGAACGCATTGGAGTCGGGAAACGGGAGAGCCTTGTGGATCTCGCTCTTCTCGAGTTTTCCGCCCGTGAAGACCTCAACCTCAAGGCCCCTCGCGTTATGAGTGTATTGCGGCCGCTGAAAGTGGTCATCGAAAACTATCCGGAAGGCCAGACCGAATTTCTGGATGCGATTAACAATCCGGAAGACTCCACCGCGGGCATTCGCCAGGTGCCCTTCTCGCGCGAAATCTATATTGAGCGCGAAGATTTCATGGAGAACCCGCCCAAGAAATTCTACAGGCTCTCCCCGGGAACCGAGGTGCGGTTGCGCTATGCCTATTTCATCACGTGCGTCGCGGTGGTGAAAAACGAAAAGGGCGAGGTCGTGGAGCTGCGCTGTACCTACGATCCGGCAACCAGGGGGGGGGATTCTCCGGACAGGCGCAAAGTCAAGGCCACCCTCCACTGGGTTTCCGCTCCGCACGCAATCGAAGCGGAAGTGCGCCTCTACGATAAGCTCTTCCTCTCGCCCACTCCGGAGGATATAGAGGGTGGAGATTTCATGGTGGACCTCAATCCCGATTCACTCGAAGTGATCGAATCGGCCCGTGTGGAACCGAGCTTGACTGGGGCAGCCCCCGGCAGCCGCTACCAGTTTGAGAGGCTGGGGTATTTCTGCGTTGATCCCGATTCCACGGCAAAACGGCTTGTGTTCAACCGCACGGTCACCCTGCGCGATACCTGGGCCAAGGTGATGAAGGCAGAAGGGATTTCTGCATAAAACATCCATCCGTCAAATCAGTATCTTGACAGCTATATAAGAATGTATAGCTGTCAAGATACTATCTCTAATAACCAAAATTCGCGATATATATGTATCAGTCAGATGCATTGGCTGACAATGCCGTGCCGTAATCGTGTTTGGCACAGGCTGCCCGAGGGCTTTAGCCGGCCGCGGATGGCCTCGGACCTGCTGTCCTGCCAAATGGGGGTAGCCTGGATCGTCCGGAAGCAAATCCCGGCGCATTGCCGCGTCCTCGCGCGGATTCCGGGAAAGCTGATCTCGCGAAGGCGCATGAATACTCAGTTGATGGCTCCATCCCGCACCGTAAGATTTGACATTAAACAAATTTGCTTGACTAACCGATAAGCTTATTGGATCTTACGCGCAAATCCCCCGGTAAAAGAATTGTTGGGTGAATTCCTTTTAAGTTAGAGGTTGGTCTCGGGCGGCCGGTCTTGCGCCCGTGGTTGTGCAATGCAGCCAGGGATTCCAGCCGTTGAGACGTTTTGGGGCGTGTTTTGGGGCAGAAAGGGATTCGCTGGGGGAGCGTATTCAAGGGAAAACAAGAGGAGGAATTAAATGAAAAAAGTTTTGTTGGTTACAATGTCGTTGATGCTATTTAGCTTTATGCTGTCAGGGCCGGCTTTTTCCTGGCAGGGCCGGATGGCCGGTATGGGCGATCCCACGGGGCTGGTTGAGGATGAATCGGATCTTCTGATCCATCCCTCGGCAATTACGAACATCAAGACCTTCAAGATGTTCGGAGACTACAAGTTTACCTATTACGATCACGATTCGAGCTGGGGCGCCAATCTTTCCAGCGCGGTAACGATTCCTTTCATCGGAGCCACAATCGATTGGGCCGGCGGGAACTGGAGCGCGGACGGCCCCAGGTACCAGCATGATGCGCTGGTTGGTTTTGCCGCACCGGTCGGAGCCGGCACCGGCGGTCTTTTCATCACGTACAAAGGCGTGCGCTCCGACTTTGATGGCAATTCGGCCCTGGCCGGATCGGCTGAAGGCTATACTGCTGCTCTCGGCAGCTCCTTCAACCTGAAAAACTACATCGATGATATCGCCATCAAGGGCATCTACGGCATGCCGCTCACCGGTGATCTCAAATGGGGCGCCGAGGTCCAGGTCGCCTATCACAGGGAAGAGAACAAGACGACCAACTCGATTACCAACGTCAGCCTGAACGGCGAGGGGTTCCTTGGTGACGCCTCATTTGTGCAGAGGAATGACTTCTGGGGCTTCCTGTTCCCCTTCACGACCCCGAGGGATGACGAGTTCTGGGAACTCAGCGCAAAGACCGGACTCGAAGGAATGCTCGGCCCCGCAAAGATCGGCGTGACCGTGCGGGGAGGCGCTTTTGTCGGTGGAAACAGCAACTGGAATTACTCCGATACAATCACCATGCCTTCCCAGAATCTGTCTCTGAGGAACGGCTTCGACCTGTCCGGCGATGTTGATGGTTGGAGAGTCGGTGGAGATATCTGGGCCAGGGTGCCTTATTCGAACACCGTATCACTCCCGTTCGTCCTCAAAATGGACTACATGGAGAGGAACCGGAGTGGAAGCGGGACTGGTTCGTTCAGTGACTTTACCGGCGAACTGTTCGGTGATCCGACCTCGGCAACGCTGGCTTATGGCTATAACGGGAAAGAAAAAATACTGAACATCGAAACCGGCGGCGGCGTCGACATTCAGATGAGCCAGAGTTTCAAACTGGCTGCCGGACTTTACTACAACTACATCAACTACAAGCAGTCGCTTTCGCTCGTAGGGTCTTATCCCTCGCTGGAACTGCCGTATGATATACCGCTGTTCATCAATTTCGACTATGCCAACTACCCGGAGAGAACGGAGCACCTGGTACGCTTCAAGTTGGCGGCCGAGCAGCAGTATAGCCCGACTACGACGTTCAGGGGTGGTTTGCAGGTTTTCGGCGGCACCGCGGAAGAGTCCTACAGCTTCGCGCCGAATGTCAACAACACGCTGGTGGTACTCAACAACCAGGGTAATCTCGATGGTACTCATTGGGGCATAATGGGCTCTCTCGGTGCTTCCTTCCAGTTCAGTTGCTTCGTCCTCGAGCCTTTCGTCCAGGCGGGATACCAGGAACTCAGCCTCAGCGACAGCAACGGGCTGACCAGTGTTATTTCGGTTCCGCTCTTCCCCTGGAACCTCTCACGTGACACGAAGGACGTAGTAGTGTCGGTTGGCGCCTCCATCAAGTTCTAATACTGATTTGCGTTCAAGAGGATATACCGCCGTTCGCCCTGAGGTATCGAAGGATAGACCGGGTCAATTCTGAACGGAATCTTCAGTTTAGGGATAGACTTATCTTGAACGCAACTCCGTATAACCGATAGGCACGATACACGGCATGAGTGATAATCACGTGCCGAGCAACCGGAAGGCGGGGTCAGCAATGGCCCCGCCTTTTTTCGGCACCATCTTCAACGCAAGCTGGCATGGCACGGCGAAAACCAGACATGCCACATGACGCCGGACACCGGAATCATATTGAGCACGTTCCGGCTCACGGAGTATGAATCGGGGCGGCGCCCAGCCTGTTGCCTCTGTAGAGCCGAGGCCGGTCACGCACACCACGGGGGTCGGGCAGCCCCATCTTCACGCCGGTGTTGCCGCGCGCCATGATCACCTCGCGAGCACAAACACAAACGGGCCGAAGGGAAGTATCCCTTCGGCCCGTTTGTTCACACTATGTTCCAGCAAATGTCAGGGCTGGTATCCCGGCTCGCCGGGCCTTTTCTTTTGCTGCTGCCCGGGCTGTGTCGCGGCGGGCGCTTGCCGTTGTTGCGGCTGCTGAACCTGCTGGCGTTGAGGCTGAGCCTGGGGCTGGACCTGCTGCTGACGTTGCGGTTGCACCTGGGGCTGGACCTGTTGCTGCCGCTGGGGTTGAGCCTGGGGCTGGACTTGCTGCTGACGCTGGGGCTGAGCTTGCGGCTGGACAGCCTGCGGCTGTGGTCGCTGATTCTGTACCGCGGGCGGGCTTTGCCTTACGGCTGGGGCCGTCGTTGCGGGAGTGCTCATGGACCTGTCCTGCAATTGGCGTCCAGACTGTGCGGGAGTTGTATCGGCCCCCCCTCTGGGCGATGGCGTCATCCGCTGCCCGGGCTGTTGCTGTTCCTGCCTTGGCTGAATCTCGCGGCCTCCCTGCCTGTTCCCGGGAGCAGCCGGCTGGGTGGACAGCCCCGGCCGGGTGGGTTGAACTTCCTGGCCCCCCTGCCGCGTTCCCGGAGTCATGGTACGACCGGGTGTGGTCGGCTGGGTCGAAAGTCCCGGCTGGGTGTTTTGAGTACCGGTTCTTCCGGGTTGGACTTCCTGGGCTCCGGGCCGCGTTCCTGGAGGCACGGGGCGTCCGGTTGCGGACGGTTGAGTCGTGGCGCCGGGTTGGGTTGTAGCTCCCGGTTGTGTTCCCGGAGTCAGAGTGCGGCCCCCGGGCGCGCCCGGCTGTGTGGAAAGTCCGGGTTGCTGCTGCCCTGGCTGCTGTTGCTGCCCGGGCCTGGTGGGAGAGGTTGTGGTCTGCCCCGGTAGCTGTTGTTGGCCGGGCCTGGTGGGAGACGTTCCCGGCTGCGTGGCTGCTCCGGGCTGTTGTCCAACCTGTCCCGGGGTCGTTGCCGATCCTGCCCCCGCGGGTTTTCCCGCGGTCGCTCCACCGCGTGGTCCCAACATACCGGCGGGAGGCGTGGTCGGAGGCTTTGTATTCGTCTTCATTTCGGCCGGTTTGAATGTGACCTGGTTCTTAGGCGCCGAGACCTGGTTTGCGGGAACAATCTTGTTGGTCAACTTGGGCGGTTGCATCGAGCCCGGCTGCGCTGCTACCGGCTGTGCCGGTTTGGCGACCGTGGCTCCCTGCCTTATAGACTGGGCATTAAACGTTTTGGACTCGCGAGTGGCCACTTGCTGGTTGTGGTTGATACGCTGGATAACCTCATTGTGAGGCTTTTGGGCAACGACCCCGGATGCGAAATTATGCCTTTGCTGGAACTGCCCGTAATTCGGAACAGCCCTTTGGACATCCGGCGCCCCCCGGTAGTTGTTGATAATTACGGTCTTTTCGACATGCGTAATGTGCGTGGAATACGTATTGACTGAATAGAGCTGGGCCTGGGGAACAATGACGGCGCGGTCGACAAAGGCGAGGCGGCCGATATTGACAACGGGCACGACAGCCGTCGGAGCGACTATGATCGCCTGCGGGCCCCAGTGATGGCGCGCGTAATAGGGCTCGGTCGGTGCGAGCGGGACCCAGCCTACATCGGCCCCGCTGGAAATCCAGGCCACTCGGCCCGGGTACCACCCAAACGACACGGCCGGGCCCGTGGCGACTACGCGGGGCGCCGGGGGAGCCCAGAACCACCTTCCGTTGATGACCACCCAGTTGCCGTAGTGATGGGTCACATAACCGAAGGGCTCGGCGGGCACCCAGCACTGATCACCGTAATACTCAGTCCAGCGGCCGGCCGAAAAGGGTTGCCAGGAGGGTTCCACACGGGTGGGTGTCCAGTAATTGCGATACTCGCCCTCGTAGTAAACCCTTTCCCACTTACCGTTCTCCTCGAGATCGTATGCATCGTCATGGAGTTGGGGCGGCAGGTATTCCGCCGACTGTCCCTTGACCTGGCGCTTCGTCCAGAGGGTGTCCCTCGATGCATTCCAGTCATCCCATTCGGCATCGACGGTTCCCTCACCGGACGCCGTCTGCCGGGCATCGGCGATGATGGAGCCCGAACCGGGGGTTACATTGTACTTTGCATTCCCGGGGTTGATGAAATCAACCCGACCGCCGAGTGCGAGGACTTCGACCGACTGGTCGCCAACATAGAGATCGAACGAGGAACCGGGGTCGGCAAGAACATAGCCGAAGGGAGTCGTGACCTTCAGCACCGCGTCGGAACTCCTATTATAAAAACGGGCCACACCGGAAGCGACATCCATTTCGCCCGCGTCGTCATTCATGGCGATGAGTTGGATCTGGGTGCTGCCGCCGATGCGAATCCAAATGCCGTTAGGCATGATGAACTCGGCACGCCCGGCCTGGTCCGAATAAAGCGCGTCGTCCATACCGAAGGGGGCATCCTTGATCGTTGCCACCCAGTCTTTGTTCTCCGGGACATAGCGCAGGATCTGCCCCTCCACGAAGGAGATGCGCCCTACCAGGACTACTTTGTCCTCGGCCGCGGAGCTGTTCGGAGCTGGCAAGAAAATCAGGCCGGCCGCGAAAAGCAAGACGCAAACCAGCCACAGCCGCTTTTTGGGAATATCCATTGAATCCTCCTGTTAGATTATTGCGAAAGTCAGTCCCAATATGAAGAAGACGGCATCGGGCATCATGATTAGAGACCCGCCGCGCCCGGCCGGCTTTCCATTATTTGTCTTCCCTGACGATAAGCCATGGGCAAGACGCCTGATAATAGCTGAAAATGCCCAACTTTTCTCCTCATTTTCAGCATATCCTTATGACGCTTAATCGGCGGATGCAGTTGACAAATATAGACGAATATTATTCTTCCCGACAGAGAAGGTCTGAAACTATTTCAAAAGAACCGGACCAAGGGCTCGACTCCGACATGCCTTATCGTAGCCTTGCGTTGGCGACAGGAGAATTCCGGGGGGGATTTTTGCATCTTACTGCCGCGAGGGGGATTACAAAGAGAGCGCAATTTGTGGTATGAAATGATTCACGTGATTAATTTGCCCGCCGCCAACCGGTTGGACATGCGGGCCTGACGATGATGCCGGATGACGATGTGTCCCGCGAGCCTGAAATCCCTAGCAATTTTGAAGAGGAGGAAGACTATGAAAACTCTACGATGGGTGCTGGTGCTGGTATTTGTCATTGCCTTCGTTGCCTGTACGGTAAGTGAGAGAAAAGATCTGACCGGCACCTGGCAAAAAGAAGATGGCAGCGCCACGATTATGTTTGCCAAGGATGGAAAAGTGAAACTGTGCGGAGGGGCCGCGACCATCAAAACCAGCTTCAAAGTGCAGGACAAGGAACATCTGCAGATGGACCTCGGCATTTTCGGGATGGGGACCCTCAAGTATGTGCTCTCCAAGGACTCTCTTGCCATCACCGATCCTTCGGGGAATGTCTCGAAATATACGCGCGTGAAAGAAGTCAAGGAAGGCAAACCACAGGAACTGAAACCTCAGGCGCAGGCCCCTAAGGCCGAGGCCCCCAAGCAGGAGGCTTCCAAACCGGAGACTCCCAAGCCGGAAGCCCCCAGGCATCAATAATTCCCCGGCAGGGGAGATCTTCCAGCTACGTCCACACCGCGAATCCGCGCTCGGCCGGTCAGGCCGGGTGCTTGCCACCAAAGAAACGGGCGAGGCACTCATTGCCCCGCCCGTTTGCGCGTCTCCGGCCCGATTCCCGCCTATTGCAACAGCGCCCGCTCATGTTTCGACAGCTTTCAATGAAAAGTTTCCCAGGTGAACAGTATCAATTTGTTACGTTACTGGCTTTGACATCCGCTTCCCGTCATGCAGAGGTGGCCGGGACTCACCCCGTTAGCCCTGAGCACCGAAGCGTAGAGCACACCGGTATGCTGTTTTCCTGCCACGCCTTGCCACACGAAAGTGGAGCTTACGGCGCTCTCGGTGAACAGCTTTTCTGAAGGCGTGGCAGTCGCTAAAGCGCCATAACGAGTCGCGCGGCGGCGAAGGGAGTGTGTGGGGTGTGGCTCCCCACACTTTTGGAAAGCATCCTTCGATACCGGCCTGAACGCGAGCATCAGTCAGTGAGTTCGCCCCGCGGCGCCCCGGGGCGAACTCCTGAAAGCAATCGAAGGCTTACGGTGCTAAAAGGAAGCGGTTATGTTGAGCCCGCCGAAGACGTGTATGTCCTGCCTGTCCCAGGAGTTCGCCTCGATAAAGCGGGATGCCGCGCTCGACAGCGGGAGCGCCACGCCCACCTTCGGGGCTACCGTCACATTTTTGTAGACTGGAATCTTCAGTGCGGCCTGAAGGGTCGCCGAATGAAGCTCCGAATAATCTCCCAGGTCACCATTCAGGTTGAGGGCAGTGTCAGTGTCTTCGAAGATCTGGTATCCGAAACTCGCCCCCAGGTCCAGGCTCATACCCTCATAGCAGGGAATTGGAATGCTCTTGGTGATGTCGAGCTGCATCCACCAGCCTGGAGTGTGCGTGACCTCCTTATATGAGGTGAAGGCCACGGTAAACCATGGAAAAGCGTAGCCTATGCCGCCGTAAAGCTCGTATGCGTCAAACCTGGCATTGGAGAGCTGGTAATAGGTGGTGCCGGCGGTCGCGGTAAAATTCTTGAAGAGTTCCCGCGAATAGGACAGGGTGATATCGGTTTCATTCCACCTTGCGTTTTTATCGTTTTTCACAAACCCCCCGGCGCTGACCGGAAGGAACGGATTGTTGGTGCTCTGGCGCGTATCCAGGTTTCCCCAGACATTCAATGTGAAGCCGAGGTAGCTCGCCGCGATCGACGGCTGAAGCACCGGTGCATCTCCCCTGCTGAGCGCGACACCCCGGAAAATGTACTGGTTGAGAACATCCGCGGCGACCGTCGCACTCGGTTTTGGCGCTTCGGCGACCGCCGGTTTCGGTTCTTCGGCCTTCTCCTGGGCGATTGCGGGCAGAAACCACGCGAACAGGACATAAAAGAACGAGATTGTGCAGACTGACCACCTTCTTCCTGATTTCGAAAAGTTCATCACTCAAGCCCCCTTTGAAGTTGAATTAGAATCACACGCTATGCGTCCGGCGGCCTCCTCTTGCCGCCTTCCGTGTCTCCATGGTGTGTGATCTTCTTGAGCAGGATTCAGGCCAGATCGCAAGCCGGAGGCGGGCGAGGGTGCAAAGCACCTGGGGTCGGAGGGGGGCCGGCAACACAAGTGATTGAAAATGTTGCTTTTCATATCATGGGTCTGAGATCGGCCGAAAACTCCCGGCCGGGACTCGGGCAGGGAAAGGGAGCGCTATCTGCAACATTTTTGTCTAATATCTCGAACAGAGCCGCAGTTTCGCACATTTCCGGTACATTCTCCGGGATTGTCCTTTTCAGAGAATATCCCACGATAAATTTGCGCGGTATGCCGAAATTCCTTTTCCTCGAAGCTCCGGCGATTTACTTTAGGAAGTGCCGGGAGCCATATGTTTGCTTACCGGCAGGGGACCCACCCGCTCAGTCTTCAAATATCCGGAGAGGTGCACATGGACGAAAGAGAGATTCTGGACCAACTTGTCGAAAGCCTGTATCAGGGATGGGACGTAATCCCGACCGGTGGAGGGTTCCTGGTTGTCACGGATTGGATGCTGCCCGATGATGAGCGCATCGAAATCCATATCAGGAGGGTCGGGGACAGGGAAGACCTTTTCCTGGTGACGGACGGGGGGGCATTGGTCAACTTCCTGTTCGCGCATGGCGTGGATCTGGTCAGGGACCAGGAGAGCAGGAGGCGGCTGGAGGGGACTGCCGAGAATCATTCCATAAAGATAGCGGACCAGCAGTTGGTGAAAGGAGCGGCGGAAACCGAAATTGCGGCCGCGGTGCGAAGCATGCTCGAGGCCGTAAAAGAAGCTTCCTTTCTGCTGTGGCACAAAATCAGGGTCCAACCCGGCGACTCAGTCCATTGAGTCCCGGGCGGCAGGCTCCTCGGCCTGCCGTTTGTGTTCTTTCACCCGATATCCGGTTTTCGCTGGTGGAATGACGTCGCCTGTTCGAATTGATGCGCGATTCGAAGTATCAGGTCTTCGCGAAAGTGCGGTCCAAGTATCTGGAGTCCTATCGGCAGGTTATCGGGAGTGAATCCGCAGGGAACCGAAACTCCAGGAATGCCGGCCAGGCTTGCCGGAAGTGTGAACACATCGCTTAGGTACATCTGGAGCGGATCATCTGATTTTTCCCCTATTTTGAAAGCCGGGATGGGGGAAACGGGCGTCAGGAGGGCGTCGCATTTCTCGAAAGCGTCCACGAAATCCCGCCGAATGAGCGTTCGCACCTGGGATGCTTTCCTGTAGTAAGCATCATAGTAGCCCGCCGAGAGCACATACGTTCCGAGCATTATCCGGCGTTTCACCTCCGCTCCGAAGCCTTCGGAGCGGCTGCGGCGGTACATCTCCATGAGCTCACGGGTCCCTCCCGCGCGATGGCCGTACTTTACTCCGTCATACCGCGCCAGGTTCGAGGAAGCCTCCGCCGGAGCGATGATGTAGTAGGCCGCGATGCCATATTCCGTATGCGGAAGGGAGACCTCCACAATTTCTGCCCCCAGCTCCCGGCAGGTCGCGATGGCGCGGTCCACCGCCGACCCGACCTCCGGCGCCGTTCCTTCGATGAAGTACTCTTTCGGAATGCCGAGACGAAGCCCTTTGATCGGCTCTTTGAGCGAGGCCAGGCAGTCCGGAACGGCCTGGTCCACGGATGTGGAATCGCGGGGATCATATCCGGCGATGGCCTGGAAGAGGATTGCGGCGTCCTCGACATCCTTGGTTATCGGTCCGATCTGGTCGAGCGAGGAAGCGAAGGCAACCAGCCCGAAGCGCGAAACGCGGCCATAAGTGGGCTTGAGGCCGACAACCCCGCAAAAGGCGGCCGGCTGCCGGATCGAACCTCCGGTATCCGTTCCGAGCGCTCCCGCGCACATATCGGCGGCAACAGCCGCGGCCGAACCGCCGCTTGAGCCGCCCGGGACCCTGGACAGGTCCCAGGGATTGCGCGTCGGGCCGAAGGCTGAATTCTCGGTGGAGGACCCCATCGCGAATTCGTCCATATTTGCCTTGCCGATGAAAATAGCGCCCGCTTCCTTGAGCCTCGCCGCGACCGTCCCATCATAGGGAGGCGTGAAGTTTTCCAGTATGCGCGATCCGCAGGTGGTACGGGTTGCCTTGATGCAGATAACGTCTTTTATGGCGATCGGCACACCAGCCAGCGGAGACGCTCCCAGGTCTTTCTTCCCGGAATCGAAGAGCCGAGCCTCTTCCATCGCCTGGTCGGCAAGCGTGCTGATATACGCATGCACCTTCGGGTCAAGCGATGCGATGCGATCGAGAAACGCGGAGAGCACCTCGACGGCGCCCGCCCGACGGGTTGTCAGCAGGTCACGAATCCCATGTATGGGAAGGGAGTGAATATCCATCTGAATCGGCCTCTTCTATGATATGAGCGCGCCGGCCACCGAATCAAGATTGTCGCCGCCACGCCTGAACTCACCCGGTTGAATTTGCATCCGGAATTCCACAATGCACATGAGCGCTCAGTGCTTCCCGTCAAATCACCTTGGGCACCACGAAGTTGACGCCGTCCGCATCGGGCGCATTAGCCAGTGCATCCGTCCTGTCGAGTGGGGGGGTGGTCGCATCCGGCCTGAAGACATTCTGGAGGTGGATCGCGTGGGTTGTAGCAGGTACACCTGCCGTATCGAGTTCGTTCAGCTTGTCCATGTAGCCCAGAATCTGATTCATCTGGCCCGTCATCCGTTCCTCCTCGGACTCGGATTGTTCCAGCCTGGCAAGCATGGCCACATGCCGTACCTCTTCCCTGGTAATTTTGTCGCTCATTATTTTTCCCGGTTTTCAACGTCGGTATTCGGTGTTTGATGCCGGCGCCGTTAAGGAAACCACATCCCGTGTTGCGAGAAAAACACGCGGTCGCACACTACGATGCGAGAAAGTTCTCCATCGTGCGGCAATTGCTGAAAGCCGCCAGAACCTCGGAGAGGCCCTTCAGCCTCAGCTTCTGCAACAGCTCGAAGGTCAGCGCGTGCACCCGTTTTTCTTCCGCCTCCTGCTCCGACGGGGTGCTGTTGAAACGCTGAACGAACCTGGCGAACCGCACCACGTGGATCAATTCGTGTATTATCACATACGTGGTAAGTGGCAATAGCTCAATATGCGGGTCTCGCTCCACCGCCAGGCGGATTACATGGTCCTGGATGCAGATCTTGAAGTAATCGCCCGGTTCGCTGCCGCGCATCCGCTCGCCGGGCCTTCGAAGATACCTGCGAATCTGCGCGAAGGCGATGTCTGTAATCTCCTCATCCCGCAGGTCTTTCAGACTCTGGATGTCGTAGCGGTACCTCTTCCACTCCGAGGTGGAAATCTTGTAATAATCGCTGATCAGCTCCTCGGAGACCTCTATGGCTCCGGCCAGGACCCCGATCTCTTGGGCGTGAAAAGGCAAGCGCGTCATTCTTGGCAGCGGCTCCATTCTATGATCTCAGCAGCCTGAATACAGCTTGCTTCCTTTGTACAAAAAATTCCCAAGTAGTTCAACCGGTTCGGGAACGATTTTATGGCAGGTCACGGCGTGCGGGCGGGATGGGAACAGGGGTCAGCCATTGACAGCGGACAGGCCTGTCCGCTGTCAATGGCTGACCCCTGGGTGAAGGCCCCTGGGACAACTGGGCCAATGCGGATGACACAATGCTAGACTTTGAAGAATGCCTTCTTGTTGGCGCCGCACACGGGGCATTTGTCCGGACAGTCTGCCGGGTGCGTGTGGCCGCAGACCTTGCAGATCCAGTAGTCCTGGACCGGGAATTTATCCGGGTTTGCCAATGCCTGCTTGTAAAGTTCCGAGTGTTCCTTCTCCACTTCATTGGCGTATTTAAAACCCACCTCGGCCGACTTGTTCCCTTCCGCCTGGGCATTGGCGATCATCTCGGGATACATCTTCATGAACTCATGAGTTTCGCCCGCAATGGCATCTTCGATGTTTTCCTTTGTTGATTTGACCCGATCCGCCGTGCGGAGATGCTTGATTGCATGGATTGTTTCGGCCTCGGCAACCGCCCTGAAAAGCTTTGCGACGCCATGCATGAATTCATCCTCGGCCCTCTGTGCATATGCCAAATACCTTCTGTTCGCCTGCGACTCGCCCGCGAATGCTTCCATGAGATCCTTTTCAGTCTTTGACATTCTAATTCTCCTCTTTTTGTTTTGACGGATATGAAATGTTGGATGCCCGGCGACGGATGTCTAAGCGGTATTAAGGAATCAAGCAAGCCTGAAAGCTAAGAAACATGCGGGGCAAAGTCAATTTGAAGATATTTTTGATTTGACCGTAAGCCATAATCATGTATTGTTTTGAGCTTGGCCGGGTCAAATCGCCTTTGCCGGCCGAAGACAGCCAGGGAAGACCCGGCGCGGCAGGCGCGACGACCTGCCTCACTTGGGGGTTGCCCACATTCGGCAGCACGGCGGGGCTCATTGCCTTCTCGCCTTTTCATGCCGTCTTCCGCTTCCAGCAGCCGGAACTCATCCACGAATCTCTCTTTCGACCTTTCCCGCTCCCGACAAAGGCGGTCTTCCAGGCGCAGGTATCTTCCGCCTGCAACGGTTCCTTTCCCCTATACTCTCCCTTCAGCCTGACCACAGGAGGACAAAGTCCATGAGTTCACCGTTTCAGCCAGGTATGAGTCGTGAACTGACAATTGTTACTACTCCCGATGATTCAGCCCGGCGGTTTTACCCCAACCTGCCGGATGTTTTCGCAACACCGTGCCTAGGCGGTTTGATGGAGCGGGTGTCGGCGGAACTCATCAACGAACATCTGAAACCGGGCGAGCAATCAGTCGGCATCTCCATGGATCTCAAACACTCGGCGGCAACCCCCCTCGGGATGACTATCCGTGTGCGGACCGAAATTACGGCAGTGGAAGGACGAAAACTGACATTCAAGCTGGAAGCCTTCGATGAGGTGGAGAAGATCGGCGAGGCTAGTCACGAACGCTATATCATCCAGGCGGACAAGTTCAACGCCAGGGTGGCTGAGAAGGCCAAGAAGAAATAAGTGCGAACTCCCATTTCGGCGGGCGCTCCCCCCATTTGCACCCGCTAGAAAAGAGGGTCTATGGGCTCGAATAACCTCGGTGCTTTTTTCAACCCGGCAAGCGTGGCGGTGATCGGGGCGTCGGACAGCCCCGGCAAGCTCGGACACGAGATCTTGAAAAACCTCAGGGAAGGCGGTTTTCCCGGTTCGTTGTATCCGATCAATCCCCGGTCCGAGAGCATTCTGGGATTGAACTGTTACCGAAGTGTCAAGGATATCCCCGGAGAGGTGGACCTTGCCGTGGTGATCATCCCGGCGAGGCTGGTCCCGGGGGCGGTGCGCGAGTGCGGCGAGCGGGGGATCAAGGGTGCGGTCGTGATCTCGGGTGGTTTCAGCGAGGCCGGCGCCGAAGGCGAGGTGCTGCAGAAGGAACTTGCCCGGGTCGCGGCGGAGAACGCAATCCGCGTAATCGGACCGAATTGCCAGGGGGTGAATAACCCCTATTGCCCCATGTGCGCTTCCTGGCCCCTTCTCAAACAGAAGGGAAGGGTTGCCGTAATCAGCCAGAGCGGGACGGTGGGGGCAGCGATGATGGATTGGTTTTCCGTCGAGGAACTGGGAGTATCCAGCTTCGTCAGCCTGGGCAACAGGGCGGATGTAGATGAAATCGATCTAATCGAATACTTCGAGGATGATCCGAACACGAGGGTCATTGCGGCGTACATAGAAGGGATAAAAGACCCGGCGCGGTTCCAGAGGGTCATTGGATCCGTGCGCAAACCCCTCGTAATGCTCAAAGCCGGACGCACGCCACGGGGGCGGACCGCCGCCGAGTCCCACACCAAATCGCTTGCCGGGGCCGACGCGATATACACTTCGCTTCTGAGACGCCATGGAATCTGCCGGGCCGACACCATCGAGGAATTCTACGATTTCGCGAAGGCCTTTGCCTACCTGAAGCCGCCTTCCGGCAACAGGATCATCTTCATCACCACTTCCGGCGGGGCCGCGATCCTGGCGACCGACGCCGCGGAGCAGGAAGGCATCGAGACCGCCCCGTTGCCCAGGGAACTGGCAGACGCCCTGGAAGGGGTCATCCCGGCGCATGCCATACGGTCCAATCCTCTCGACCTGACAGGCGACGCCAATGCCGCGATGTTCCAGGAGGTGATCAACAGGGCCCGGCCCTATTACGACACCCTGGGCGTTATTTTTGGCGATCCCATCGTGGATGCATCCAAGGTTGTCTCGACGGATGCGAACGAACTCGTGATCTTCCTGGGCGGAGCGGAAGTCGAGCGTGTGGAAAGAAGGGAGATGCACCGGAAGGGAGTCCCCGTCTATCCCACCCCGGAAAGAGGAATTAGGGCGCTCGCCCAGGTGATGCCGCCGGCCAAGAAGGGTAAAAAGGAGGGCTTCACCATACCGACGGGCAGCGGCCGGGCACAGATGAACCTGTATGAGAGCATCGAGTTCCTCGAATCAAAGGGCTTCGAATGCATCTTCACCCGTCCCGCGGACAGCCCGGGCAAAGCCGTCCACCTCGCGCACCGGATCGGCTTTCCCGTCGCACTCAAAATCAACTCTCCCGACATTCTGCACAAATCGGACTGCGGGGGCGTCCGGCTGGGCCTTCAGTCGGCCCAACAGGTGCGCAATGCATATCTGAAAATGATGGAGGAGGTGACCGGCGCCTACCCCGATGCACGCATCGAGGGGGTGGTGGTGAGCGCAATGGCGGCCTCCGGGATCGAACTGCTCCTGGGCATGAACCGCGATCCTCAATTTGGACCGATTATCATGTTCGGACTGGGCGGGGTTACGGTCGAACTTTTTCGGGATATTTCGATGAGGCTTTTGCCCGTGACACGCGAAGACGCCCTGGGGATGCTCGATGAAATCAGGGGAGCGGCACTTCTCAAGGGTTACCGGGGCCGCCCGGCCATTGACCGTAATGTGCTGGTCGACGGGTTGCTGCGGCTTGCCGAGATCGCGCGGGAACATCCCGAGATAGCCGAAATAGACTTAAACCCGGTTCTGGCCTATTCGGAAGGCATGCTTGTCGTGGACGCGCGCATCATAAAGGTCTGATGCGACAGACCCTCCCGGAGCGGGAAGGACCTCGCGACGGGTTGGCCGTATCCAGTTGTTTACATGCCGGTTCCACGGCGCGGGAGAGAGTGGGGCCGGATTGCCCCTGGCATTGCGCGGACCGCCGATGGTCTATCCCGGATAAATCAGACTGCCGGATTCCAGCGGGGCACAAACTTGCAAAACATTCTCCGATGCTTATCATTGTCGCATGGCGAACACCGGCGGATAATATTGCCACCCATGGAGATAATGCCAGCCTGAACGGCTGCAAAAGGAGATAGACGATGGAGAGTATATCCGGAATGAATTCCTGCAGTTGCGAGGGGCGTGATTACGCTCACCTCGAAAAGGTTTGTCAGTCTGATTCCTGCTTCGTTTGCAAGGACGGAAGGTGGGAAACCGACAATAAGGTTTCAGTCCTGTAGCCTGACAGTTCCCTGATGTTGATAACAGCATTCGGCCGGGAGGGAAGCCTTCCGGCTGAAGCTTTTTTTCCCTCCTCGCGGTATATCCGTCCCCCGATAGTTCATGCCGGGTTGCATTCAAGATGGTAGCAAAGAGTCCTTTCCATAAGCGCGGGGAGTTGCGTACCTTCACTCCCCCGGCCGCTGCAAAGCCCGCCGTGGTGTCGCCACGGGCGCCAGTTGTGTGCGTCAAGTTCCGCAAATTCGATCAGACATATCACCCCAACCTACGCTCTGCTGCTGCGCTCTACTACACTCTTTGCCACGCCCACATCGGACGGAAGTGAGTGCACCCCCTGAGCACGGTAGGCTGGGGTGAGCGAAACAGACTATGTCGCAACAGGAATGCAGCACGGTAGGTTGGGGTGAGCGAAAGCGAACCCCAACACCCACGCTTCATCTCTCGCCGAAGCTGCACTCGTCTTGGATTTGCACACCTCCACCCCAATTCCGGCCCAGCGTTCCGGTGGCAA
>JBDKTY010000288.1:0-16744 GCA_039679945.1 Syntrophobacter sp. | reverse complement strand
TCAATTCAGGGATAGACTCATCTTGAACGCAACTCCGTATGAGATGATATCGAAGGCTGCTTTCCAAGAGCGCGGGGAGCCGCCAGGGCTATTGAACCACCCACACCGTGCAATTCTTGGCGGTTCTGACAATTTTCCCTGAAATGCTCCCAAATAAAAATTCTTCTTTATGAGTAAGTCCTTTTCTACCAACGACCAAGGTACTATATTCCGTATTGTCTGTCTCAGCGAGAATACATTCCGCCATTGAAGGGCAATATCGGGTAGTCGAACGGGTTGATACATCTCCAGGGTTAAATCCTGAATCTATTAAAATATCACGATATTTCTTAAGCATCTGGTCAACCTGTTTACGATAATTATCATACCATTGATCTTTATCTGATTCATTTGCAAAAAAATCTTCTTCCGGTTCGCGAATAACATGCAAGACTGTAACTTTAAACCCTTTAATTCCACCAAGGAGTTTCCCAACATAGGTTACCGCGCGCTCTGCATTTTCAGATTCATCCGCGGCAATTAAGATATTTCGATTTATTTTAAAGCTCATTCTTTGAGTCCTTATATATAATACAGTTGAGACGGGATATCCTCTAATCTTCATGTTTAACGTCGGCGTCCAGCGCCGGGTTTCATACTATCTCGCGTTTAAGGTGATACATCCCCCGTCCGCCCAAGGTATCGAAGGGTGGAACGGGCCAATTTGCATCGGCATCTTCACTCTCAGGGCAGATTCATCTTGAACGCAATTCCGTATCAGTGGAACAGCCGGTTGGCTGTCCTTATGCTAATTTTGGAAAGTTGATTGAACCTCACGAAGATCATCAATTAATTGAGTCGTATGATCATAAAATACGTTAGCTCCTCTTGAGAAGTGCATCAGAACTCGGTTTAAATTGTCCGGAATATACGAATATATCTTTTTGAGATTGGCAATTCTATTGTTGAACACAATGTTAACATCGTTTTCTATTAGGTAATCAAATGAAGGGTGATTCGCTTTCTTTAGCTCTTGATATACGATATCTCCCATACCAACTAAATACATCAATACATTGCCAAGGCCAAACAGATCATATCCATACATATTTTCTCTATGGCGAACATTATAATCATAGTCAATCCATCGATATTGTCCATTCTCTCGGTCAATTAGAATATGATCTCTCCGGATGTCTCCATGTTTTTCACCATTATCATGAAGGAAACGAATGCCTTCGACACAGGTGATATAGTTATCTAATATATTAGGGAAATATTTAAAGAAATATGTCTCATGATTCATGGTCGTGGCAATCCCCCTGATATGTTCCGCTAATGATATCCCATAGATATATTCAAGAATGCGAACGACGTTTTCATGATCATCCTGTACGGAATACCCTTGCATGAAATTGGGAAGATCTTTTACCAGGTTGAGGATGCGAGCTTCCTTCCGGGGGCTTCGGAAGCATTCGAATTCTATTTCTCCGATACGTGCATTGAACTGCTCGAAAAACACAAATTTAAGGATTTTTGTCATTCCTGAAAGCAAATCGATTGAACGCTTGACCCAAAACTTCTCTTCATCATCAAGTCCGAAACGTCCTTCTTTCGCGTTATGGCGAATAAGAAAAGGATTTCCATCAAGAACGACAATATCACCATATTCGATGCGGAAAAAATCCGTTGTATCCTTGTAAACTTTGAGGCGCTGACCACGCTGAAGGGATAACCATCTGGAAGCCAGTTCTCGTAGTGATTCCTGAGAAAAATCCGGGGATGTCATGATAAAATCCCATTTTCTTATTAAAGATTCACGTACGGACGCAGGGGAGCATTATTGCCGTGAACTGTCGCCACCGGTTGAGGCCACGGATACCGAGGAAGGCTCTTGACTTCCCCGCGCTCGCCCCGGTTGATCCGAAGTTCATCCAGTGTCTCGCCCTGCCCGCGGGTTCATGGAAAACCCGGCGCATACCCCGTATACAGATCCGTTTCCGCGCATTTCCAGATTATGGCTGTGAATATATGCATTCTTGCCCGCCGCAAAAGGTGGGACGGCACATCAAAAACGGATGCGTCGTTTCGGTGCTCACGGATGAACGATAGAAACTGATGCGGCTATCCGCAATAAGAAGGGGCTTCCTTTTCAGTCGGCCGATTGATTTCACGGCGTGTCCCGCGGACCGGGACCGGCGTCATACGGAATTGCGTTCAAGATGAACCTGCCCTGAGCGTGTCAAAGGGCGGACACAGCGCTGTTTTCCGGCTACGCCTTGCCACGCGAATGCGGGGTTTACTCCCGCTCAGGGCGAACGGGGGATGTATCATCTTGAACGCGAATTATTATCACGGGTGTGAGCGGGGGAATCATGCCCCCGCTTTTTTCAGCTAGAAAAGTCACATCTTGAACGCAAACTCGTATGAATCGGACAGCCGGGGCGACGGGCGGCACTGCCGAAGATGGGATATAGGTTACTCCCTGCTTTCGGCCGTCAGTTCCTTCCAGTTGGCTGGAAGGCGTACTTCCTGGCATACGGCGCGTCCGCCGGCCCAGCCGGGAATCAGCATGCTCTTCTCCCCGGTACCCCCGGCCACGACAATCAGGAACCTGTCCACGAACGGCTTGTCCACGAGCTGCTCCGGGTCGGTAACCTTGAAGGCCCAGGCCGGCACGCCCCGGTTGATACTGGCCATGTTGGTATCGATAAACTGCTCCTTGAACTCCTTGAACGGCACCTTGGCTTTGTTCCGCAGGTAGGCCTCGATGGATGCCTTGGTCCATCCCTCCTGGGCCAGCATCCTGGCAGTGTCCTGGGCAATGACGATGACCAGGTCGGAGCGGTAGGGGCGGTCGTGGCCCTTCATCCAGGAAGCGATGAGGTTGAGAAACCCAGGCCGGGTCTGTCCGATGCCCAGTATTCCCGAGAAGCTCTCGGCGGAGACAACCGTCACCGCGTTGGCCGCGGCGGGCAGTCCCAAGGCTTGGTGGATAGGCTCCCACGGATTGGCTTCCGCATTCTCCGCGAAGAGCATGACGATGTCGCCGGGCTGCCCCATGGTGGACATGTCCGTCACGCCCGGCCAGCTTCCGCCTACGTTTTGCAGAATGAGGTGGAACGCACGGCTGATAGTGGTGTTGGCTCGCCAGCCACGGCCGAAGGCGTTTGTCCCGCTGTTGATGCCGAGGTCTTTGACGAAAGGACCGCTTACAATCATGAGCGGCGCGTCCGGATTTGTCGTGGTGGTTACCCCGCGCAGGTCGAACTCCGGCCGGCTCGCCGCTTCTACCGCGGCGATGAGCAACGGCAGGTGAGCGGGCAGGCACCCGGCCATGACCGCGTTCACGGCGATCTTTTCGATGGTCGCCTTACCGCCCATGGGGTCGAGCGTGGCGACAGTGTCCTCAGGCGAGAAATCGGCGCCTTCGAGCATATGCGCCACGCGCTCGGGAGTCGGCGGGACGATGGGCAGGCCGTCGGTCCAGCCTCGCCGGTAGAACAGTTCGTTGATCTCGTCGTATCCGTCAGATTTGGCGGGCACGGTCTCCGTCCGGGCCTTCGGAAACCGGGCGGCATCCCTCGGGCGGGAGATGTTCTGAGTCTTCATGGACTGCAGCAGGACCTCGTCGACAAACTGCCCGGACTCGCGCACCCCCGAGGGGTTGTATACCGTGATGGTCCTCGCGGTTTTGGACCCGGACGCGGCATCCGACGATGCCGGGACCATGAGAAGGACGAGCAGGCCAAGCAACAGGCTGAACAGGACAGAACGGTTCGATCTCATTTGCTACTCCGCGGTTGTCTGGTTCATCGTTCCGGGGACGGCTCTCCTTGCGGCAGCGCGTCGTACCAGAGCGGGTTGTGATGCCGGGCGAACTCCTCGGGCACGAAACCGGTGAGCATGGAACGCAGGGCCGGACCCTCCCCGGGTGCCAGGGCGGCCATGTAGATGTGCACCGGAACGAGGACGGCCATTGTTCCCGCGCAGCAGAAATGGAAGAGCAGCAGCAGTTGGAGTGCGGTCTCGGCCCCGGCCTGCCTGGCCAGTACCAGGAGCATGAGGCCGCTGACGGCCAGCCCCAGGCCGCAGATGACCACCGCGACAGCCATCAGTTTCTGTCCGGCGTTGTAGAAACCCTGTGGCGGAAGCTCGGTGCCAAGGCCGAACTTCGGCCCCAGTTCCCGCGATTTGGACTTGCCGAGTATCAACTGCAGTCCTTTGCCCATGCACCAGGACATGTCCCGGACGAGGCTGATGTCAACGATCTCGCGCAGGAAGGAGAGGGCCTCCGAGCGGTGGAACGGCAGGTAGACCACGTATGCGGCCAGCCATACCAGGCCCGCGATGATGTGCAGCGTGAGGGTCCCACCGGCCCCGATCGTCCATTCCCAGAGGCCCGGCCACCACATGCCGACAGGCTGGACGGCGGGGTTGGACATGAGGGCGAACCCCGAGCCAAGGAGCGTCAGCCAGCAGGCGGCGTTGAACCAGTGCATGACGATGGCGCTCGTCGTATGACGGCGAATCATGGCTTGCCTCCTTTGTCCGCATGCCCGGCGCCGGGGTCCGGGGGTCTGCGAAGATTCCCCAGGAACACTCCCGCCAGCCCCAGGAGTACCACGCCTCCGAACAATTTGACGGCGGAGGAGAGCGTCCCGATGGCTGCCAGGGAGACCGGGACTTCGGCCCTGCGCGGCCAGTCCATTGGCAGTGTTCTGTTCAGGTAGGCAAGGGTCGGGCGGGTGTCCTGCCCCGTGCCCTTGACGTACACGGCCTTGTTTGCCGCCAGTATTTTGGCCACGGGATCATTGGGATCGTTGGCGTCGCCGAAGGTCCGGCAGCGCGTGGGGCAGGCCAGCACGCAGGCCGGGGGCAGACCCGATGCGGAGGAGCGGGCGCAGTAGTCGCACTTATCCGCCGTTCCCGTCAGAGGGTTCTTGAACCGGGCATCGTAAGGGCATGCCGCGATGCAGCCGCCGCAGCCGATGCACCGTTCCCGGTCAATGCGTACGCTGCCGTCCTCCGCCTTGTAGGTGGCCCGTGTCGGGCAGGCATCGACGCACAGGGGGCTGTCGCAGTGCATGCAGGCCCCGGGCTGGTAGTGCCGCCCGTTGAGCGAGGCCTTGTCCGGAGTCTCTTTTATCCAGTTGCGGTAGTGCCCGTAAGGAACGCCGTTGCGCTGCTGGCAGGCAACGACGCAGGCCTTGCAGTTCATGCACTTTTCGGAATTTACCAGCATGATGTATTTTGGCATGGCTCACCCTCGCCTTTTGAGTGTGCATCCCACGCCGTTGGTCTGAGACGAGATGCGGTCCCAGTAGTTTGGCAGGATGGTGTTGATGTGTTCGCTCCTGTTCTCGGGGAAGGGGCTGGACCGCGTCAGGTGTGAGGGCGTGAAGATGATGCCCGGGATGATGTTGTCGATTATGTCAACCCACGCCTCCACGCTTCCCGTGGCGGTCTCGATAAGCACCTGGTCTCCCTGCTTGAGGCCGAACCGGGCCGCTGTGTCGGGATGGATGTTGACATAGCGTCCGTTGGAGAACTGCGCCAATCCCCTGGAGAAGTTCGTCAGTGTCTGCTGCCAGTGGTGCAGCACCTTGCCCTGGGTCAGGATGAGCGGAAAGTTGGGGTCTTTGTCCTTGCCCAGGGGGCTGCCTTTTGGGGGTTCCCAGTCGATGCGGCCGAATACCTGGTCATTCATGCTCATCCTGCCGTCCTCGGTCAGCAGTTTGCCCTCGATAAATGACGTGCCGGTACGCTCCCGGTCATCCTCGGAGTACCTGGGCCAGATCATGCCGTCCGGAGAGGTACGCACCTTTTCCAGGGGCATGCCCTTCCAGGAGGGAACAGCATCGAGGAACAGCCGGTAGAGGTCCTCGGGCTTCTCGAAGGCCGGATATTTGTCCGGGGCGAGCTTGCGTCCGATGTCCCGGTAGAACTGCCAGTCCGGCACACACTCGCCGGGCGCGTCCACGATCTTGTCCCGCCAGACCACCTGTTTCTCGGCGCCGTAGTGGGACCCCTGGCTCTCCGGCGAGAAAGTAGCCGGTACGAACAGGTGCGCCAATTCGGTCTCCTCGGTCATGAAGAAGCCCCGGTGGACGATGAAACCCACTTTACCCAGGGCCGCGAGTACTCCCTTGGAATCGGGATAGCGCCGGTAGCTGGAATTCAGAAACAGGACCGCGATATCGCCTTTGCCCATGGCGATGCGCAACCGGCGGAAATTCATCCGCGGGGCGGTGTTGGGACCGCAGACATGGTCGATGAACTCCGCCTCACCAGCCGGCTTTCCGCCCTCCATGGTGATCATGCCCTTGCCGCTGCCGATCAGGTTGTTGCGTATCCCCTGCAGGGCGATGATCGCGCGCAGGCTCTGGATACCGTTGGTGTAGCGCGACAGCGCACCGCCGAGCCAGACGATGGTGCGCCGGCTCCCGGCCAGGACAGCGTAGAAGGCGGTCAGTTCCTCTTCCTTGAGCCCCGTGAGTTCGGCCACCTTCCCGGCCGTGTAGGAGGCCACGTCTTCTTTCAGCAGATCGAAATCTCCAGTCAGGCCGGCTACGTAGTCCGCGTCGTAGCTGCCGGACTCGATGATCGAGCGCAGGGCGCCCAGGGCCAGGACGCCGTCGGTGCCGGGCCTTGGCTGGAGCTGCATGCTGCTCCAGAGGCTGGTCCTGGTGCGGCGCGGATCGATGTACACGATCTTGACGCCCTTGTCCCTGGCCATGTCCAGCCACCGGGTGTAGGGCGGATAGAGATCGTTGATGTTCGCGCCCCACAGCACCAGCGTTTCGCTGTTCAGGATTTCATCCACCGTGGTGGTCGAGGTGTTGATCCCGAGCATGAGCCCCAGCATGTTGGAAGCGCTGGAAATGCACACCTCGCCTGCCGGCATGAGGTGCACGCTGCCGGCCATCCGCATGGTCATGAGAGCGGCGAGTTCGCTCTCGCGGCAGTCCCACAGGGGCGAGGTCAGGGCGATGCGGTTGCCGGCTTCCTTGCCGTGTTTCTGCATGGTCTCACGGAGCCTGGCAACGATGAGATCGATGGCCTCCGCGTACGTGATCTGTTTCCAGCCGGATTCGGTTCGGAGCATGGGGTGGACAATCCGGTGGGGGCTGGCCACGAGTTCCACCATGGACATGCCCTTGGGGCACATCGCGCCGCCGGTCCAGCGGTTGCCCGCGTCGCCGACAAGGCTGGCCAGAACGCCGTCCTCCACCCGCGCATTGTATGTGCAGCGCACCTGGCAGAAAGGGCAGTAGCCCTTTACCGAGACCACTTTTTCAGGGGCTCGGGGCCGTTCGAAACCGAAGCCGATGGCATCGGCATCCATGCTGGACGGCGGCCATGCCCCGGCCGCGCCCCCGGCCAGCAGGGCAGCCCCGCACTTGAGGACCTGCCGTCTTGAAAAGGTAGACATAGTGTTTTCCTCCATCCGTTCCCCCCCCCCGCCTGACGGGCAGGCGGGGCTTTCGGACCGCCGAACTCTGGAGCCTGTTATGCACTTTTCTATATCAGCGGACTGTTCGCGAATCGTGTTCTCTTTGGGGAGTCTCCTCTTCCATCAATGCAGGATGCCGGGCACGTCGGGTCCCGCTCTGCATCCTCAACGTCACCGGGCCGCTGTTATCGATTTGTCGCCATATCCCGAGGGTGTGGTACCTTCAGCAACAAAAGTGCATAACACGCGCTAGCAGGTGCAGTCGCTGGCGATGCCCTTGATGGTGGTATAGGGCTTGAGCTTCTCCACCTTCTCCTTGGGGAGTACTTCCAGCAGGTCTTCGTAGCTCTGGAAGCCGCCAAGGTCGTCGCGGAGGTTGACAATCTTCTTAGCCTCTTCTTCGGTGACCACGCCAAAGCTCACTATCTGTTCCACTTTGGCGTTGTTGAGTTCAACCCTGTTTACCACCTCCTTCTGGTCGGAGGCCGCCCACGCCGGTCCATGGAAAAGGGTGCAGGCCAGAAAAGCCACGCACGCCAGGGCGATTAAAGTTCTCATGTTGTTCCTCCTGTGTCTTTTAGCCCCGCCCACGCAAGGGCGGGCGGGGGTGGTTTGGTGCTTCCTTAGATTGCCGCGCTATTCCTGTATTTTCACTGAAACAGGTCTCAGCACCTGTGGGAACGGCGCCCAGATCTGCGACTGCTTGCCTGCTCCGCCGCTGACCAGGATGAAGAAGGATTCAGACTTCTTGAACCTCGGAACCAGCGTGTTTCGTTCATAGGGAGGACCGTCCTTGGGCTGTGGACACATGGTGGGTGCATACCCGTAGTACGGCCTGGCCGTAGTCTTGAGCAGGTAGTCCCTGACCGCCTCTTTCTCCGGAAATTCGGAGGCGATGAGGGATGCGTGTTCGGGGCCGAGCACGAGCAGGACGTAGGGTATCGCGCCGAAATTGTCCTGCGGCTTGCCCGTAAAGTCTTCCATGCACCCGCCGATGCCCGATGCCGCGCCCGCGGCGCCGATGGCTATGGTGTCCAGGAGCTGCGAGCCTTTCGAACTCCAATGATCGATATTGGCGCCGCTCGGATAGCCATTCATGGCCGTGACCACGCTGTCCTCCCGGCTGAAGCCCTGATCCTCGGCAAAGGTCTTCTTCCACGGGGTCTGCTTGGTGTTCTCGGAGTACACGAAAGCCACGAAGTCGGCCGTGGTGCCGTGAGTTGATTTATCCATGTCCGGAGGCACCGAACCGCCCACCACGTCACCCACCAGGTTGATGAAATATCCCAGGGCATTGGTGGTCGGGTTCTCGGGGCCGACGGTGCCGGTTCCGGAGTTCAGACCGCGCTTTTCAATGATCGGGCCGCTGATGATGATAATGGGGTTCGTCGCGGCCGTGGTCGTGGAGGTGCCTCTCCAGGACGAGTCAGGATGCTTGAAGGCTTCCACCGTTGCCAGCAGAAGCGGCATGTCCTCGGGCTGGGCTCCGGCCATGACACCGAGGGCGGCTACCAACTCCACCGTGAGCATGCCCTGACGCGGCGGTACGACCCACACTACCTCGGAGGGATCGCGCTTGGTGCCCTTCAGCATGGCGCTGACCGCTTCTGCGGTCGGCGGGATGATGGGCAGCCCCAGCGACCACTTGCGGGTCTGGAAAGCTTTGTTCAGGGCCGCATAGTCGCCCTTGAACGTGGTGTGGCGGGCCGGGTACGGCTTCTCCTGGACAATCTCCGTGGTCTGGGAGGGCTGCCACTTGGTGGCGGCGTCGACGATCTCGCCGAAAGCCTTGTCAATCTTTGCCTTGACCTCCTCGACGGGGATCATGCCAAGAGGATGAGGTACGGCGACAAAACACATGTCGGTCATGCCCTGGCTCTGCTGCGTGCTGCGGCTGAGACTCAGGAAGTCGGTCGTTGTAATGGTAACGGTGGGAATACCGGCCTTTTCCGCGCGGGACTGGTCAACTACCAGCCATGAGGTGCAGGAGCCTCAGTCGGCCTGCGAGGCAATGAGGATGTCAGGTTTCACGCCGGCGATGGCCTTGGTGATCCTGTCCGCCTCTGCCTCGGAGCCGGAGATCTTGTTGAAGCTCTGGTCGGTTTCATAGGTCTTGACGATCTTGGCCGTGGGGTATTTCTTGACGATCAGTTCGGCCAGGTGGTCCAGGACGACGTTCCCATTGTGCTTGCCGTTCCACCTGAGGGCGATGGTCTTTCCCTCGAGGGTGGAAATGCGCGGCGCCGGTTTGGAGGCGGCTTTCTCGATGACTCCCGTGGGGATGATCAGGTCCCACTCCTGTACGGGAGGGGCGGGGGGCGCCGGAGCAGCGGCGATTGCCTGCGATGCGGCAAAGGCCAGCGCCATTGGTGTGATAAGACATTTACTCAACCACTTTCGCATGGGTTTTCCTCCTTAGCGTTGTACTGATTTTCCTTTCAGCGATGAATTCCGAAACCCAACTCCGCATTAGTCGAGCCCCAGCAGTTTCGCGGGGACCTTCCTGGCAGCTATATCGATCTGATCGCCGGACAGGCCGGCCTTTTTGAGTCCGTTTATGAACGCGCGCATTCCGTCGATCGGCGAGGGCATCATGGCCTGACCCAGGTCCGTACTGATGAATGACTTCTCGGGGGCGATACGGATGTACTCGGCCATCTCCTCGACGGATGTTCTGGCATGGGTGGGGAAAACCGAGCCCGGCCCCACGAGGGCCGCGAGGAAAGAGTGCTCAAGGTACCCCCCGGTTTCCACCACCTGTTTGGCCTGGTCCAGGCTGAGCCTCCAGATGTTCTGCGTGGAGTGGGTGACGACGAATTTGGCGATGCCTACCTCCTTGGCCTTCTTGGCCATGATGACGCACTCCGCCGGCGAGCTGTGACCCGTGGCGAAAATGGCATTGTTCGCGCCGCAGATTTCCATGACTTTGACCACCTCGGGCAAGACCTTGCCGTTAGAGTCCAGCACCGGGATGCCGCCGGTGAGGCCCTCCTTGGAGGTGTCCCAGGCGGACTGGTATGTGGGCATCCAGATGCACCGGCAATACCGGCCGGAGATCTTGAACGCCATTTCCGCGGCCTCGGGGTTGACCGCGGTGCCATGGGTCCTGTTCATCGCGAGGCCGCCAAACACCTCGAAATTGGGCACGGCGGAACGGATGAGGTATGCATTGTCGGCCGTGCACCAGTCATGACCCTTGAACATATAGGCGCGAAACCCCATCTGCTGCGCCTTTCTGGCCAGGGCTATCTGGTCTATCGATCGAGGACGGACATCCGGGTCCGCATGAACGTGCATCTCTATTACGCCGTTCAGTACGTCATCCATCGGTGCTGTCGCGGCGTTGGCTTCGCCGGGCAGCAGCCCGCCAGCGATAAGAGCCCCGCCGACCGTCTTCAAAAAATCACGCCTTCCTGGTGCCTGATCTTTTGACATAAACACTTTCCCTCCTGTGCAGGTTTCCATCCCTCTTCGCCATGGCCCCCGGCAATGCGTTCGAACCGGGGGCATTCCCCCTACTTTTCCACTTTCACCAGAACCGGGCGCACACCCGTCGGGAAGGGGACCCATATCTGGGACTGCTTACCCGGTCCGCCCGTCACTACGATATGGACTGACTCCGGCTTGGCGAATCTCGGCATCAACGTATCCGGTGTATACTCACCGAACGACTCTGGAGGCTTGCAGACATCGGGCGCATACATCCACAGGGGCGCAACGGCCTTCTTTATTACGTATTCCTTGACCGCCTGCTTGCTGGGGAAGCCGCGGTAAATCGTGTCGGCATGCTCGGGACCGAGCAGCAGGAACGCGTACTTGACCTTGTTGGAAAGAGCGTAAGGTTTGTCGTAGTCGGCGAAGCAGCTCGTGATACCGCAGGCCACTCCCGCGACTCCCAGGGAGATGGTGTTCAGCAACTGCTCCCCATTTCCGCTGGTATGATCGGTGTTATTCGTTCCGAGGTAGGCTGCAAACGAGGTCACCACACTGTCGGTCGGCTGGAAGCCGCGCTCGACGGCATAGGACTGTTTCCAGGGGTTCTGTTCCTCGTTTTCGCCAACCACCAGGGCAACCAGGTCACCCGTGCTGCCGTGGGAGCTTTTGTCCGGATCAGGGGGCATGGAGCCTCCGACTATATCCCCGACCAGGTTGATGAAATAACCAATAGCGGTATTTACGGGCATCTCGCCGCCGATCGCCCCCGTCGAATAGCCGATGCCCAGTTCCTTGACTATCGGACCGCTTATGATGACGACCGGTACCGTTGGCGCCGTGGTTGTCGAGCTTCCGCGCCAGTCATAATCCGGGTGGCTGAGGGCTTTGACGACCGCCAGCAGCAGTGGCATATGTTCCGGCTTGGCGCCCGCCATGGTTCCGATGGCCGCAACCAGCTCCACGGTCAGGCGCCCCATTTTGGGCGGGACCGTCCAGACCACTTCCGATGGATCGCGTTTGGTTCCCTTCAGCATGGCCGCCACTGCCTGGGGGGTCGGTGGTACTATCGGCAGGCCGATCGACCACTTTTTGCTGTAGAACATCTTGTTGAGAGCTTCGTAGTCGCCTTTGAATTTGATGCGTTCCGCGGGGTATGCGGGTACCGAGGCCGAAGCTCCGGCCGCCGAGGGCTGCCAGGCGGTGGCCATCTTCATGATTTGCGGGAAAGCCTTGTCTACTTTGGCGCGGATTTCATCGAGCGGGATCATGCCCATCGGGTGTGGGACTTCCACAAACGCCATGTCGGCGAAGCCGATGCTTTTCATAGTGTTGCGAGCCAATCCGGTGAACTCGCTGCTCGTAATGGTGACTGTCGGGATCCCCAACTTTTCTACTTCGGACTGGTCAACTACCAGCCATGAGGTGCAGGAACCTCAGTCAGCCTGCGCGGCTATGACCAGGTCAGCCTTCGCGTCTTTTGCGAGTTTTGCAATCCGCTGCGCCTCGGCCTTGGACCCGCTCGTCATGATGGTCGATTTTTCGGTTTCGTAGAGCTTGATCACTTTGGCTGACGGGACTTTTTCCCCCAGCAACTCGGCAAGTCTTTCGAGGACCTTGTCGCCGTTATTTTTATTGTTCCATCGAAGGACAATGGTCTTACCCTCAAGAGTCGTGATCCGCTGGGCCGGTTTGACCGTTTCGATCGCAACGGTTCCCGACGGGTTCAATACCTCCCACGCCTGCTCCGGTTGTTTGGCAGCCGTTGCCGGCCCCGCCGGGAGGATGCTGAAGGCGAATAGAGATAATATTGCGAGCGTTCCCGATAATAACTTCATTCCGTTCCTCCGCTTGTCAGATGATCATCCGGCCGGCCGTGATACCACGGCCCTGAACAATGGTTCTGGTCGTGTTCCTTGCTGTCGTCCGCTTATCCTCCTCTATCTTTGCTGTTCCCCTGCCTGTAAGTGTGTTTTCCGAGAAAGAGCCGCGATCGAAAATAACTATTTGTTAGATGTGAAACGATAGACAATTCTGCTGTACTGTAAAGAGAATTTATTTCATAATAATTATGCCGAAACTCGATAGGTTTCCCTGAAAGAACGCTACCATGCACCGGGAGGGACGACTGTATGAACACGCGGGGAGTGGAGGCTTTTACCGTAGTGGCGCAAACGCGGAACATGAATCAGGCCGCGACGATCCTGAACCAGGCCCAGTCCACGATCAGCAAGAGAATCAAGCAGTTGGAGGAAGAAATCGGGACAGTGCTCTTCGACAGGAGCAAGGGGACCAGGATCGTTCGTTTGACCCCCGCGGGCGAGGCATTCGTGGACATAGCCGACAGGTGGCTGGCGGTGGACAGGGAGGCCACATTGCTGAGCAATAAAGAGCAGCAACTAAGCATTTCCATCGGCGCCCTGGACACCCACGGCCCTCTGATAATGAAATGCTCCTCCCTTCTGGCCGCGCGCCATCCGCGACTCAGCGTTACCATCTACTCTCTGCACTCGGACACGATGTACGAAGCAGTGGAAAGAAAAAAGATCGACATCGGACTCTCAACCATCCAGGCCGCATATCCGGGAATCAAGGTGGAGCCGTACTTCTCCGATCCCATGGTAGGGGCCTGCCGCAGGACCTCCCCGCTTGCCTCGCTCGGGACCGTGGATATTTCCATGCTCGACCCGCGGTACGAGATATATGTCCCATGGTCCGTCGGCTACCGCATCTGGCATGAAAGGCATTTTGACCCCAGGCAGAGTTCCAGGGTCACCCTGGTTTTTACGTCCCTGTTGGCGGACATGCTCACAACCGACAGTAGCTGGCTCATTCTACCCGCGTCATTTGCCCGGCTCTGCTTCGACAGGGAGCGACTCGTATCATTCAGAATCAATCCCGAACCGCCCGACCGTGCCTGTTTCAAGCTCACCCGCCGCAACGCCAGACCACTGATCCAGCGCGCCGTCGACATCGTGGAGAGCTACCTCGAGGCCATTATCCAGGAGGAGTTCGGACCGAACCGCGACGGGCGAGACCTCCCCGACCAAGAGGTAGCTGCCTCCCCGGCAAACATGGCCTCATGAACCGTAGCGCCGAACGGGGTGGTCGGGATGACGGAATTGGCGCTGATTACCTGCAAGGATGAGAATGGCCGAGACTGCCCGTGCCGCGGATGTGAAAACGCTTACTCCCGTCAAGCAAAGGATTCGCGAGCGCTTTCAACGCGCTCGATCCTGTTTTGTTGCGCACGAGGTATGAGCAGCGTTGCGGCCCTGAAGATCCTCGATGACCCGAAAACAGGGTTTTCCTGCATTCCGGGAGTCCCGGATCTGAAAACAGCTCCAATGATCTTGTATTCCCACTCGGCGGGCTCGATCTCCCGGCGGGTTAGCCGGCTGCCATCCGGATCTTCTCGCTTTCGTGCCCGATGTTTGCGAGGGGAGGTATCCCAGGCGAGCGGAAATCCCCCAGTCCATTTTGAATGGAGCTTGATACCCCCCGATTTTAAAATTTCTTGTTTGGTTCGTTTATCCCGGTAGAATCTGTTCTTTCGAGTGCCCATCCGGTTGCATCGGGTGAGCGCGGCGGGCCCGTTTGGACCGGAGGGGCATTCGGGCCGGTCGATCCCGAAGCAAGGCGAGCCCCGCTCAGACGGCGTGCCAACCAGGAGCGCGGGTTGCGGATTCTCCGCCGGACCGTTTTGGCAACAACTCAGCGTTGCCTTATGGAAATCAGAAACACCGAGGCAGCGAGTCTCATGTTCGGCCAAAAAAAATTACAGGCGCCTCGTGTGGCCCGCCGATAAAGTGAGTGACGGGTTGCGGGAATGGCAAGTCCCGGAGCCGCCGCGCAAACAGAATTATCGAGAAGTAACAGGCAATGTTTTAATTCTGGCAGCCATCATTATTCGAAAGGAGACCGTATGCAACTTGACCGTCGCCCCTTTTTCTTCACCGTCGTGCTCATCACAGCTATCCTATTTGCCGCCATGGCTCCCTCCCATGCCGCGGCAAAAGAAAAGCTCATCGACATGACCTTTCCTTTCTCGGAAGATTCGATCTATTGGCCCACCGACAAGCCCTTCACTCCGACAGTGGTATTCAAGGGAATTACCGATGGCGGCTGGTGGTATGCTTCGAACCAATATGCGGCATCGGAACATGGTGGTACTCACGCCGATGCCCCGATTCATTTTTTCAAAGATGGACGTACCATAGGGCAGATTCCGCTTCAGGAATGGATTGGACCCGCGGTAAAAATCGACATAACCGGGAAGTCACTGTCGAATCGCGACTATCAGTTGAGCGTGGGAGATATCCTTGCCTGGGAAAAGAAGCATGGTCGTATCCCGAAAGGGGCCTGGGTCATTATGTACAGCGGGCTCGACGGGCGGTCTTACCCGAACGGGAAAGAGGTGCTCGGTACCGACAAGACCGGGAAGGAGGCCGTCGCGGAACTGCACTTTCCGGGATTTTCGCCGGAATCGGTTGCCTTTCTCCTGGCAAAACGGACGATAACGGGCATTGCAGTCGATACTCCGAGTATCGATCCGGGGTCTTCGAAGGACTTCAAAGTGCACCAGGAACTGTGTGGCGCACAAAAGCTGGCCCTCGAAAATATTGCGAACCTGGACAAGATTCCCGAGTCGGGCGCCATGCTCTACGTAATCCCCATGTTTATACAAAACGGCACCGGAGCGCCCGCGCGCGTATTCGCGAAGCTGCCGTAGGCAGGCTTCCCGGACAGTCCGGGGGAATCATTCACCTTCTTTTTTCGGGCGCCGGTGGCCTACCCAGCCAGCTTTCCCCTGAGGGGCATGACAAGCGGAGCGGTGGTAAAAACCAGCGCGCCAATCACAACCAGCGTCGGCACGAGGCCAAGGATGTCGCTCACAACGCCGTACACCAGGGGTGACACGGCGCCGGAACCGATGGATGCCGTATAGAATACCGCGAACGACCGGGACCTCTGCTCCTGCGTGACCAGTTCCGGCACACTGCCGTACAGCACGGAAGAAGTGCCGTTCAGGGCGATCCCCAGGAGCGGGCACAGGGGCAGGACGGCATTCAGAGGCAGGCTGATGGCGGACCATATGAATATTCCGGTCAGGCACTCGGTGATGAGCACCGACCGCAGAACGCCGGCCCGTGTCGCCAGTATGCCGCAAACGAACTTGCCCGCTATCCCCCCGCTGAATATGAGGCTGAGCGCCAGACCGACCACGGCGATATCTGCCCCTTTGTCCCGCAGCAGGAACGGGAAGTAGGTCAAGAAGCCCACCCTGGTGGCATTGTCAAGGATGCCTATGCCGACGAGAGCCCCAAAAGCCGTGTTCCCTCTCAGCACCGAAGCTTTCGCCCCACGCCCCGCACCGGAGGACGTGACTCCAGCTTCACCACGTGCAAGCGGCCTGGTGAGCCAGGCCAGCACCACCGTCACGGCGATGCCGAAAAATCCCATGGTCCGGGACGCTTGAGGCCAACCGACCTGGCCTATGAGTAATGCGGCGGATGCCGGGAACACCAGTTTGCCGATGTCTCCCGACACATTGAAAACGCTGAGCGCGGCGCGTCTCTGCTCCACGCCGGGAAAGGCATCGGAAAGGAGGGACGAGGACAACGGGTGCTGCACGCTGGCGCCCATCCCGCCAGCAATCAGTAGAAACCCCAGAAGCAGGGGCGTCGATGCCCAGCCGTAGGCGACAGCCGCCGCGCTGGTCAGGAGCGTTCCAGCGAGGAGCATACGGACGGCGCCGAAGCGGCGGGCCGCATAGCTGGACGGCACCTGCAGGAAAGCCAGGGTGCCGTGAAACAGCATCTTCAGCAGCCCCACCCCGGAGAAAGCCAGCCCGAACTGGGACTGCCAGAGGGGGAA
>JBDKTY010000287.1:0-4041 GCA_039679945.1 Syntrophobacter sp. | reverse complement strand
TTTCCACAGCAGGGATCTCTTTTGACAGCAGGACATCCATCAATTGCGAAAAGGTATTCTTCTCATTAAGCACCGGCACGATAACCGAGAGCTTGACCTGGAGATCAGCCTCGCTCCTCTTGGGCCGGGAAATCACAATCTTCCTGGTGTCCCAAAATGGAAAGGACCAATCCGAGATGATTCCGGGAGCAAAAAATAATAACATGGACAGAGCACGGCGCACGAATCCCTTTCTCATGCTACTGAGTTTCATCTTTGCATAATTTAGAGATACACTTCTATAGTCATGATAAGTGAGAGGGTCTTCGTATCCGACTTTGACCAAAAGATTTTGCATAGTGGTTATATCAAAGTAGAAGAGGTTTTCCCTGCGGAATTCCCACCACTTCGGGCCGAAAAGGCGCGCCGACCAACTGTCAATAGAAGGATAAATTACCATCAGGCTTCCGTTGACAGTCAGTAGATCCTTTATCTTATGTAAGGCCTTCTCGGGCGCTATGTGCTTTTCCAATACAGATATTAGAATGCAGGCATCGTAGGGGGCTGTCTTTTCACTGCCTGGCAGATTTGAAGAGAAACCGTTCAAGGTCACCCAATCGACATTAAGACCCCTTCGATTGGCCTCATCCACCACATGAGAACAGTCATCACCCACTACCAACAGTCTTCTCAACCGATCATGGGAGTAATCTGTCAGTCTGTTAAGATAAGATGCGGCATTGCGTTTGTGATTTTCAGCCGAGTCACCATTTGACCGGTAGTCTTCCGATAAGGAATCATCCCGGATATGAGTAGGAATTTGTGGCTGAGGGTTGATGAACATCAGGTTACACCCTCTGCAACGGCAGATGGGATGCTTATCCACAATGAATTCATATTGCAGCTCGGCCCCACCGCACAAAGGACAATGCTTATAAAGCCTTACTTCTTTATCAGTAATTTGTTCACTTAGCATTCCCGACTACCGTGCCTCTCCCAAGATTACGCACGCAAGTGCTAATCATTAGCAATTGCAAGCATTTCTCCTACATTGACTGCTCGCAGTGACGCACGAGCACGGGTTAGACCAATAGATCCGATCGCCTTATATGCTCCAAGAATCCCGGGGATATAATCCCGTGCCTGCTGGACAAAATAATCCGTGCTCACTGTTTTATAAGCGGTCGCGATGCGTCTATCTTTGAATCCCGCCTGTTCCGGCGCATCCCCGGGAATTTACAAGGTATGCTGCATGGGTTGCAGCATGGGCCACCGCTTTCCGAGAGCATATCGCAAGAAATGACCTGTGTCAGGCATGCCAATAACTGAGCCCCCTCAGGACTTAAGCAGTACTCTTACCTGACCCGGAAGATTGGCAGAGTTATCCTTTATGCTCGATAATGTCAAACACTGTGGACCATGCCAACATACTATGTTTACAACGTCGCAGGTCCCATTGGGGGCCTTTACCATCCTGCCGGCAATTGAAGCGACATTCACTATGTGCACGGTCTTCGTCCCGGCTGACCCATGTCCAGGTAACAAAGGAGCCGGTGCAAAGCAGATCCTTTACCTGTTGTCCGTCAATTCCGCTGCTACCCGCATGATACTGAATTTTTTTACAAATAATCAATCAGGCAGTTTTTTCGTCCTTCTTCTCTGGGAAACAAAAATGGCCAAACCTGCAATCACGGCGAGGATAGACACAATCGCCCCGGCCATAAAAGTAAAAGGCCTGTAAACAAATTCCACCGTGCTGGTTCCCCCGGGCAAAACGACACCACGGAAAAGATAATCCACGTTAAATATTGGTTCTTGCCGCCCGTTCACATAAGCTTTCCACCCCGGATAGTTTGCGTCATTAAGCATAAGAAGAGACGGTCCCTCAGCGGAAGCTTCTATGACAACGCGTTGCGATTGGTAAGAGACAATCCTGGCCGGGACTGCCTTTCGGCCGTGACCTGATCCAAGCTCTTCCAGGTATTTACGATCAGAGGTGGAAAGCGTCCCTCCCCACACTAGAGCACTTCCCCAAATGTCGAAAGAGGGGTCCTTGAGACGGTTCAGGATGTCTTTTTCATTGTCCAACATCTCTATGCCGTAATAAATACTGGCGCGCGGCAAGACTTGGGGAACTTCATAAATTTGAACTTCCTTGCCATATACCTTTTTAAACAATCCGGGCTCCGGTTCCTCCTGCAAGGACGAAGTGAATCTGATGTCCCCCCAACCGGCCCAAGCAGAGGAGTTGCTGCCACCGGGGACAACATCCGTTGAAAACAGAATCTCTACCTCGCGACCGGCGTATTTGCTCAGGTCGATATTTCCATAGTGGGCTTTTCGATCGACGGGGCGAGTCTTTGGAATCAGGGTTTCCGAGAAAAGCTCCTCGACCACATCGTCATGGCGAACTTCCAGAAAAAATCTGACACCATCCGTGAAATCATGAGCTTCAGGCCTGATAAGGACACAGAAACTAAGGACAGGCTCTTCCTGGTCTATAGTGATACGGTACGCGATTCGCCGGGAAGGCGGGTGATGAAAAAGTATGGGGATGGCCCTCCCCTCCATCACAGTTGAAGACGGGCCGAAACCCCATATACCCTCATTCTTATGCTGGGAGAATATGTCATCGATGAGGTTTGGCTTATCACCGAAATTCCGCAGGGTCACAAGGTATCGAACTGAGGAGAGTTCCAAAAAGCGCCTTTCACGGTCGCTCTTAAACTCGTATGGATTGAGGGGATCATCGCCTGTGAACCGGTCAGCTAAATCCCCGGAGTGGCGGTTTTCGCATCCGGGCATCAAGAGAAAGTTTCTGATAAACCGAATGTAGCGTCTATAGTACATCCCATCCAGGGCACGCACATCGTCCAAATCAAAAACCCCCGCCCAGTTCGGATAGAGCAGAGCGTCCCTGGCGAACACCCTCGCACGGTCAGTATCTACGTCATTGAGAAATCTCAGGTAAGGAGCGCCATTAAAAGGGCCGCCTTTAAGAGGGGGCAGCTTATGGAGCAGATAGAAGGACGGGACCAGGAAGTTCAAGGACATCTCCACGGCCAACAGCGCCAGCATTACGCATTTGAAGCGCCCGGAAAAGCCGTTTCCTTCCTTGAAAAACAAGGAATAGGCAATGGAGAAGATGAACAGGAGAAGAGTCGCCAGAAAAAGATAGAGGAAAAAAACCCATGAGTACTCCCCACTTTGTAGAACTCGCCGCAAAGACCAAAAGGAAAGACCCAATGTTGTCCCCAAGACGCATGTGACGCCGAGAAAGACAAAGGGAGGTTTGATCTTTCCTTCCATCAGCCTGGCGAATCCGATACCCGCCAATACAGCGCAGGAGAATGCGAGAAGAGGTTCCTGATATTTAGGATAAACCACCATGTTAAACAGCGGCAGACTCCCTATCCATTGGACAAGGGGTGAGCCATACCTCTTTAACAGCATAAAAAGGAGTGCCAGCCCAAAAAACAGAGTTAATTGAACGAGTGGCTGCCTTAAGGATTTTCGGCTCCTTGGGACATGTCCCCCCAGCGCGTATACGGCAAATAACACAGGCAATAAGCCAAAATAGCCGAAAATGCCTGTCCAACCCTGAGGCCCACCCTGAAGTTTGCTGAAAATTGAGTTTGTGATGGGCCCGAAGAGCATGGGGACAAGATATCCGATGATGTTGCGGGGATCTGAATCATAGATCAGCCCACTTCTGTGATTACTGACCCCTTCGGCGTAGCCTTCGAAATTGACAGGCTGGTGCACGTCGTGACCAATACTCATGAGTTCAACAAATGGGAGCAGGAGAAATGCTCCGAGAGCAAATCCAAAGATATTCACCAAGACAAAATTTCTGAAGTGTAAAATCTTTTCCTTACATAACTCGATATCAAATAACGCTCTCACAATAAAATAAACATATCCGAAACTAAGAATAAGGAACGTCGATTCGGGCATTCCCCCAATGATCGACAGCATCACTACCACCGCCGCTTGCGCCAGGACACCGAAGGATTTTTGACGAAGCACTCTTTCGAAAGCCCAGAACACTGCCGGCAGTAA
>JBDKTY010000286.1:0-26571 GCA_039679945.1 Syntrophobacter sp. | reverse complement strand
TCTGCCATATGGTCCACCTTGACCACTCAGCCGAGTACTGGAACCTTGTCGGCTCGGTTATTCCCGACCACAGGGAAAGAAGAAAATGGCTGAGGCAGCATGGAGAGTGCCTGGCGTTCTGATGTGCCCGGTCTGAACGCCTGCGGGCCGTGTCCCGCTTTCGCACGGATTATTCCTGACAAGAGGTTGTCGAAAAAACCTTTTTGTGAATCTTAGATTGTGTAAAATCAACTGGTTATAATTCGGCGGAACCGAAAACCGGGGGTTTTCCGACACTATCGACAAGTCCGTATCAGAAGAGGAGTCAATCAAATGTTGAACGTTTTTTCTTCCCCCGCGCGCTACACACAGGGCTTAAATGCCACACGGAACCTGGGCGGGGAATTGGCCGGCCTGGGCATCGGGGGACCCGCTCTCATCGTGGCGGGCGGGTCGGCGCGGACACAGCTCTTTGATACCTGGAAACAAACACTGGCGGAGGTGGGTTGCAGCTTCAGCATTCACGGCTTTGGAGGCGAGTGTTCGCTGGCGGAAATTGCGCGCATAAGGCAAGCGGCTGAAGCCCTCGCCGCGAGGGTCATAATCGGAGCGGGCGGCGGAAAGGTCCTGGATGCGGCACGCGCGGCCGCCGCGGAACTCGGCCTGCCCTTTGTGAGCTGTCCCACGCTGGCTTCGACGGATTCTCCCTGCAGCGCGGTGTCCGTAATTTACACGGAATCGGGCATAGTGGAAGAAGCGCGCATTTTACCGCGCAACCCAGTCCTGGTGCTGGTCGATACACAGGTAATTGTAAACGCCCCTCCGAGGCTCCTGGCCTCGGGCATGGGGGATGCCCTGGCGACCATGTTCGAAGCTCGGGCGTGTGTGGCATCCCAATCTAAAAACCTGCGTGGGGGCTACTCGACTCGCAGTGCCCTGGCCCTTGCCGAGCTTTGTTACCGAACCCTGCTCGAGGATGGAATGGAGGCCTTGAAGGCCGCACGGGCCCAGGAAGCCACCCCTGCATTCGATCGCGTAGTGGAGGCCAATACGCTGCTCTCGGGGCTGGGATTCGAGTCCTCGGGCCTTGCCGCGGCGCACGCCATCCATAACGGTTTTACGGTGGCCCCGCAAACCCGTTCCTTCTACCATGGCGAGAAGGTGGCTTTCGGGACACTGGTGCAGCTTGTACTGGAAAACAGCGCGAAATCGGAAATCGATGAGGTGCTGGGCTTTTGCAAGCAAGTGGGGCTTCCGGTCACATTGGCTCAAATCGGACTGAGGGACCTGCCCAGTGAGATGCTGGAGAAAATCGCCCAGCGTGCGGTCCATCCGGATGAGTCCATTCACAACGAGCCCTTCGACGTGAGTGTCGCCCGGGTTGCCGAGGCGATCGTGGTGGCGGACCGGATTGGAGGGGCGTGGCAAGGGTAGAACGGGCGGGTGATGAGCGGCCGCAACGCCGGTCCTTCCACGTGTGCTTGCCTTGCGCATGCAGGGCGCACTGAGCGCTGAACCAACTGACTTAGCCGTGAGCTTTCACTTGGGGTATTCTTCCTCCGGGACCTCGTCTATGTTGCGTGGGTTTCGGGGCTTACAGATGCTCCGCGCGCTGGCGAAAAGAGTTGCCTGTCTTCCGCGATCCAAGTCAGCTTCCGATGATCTCGTTTAAGCCTTCAATGATTTGGTTCATTTCTTCTGGTGGTATGGAGCCGATTTTCTTGCCGATCCGCTCCGTGGAGAGTGTACGGATTTGGCTGATCTTCACCCATGAGCGTTTGGAAAGATCATTGGGAGCGAGTTCAAAAGTCAGAGGGAACCCAGCCGGTTGGGCCTGGCTGGTAATGGCCATGGCGATTACTGTTCCAGAACGTTCATTGAAGACATCCTGGCTGACAATGACAACGGGGCGCGGGCCGGCTTGCTCTTTTCCTCTCGCTGGGTTCAAATCGGCCCAGCGAATCTCTCCTCTCAATATTCCGGCCACTGTTCCAACTCCCCGCTCATCCCCTCCTCAGCCATATTCTTTTCCATGGATGGATCAAGTTTTGAACATTCACGGGAAAGGCGGCTTCGTTCGAGTTTCCTTAATTTTTCTTCCACTGCGTCCTGGATGGCTTTACTTCGATTGGGAAAGACCCGATCTTTCACCAGTCGATCAAGCCGGTGCAGTGTGTTCTCATCCATTGTGATTGCGATTTTTGCAGAAGCCATTGTCTACCTCCGGTATGATAATATATCATACCGTCTGCTTGGGCAAGCAGGGAAGGGCGAGGCGGTGCGCGGGTAAGACAAATGTCGGAAATTGATTCCGCGCAATTGCGCACATTATGTGCTGCCAAGCGGTTCTTTCATTGCGCGGGACAATCATTCGCCGGATCTTTTGCTTTATTTCCCGCGTTATCCTCCGATTTGTTGCGGCCCATTACATTCGAATATCGATCAATTTGACAGACGCAAAACTGGAAAACCCGACGCTGTCGGGGACAGCGGCCGGGCTTTACGCGATTTTTCCGGCATGGAGCAGTGCCGAAATCCGGACAGGAGGCAGCGCGCAAGATTATCGTGAAAATGTAACAGTGGCATGATGTTGGTTGCCACGAGCCGATGTACGATTCCTCGGCAGAGACAGGGTGCTTGCAAACAGCCGTTCGCCTGTTTATAGTTCCGCGGTAATTTGCTATTTCGGGAACCTTGAGAGGAAACAGCCAGTGAATGACAACGATTTGAAGACTATGTCCCCCGAAGAAAGCGCGAGCAAGATTTTCGAGATGAGTGGCCTCAAGTTCCCACCCGAGGCCGCTGCCGATCTTTGGGCCAAAATACTGCAGCACAAATGGCTCCTATCGGAAAAAGTCGGCAGGGATGTAGGCTACCGGACAGCCTGTATCGATTTTTTGGAAAACATGGAGCAGGCCCTTGATGAATTCGTGTCCTACCAGAGAAAAGACATCCTGAATGAATTGGGAGCCCAGACTATCGGCCGCGAGATCTGGGATACCATCGCGGATTCCCAACCCCCCAAACAAATTATTCAGCGAAGGATTATCCTTCCCCTTACCGAGCCGGACCTGTCCAGAAAGCACGGGGTAAATCCACCGAAAACAATCATTTTCTTCGGACCTCCCGGTACCGGAAAAACACACTTCGTCAAGGCAATAGCGGGGGTTTTGTCCTGGTGGTATATTGAAATCGCGCCCAGCCTGCTGATGGAGGAAGGGACCGACAGGATGGGATCCAAGCTGCGCAGGATAATGGAAAAGGTCAGAAGCCTGACCCATGCCGTGATTTTTATCGATGAATTCGAGGAATTGGCCGCCAGTCGCGACAATGCCGACCGGTTGGACAAAAGTATCACAAACGAGTTCCTGAAGCAGGTCCCCCTGTTCAGGCAGGAAGCCGATCAATTGCTCCTGGTATGCGCCACCAATTACATCCGCCAACTGGACCCCGCTTTGCTCCGTCCCGGAAGGTTCGATTGCATCATCCCGGTGGGCGGTTTGAATGTGGATGAGCGTAGAACCATTTTGGAAAACTGTCTTTCGCGCCTGAATGTCGGGCTGATAGATCTTGATAGAATCGTGGAAGAGACATCGAGGTTCACTCCAGCCGATATACAGTACCTCTTCGAGCGGGCGGCCCAGTTTGCTTTCGAGCAGGAAATCGCCACGAATAAAGACTACCGGGTGAATACTGAAACCCTTCTTCAAATCATCGTTGGGATTCGACCCTCCCTCACGGACGAGGTAATCACGGAATTCGAGAAGGATAGCGTTACTTATTCCCGGACTTGATCCCAACCTTACGGTTCCTCCGCCAAGTGAAATAAAACATGGTTCACTCCGCTCTGGTCTATTAACCGACATTAGAGTAATATTTAAAGGAAGCCATTTTACTCATCCTGGTCCCCCCGTGATCTTCCGTTTGATCCTTACGGCGGACAGAGCCGGAAAAAACAATCTAAAACCAGGTCCAAGTGTTCTAGATCCATTTGCCCCAGAAAGGGAAGGCATGTCTTTGTTGCAGCAAGTTGATCCGGAGATCGCCGAAGTCATTCGGTTGGAGGAAAACCGGCAAAAGGGCAGGCTTGAGCTGATCGCTTCGGAGAATTTCGTCAGCAACGCGGTACGGGAAGCTCAGGGTTCTGTTCTCACGAATAAATACGCCGAAGGCTATCCCGGTAAAAGATATTATGGTGGATGCGAGTTCGTCGATATTGCCGAAAGGCTTGCCCAGGAACGGGCACGAAAACTGTTCGAGGCCGAATACGCTAATGTGCAGCCCCATTCGGGGTCCCAGGCGAATATGGCGGTTTTTTTCGCCGTGCTGCAGCCGGGGGATACAATTCTCGGAATGGACCTGTGCCAGGGGGGGCATCTTACGCATGGAAGCCCTGTTAGCTTTTCGGGGCGTCTTTTTCGGGTGATTTCCTATGGAGTGAGGCGGGATACCGAAGAAATCGATTATGACCAGGTTGAAGCACTCACGATCGAGCACCGGCCAAAGCTGATAATAGCGGGGGCAAGCGCCTATCCCAGGCTGATCGACTTTGAGCGATTCCGGTCGATAGCCAAAAAGGTCAGCGCCTATCTCATGGTGGACATGGCTCATATTGCGGGCCTGGTAAGCGCGGGGCTCCATCCGAACCCCGTTCCGCATGCCGATTTCGTGACGTCCACGACCCATAAGACCCTGAGAGGACCGCGCGGGGGTATCATCCTCTCACACGGCACGTATGCGAAGATGCTCGACAGCCAGATCTTTCCGGGTATTCAGGGCGGACCGCTCATGCACGTTATCGCGGCCAAGGCGGTCTCCTTCCAGGAGGCGCTACAGCCCGGCTTTAAGGAGTACCAGAAAAGGATACTTGTAAACAGCAGGCGCCTCGGCGAAAAGCTCTCGGATTTTGGCTACAGGCTTGTTTCCGGCGGGACCGATAACCATCTCCTGCTGCTCGACCTGACCTCCCGCGGTCTTACCGGCAAGGTCGCGGAAGAGACACTCGGCAAGGCGGGAATCACAGTGAACAAGAACGCTATTCCATACGACCGCGAGAAACCGACTGTGACGAGCGGCATCAGGATAGGAACGCCCGCGGTTACCACACGGGGGATGGGGTCGGATGACATGGCGACTATTGCGGGATTCATGGACCGCGCCCTCAATTCGGTTGGCAATGATGCTGTCCTGCAGTCCCTGAGAGAGGAAGTGGCGGAATTCTGCGGCGGTTTCCCCCTTTTCGCGTAAGTTTGGCGCCGGCTGAGTTCCGACGGGACCATCCGGGTTCCGGGCGACGCGGACGGAGATGCCGAGGGGGGAAGAGCCTGTGATTGGAGGCGGGGTGCCGCCGTTTTGCTTTCCATTAAAGTCCGGGACGAAAAAGGCATCGCTGCCGGATGCGGCTTTTTCTCACGAGGTCTCGATCAGGACGGCATCGAAGCGATAGTTTTTGACGGCGTGGGGTGCGCGAATCCTTCCTCCGTTGATAGTATCGGAAAACCCGGTTTTTCAGCTCCACTGTGCTGCAGGTAGTTGTTTCTCCAGGACCGTAAACTAATGAAAAGGGGTTTTCCGACGGTGTCCCGTTCTTCGTGAGCCTGGAAATTAGTATCCGGAACGCTGCCTCGTAACGGGCGGATCTCGATCACTGTCAGCATGGAGTCCTCAACAGGACTCAACACCAAGATCGACAATGGAATGGCCACAATCGACCGCGATCAATTCTACATGAAAAAAGCCCTTCGCCTGGCGATCCGGGGAGAGGGGCGAACCAGTCCTAATCCGATGGTGGGTGCTGTGCTGGTGCGTGACGGCAAAATAATCGGGCAGGGCTGGCATGATGTTCTGGGCGGTCCTCACGCCGAGGTGAATGCCATCGCCGATGCAGGCGGGAAAGCGCGAGGGGCGACACTCTATGTCACCCTTGAACCGTGCAATCATCAAGGGCGCACCCCTCCGTGCACCAGGGCCGTCATCGAGGCCGGGATTTCACGAGTTGTTTCGGGGATGGCGGACCCGAATCCCGGTGTTGCCGGAGGCGGGACGGCTTATTTTTCCGGGATGGGAATCGAGACGGCATCGGGCGTGCTGGAAGGTGAGTGTCGTGCCATCAACCAGCCATTCATCAAGTCTGTCACTACCGGCCTGCCCTACGTCAGACTCAAGGCGGCCGCTACCCTGGATGGTTTCATCGCGAGTTCCACGGGGGATTCCAAGTGGATTACCAATGAGAGTTCCCGTGGGTTTGGACACAAATTGAGGTCCATATCCGATGCGGTAATGGTTGGGATCGGAACGGTGGCCGCCGATGACCCCCTTCTTACGGCCCGTGTCGCGGGGAAAAGGAAACGCCGTCAGCCGGTGCGAATCATCCTGGACACCGGTTTGAACATCCCGCTGTTCAGCCAACTCGTGCAATCCGTGGCGGTAGGTCCCGTGTGGGTGGTATGCGGAGAAGATGCCTCCGCCGAGAGGGAGTCCGCCCTGGTCAGTACCGGTGTGACAGTGATCCGGGTACCCCGGGGGGAGAGTGGTCTGGCGCTGCCTCGACTATTGAGCGAACTGGGATCGAGGGGGATATCCAGCCTGTTGGTCGAAGGAGGGGGAAGAGTTCTCGGCTCCTTCATGGAAGCCGGCCTGGCGGATGAGTTCTATTTTTTTTATGCACCCAGGATACTGGGTGACCGGTCGGGTGTTGGCATGGTTCGCGGAAGACCAAGGCAAAGGATTTCCGATTCCGTCCCCGTTTATGAAATGAAGACGAAACGCTTCCGGGGCGATCTGCTGGTTCACGGCAGATTCCGGGAGACTCTCTACTAGTCCGATTTTGCATCGATTGAGGCCTCATAAGGGGAAGCGAAATCTTCCGGATTGAGCGCGCGCCCGAAGTGTGGCGACACCGGCCGGAAGCCGCGCGGGAGGAAATGTGTTTACCGGGTTAATTGAAGGAACGGGGACCCTGCTCCGCATCGACCGTCACGGGCCCGACGCCAAAATGGTGATCCAGGCCGGTTTCGATGCCGGAAAATTTGTCCTGGGCGAAAGCATTTCGGTGGATGGAGCTTGTCTCACGATCACCGCCTTCTCCGGCGCCGTCTTTACAGCGGATGTCTCCGCGGAGACCCTTTCCCGCGCGACGCTCGGTCACAAACCTGTTGGCTCCCGATTGAACCTGGAGCGGGCACTGAAGTTCGGGGATCGTCTGGGCGGCCACCTGGTGTCGGGGCATGTGGACGGGATCGCGATTTTTAGAGAACAGCGCCCCGAGGGACGTTCATTGCGGCTCTATTTTGATGCGCCCCCCGAGATCATGCGCTATGTCATCGAAAAGGGCTCGGTGGCGATAAATGGCGTGAGCCTGACCGTCAATGGCGTCCGGGAGGACGGCTTTGACGTGAATATCATACCCCATACTGCTTCCCGGACTACGGTCGGTGATCTGCGGCCCGGAGATCAGGTGAACATTGAAACCGACCTTCTCGGGAAATATGTGGAGAAGATGATCAGGGCGTGGGGCGCGGCGGCGGAAAAAGGAAAGAGCGAGAGCAGGATTGATATTGATTTTCTCAAGGAACACGGGTTTACTTAAAAATTCTCCAAAGAGGGACCGTACCGGCATCCCATGGCTGCCTTCCGCGACGTCGGCATCTCATACCTGTTTGGGCTGCCTTGATAGCGGCGCTGAGAATGTGTTATATGAGATATTCACATCATTTTCATCGCTCCGCACGCAATTTTCATTCTGAAAAGGAGAAGACCTGAATGCCTGTGTCAACCATTCCCGAAGCGATTGAAGACATCCGCCAGGGGAAAATGGTTATTCTCGTCGATGACGAAGACCGCGAAAACGAAGGCGACCTGTGCATCGCGGCCGAAAAGGCCACCCCTGAGATAATCAATTTCATGGCGCGGTATGGGCGAGGCCTCATCTGCCTTTCACTTACCCCCGAGTTGGTGGACAGGCTCGACCTTCCCATGATGGTGACGAAGAACAAGTCCCCGTTCCAGACGGCCTTCACGGTATCGATTGAAGCGCGAAAGGGCGTGACAACCGGAATCAGTGCCGCCGACAGGGCGCAAACCATACTCACGGCAATCGGCGACAACGTAAAGCCTGATGATATCGTCAGCCCCGGACATATTTTCCCCTTGCGGGCCAAGAAAGGCGGCGTTCTTTTCAGAACCGGCCAGACCGAGGGTTCCGTGGATCTTGCCAGACTCGCCGGCCTGAAATCCGCGGGCGTCATCTGCGAAGTGATGAACGATGACGGCACGATGTCGCGCATGCCCGATCTCGAGATTTTCAGCGAGCAGCATGGCCTCAAGATCGTAACAATAGCCGACCTCATCCACTACAGGATGCAGAATGAAATATTCGTGCACAGGGCGGCCACGGCAAATCTTCCGACTTCGTTCGGCGGCGACTTCAAGGTGATTGCCTACACCAATGACATCGATGAGTATTGCCATTTGGCGCTCGTCAAGGGTGACATCGGACCGGATGATGAGGTGCTGGTGCGGGTTCACTCGGAATGCCTCACTGGCGATGTCTTCGGTTCACTGCGCTGCGACTGCGGCGGGCAGCTTCGCGCGGCCATGGGGCAAATAGCGCGCGAGGGCAAGGGTGCGATTCTCTACATGCGCAACCATGAAGGACGCGGGATCGGCATAGTGAACAAGATCAAGGCCTATGCACTCCAGGAACAGGGCTATGATACGGTTGAAGCCAATCTCGCCCTCGGTTTCGAGGATGATTTGCGCGATTACGGAATTGGGGCGCAGATGCTGGTGGACCTCGGTATCAGAAAAATGCGGCTCATGACGAACAATCCGACAAAGATAGTGGGCTTGCAGGGGTATGGGATCAGTGTGGTATCCAGGGTCCCCCTCGAGGTGCCGCCCAATGAATGCAATATAAAGTATTTGAGTACCAAATGTACCAAGATGGGTCACATTCTGAGCTGCGTAACGACGGGAGGAACCCCCTGATGCGAGTTTTCGAGGGCAAGCTGCTGGCCAAGGATCTCAAGTTCGGAATTATCGTGAGCCGGTTCAATGATTTCATCGGGGAAAGGCTTCTTGGTGGAGCGCTCGATGCATTGAGAAGAAGCGGCGGCGACGAGGAGAACGTGGACATTTTCAAGGTGCCCGGTGCGTTCGAGATTCCGCTGCTGGCGAAAAGAGCCGCCATGACCGGCAAATATGATGCGATTATCTGCCTGGGAGCAGTGATCAGGGGAGCGACCCCGCACTTCGATTATGTGGCGGCCGAGGTTTCGAAGGGAATCGCGAATGCCGCCCTTGAGGCGGGGGTGCCCATCAGTTTTGGCGTTCTCACCACGGACACTCTGGAACAGGCGATAGAGCGGGCCGGCTCCAAATCGGGCAACAAAGGCTGGGATGCCGCCGTTGCGGCAATAGAGATGGCCAATCTGATAAAGCAGATGTAGATTGGCCTGATCTTGCGTGGCGCGCCATTCGTGTTATCATACCAGGAGTCGTTCACTGGTGGACCGACAGGTCCCCGCATGCCGCGTGCGATATGATCTCGTGCAACCTCCGGGTACTACCGCTTTGGGTGTGGGTAGTCTCATATTCCAGTGGATTTGATCGCGGACAGGAATCAGGGAGCACCGGCGGCCTCGGGCAAAAGGAGGGCTTGTCCTCCGAGTAACCGGGCGGCGGATGAGCACATCCCGGCAGTCGGGTGAGGCGCTTCCGGTCCCGCTGGTCTACAGCCGCCGTGACAGTATTCTTATACGAAAATCTAACGTGACGGATTATATTCCCGGCATTTTAAGGTGAGTTCCGTAATGGGTCAGCGGCGACAGTCCCGCGAAATAGCGCTACAGATGCTTTACCAATTGGAGATGACGGGGCTTCCTCCACACGAAGTCATCGAACTCTATTATCAGGTTGCCCTGGATACCGATGAACCAGAGCATCAGATCCCCGAATCAGTCCGTCCTTTCGCCGAAAAACTCATAAGCGGCGTCCATGCCTATCGCGACCAGATAGACGGCATGATAGTGGCGGCTTCGGAGAACTGGCGATTGGAGAGGATGTCCATAATCGACAGGAACGTGCTCCGCATAGCCGTTTTCGAGATGTTGTACTGCCTGGAAATCCCTCCCAAGGTATCCATCAACGAAGCTATCGACCTTGGTAAAACCTTCGGCAGCCCTGATTCCGGCGCGTTCATCAATGGAATACTCGACCATCTTCTGCCGGAAGCAAACAAATTTCGGGAAGAGCACTCATCCGGGATCTAGTCACACCCGCCACGGCCTTTTCCCACGGCGGACGAGATATGATTTCTATAGAGGGTCCGGGAATTTGCCGGTCGCCGGTATCGATTCTGACTTATCCATCGGCAAAGTCAGGGGCGTCCGAATGGGCAGGCTTGGGTCGTGCCGCCCGTGACATTCAGGTGGAGATGCCGCGCCCTGAATGCCGGCATGAGCGGTACCTGTCATTGCCTTAAAGGAAATCCGCTGCACCTCACCTCAAGATCTCTCAATTCGAACACCTGTGGTTTCGCAACCGGCTCGAAGCGCAGTCCATCGGCGAATCCTTCTGAGCTGAATATACTGAAAGTGACTTTCTGCCATTTATTAGGCAGAAGACGCTCAACTTTTTGTTCGGTGTCCGAAAAAGCCTTCTGCCCCTGCACTTTGAAATAAAGTCTGGCCATGTCCGGCTCGGATACACGCAGCATCCCGGTTACTCCGAGGTTCGCGCAGCTCTTCATGACCTCGGGCGCGTCCGTGCGGAAGAGAATCCGAGAGTTTCCGGCTGACTGGAACTTGTATCCCTCGGGAGTCTGATCGAGGGCGGTGGTGTTGAGCAACTCCACGTCCTTTTCGGCCGCTTCTGAAAACCTGAACAGGGGAGGCGGCCCATTTGCTCCGGCTGGAGGTGGAAGGATGGGCAAAGAGCGGATGAATGAAGCATCGATGGATGCCGCGTATCGAAGGGCTTCAGTCATGTCACGGTAATGAAGCTGTGGACATTCTATTGCTTCACCGTTTTGTATTTTTGACAAACAGCAGCGAATACCATCGAGGCGATTTTGCATGTTTGCCCGAAAAGGTTCCGCGTGCCCCAAAGCACCGCTGATTATAAGGAGCGGAAGTACAACTAAAGGCAACCCTGTCGCCAACGCCAGTGAAAACTTTCCCGGGTTCGGAGAGCCCGTTCTTTGGGCGGCATGCAAGCATGCGGCCATCACCCATGGCCACAGCAAAGTTATCCAATAGAAATGGAACCGGGAAAAACCGATCAAGAAGACCTGCATCGGATTTTGCGCTCCGTGTGACTGCAGGTGTGCTCGTCCGAACGCGACCATGAGCAGGTAAACAAAAATGGCTGCAAATAGGGAGATATAAGTGACGGTGATCCCGGTTTCCCTCTGGCGCGGCAAACCCTTCACAGTGCGGAGCGCGCCTCGGACCAGGAGCGCCAGAGCCAAGGCGGCCGCCAGGATGGAGGACACAAGAGAAAAGACGGGATGCGTCACCGGGAGCATGAGCGATCGGCCGATTTTGCCGAAGGCAAAGGCCCAGAAAGCAATTTCATTGGGATAGGCCGGAATGGCCTTCCGGCGATGTAAACCCTTTTGAATCACAAGGATGACCCACGCCTGGGGAATTGACGTCAAAATCCCCGCAATAATAAGGGTTAATCCGCCCCATTTATATTTTCCGCGCTCCTCGGGCTCAACAAAGTATCCGGCGGTGAAACAAATTATTCCGACGGTGAGAATGGAAAAAGCACCGGAAGTATAGGCCAGCCCGGATATGATCCCGAGCACGAATAACGCGGAAATGCTCCACCATTTTCTCCATGGGCTCGCGACGATGATGTAAATCGAGGACAGGATACAGATAAGCGGGAGCGCTTGATGATAGGCAATGTTCTGCAGGCCCCAATAGCTGTCCGGCTGGAGCATGAGTATGGTGAGACTGAATGCGGAGGCGGCCAGAAGCCTGTCCTTCAATGCGAACAAAAGTAGCCGCCATTGCAGTATGAGCAACGACCCCTGAACAACTGTCATGGAAATGAACTGATAGGCTATCGTATTTCCATTTAAAAAACGTTGCGAAAGGTAGTCCAGGAACAGACCGACCGGATAGAGCGTATCGTTTGAGGGAGTAAAAAAAATCTTCAGACTGAAAATACCCGCGCGACAGGTTTCGTAATTTCTCCAGTCGTCCCAAAAAGGAATGTCGACCCCGAAACGGAGCCACATGACAGCACTTAGCGAAAGGCTGAGAACTGGAAGGGATATAAAGAAAGCGATAACGATGTCACGCCATTTCCGCCGCGAGATTTCTACTCCAGGTTCACCGGATATAGGTCCGGAGGCTTGAACTGAAAAAGCTTCCTTGTTGCGCTTCATTTCTTAAATTCCCTTAACCGGCATAAATGTGTTTGGGTAGTCAAAGGCGAGGTCGTGGGCATACTCATGAGGATTTTCCGTCGGTAATCCTGAAAGGGCGTTCAAGGTCGGGGTTTGGAAACGAAAGCGATAGTGTCCCACCCACCGGTAATATGTCAAAACTTGTAAGGTCTGGTATCAAATAACTGAAACGTGAACCTGGTCCTGCTCGATCAATCATTAAGAACTCCGATTGTCCCGCTATTGTCACCGGAATCGTTGCAGTCAGAAAACAAACAGCATTGCCATGTTGTCAGGCGCGCAACGGCGTCAAGTTGCCCAGACGATGGAGGGGGGGCAAAACGAGGAAATCCAGGGGTGGGCAGCCTTGGACTTTGAAATTGATCTTTTAATAGAAGATTCCATGATACCTGTCAACAGCTAGTCCGCCGGGGCGGGTTGGCGGGGAAGGCAACGATATTCAATTATCAGGCATAGGGCGTTCAGTCTACAAATGGGTGTGTCTGGGCGGGAGGAACGATGAGGAGACCAATCGGCATCTCATACCAGTTCGCGCTCAAGATGGGACATTTCCTCTGAAACCAGCGGTCAAGGAGGGGAATGGCAGCAGCCGGAGCAGCCAGGCTCAAGCAATCGAAAAGACTAGCCTCGAACGGGCTGATCCGGTATTGTGAGGGCAAAGGCAATCCTGTCGGCGTGGGCCGCGCGTGACATGAATCTCCCGCGAATCGGAACTGAATCTGACTTGGTCATACTCGAGATTTCGAGCCGCGGGAAGGATAGGTCTTTCTATTATAAAGTCATTATGTTATTAATATAGTTTTAAAATCAATGATTCCGGCGTCTTCCGCAGATGATGCGGGAGTCTCTTGACATAGAGGGTCCGGGCGATGGATCGCGGTTAGGAGGATTAAGTTGGGATATGCGGTTGCACTCGGAGGCAAAGGCGGAACCGGAAAAACAACTGTAGCCGGGCTTCTCATCAGGTATATGCTCAGACAGGGCATGAAGCCGGTGCTGGCTATCGATGCCGACTCCAACTCGAACCTGAATGATGTGCTCGGGGTTCCGCTGGCGTCAACTCTGTCGGATGCGCGCGAGGAGATGAAAACGAGTGTTCCGGTGGGGATGACCAAGGACATCTTCATGGAGATGAAGCTGGAGCAATCCCTGGTCGAGGGGGATGGTTTCGACCTGGTGGCGATGGGGCGTCCCGAGGGACCGGGATGCTATTGTGCCGCCAATAACCTTCTTACCGGGCTCATCGACCGTCTTATCAAGAACTACGATTACATTGTCATTGACAATGAGGCCGGAATGGAGCACTTCAGCCGTCTTACGCAGAAAGATGTTGACCTGCTCGTGCTGGTGTCCGATCCCAGCAGACGGGGCCTGGCGGCTGCCTCCAGGATCGCCAGGCTTGTACGCACTCTGCCCATGCGGGTCACGAAGACGGTGCTCGTGATAAACCAGGTGCGGGTCCAATGCCCGTGGCCCGATGAGGTCGTCCAGCTCTTCGGAGCCGACAACATCGCATGCCTTCCCGCCGACCCTCTGCTTGCGGAATTTGATCGTGACGGAAAACCAACAGCGACCCTTCCCGAAAGCGCCGCCGTGGTGAAAGCGGCGGATGCGCTTTTCGAACGGCTGTTTGCCGGGTGTTCACGGGAATAGCTTGCAGGCGCCCGCAAGCCGCGCCAATATGAATACGGATCAGGATTGCGAGAAGGGGGAGTCGAGGCCCCATCCCGCGTATCATGTACTCCCTGCCATAGAAGGAGGTATGTTATGTTTCCCGTTCGCCGTGCTCTATTAAGCGTTACGGACAAGACCGGACTTGTAGCATTTGGAAAGGGATTGCAAGGCATGGGAGTACGCCTGCTCTCCACGGGAGGAACCGCGAAAGCCCTTCGCGACAGTGCGATCGAGATAACGGAAGTATCCGATCACACCGGGTTCCCGGAAATGCTCGATGGCAGGGTGAAGACGCTCCACCCGAAAATCCACGGCGGCATTCTTGGAATCCGTGACAATGAAGTCCATCTTGCGACCATGGCTCAGCATGGCATTGACCCCATCGACATGGTGGTGGTAAACCTTTATGCTTTCGCGAAGACGGTGGCGCGGCCGGGATGCTCCCTGGATGATGCAATAGAGAACATCGATATCGGGGGACCGACGCTCATACGCGCGGCGGCGAAGAATAACAAGTTCGTCGCGGTGGTCACCGATCCGGGCGACTACCCCGCCGTACTGAGTGAATTGCGGGAACTGAATGGAAACATATCCCGCAAGACAAGCCTCAGGCTTGCATGCAAGGCATTCTGCACCACGCATGCCTATGATGGAAATATTTGCGATTACCTGACCGGCATTGCCGGCCTGGAATAGCCCGAGCCCTAAAGGAGCAGGAGAGCCCGTGAGAGTACTCGTAGTTGGAACCGGCGGCCGAGACCACGCCATTGCCTGGAAATTTACCCGGAGCCCTCGCGTGAGGCAGGTCTTCGTCGCTCACGGGAATGCGGGAATAGCCGAGACCGCAACCTGTGTCAATCTGAGGACCATTGAAGAGATGGCCGACTTCGCTGAAAAAGAACGAATCGACCTGACATTCGTCGGCCCTGAAAAACCGCTTTCGGCTGGGATAGTTGACCTGTTCGAATCGCGCGGCCTGGCCATAATCGGTCCAAACAAGAAAGCCAGCAGGCTCGAATCCAGCAAATGCGACGCCAAGGAAATGCTCCGGGACCTCGGGATACCGGTCCCTGAGTTCGAGAATTTCTCCGACCCCGCCAGGGCGCGCGATTATGTGCAAAGCGTGGGTTACCCTGTGGTGGTGAAGGCGGACGGATTGGCGGCCGGAAAGGGTTCGCTAGTTTGTGAATCGGCCGCGGATGCGCGGGACGCTATCCGGGCGATCATGGAGGACCGTATCTTTGGAGATGCGGGTGATCGCGTGGATATAGAAAAGCGGCTCTACGGCCGCGAGCTTTCCTTTTTCTGCTTCACCGACGGCTACAGTGTCGTGCCGATGGTCGCGGCTCAGGATTATAAGCGCGCCAGGGAAAAGGACGAAGGAAAGAATACAGGGGGGATGGGGTCATACTCTCCACATCCCTGGCTCACGGACTCACTCGTCAAGACCATCATGGAGCGGGTTGCCGAGCCTCTCATAATGGGTGTGCGGGAAAAATTCGGTATTCTCTACCGCGGGATTCTGTACCTGGGGCTGATGCTGGTCGGGGAAGGAGATGATATTATCCCCTACGTTCTGGAGATAAACATCCGCCTTGGGGACCCCGAAGCCCAGGTGATTCTCCCACGTCTTCGTACTGATTTGGTAGACGTGTGCGAGGCGATTCTCCAGGGAAAGCTGGGCCAAACCGTGCCCGAATGGGACCCGGACTACCGTTTGTGCCTGATCGCCACCAGCGGTCCGACCAGAGGGAAAAAGGGCTGGTATAAAGGGTATCCGGACCGTTACAAAATAGGCCTTCCCATCGAGGGTGTTGACCGGATCGACCCGGGGTGCCTTGTCTTCCATTCGGGTACGGAAAGGGATGCAACCGGGCGGCTTCTCACCACCGGAGGGCGGGTGCTCTGCATTGTGAGTTCCGGGTCCACCCTGGAGCGGGCCCGGGAAGTTGCCCTTGCCGAAATGGAAAAGGTGAGATTCGAAGGCATTTACTATCGCGGGGACATCGGGTTGGAGTAAACCACCCGCATGACCATCGGAAACCGGAGCGGAAATTGAGTGCGGTAAAAGCTCTTGTCATGACCGGGTTCGGTCTTAATTGCGACCTCGAAACGGCTTACGCGCTTGGGGTCGCTGGCGCTGCCGTCGAAAAAGTGCATCTGAACAGCCTGATCTCCCACGAAAGAAAGCTTGCCGACTACCGGATTTTCATCATCGGGGGAGGCTTTTCGTGGGGGGATGACCATGGCGCGGGCGTGATCATGGCCATGCGTCTCAAGCATCGCCTCCAGGATGAAATCAGCCGATTCGTCGAAAGTGGCGGGATCGTAATGGGGATATGCAATGGGTTCCAGGTGCTGGTCAATCTTGGCCTTCTGCCCGGCTTCACGATGGGCGGGATGAAGCGTGAGGTTGCCCTGATCGCCAACGATTGTGGGAATTTCCGGGACCAGTGGGTGCATCTTTCGGCCAATACGGCCTCGCATTGCGTTTTGACCCGGGGCATGGAGCATATTGAACTGCCGGTCCGCCATGGAGAAGGCAAACTTTTCGCTGAACCCCCGATTTTGGAGCGTCTTATCCGCTCGGAACAGGTGATATTTCGCTATGCCAGACCGGACGGCCAGGAAGCCCGAGGAGAGTTCCCCTTCAACCCTAATGGTTCGGTGAATGACATCGCGGGGATCTGCGATGTCACCGGCCGGGTGGCGGGGCTTATGCCTCACCCGGAAGCATTCAACCATTTCACGAATCATCCGGAGTGGACGTGGCTCAGGGAAAAATATAAGCGCGATGGAATACCTATTCCCGAGGAAGGCGACGGTATCCGTATCTTTCGGAATGCGGTCGAATACTTCAACTAGGCCGGGCGTAAACCATCATTGTCCCATGGTCCCATTCATGCCTCGATACATGTCGATAAACAGCTTTTGCGAGTGAGCGATATCAGGGAGTTGCATGGTCACCAGGTCATCCATCCCATCATTGCGGGGCGAGAAATCTTCCCCGTTCACCCGGCACGAACGGTGAGTAGTGATTCCATGACAGAACCCGTCAAAAAGCTGCGTCTCGCGGTCCTTGTTTCCGGTGGAGGGACCAATCTCCAGGCGATGATCGACCGTTCGGCCGCGGGAGCGATGTCCGCCGAAATTGTGGCGGTAATCAGCGACAGGCCCGATGCATACGGTCTCAGGAGAGCCGAGGAGGCCGGTATTCCTGCCTTTTGTGTCGATTACAGCGCTTTCGCATCCAGCGAATTGCCGGTTCCGGGCGATCTCCCGATAGATCTCGATGAACTCGACAGCCGGCAGAGAATCCTCAAGGATCAGGACATGCCGCGCCGGCGCGCTCGTCTTGCCAGACTGGTTCTCGCCGAGCATAAGCTCATTGAGATAATCGAGGCCCACCATGCTGATTTCATCTGCCTTGCGGGTTATATGCGCCTGGTCACTCCCTATTTCATCGGCCGATTCAACTCCGGCGGCATGCGCCGCATACTGCACATACATCCCGCACTGCTCCCGAGTTTTCCGGGACAGCACGGGTATGAGGATACCTTTGCATACGGCTGCAAGTGGGGAGGGATCACCGTACATTTCGTGGATGAGGGGGAGGACACGGGACCCGTAATTGCGCAGGCGGTTTATCCGATCTGGCCCGAGGATGATCCGGAAAGAATCCGTGCCCGTGGCCTGCGGCTTGAGTACGAGGTCTATCCCCAGGTGATAAACTGGCTCGCGCGGGGGAGCATCGGATTTGACGAGCTTCCCGGCGGCCGTACGCGGGTCCTTGTAAGCGATCCCGGATACGCGGTGATTCTCCAGTCCTGGACCCGGCAAGCGTTTCTGCCGGAACAGCAATAACCTTTCATTAATTCGACCGCCCGAGTCCTGGTTTCGACCCGTGGCTGCACGGTCTTTCTTTTCGCCGAGGTATCTCTGTGCGCGCAATGATTCTGGCTGCCGGACTTGGGACCCGGCTCCTTCCGCTCACCCGCGTTTGCCCCAAGGTGCTGGTCCCCGTGCGGGGCATACCGGTTCTCGATTTCTGGATTCAAAGACTTCATCGATGCGGATTTGATGATGCGGTACTCAACGCCTATCATCTGAAGGACAAGGTGGTTGACGCAGTCTCGCGAAAAGAGTGGCCGATCAATGTGGAAGTCCACCTTGAACCGGTGCTGCTGGGGACGGGCGGCGGGATCAGGACGGCCATGGAATCGTTCGAGGATGAGCCCTTCGCTGTCATTAACGGTGACATTATCTGTGATGCCCCTCTCGACGCCTTGTACAGGGAGCATCTCCGGTCCGGGGCCGAGGTGAGCCTGCTGCTTCATGACTGGCCCGCGTTTAACAACGTGGCGGTAACCAGGGAAGGATTTGTGGCCGGGTTCGGAAAAGAAGCCGAAAAGATCCAATCACATCGTGATGGCGTGAGGATGCTTGCATTTACGGGTATCCATTTTGTCAGCCCCTCGGCCATCCAGGAATACCCATCTGGAATCCCGGGCGATATAGTGAGCATATACCGCAATCTCATCGCACGGGGAACTCCGCCCAAAGCGCTCTTCTCATCGGGTCTTTTCTGGCGTGAGATGGGTTCCATGGAAAGCTACATGAGACTGTCCGCCGAGCTTGGCACCCTCCACCCGGGTTTTCTGCCGCCGTTCCGAACGGGCCATCCCATCTATATCCATCCGGAAGCCGTGGTTTCTCCCGGTGTCCAGATGAGAGGCTCCGTTGTGGTGGGTCGCGGGGCGCGAGTCCATGAGAAGGTCTATCTTGAAAATGTCATTCTCTGGGAGAATGTCCGCGTGAAAGCGGGCAGCGTTCTCAAGGACTGCATAGTAGCCGACGGCCTCGGGGCCGATCTCAATGCCAACGGCACATTGGTCCGGGAGCGGCAATGAGACCTGCCGTGGAAAGAGCCCTGGTGAAGGACGACGCTCTCGCGTTGGATGGTTTGATCCAAAAGGCTCCGGCGTTGTCGGGTCGCCATGCGTATCCTCGAATTACATCCCTCGCGGGCGATGGGTCCGACAGGAAGTTTTTCCGGCTTCACACCGGGGACTCTTCCTATGTCGCTCTCCTCTCGCCCCGAAGGAAAGAACCCATCGACGAGAACGATTCATACCTCGCCATCGGTCGTCATCTCATCTCGAAAGGAATCCCCGCGCCCGGAATACTTTATGCGGATGTGGAGGCAGGGCGCTTTTTGCTCGAGGATGCGGGAGATGTCCATCTCCAGTGCCATGTTCTGAGGAACTGGCCTGATCTGGAAAAGATTTACGAGCGTGTGCTGATCATGCTGGCCGGTTTACATCGCAAGGCGCCTCGGGGCTTCTCCGCGGACTTCTGCTTCGATCATGCCCTGTATGATCCCGAGTTCGTATTTGAGAAGGAACTGGAGTATTTCAGGGAATCATTTCTCATCGGTTTCATGGGCCTTGAGATAAACGGCGATAAGCTCCGCGCCGATTTCGAGAAGCTTGCCGAAGCCGCGGGCGTGAGTCAGACGCGCTTCGTTTTCCACCGTGATTTTCAGAGCCGAAATATCATGGTTCGCAACAACCGTTTATGGCTTATCGATTTCCAGGGGATGCGATTCGGCCCCCCCGCCTACGATCTCGCTTCCCTGTTGGTCGATCCATACGTCAAGCTTCCCTCGGGGCTCCAGGAGAAGCTCGCGGTGGTGTACTGGTCCGCCGCTCAACGATTCCTTCGCTGTTCGCGGGGAGAGTTCCTTCGCTCGTATGCCGCCGTCAGGTTGTGCAGAAACCTGCAGATTCTCGGCGCCTTTGCTTTTCTCGGACTGACAAAAGGAAAGAGATTCTTCCTGCAATTCATCCCCTGGGCCTGGGAACAGCTTCGACAATGGCTCGCGAGAAGGTGCGGGGGCCGCTATCCGGAACTGGAAAAATTGGTGTTGATTTGTGACAGGACCGCTCCAGCCCAAAGACTACAAAAGGTAATGACATCCGTTCCGGTATCTGCTATATAAAAATGCTTTGCTTTTCTTGAGAGACTATAATCCGGCTGTGTGATCGGCCGGTTTAATTTTTTACAGGAGAGATGAAATGGCTTCCAAGACGCAAAAGACCGAAAAGATCAGGGATCGGAAACACGCACCTAACAAGGTAAATCTGAAGAACGAGCAGAAGCGCCTGCACGATACGGTAAGCGTCGTGCAGAAACTGCAGGGCGAAAATAAGTAAGGAGCCGATTCCCGGCGAAAACCCGGAAGGAGTGCCCTCGCCCCGCCTGTCGCAAGATTGGTTTTTCGGATTGAAAGGGGTGTGGATTTCCGTTCCGACGTTTTCCCAGGTTTGCATTCTCGCCTTTGCGGCCAGCCTGCCGCCGGTACCCCTCTTGATCGACGGTTCATCTTGCTGACTCGGCTGGACTTTCAGAACGCCGGGATCATTCCGAACGGGAAGCTGACCAAGGACCTGATCCGCGAATGGGGTTCCGGTGCCCTGGTGGATAGTCTACGCCGGAGACTCCGCTGAGTCACCTGCCGGGGGTTTTTTCTTCGGCCGTCCCATTTCGGCAAATTTCAGGGCCAGTTGTCGGGCGATGAGCGGCGCGTTTCCGCCCGCCCGATTGTTGATGATCACATTGATCTCTTTCCCCTCCGAGATAGCCTCCCACATCAATTCCGCGGTCTGCGGCACCATACCGGGCTGAAGCATGTCATCAACGATACGGTCGAATGGAAACGCCTTTGCGTAGGCGTCTTCATAACGGACCCCCAACGGTGTCATCAACCTGATGACGGTTTGTCCGCCCGCGCTGATGAAGTCACCGCCGCTTTTCGCGCGCTGCCTTTTGAGGTTGGGAAGCCACGTCCAATGGGAGAGGACCTGTCCGACGCCATGCCTTCTGAGAACATCCAGCACGGGTTTGCAGAGGTAAGCTTCGGTCCTGAGCTCGATATGATAGCGGGGATCACCGGGGATAGCGCCGAAAAACTCGTCCAGCTCGCCGGCCAGAGCCACGGGTGAAACTCGTGCGTCCTTGCGCTGATACTCCTGCTCAAAGATGAAGCCCTTCAGACCCGGTCCGAGAATATCGATGGCCGGCGTGTAGAACCGGTGCGTGAAGGCGTCAGGGGCAAGGTAATGTTCATTGGGCACAAAGTCCTTGCCCCGCCAGACCTTTCTTGCGAAGAACATCTGGGGAGTCTTGAGAAAAACCCGGTCTTCCGGCCGCAAATGCCGGGCGTATTCGGTGAGCGTTCTTGCGCATTGCGTCGGTTTGCCGTTTTCAACAAGCGGCGCATAGAAAGTGTAATCGATCTCCAATATCCGAAAGTGCTGAAAATACTCGCGCACGCTATCCACCGGCAGTACTTCCTCGCGGAAGCTGTTCCTGGCTACTTTTTTCGTGCGGCTCGTGATTCTTCCCCGATAGAACTCTTCGGAATAGACCTGCCCGATCCACCCTTTGTAGCGGTCGCTTGCCGTCCCGAGAGAAACGGAAGGATGGAGCCCGCGAAACAGGAATCCTTGGGGATCAAAAGCCTTTTCGTCCATGTCCCGGTCGAGAACCTACTCCGAGGCGCCGCTGGTCGTTGCGAGACTCCTGTGGCCGAAGGGAACGACTTTCGGGTCGGAGGGCAAATATCCCGTCTTCACCAGGAAATCAAGCAATTGGCCCACAATCATTTCCGGGGTGTTGCCAGCGGTCTTCACGAGGAATTCCGGATTCAGCGGCATCTCGTAAGGATCGTCAACTCCCGTGAAACCTTTTAACTCACCTCGTCGAGCCTTGGCGTAGAGACATTTAGGGTCCCGCTTTTCGCAGATCTCAAGCGGAGTATCGATGAAGACTTCCGCGAACCCCAGACCCGCGTCATTGTGGATCCTTCTGGCGAAATCCCTTTCCTTGCGGTAGGGAGAAATGAAGCTCGTGATAACGATTATTCCGGAGTCGGCAAAGAGCTTCGCCACCTCGGCAATACGCCTGATGTTCTCCTCACGGTCCCTGGCGGAAAATCCAAGGTCCTTATTGAGACCGTGGCGTACATTGTCTCCATCCAGGACATAAGCAAGAAAACCGCGATTTACCAGTTCGTATTCGAGTGCATAGGCAGTCGTGCTTTTACCGGAAGAAGGCAAGCCGGTCATCCAGATGGTGATACCGCGCTGGCCGAGCATGGTCTCTCTGTCTTTGCGTGGAATCTGGCTGCAATGCCAGACAATGTTGGTTGCTCTGATCTTGACATCCATGGTTAAGGCTCCGGTTTTTCAGTGATTTGAAGAGAACGGGAAGAAGAATGCGCCAACTTGCATAGCCTGGGATCATGTGGCGAGAATATGAGGATTGGGCCGGGAGGTCAACGATTTAATGAGCGGCGTCGAGACGGCTTTCGCCGGGATGGCGTCAAGAATAACTCCATTGAGGCGGACGATTTTGACGGATGAACCCATCGACCGCCTGGAATATCACGGATCAACTGCTGGCCTCACCCTTGAGTATAAGGATGAAATAGGGCTTTTGCGGGTCATCGCAGGTGACGAGCACCGATTTCTTGGTATCACCGCTGCAGGCTTTCGGATTGAGTTTCAAAGTGATCGTTCCCTCGCCGCCGGGAGGAATGGCCCTGTCAAACTGGGCCACCACACTGCCTCAGCCGGGCACCACTTTTTTTATGTTCAGCACTGATTTGCCCGTGTTCTTTACGCTGAACCGGTGGACAAACTCAAGATCTTCGGTAAGTTTTCCGAAATCGAATACCGTTTCAGGTACGACTGCGGCCGGAGGGGCATCCGTGGATACCTTGGACGCCTCATCTGGCTCGGGGACGTGGAGCGTAGGGTCAAGCACGCATACCTGGGCTGCCGGAGGAGCCTCGACAGGGTTTGTCTTATCGTGCGTTTTTGCTAGAAATCCGCGCGAATACTCTGATGATTTGAGGTGAGCGCGGTCAGCCCAGAGAAGGCAGGCGAAAACGCAAGCCACTATTACAGCAAGACGCTTCATTATCTTCCCCCCCCCTTTGAAACATTGTCGCAATTACAACTCCTGCCCCGCGCATACCTATCTAGAACTCATTCTCAAGTCAAGCGAATTCTTAGCAATATCCAAGCCTGGATGCCTCTATCCATTCTAAATTGCGCATTTTCGGTAAATCCCAGCCACTTTTCCAGGGAAAGAGGAATTGAGTCATGGTCGCGGGTTTGTGGCCTGGCATGGCTGACTGACACGGGGGGTGTTTGTGATCTTAAAAGGAGAGGGCTTCCACGAACGCTTTCTGGAACCCTTTGTGGGATGCGAGGTCGAGTACGCGTGTAGATCGCGCTACGTCCGCCGCCTTTTCGAAGATGTCTTCCCGGAGCAGAGCGAGTACGGCGCCTGCTCCCGCTGCATTGCCCACAATCACGATATCGTTCACATTCATTTCCGGAAACATCCCGATCCTGATTGCGTCCGCCCGGTTGATGTAACTTCCGAAGGCTCCGGCCATGAGGATTCTGCCCGGGCGTGAAAGTCCGTTCTCCCGGCACAGTAGATCGATCCCGGCGCGCAAGGCCCCTTTCGCCAATTGAAGCGCGCGCACATCTCCCTGTGTGAGGACGATCTCATATTTCGTGCCGGTGGCGATGACGAATTCCAGGATGTTTCTTTCTCCACGGCGCAGAGATGAAAGCGGGCAGCGAGGATTGAAGCTTCCATCCTTAGCGAGAATTCCCGCATGGAGAAGCTCAGCGGCGGCGCTGATGACTCCCGAGCCGCAGATGCCCGCCGGCGGGGTGGGAAGACCGTCGCTTCCCGGTATTACCGTATATTCAAAACGGCCTGTTTCCGGCAGGAACTTCACGGCGTCGATAGCGCCGGCAGTCGCCTGCATGCCGTGACGGATGGCGGCGCCCTCGAAAGCCGGACCCGTGGCGCAGGAGGTGGCGGAGAACCCGCTCTCGGTGACGAGGAGAACCTCGCCATTTGTCCCCACATCAACCAGCATGGTTCCCGGCGGCTCATGGGACAGGTCCGCGGCTATCGCCGCACTGATGATATCGGCTCCCAGGTACCCGCTTATGAGCGGAAGCGTGCGGAGCCGTGCGTGAGGGCATGACTGCACGCCGATTGAATCGGCGCCGAGAGTTTTCGCTTCTGAGAATTTGGGAGTGTAGGGATACAGGCCGATAGATGACGGGTCGATTCCCAGGAAGAGATGCAGCATGATGGAGTTTCCGACGCTGACCACTTGAGTGATTTTTTCCGGTTCGATGTCTGCCTGCATGGCAAGCGAGAAGACAGCCCAGTCCAGGGCGCCCGCGATCATTGCCTGCAGGCGCGGCAGGACTTCCGGATCGATGCGGACCGCGTTGATCCGGCTTATGACATCATCGCCGAAAATGCACTGCGGATTTCGAACCGCGGTGGATGCGATGATTGATGCTTTTGAGAGGTCGCATAGGTAGATGGCCATCGTTGTCGTTCCGATATCGACAGCTACCCCCCATGCATCCTCGACGGAAGGGGAGAGGGCAAGAGTGTCCGATTCCAGTCTCGACAGCAGCAAGGGCGATCCCTTTTGCACCACCTGCCTGGAAAGACGGCTTTCATCCGGGATTTCGAGCGACAGCGGTCCCAGAACCCTTGCGCGGCAGGCCAGACGATATCCTTGCGCCCGCTCCACGGGTCCGATGCACTTCCGCTCGGTTTCTTCCATTTCAGAAAGTCCCTCATGGCCGGGGCCGGACACACGTACCAGGCATTTTCCGCAACGGCCGTGACTGCCGCAATCCGAACGTAATAGCAGTCCCTCCCTTACAAGACTTTCCATGACAGTAGTTTCGGTCCTGGCGGCAAAAGTGCGGTTATCAACGCTGATTCTCACCGTTGTCATGAGCAATCCTCGTCAGGTGAGGCGAGAGCATGGGATAAATGGCCAAGGGTACTCGTATCATTTACTATTATTAAGGGAAAAGCAAATCAATATTGGTGACTACCACAACTCAACAAAGAACGGTCTTTGTGGAACCGGTAGCATGAAGTCTTGATAAATCCGGGGAAAGGCCATGCACGGAACCCAGCGGTCAATCTCCGAAGTGCAACCGATTGTGATTAAACGTTTTCCTTGGGACCTAAAATCAATCGGGATCTCTTTTTCGCAAATTCGCCTTAATCAACGCAAGGACGCCATAGACAGGATCAGCCTCATGGAATAGAAGTTTACCGTGGGAGTAGAAGGCATATTGAATCCGCCTTGTCGACTCTCTCCAATAATATTCGAAAATGAGTGCTGCCACACTTCCAGCGAATACTGAATCTGGCGAAATATCAGGTGATTTGCTCAGACTTGCCATGTATAAACTTACTGATATCCATTGGGTTTAACTATATTTATAGATAATTATTATTTATATTCAACCAATTTCTTATGTATTGGCTGGTTGTAAGTGAGCTGTAATTGCGGACATTGTGGATTTATATACAACCGGCAAATAATGAGAGGAGGTGAAATATATAATTCATAGGGATATCTTGTGTGCAATTGTTTTATTTCGTGTGCTGGTCCTGTTGGACATCGTATTTGCAGCTCGGAGAAGAGTGAAAAAGCTTCATGACGGATCATGGAAAAGGGACCACGAGTTTCATTGAATGATGCTCGGAACTCATGGTCTTCGGAGTACTCTTGAAAAAAGACCGAAGAAGACTGGGACAGGATCCTCAAGATGATGGCGGGAAAACCCACATGCCGGAGCAAGTGGGTAAGGTCCGATGGATGTCGGCGGGTGGCCGAACTGCATCAGGTCTGCCATGAATGGCGGGTGCCCTGATTTTATCCAATCCATTAGAGTAGAGGATACCAGAGGGGAGGCAACATGGATATTTTGCACAGTATTGAGCTGGCTATATCGAATAGGGATATCGAACAGGTAAAAGTCTTGACTCAAGAGGCTCTCGACCGAAACATCCCACCTAATGACATTCTGAATAAAGGGTTGATAAAGGGACTTGAGACGATAGGCGGCCTCTATGAGCGCCAGGAAATCTTCGTGCCGGAGCTTCTCATGGCGGGAATGGCTATGACGGATGCTCTTGTCCTGCTAAAGCCGGCCCTGGAGAAAGGCGATGTTCCAAAGGTTGGAAAACTGGTCATCGGTACGGTTGAGGGGGACGTTCATGATATAGGCAAAAACATAGTATCGATGATGTTTACAGGTTCGGGCTTTCATGTAGTGGACCTTGGAATTGATGTTACAGCCGATAAATTCGCGGAAAAAGTGGAAGAGGAACAACCTGATGTGCTCGCGCTCTCCTGTCTCTACACTCCGACTCGTCTTGCCATGAATGATGTACTCCGAATACTTGGTGAAAGAGGTCTGCGCAAGAGGGTCAAGATAATCGTAGGAGGTGCTCCAATCGATCAAAGCTTCGCTGATATGATCGGAGCGGATGGATATGCTCCCGATGCACCTGCCGGTGTGAGGAAGGTCCTGGAATGGCTGGGACAATAAGCGCGAAGATATGAAACGAAGGGCGCC
>JBDKTY010000285.1:0-2634 GCA_039679945.1 Syntrophobacter sp. | reverse complement strand
CGCGATCGACAACACCAGGCTTTTTCCGCATCCGGTAGGTCCCTTATACTCTATGATGCGATCCCCGGCCAGCGCATGCCTCACTATATCCTGGATGCTCTCACGTTGCCCGGCTCGGAACCCGTCGTATGGGTTCAGGTCATCTATCAAGCTCATGTTCAACCAGCTCAATAGTCACCAACAACTGTGTTCCATGTTCGATCTTGAGCTGATCTCGCGCGGCGTCCGGTATCCGTATTCCAAGGTTCGCGTTCACCCTGGCCGGAAAAGTGGTTTTTATTGCCATGCGCACTATTTATGCCGGATAAGCATATATATATTTTGCTTAGCTAGGGTTAGTAGAGTTAAGCTTAAATACTTCGTGTACCATAATATGGTATTGGCAAGGCATGGGCGATACGCCCGAGAGCTAAGCCGGAGATGAAAAGAAAATGTCGATATGGGAAACAATGAACGAGGACGCTACTCAACTGTCCGGATTTTTCAAGCCCGAAGTCGGAAAAATCAACCAAATCAGGATCATAACCGATCCTATCAGGGGAACCACCGCATTCAAAACTGGCGACCAGCGGGTTCAATATCAGTTTGTCGTTACGACAAGCGAAAAACCTACCGAACCGCTGGTTTGGGGTGTATCTGCCAAAGGAGCACTTCAGCAAATATTGGCCATCGTCAAGGCCAACAACCTGCAGAGCCTTGTGGGTGCTACCCTGCAAGTTAACGTGTCTGGCGACGGCATGGAACGTAAATATGTGATCATTCCCGTGTCCCTACCCGCACCAGATGCGGCTGCCAAAATAGCCGCTGAATTCCCCCGAGACCGCCTGGAAAAGGAGTTCCCAAAACTCTTTTCCCAGATACCAACTGCCCCAAAATAGGGGCCACATTTTTTATTTTCTTTCGAGATAACAATTGTTATCTCCGCGGGCCACAAAAAAGAGGACGCCACTAGGCACCTCCCTTCCCGCTCTTGTCCCTGGTCTTCGGCCTTCTGTGCTCTTTGGCCGGGCTGAAACCGATACATTCCTCACCCTCCTTTGGCGGAACATGGATGCAGGGACCCGCCCACGGCACCCACCGCCAGCGACAGGAATCGCAGTGCCCCCAGGTCATCCTTCCGCCTCCGCCCAACGGTCTAGCCTGGCCGGGACCGCCGCGACGCGCTTTCTGGCTATCTCGCAGTACTCCGCTTGCTGCTCGATTAGGATATAATGGAAGCCCTCTTTCATGGCCGCTATCCCGGTTGTACCCGAGCCCCCAAACGGATCTAAGATAGTTCCGCCTGGTGGGGTTATCAGCTTGCAGAGGTATCGCATGAGGGAAAGGGGTTTCATGGTCGGATGCGTTGAACCATTGCGCTCTGATGGTGCCGCCTTCGCATAGTAGACTATCGGCGCGTAATCGGCTGGCGTAAATTCGCATGCCATGAAGAAGCGGGAAGCGGAGCCGGAAGAAGATGCAAATTCGTTTACTCCAGATTGTGCCCATCCACCATCGTATAATGTCTTGGTTTGATGGTCTACGGCAGATCTAGCACCGCTTTTCCTCTCTCCGGCCTTCGCAAATTCGGCCAGCACCTCAGGGCTGTTGTCGTGAATCAGGTTACTCGGAAATCGGCCCGATGGGCCAGGAGTTCTTATCTCCAACGGATCTAAGTTTTTGGAGTATCCTCCAGAATAGCACCCTTCCGCACAAAATGTATTGCCGTCTTTGTGTGTAGTTCTTGGAGCACCTGATACACGGCTACCGTCGATATTTAGCCCCCCACATCCCCACCGGAGCACATTCTCGGCTATCGTGCAACCATCCAGAGGCTTCCTGGCCAGGACTATTGGCTCATGAGCGGGTTTGAGCGCCGAACCATATCCTGACCACTGTTTAGCTTCTGGCGTTGATGGTGATGTGATAAGCATCCTATGATGCTTATCAGGACCATCGCCATAAACAGAATTTGCGCCATTTCCATAAGATTGCAGCTTATCGATTTCTCCTATTATTTCCCTTTCGGCTTTAGCGGCCTTGTCGATTGCCTTGGAAATGTCTAAACTTTTGGGGAATCCTTGTGAATACACCCAATGCAGCGAATCCCTGATCTCAAAGCCGGCGTCCTCAATAGCGCAAGCCATCCTGTGATAGGTTCGCGCGCCACCGAACGCCAGGAGATGCCCGCCGGGCTTCAGAACCCGGAGGCATTCGCCCCACATATCCACATTATAGGCAATGCCGCTTGCATCCCATTTCTTCCCCATGAAAGCCAGCTCATAGGGCGGATCTGTAACAATTGCATCAATCGACCGGTCCGGTAGCTTCTTCATCTCCTCCAGGCAGTCACCCTGTATGATGGTGTCTACATTTGGCGTGGTTCCGGTCATGCTTATGCCCCCCCTCTGCTGCCTTTCGGCCTCCGGTGTTGCTTGGCCGGGCTGAACCCAATGCATTCCTCACCCTCCTTTGGCGGAACATGGATGCAGGGACCCGCCCACGGCACCCACCGCCAGCGACAGGAATCGCAGTGCCCCCAGGTCAAGCCTGCGCCCCCGCGCAATCCCGGAGGATCTTGATTTCCGCTCTCGTGTTGGCTAGCATCTCCTCCAGCTCGTCCTCGTCTTCCAGCCTCATGGCAAGAGCCTGATC
>JBDKTY010000284.1:0-2510 GCA_039679945.1 Syntrophobacter sp. | reverse complement strand
AACCGGCCGCTTCGCTTGTTCATGTGCTGCCCCCTTTTGTTTTTTCTGCAGGACCCTTCCTGGTCGGACAGTGCTGGTTGTTGGTCGCTGTCGCCCCTTCCGGCGGAATCCTCTTCTTGATAATGGGAGTTTTTATCGCGGCAGACGTCGCCTTGAAACCGGTATGTCTCCAGGTTGGCGAATTTAGGGACGAACGTACTTCTGATGGGAGACCTGGATTCTCGGAGCTACCCGGGCAGATTTAGGGGCCCTATGGATAGGACAGTTCTATTTCTTTGTTCCGTCGATCCAGGTTGCACCGGTGAGATCGGCTTCGTTGAGGTCGGCTAGAGTGAGGTCGGCGCGGGTGAGATTGGCGCCGGCAAGGTTGGCGTAGGACAGATTTGCGCGGGAGATATCCACGCCTGCGAGGTTTACACGGGCAAGGTTGGCGCGTGTTAGGTTGGCGTAAGAGAGGTCGGCGTAGGAAAGGTTGGCGCCGGTGAGGTCGGCGCCGGTGAGGTCGGCCAGGGCAAGGTCGGCGCGCTCAAGGTCGCAGCCGGCCAGGTCGGCCTCGTTGAGGTCGGCGCCGGTGAGGTCGGCGCGGGTAAGATTGGAGCCGGAGAGCCTGGCAGAGGAAAAGTTGGCGCGGGAGAAGTCTACGCCGGAGAGATTGGCGCGTATCAGCCTGGCACCGGAGAGGTTCGCATAGGAGAGCGTTGCGCGGTAGAAGTTGGCGCGGGAAAGATCTGCATCGGAAAGATCAGCTCCCGAAAGATCGACACCGGAAAGGTTGGCCCTCACCAGCGTGGCCTCCGTGAGATCCGAGCCGGAAAGAACCGCTTGCGACAGGTCGGCACCAGCAAGGTCGGCACCGGAAAGATCGGCATGGGAGAGGTTGGCACACACACCTCCATCCTCGCCATCGAGCCATTTCCTATGCCGAAGCAAAATGTTTTTCAGTTCCTTGCCCGTGATCTCCAAAACGCTCTCTCCGCGTCGCGGCCCGCCGGGAAAGATTACCGGCTGCTTTTCCAACCCTTCGATATCAGGCAGACATCGACCTCGTCACAGACCCTGGTGCCCTTGCGCACGTACTCCTTCTCAGCCACTGATTCACAGTATTTCTTGTCTCTCGCGAAATCTGCGGCGGTCTTCCCGGGCTGTTCATAGCTCACGATGCAACCACCCAGGACGGCCATCAGGAAAAGGGCCGGCAACACCCATTCCTTTTTCCTGATCGGAAGGCATGGCATGATCTTCATTTTCTCCTCCATGTGTCGGTAAGCATCGAGACTGTCTGGATTCCATGCTTCTATAAATTCTCCTGCAATCCCCGCTATTTTGCAAGCAGGAATCCGCGATCGCTCCATGAAAGCGCCTGACCGCCATCGCCCACTTGACGTTTTTTCCTCCGGGGGATAACATGAAACTATACCGGTCGTCTTGTATGCTCGCTTGAGGTCCACATGACACGGCAGGATTCGTGTCGGCAACAGCCCACAGGGAGATACTGATGAGGAAAACCCTTCAGAGTCTGTTAAAGGCATTGAGCGCCGAATTGCCCGGTGTTCCCTTCGAGGTGCGCTTCTGGGACGGTCAGGTCGAAGGATACGGCAACGATGCGCCCGTCTTCACCCTCACATTCAATACCGCAGCCGCGGTAAAAAGCATTTTCAGCAGGGGGTCCATGGGTTTCGGAGAACAGTATGTTGGTGGCAACATCGATGTGGAGGGCGATTTTCAGCAGCTTGTCCGCATCGGCATCGACCCGCGCTTTCAGAACATGAAACTCCCGGCGCGAACCAGGGCGGCCGTCTTCCTCCGGCACATCGCGTCCCTCAACACGCTTAAGGGTTCTCGCGGGAATATCTCCCACCACTACGATCTGGGCAACGACTTCTACAAGCATTACCTTGATGAGAGCATGACATATTCCTGCGCCTATTTCAGGAGCGAAACGGATACCCTTGAGACGGCACAGGAGCAAAAGTATGAGCATATCTGCCGGAAGCTTCAGCTCAGGGAAGGCGAGACGTTGGTGGATATCGGCTGCGGATGGGGTGGAATGCTTCTTTATGCTGCCAGTCATTTTGGGGTAAGAGGCCTGGGCTGTACCCTCTCCACCCGTCAGGCCGAATATGCCAGAGAAAAGGTGGCTCAAAAGGGTCTCGACAGGAGTATCACCATCCTCCTTGAAGACTATCGGAACATCAAAGGGCGGTTTGACAAGTTTGTCTCGATCGGTATGTTCGAGCATGTGGGGAAAGGCTTTATTCCGATCTTCATGAAGAAAGCGGGAGAACTCTTAAAACCAGGCGGCATCGGCCTTCTTCATACCGTGGGCAAAGAGCGAAACACCGCGGGCGATCCATGGACGATGAGGTACATTTTCCCCGGGGCTTACATACCGGTACTCGATCATGTGGTCCGCACCATGGGAAAAGAAGATCTGGTCCCCGTCGATGTCGAGAATCTTCGCCTCCATTACGCCGCAACACTCGACGAGTGGAGCAGGCGTTTCGAGGCGA
>JBDKTY010000283.1:0-4045 GCA_039679945.1 Syntrophobacter sp. | reverse complement strand
TAGGGCCGTCGCCGCGGCGGCGGCCGGCCCTTTCCAAATTAGCGACGGCGTTTGCGAGATTCCCGGGTTGGCTTGGATAGTAGCCACGTCGCCTGGATGGCTGGAATCCGGTGAAGTTTTGCCGACGTGGCGGAAAGCTCGGATATGATTTGACAGCGAAACAGTAATCACCTATACGATCGAAGATTTCATTAGATTTATAATCAAATATTACTCCTCTACACCGTGCGCAGCCTCCCGCCTCACGGGAGATTTCCAGGCGGCACGGAAGTCTGATCACTGAGCAGTCTGATATACCGGCCCCGCGCTTCGGGCTCGACGCCGACGGGGCAAGTTCGATGCTACCTCTGTTTTCCGGTTAATGATCCAGGTGCGTGTATCTCTTCCTGGAGACCGTATCCATGCGCGAAATGAACCGTATCACCGTTTGCGGATCACTAATGGTAAGAGCCTAGAAGGGGGCGACCATGCTCGAACTGTTGTCTCGAAGAGCCAAAAAGATCCAGCCTTCCATTACTCTTTCGATCTCGGCCAAAGCAAAAGCCATGAAAGCCGAAGGGCTTCCGGTGCTGAATTTTTCCGTCGGAGAACCGGATTTCCACACGCCGGATCTCATTAAAGAGGCCGGTATAGAAGCCATCCGCGAAGGGTTTACCCGGTATACCGCTGCGGGAGGAATTCCGGAACTGAAGACGGCCATAAGCAAAAAGTATGAAGCGGAACTGGGGCTCACCTTCGAGCAGTCCAATATTCTTGTTTCCAACGGCGGCAAGCACGCGATTCACAATGTGCTCCAGGCCATGCTCGATCCGGGCGACGAGGTGATAATCCCTTCTCCCTACTGGCTGTCCTACCCGGACATGGTGGGCCTCTCGGACGGTGAACCGATTGCTCTCAATACAAGCATGGAGGAGGGCTACAAAATCTCGATCGAAGCTCTGAAAAGCGCGATCACTCCTAAGACTAAGGCCCTCATCCTGAACTCTCCGTCCAACCCCACCGGGACGGTCTATTCCTCCGAGGAACTCAAGGCTATTGCTTCCGTCGTCGAGTCAAGCGGGATCGTGGTCATCTCCGATGATGTATACGAAAAATCGGTCTATGACGGAGGGACTTTCGTGAACATCCTGTCGGTCGCGCCGCAACTGCGCGAACGCGTGGTGATTATCAACAGCGCTTCCAAAACCTATTCGATGCCAGGTTGGAGAATGGGCTATGCCATAGGCCCGGCCTCCCTCATCGCGGGCGCTACCCGCATACAGGGGCAGGCCACCTCCTCGGCGGGATCGATTTCCCAGAAGGCGCTGGCCTTCGCGCTCCTGAACACACCTCCCCAAATCATCGAACAATTCCGGCAGTCCTTCGAAAAACGGAGAAACCTCATGTTCGAGGGACTCAATAGCATCGACTGGATCAATGTCCATCGGCCGGCTGGAGCGTTTTACCTGTTCGCGAATGTAAGCCCCCTGATGAATGCGATGAAGGGTATATCCGGGTCAGTGGATTTTTGTGATTATCTGCTCGATCGCTGCCACATTGCCTGTGTTCCGGGAAAAGTGTTTGGGGATGACCAGTGCATCCGCTTTTCCTTTGTTGCCGATGAAAACGATATTCATGAAGGAATTGAGCGGCTTAAAAAGCTCAGCCCTGCTAATTGAGAGCGGCGATCCCGCGAGGTTCTTTCCCTGTGGTCCCATGAGAGGACGGCCGGAATCACGTCCGCGGGCTGTCCCCAGGTGATAATTCAGCAACGGAGTTGGAGGAACGGAAATGGATAGAGACAGGATAGTGCAGTACCTGATCGCCGTAGCGGCGGCCGGCATGTCGATTTTCATATTGGCCACCTCGATTGCGTATCCGCTGACGGCCATGATCCAGCGGGCGGCGGTATTGCTGCTTGGGCTTGTGATCATATTCCTGCTCTATCCTCACCGAAAGAAGGAAGGGGCGAAGACCGGATATTTGGACTACGCGCTGGCGTTGTGCGGCCTTATCGTGAACGCTTATGTCGTAGTCAATTTCGAGGCGATGGTAGCCCGCATGGGCGATCCTAATGGGGTGGACCTGATTTTTGGCGGCATGTGCATCCTGCTGGTGCTCGAAGCCACTCGCCGCGCCGTCGGTTTGCCTCTGCCCCTTGTGACGTGTTGCTTCCTTCTGTACTGCTACTTCGGGAATAACATACCCGGGACGTTCGGGCATCGCGGCTACTCTATCACAAGAATTATCAACCAGATGTATCTCACCACGGACGGGATTTTCGGAGTTCCGCTGGGAGTGGTCGTCACCATAGTATTCCTGTTCATTTTGTTCGGGTCATTTCTGGAAAAGAGCGGGGGCGGCAATTTCTTCATCAACCTCGCGGTGGCCGTCGCCGGAAGGGCCAAGGGCGGGCCCGCGAAGATAGCCGTTATCGCAAGCGGTTTGATGGGTACCATCTCGGGAAGCAGTATCGCCAACGTGGTCACCACCGGGACTTTCACCATCCCCTTGATGAAGCGGGTAGGCTACAGGCCCGAGTTTGCCGGCGCGGTGGAAGCTGCTGCCTCCACCGGCGGCCAGATAATGCCTCCGATCATGGGAGCGGGGGCCTTCATCATGTCCGAGTTCACCCAGGTCCCGTACTTGAAAATCATTGTGGCGGCCGCTATCCCTGCCATCCTCTATTATTTCAGCATCTACATGAATGTGCACTATGAGGCCTGCCGGACTAACCTTCGCGGAATGCCCGAGGATGAGATCCCGAAGGCCAAGGAGGTTCTGAAGGATGGCTGGATATACCTCATGCCCATCTTCTGCCTGATTTTTATACTCGTCGCGGGATACAGTCCCGCCAGGGCTGCCTACGTGAGCATCGCCCTGCTGATTGTGGCCAGCCTTTTCAAGGCTTCCACCAGAATGAAACCCGCCGACCTCCTGGACGCCATGCGCGACGCGGGCATGACATCCGTTACCATAGTGGCTGCCTGTGCTTGCGCGGGCATGATCGTTTCCTCGGTCAGCATGACCGGATTAGGGATAAAATTTTCCAACGTGATCGGCGCACTGGCCGGCAATATGACTATTCTCGCCCTGATGCTGACGATGGTTGCCTCGCTTGTGTTGGGCATGGCCCTGCCCACGACCGCCAACTACATAGTACAGGCTTCGGTTGCCGCCCCTGCGCTGGTGGCTATGGGAGTGCCGATACTGACGGCGCACCTGTTCGTCTTCTATTTCGGCGTGTTCGCCGACATCACGCCGCCGGTTGCCCTGGCGGCGTATGCGGGGGCGGGAATCGCCAAGGCCAATCCCATGACTACCGGCCTCATAGCCAGCAAGAATGTGATTGTGGCCTTTCTGATTCCTTTCCTCTTCGTCTACTATCCTTCCCTGCTGTGTATCGGTCCGGTTTCGGAAATCGCCATGGTTGCGATAACCGCGATGCTGGCGGTGGTGGCATTCAGCGCGGCCTTCTCGGGCTATATGCGCCGTCCCTGCACGGTCATTGAACGGTTGGCTTTAATCGTGGCCGGCGGCATGCTCCTGCACCCGGAACATATATCCGATGTGGTTGGGATCGTAATCCTGGCGACCATCTACGTTCGTCAGAGAATGAGCGGTAAAGAAGAACTGAGCGCGCAAATCTCGTAAAGGAAATGCGAAGAAAAAGGAAAGAGCAAGGGAAAGATTCTTGAGGTCCGAAAGACTTGGCTACAAATACTTAAACATCGGAGGAGGTTTTGATTATGAGGAGATCTCGCATTGTGACCGGTGGTATGATGGCGTTGGCCCTCCTGCTCGCGGTAGTGCTCGCGTCGAGTCAGGCCGTCGCGCAGACAAAGAACATCTCAATCTCCACGGGAGCTACCAGCGGCACGTATTATCCCCTGGGTACCGCGATCGGCAAGACACTGACGGAAGCCGGCATAGTGAATGCTACTACCGAATCCACCGGAGGCTCTGTTGAGAATGCCCGACTTATCGGTCAGAAACAGACGGAAATCGGTTTCGTGGAATCCATGATTGCCGACTGGGCATACTTCGGCAAGGAAGTATACAAGGA
>JBDKTY010000282.1:0-24121 GCA_039679945.1 Syntrophobacter sp. | reverse complement strand
TGTCATTGTGGCGGTACTGATTGACAGGCTCGTGCGGGGCGAGCTTTTCAAGCCAAAGGGCGTAGTCGCGATGGAGACCGTGCTCATCGTCATTTATGAAAACAGAAGCAGTGATGTGCATTGCATTGACAAGAACAAACCCTTCCCGGATGCCGCTCTCACGAATGCATTCTTCAATGTCAGGCGTAATGTTGATGAAGGCCACCCTGGTCTGGGTATTGAACCACAACTCCTTTCGATAACTCTTCAAGCGGAATCTCCTTGCTTTGAATTCAATGGCAATTGCCACACAATTGTAACTGCGTCGTTTGCCCTGCTTATTATTTCAAGAGAACTCGCCACCGTTTGCTGTGCTGATAATCAATGCATGCTACCAACACGTAAAGAATGAGTATTCTTCAACTATATCAAGAAATCACTACTGTCCAATTAATTTTCGACAGAGTTAAACAGGGCCAGTTCGGTTGACTATGGCAGTATCCCGCGACTTTCAAACCCGCACCTCGCTTGATAGGTCGATAAGGGGCCGAGCCGCTACTGAACTCTTGACCAGTTACCCAAATTCAAATCAAAAACGAATGATTGTGTGAAAAATCATTAAAAGAGAGCGGCGCCCGACAGGTGGAGAGTGCCTATAAATTCCTTAATGATGAAATAATCAGATATCTCTCCCCGTCCTCTCCGGAAACGACAGCGACCCCAGAAACACATTCTGAAAATCCGGATGTGTCGCAAGTTCTACAACCTGGATCTCTCCCGCGAAGGATTTTGCCTCTTCCCGCACGCGCGGATCGATCGCCGCCATGACGGCGCCGGCGCCGGCGGCGTTGCCCACGACGCATACCTTCTCGGGCGCGACGGGCGGCAGAAGACCAATCGTTATCAGGTCGTCGATCGCCAGATGGCTGCCGAAGGAACCTGCGAGTATGATCCGCTCCGGCATGTCGCACCCCGCGGACTGGCACAGCATGTCGATCCCGGTGCGTATGGCGCCCTTCGCGAGCTGAAGCTCCCGCACGTCTTTCTGGGTGAGAACGACATCGCCGTCGGCCGCTTCACCGGAAGGGGCGAGGACGAACTCGGGCGCGCCATTGTCTCCAGACCTCAGGTTTGGATGCCCGGAATGCGGTCCGAGGCGCCCGGTCGGATCGATGATCCCCGCCTTGAGCAGCGCCGCGGCCGCGCTTATCAGGCCCGAACCGCAAATCCCGCGCGCCTTCACCCGGCGCGTGGAGTTTGCGGGGCTATCACCCGCGGCCCCTCGTGTCCCCTGGCCGGTAGAATGTTGACCGGGCCTGCCTTCGGAAGTGCTTACGAACCGATTCTCCAGCCCCGGTTCTCCCTTACGGCCTCCGGCGCACCCTCCTGCATTGGTACTTCCCGACCTTGGCACGCGCCCGTTCTCCGGGACCGAAGGATTTCCGGCCGAGGGGGATCTTCCAGAAGATAAAACCGGCTCTTTTGCGCAACCGGTTGCTGAATTCCCGTGCGCCGAACAGTTGCCTGCCGGATTGTCGCGTATTGGGCTGCCTGTACCCGGATCACCCGATGCACCCCCATTGGCCCGCCTCCCGATCACCGTGCATTCGACCGTGCCGTCGGCCGGGTCTATCTTGAAGGAATCTATCGCTCCGGAGACCGCGAGCATTCCGTGCCGGATTGTCGCGCCTTCGAAGGCCGGGCCGGTCGCGCATGAGGTCGCGTAAAATCCACCGTTCGCTTTGAGTATGATCTCGCCATTCGTTCCGATGTCTATCAGCAAAGTCCCATCCGGCTGCTCGCGCATGTGCCGGGAAAGGGCCGCGCTGACCAGGTCCGCGCCGATAAAGCCGGAAACCAGGGGGAGGGTGATAACCCGGGCACGAGGATTCGCGTGCAACCCGATCGCAGATGCCGGGATGTTCCTGCTCTCCCTGAATGCCGGCTCGAAAGGGCTCTGGCCGATGGAGGCGGGGTTCACTCCGAGGAAAAGGTGCAGCATGGTCGGGTTGCCCACCACGACGACTTCATCGACCTGGTCGGGGGCTATACCCGCGCTCCGCGTCACGGACATGAAAAGCTCATCGGCGGCGGAAACGGCGAGTTCCCGAAGCAGGCGCAAGTGTTCGGGATTGTTGGCGGCTGCGCAGATCCGGCTCATGACGTCCGCGCCGTAAGCCGCCTGCGGGTTCTGCACGACGGCCGAGGCCGGTACGGCACCCGTCGCGTAGTCGCACAGAAACCCGGCCATGGCCGTGGTCCCGAGGTCGATGGCGATGCCGAACCCCGAGGCCGCGCCCGGCCGGGGCGGCAGGTTTTCAAAGGCGGCCGCCTTTTCGATGGCTTCCGACGGGGCGATCAGACTGGACAGGGATATCTCCACGAGCAGATCGGCGGTGACTTCCACCTGGCATGCAAGTGTTTCGCCGTCCGTGTCCGCTGGATTGGCTGGATCACCGGTACGCAGGGAGCATTTGCCGCATACGCCCTTGCCCCCGCAGTCCGAGCGCAGGCGGATGCCCTTTTGCATGAGAAACGATGCCAGGTTGGCGCCATGGGGCGCCGACAAATCGAGGCCGAGAGGCTCGACCCGGATCGAATATTCCGAATTTTTTCGCATAGTCTAAGCTTCTGATTTGTTTGGGTAAGCGTTAAACAGAATTCTTCCAGTCCGCTCGCGTCAAGTCAACATCAAAAACAGGTGCCCCCCCGATGTAACAAATATGGTCTCAATGTCTACAAAATACTTGCCGTTACGGCTTGCTATGGTAGTGTGCAATCCCGCCGAACACTTCGAAGACAACCGATTCATAATGCGAATATGGAAGACTACTGACTTGCTGGAGGAGATTATCGATGGTTCCTTTCTGGGAAGTAGCCGATCGGGCGATCAGCACGGGACGGCTTAGAAAAGTAAAAGACTTTGATTTCAATCTGTTCGACGTGGCGACCCGGCTTATCAAGGAATACGGGATAGTATACGACCCCAAAGTCCCTATTCCCGCCGATGACGACCTTGCCGACCGCATATACGAGGCCGGCGTGAAGCTCTATACGGAGGTCGGGACCTACTGCATCGATACGAACAGGATAATCTTCTTCACGGAGAAGGAAATCCGGGAAGCGGTTGCCGAGGTAAGCCTGCTGCCGCGTGAGATCGAGATCGGGACCGGGCTCGAAAAGCGCATACTCTGCCAGAGAGGGATCAGCGACCCGAGAAAACCCCTGGTTGTCGGCGGATTCGTGGAAAGCAACCCGCGCGAGGGCAGGGACTTTGTCCAGATGTACAAGAGCGTGGCCCAGGAGAGGATCATTGACGGGATTTATTACGGTCCTCCGCCCGCGAGCATCGAGGGCAAGAAGTGGGTGCTCAATTCACCGCTGGACTGCCATGCCTCTATCAGCGCCGCCGGGTGGATGCGCGAGGCGCTGAGAAGCGTCGGAAGACCCGGCCTGCACCTGCTCGATGCCTGCCCGACCGCTATCGGGACGATCTCCTCGTGCGATGCCGAAACCGGGCTCCGCAAGTCCGACGCCATGACCTTCCCGACCATCAGCGAGCTGAAAGTCAACTTCGAGGCCCTGAACAAAGTGGCCTTTTGCCAGAACTACGGCTACATCAAAAACCCGTTCTGGACCTCCATCACGGGTGGTTTCGCCGGAGGTCCGGAGGGCTGCGCGATCGTAAATGTCGCCTCCGCCCTGAGTTCAATCCTCGTCTACCGGGTGGGTGGCGCGGGGTACGTGTGCAACGCGGGCCTGCTCCAGAATCCTCCCGTCAATACGGCGCGCGCGCCCGTGTGGGTCAGAAACGTCAGCACCCAGGCACTGGTGCGGAATACGCCGCTTATCTGCGGCGGCGGCGGTCTTACCGGCGCCGGTCCCGGGACCGAACAGCAGCTCTGGGAGATCGCAGTACTGGGGATGCATGTTTCCTGCGTCGGTGGACACATCTTCCACGGCTGCCGGAAAGCGGTCATGGTCAAGCCCAACCAGGGAACGGGCATGGAATCGCGCTGGGAAGGGGAAGCCGCCCGGGCAGCCTGTGCCTTGAGCCGGGAAGACGCGAACGAAATAGTCGATTACATGCTGCGAAAGTACGAGGACAATCTTTCTCCGGCCGCCGCTCCTCCCGGATTCAACTTCAATGAGCTGTACGACTATGAGAGCGTCCAGGTGAAGCCGGAGTACTTCGATGCCTATTCGAAGGTCAAGGCCGAATTGGAGGGCAAGGGCCTCGTTTTCGATTGATGCCCGGGTGTAGGTGGTTTTTCCATTGGTAAAAAAGCATGGCGGTAGACGAGACGACATCCTGTCGCGGGTAGCCTCGCGCGAAGAGGCGAAGGAAAAGCGCCGGGGTGTTTTCGCGAGGTATGCCACGCGCGGGATGGGTTTCGATACGGCCATGCGGGGATAGTCTGGAACATGCGTGGGAATATGTGGGGCAGGTTTTCCGGCCTGCCGTCGATGAACTGGCGGGCTGGAAAACCCGCTCCACGGGGTTATCGGGCCCACGGGCCCTAAGAGGTTTTTCCGAGTGGCGGAAATACGATTTGTCAACGTGACCAAGCGGTACGGCAACATCGGGGCCGTGGACGGTATCAGCCTCACGGCGGAGGACAAGGAGTTCATGGTCCTTGTCGGTCCGTCGGGCTGTGGCAAGACGACCACGCTCCGGATGATCGCGGGACTCGAGCGTGCCGATTCCGGTGATATCCTGGTCGGTGAGCGCAGGGTCAACGACCTCCCGCCGAAAGACCGGAACGTGGCCATGGTCTTCCAGGACTACGCCCTGTACCCGCATATGACTGTCTACAAGAACATGTCCTTCGGCCTGCGCCTTGCCAGGCAACCCAAAGACGAAATCCACGGGCGCGTGATCGAGGCGGCGAAGATCCTCGAAATAGACGATCTGCTCGACCGGCGGCCCAAGCAATTGTCCGGGGGGCAGCGGCAGCGCGTCGCCATGGGGCGGGCGATCGTCCGGAAGCCCCAGGCGTTTTTATTCGATGAACCCCTGAGCAACCTGGATGCCCAGTTGCGCGTGCAGATGCGCAAGGAACTGGCCAGGCTCCACGAGCGGCTCGAAACCACGATCGTGTACGTCACCCACGACCAGATCGAGGCCATGACCCTTGCCGACAAGATCGTCATCATGAACCAGGGCAGGATCATGCAGGTCGGAAGCCCCATGGAAATTTTCAACAAGCCGAAGAACATGTTTGTGGCGGGGTTTATCGGCAGCCCGATCATGAATTTCCAGGACGTGCGCCTCGTCGATGAAGATGGAGTCCTGACGCTGCACGGGGAGGATTTTGCCTTTGCCGTTCCGGAACACCTGAGGTCCCGCTATCTCCACGCCAGGGACCGGAAAGCGGTGCTGGGAATTCGCCCGCAGCATATCTTCGACAAGGCGATCAAGAGAACCTTCGCCGGAGCCCAGTCCCTGCGGGTGAAGATCGATATCATCGAACCGGTGGGCGTGGAGGTTATCCTGTACGCCAATGGAGGGGCGGCGCAATGGACGGCATGCGTCAACCCCAAGACCCGCGCCGTACCGCACCGGGAGATGGAATTCCTGGTGGATATGAACCAGATGCACCTGTTCGACAAGAACACGGGCGAAGCCATTTGACCCCGGTAGGCGGGATTCCCACGGGACATTCCGGCTTCGAAATGCTTTTTGACCAGAGGGATACAAGTCACGGCACCGCTCCCGGTTTGGACCGGGTCTCGAGATCTTTTGAATACCGGATTCCGGCTATCGCCGAAATGACTGCCATGGGCGGTCGAGGCGGCTCTTCAAGAGTTGACGGTCGGCCGGATTAAGGGCGTGTCCGTAAATAAGCTTTTAGGGGATCATGCCGAAAACCGGGGCTGATTTGCTCGCGGGAATTGAGTAAAACCACGGGTGCGGCTGAGCCGGGCCGGGGCTCTTGAGATTGAGGTGCGGCCAAACCGGGTCAAAAGCCCGATGCGGGCGCGAAGGGTTTATTTATAAGTTTTAGGAGTAGGCAACCGAAGAAACGGGAGGGGCACACATGAGAAGAAGCGTTCTTTTGGTCCTGGTTTTCCTCACGGCTACCTGCCTCCTGGCACCCCCGCCAAACGCCGCGGGCGACTCCAGGACAATCCGGTTCTGGTCTGATCAGGCCGAACCATGGCAACAAAAAGTCATTGCCGCCATGGTCCAGGATTTCGAGGCGTCTCACCCGGGAGTAAAGGTCGAGGTCGAGTACATCTCCTTCAAGGACCGCCAGGCGAAAATGACGGCGGCACTGGCGGCGCAGGACATGCCCGAGGTTGCCCTTCTTTCCTCGCAATATGCCACCAGCCTTCCGGCGCAGGGCGTATTGAAGGAACTGGACGGTCTCGTAAAGGAACTGGGCGGGGCCGAGGCATTCGCCGGCGCATCGCTCAGCCTGGCCAGGTACCAGGACCATTTCTACTCCCTGCCCTATTCCATGATACCCGTGGTGATGTGGTACCGGACCGACCGCTTCCAGGAAGCCGGGGTCAGGGTGCCGACAACGCTTGAAGAGTTATACAATACCGCCAAAACGCTATCCGAGAAGGGCAAGGGGACCTACTTCGCCCTGGGCACTCCTTTCGGCAGGGGTGAGTTCACGGATGAAGGCTTTAGCTGCCTGGCCCTCTGGCCGATGGGCGGGACCGTGTTCGACGGGAACATGAAGGTCGCCTTCAACTCCCCCGAATCCGTAAAGGCGCTGGAATACTACAAGAGCCTCTATGCCTTCACGCCGCCGGGAAGCGAAACCTGGGAATACGCCGACACGATGAAGTCTTACGTGAGCGGAAGCTGCGCCATGACCGTCTACTTCGGCCGCATACTCAAGAACCTCGAGGAGTACAACCCGGAAATCCTGCCGAAAACGGGCGCTTTTCTCCCGCCGAAGGGCGCGTTCCAGCGAACGGTCAACCCGCCGCAGAGCATCGGCGTCTTCAGCAAGTCCAAGAACCCCGAGGACGGCGTGGCCTTCCTCAAGTTCTTCCTGACCAGCAAACACTATGTCCAGTTCCTGTGGAGCACGCCCGGCCACTCCATCCCGACCCTGATTTCCAAGGTGGAGGAATGGCGCCAGCATGATCTCCTGAAAAAATACCCCGAGATCATGAACGTACTATTGAAGGCATGCGACGGGGAGATCGGCTTCAGCCCGACCAAGCCTCCCGGAAATCCCGTTGCCAGCCCCGCCTGGCAGTCGATCCGGGGATCGATGGTCATTCCCGATGCGGTCCAGAAGGTGACTCTGAGAAATGATGATCCCAAGGCGGTAGCCGAATGGGCGCAGAAGGAAATCGAAAAGATCATGCAAAAGTTCAAGATGTAGCCGCCGGACGGGGTGAACCCTTCCGGGAAGAAGTGTTTTTCCCGTGGGATCGAGCCGACTTCAGCGGCATGGTTGTCACGCGCGGGATTACCCGGCGTAAAGCCGCGGAGGCGCAAGCAAAACGACCCTGATGCGGCGCACGTCCGAACGGGAGTCTTTTTCGCGCAAGACCGCGAAGGAAAACGAAAAAGGGAATGATCCCCGGGGCGCTCCAATTCATGATGGACGGACGCCCCGCCCGATAACTGCCCTGGCTTCGGCGTAATAGCGGCACTCCACGCGCTTCGCAATTTCGCGTGAGGCATTCACTTGCGCCGTCCAATAGATCCAGGGGTAAGAAACAGTCAGGATTAATGGTGTCGATAGATCCAAACCGGTATTGCCCGGTGAGCGCGGAAGTGCTCGCCGCATTGCATGAACAGGTAGGCGAGAAAGCGCTGGTCCACGATCCGGACAAGCTCGATGAATATGGCAAGGACGCCAGCACGATCAGCCGCGCCCCCGAGGTCACGGTCGAAGCGGTAAACGAGGATCAGATCCAGGCGGTGCTGCGCATCGCGAACCGGTTCCAGGTGCCCGTGACGCCGAGAGGACTCGGGACGGGGCTTGCCGGCGGCGCGGTGCCGGTGTGCGGCGGGATACTCCTGTCGCTCGCGAAAATGAACCGGATCATAGCGATCGATAAGCGGAACCTGATCGCGGTCGTGGAGCCCGGCGTCGTCACGTTGGATTTGAAGAAAGCCGCGCGGGAACAGGGACTTTTCTATCCACCCGACCCGGCGAGCCTGGACACGTGTTCGATCGGCGGCAATGCCGCGACCAACGCGGGCGGCCCGGCGTGCGTCAAGTACGGGACCACGCGCGACTACGTGCTCGGCCTGGAGGCGGTGCTGCCCAATGGCGAGAAGATCCGTGCCGGGGTCCAGACCAGGAAAGGGGTCGTCGGCTACGACATGACGCGCCTCCTGATCGGGTCCGAGGGGACGCTGGCGGTTATTACGAAGCTCTTTCTCAGACTCATCCCGAACCCTCCCTCCGTGACGACCATGGTAGTGCTCTTTCCCGATCTCTCCACGGCGATGACCGCGGTGAGTTCCGTGCTCGCGGGCGGATTCACGCCCTGCGCAATGGAATTTCTCGACCGGTCGTGCCTCGAACTGATCGGGGACTTGCTGCCTTTCGAGGGCGTCAAGGAGTCCGGTTCCTTCCTGCTCATTGAAATGGACGGCGTGCCGGAGGTCATTGACAACGAGATATTGGCTGTCGGCGAAATCTGCATGGATGCGGGGGCGGTCAACGCGGCCCTTGCTCCCGACTCAGCGAAGCGCGCGCAGATGTGGGAAGTCCGAAGGCAGGTCTCCCTGCGTGTCGAGCATAGCGTGAAGGTATTTATACCCGAGGATATAGTGGTGCCCCTGGGACGGATAGCGGAGTTCGTGGAACGCCTTCCCGCGCTGGAGCGCCGGTTCGGCTTCAAGGTCTACTGCTTCGGCCATGCGGGGGATGGTAATATTCATCTCAATATCACGACGAACAGCCGGGATAACATGGACCTGATAGAAGAGGGGATCAAGGCCGTTCTGGCCGAGGTGCTTTCCATGGACGGTACCATTTCCGGTGAACACGGGATCGGCGCCGCCAAAAGCAGGTTCCTCCCGATGGAGATTCCCCCGGAGATCATCCGTATTCAGAAGGAGATCAAGCGCATCTTCGACCCGAACATGATCCTGAATCCGAATAAACTCTTTGACTGAGAGGACGGTCGCGGGGTTTTGCGGGGCAGGCCCTGCCGGCCCTGAACGGCAATAGGACGGAACTGGCTTTTTATGGCACCCGACAGCAAGAAGACTGAAGTCAATACCCGCTCGGCTTTCGCGGCATCCGGAAAGATCTTCAGAACCGAGGGAATAAGCCGCAGGGTCGGGCAGATCACCATCTCGTCGATAAAGGAGATGCCCCTCCTGGCAAGCAGGATCGGCGGCTGCGTCTCGCTCGGACAGGGGATACCCTCCTTCCCGACGCCTTTCCACATCCGGGAAGCCGTCTGGAAGGCCATGCAGGAGGACGGGGACAGCGGGAAGTACTCCCTCGGGCCGGGCATGCCGGAGTTGAGGCGGGCCGTTTCCCGGCACCTTGCCGAGCGGGGAGTGCGGGCCGATCCGGAGAGCGAGATCTGCATCACCGTGGGCGCCATGGAAGGCCTGTCGGCCGCCGTGCTCACCCTGGTGGACCGCGGCGACGAGGTGATACTTCCCTCGCCCAACTATGCCTCGCATATAGAGCAGGTGCTCCTGGCCGAGGGCGTTCCGGTCTTCGCCCCCCTGGACCCGCTGACCTGGCAGCTTGACATCGACGCCATCAAACGGGCGATCACCCCGAAAACCAAGGCGATCATTCTCTGCAATCCGCATAACCCGACCGGGGCCAACTTTTCGCGGGAGAACATCGAGGCGCTGGTCCGCATCGCGCTCGAGCATAACCTGTTCGTGATCGGCGATGAGACGTACGATTTCCTGGTCTACGACGGAGGGACCGCCTGCAGCCTGACGTCCTTCCCCGAGCTGCGTGACCGGCTGGTAGCGGTCTTCAGCTTCTCGAAAAAATACGCCATGACAGGGTGGCGCGCGGGGTACGTGTTCGCCCCCGGTGACATCCTGGACCATATCATGAAGATCCACGACGCGGTGGCGATCTGCGCGCCGACTCTTTCTCAGCATGCCGCGCTTGCCGCCCTGGAAGGGCCCCAGGAGAGCGTCGGGGAGATGCGCGACAGGCTGGAGGCTCGGCGGGACCTTGCCTGCGAGCGTCTGGAAAAGTTGAACGAGCATTTCAGTGTAATCCGGCCCCGGGGAGCGTACTACCTGATGGCGCGCTACAGGGTCCCGGGCGTGGATTCGATGACCTTTGCACTCAGGCTCCTGGAGGAAGCGCGCGTCATAACGATACCGGGGGCGGCGTTCGGGCCGGACGGTGAAAATCACGTCCGGATGTCCTTCGGCGGCCTGGAAGATGAGATATCGGAAGCCTTCGACCGGATCGAGCGCTGGATCAACACGAACCCCTTCAAGCGGGGGTGAAGCCGGGCTTTCCGAAGGGCAGGCGATATGCGCGGCCTGGATGTGGGGCAGGCTTTCCAGCCTGCCGAAAAAGGCATGGTCGCAAGCAGGAAGGCAACTTATCGCGGATAGCCCGCTTGCGAGGAAGGCCTCGCGCGCAGCCGCGAAGGAAAACAAAAGGGGAATGATCCCCGAGGGGCTCCGGATCGTGAGCACGACCAGTCCGATATTTACGCTGGTGCCGATGCGATGGCTGTGCTTCACACGCTTCACTTTCTCGCGTGGGACATTCTCCGGCGCGGGTTTATGGCTCTCGGTGAAGACCCATTATGATCTCTCGATCTGATTGGCTTTTTGTGACTGTCGAGGCGGGATTCTTAAGTGGCGAGAGTTGAGTGTCCATACGGCGATGGGATTATCGGTTTCGATATAGCCGACCGGCGCCTGGGAGAGATCGCCTCTCCCAGGGAATCGGGACAAACCGAGTTGCCGAATGTGGCCGGGATTCCGGCTGAAGGATGCGATCCCGAACACCTGATCGCTTGCGCCCTCGAAAACCCCATCAACTCTCCTCCGCTTCGGGACCTGGCGGCGGGCCGTAAGCAGATCGCCGTCATAATCGACGACATGACCCGGGATACGCCGACCCATCTCATTCTGCCTTCCGTGCTCGAGGAACTCGTCCGCGGGGGCGCGGCTCACGGGGACATCGGGATCGTCATTGCCCTGGGTACGCACAGGCCCATGACGGGCTCGGAGATCGAGGAAAAAGTCGGACCGGAGATCGCGCGCCGGTACCGCATAGTCAATACGCCCTGCCATGACCCGGATGGCTTTGTCTTCATGGGGGATGGCGGCGGGATTCCCGCATGGGTGAACCGGGCTGTTGCGAACGCAGACCTGCGCGTGGCGGTGGGTTCGATAACGCCGCACATGGACGCGGGCTTTAGCGGCGGCGCGAAAATCATCCTGCCGGGCGTATGCAGTGCTCGGACTGTCGATGCTTTCCACGCGCGGCAGGCTGAGCTTTCAGGCAGCCAACTCGGCGTCGAAGACGCACCCCTGAGGCTCCAACTCGAAGCGTTCGTCGGGGAGCGGGTGAAACTTGATTTCATCGTCAACGTAGTGATGGACGGCCGTGGAGGCATCCACCGCTGTGTTGCCGGCCATTTCCGGGAAGCGCACCGCCGGGGCGTTGAATCTGCGCGGGAGGCTTACGGCGTGCGGGTCTCAAAACGTTATCCGCTCGTTGTCGCCAGCGCCTACCCGGCCCAGACGGATCTTTGGCAGAGCACGAAAGCGATCGCGAGCGGCGAACTCATGACGGCGGACGGCGGCGCGCTGATCCTTCTGGCACATTGCGCGGAGGGCGAGGGCCCGCACCCGGCATTCGCGGAATACATCGGAAGCGATCCGGACCGGCTCATCGGGATGCTCCGCGCCGGGGAGGCACGCGACCCCGTGGCCTGCGCGCTGGCCGTGCCGATCAGCCGGATCAGGCAGCGGATAAGGATCGGGGTGGTGTCACGGGGCTTGAGTCGTGATGCTTGTTCCACGATGGGCTTTGCATATTACGACACGATCGGGGCCGCCCTGGAGAACGAGCTTTCGGCATTGCCGGATCAGACGGGGGCGGTCGGGGTGCTGACCCACGGTGGAGTCAGCCTGCCGGTGCTGGGATGAGCAGGGTCACGGCAGATTATCGGTTGCGGCCCGGATTTGCTGCCTGATGGCTTGAGAAGGTTGCAGGCGAACTGGTAAGCAGGATAATGAAACAGGTTAACGGAACGGGGTGGAGTAGAGTGACTTACGAACAAAGCGAAAGACGGTTCGCCATTAAACTCCTTCTGCCGACTCTTGCATGTGTCGGGGGGCTGATCGTTCTCCCGATTCTCTATAATATTTACCTGAGCTTTCACTTCGTGTCGAGCTTTGACCCCGGCCACCCCAGGTTCGTGGGCCTGGAGAATTACCGCGAGCTGCTCCAGAACGATGTCTTCTGGAACGACCTGATAAACGGGATTGTCTACACCTTCAGCTCAGTGGTCCTGCAGATTACACTGGGCCTTGGGTTCGCGGTTTTTCTCAACAAGGAATTCGTGGGCCGGAACCTCCTGCGGGGGATTGTCCTGCTGCCCTATCTCATACCCACGGTGTGCGCCGTCTTTATGGCCAAGTGGATGCTGGAACCGGTGCACGGTATAGTGAACGCTTTCCTGCAGCCAATAGGGCTTTCAGTCAACTGGCTCGGTAAACCCATCCCCGCCATGATCTCGGCGATCCTGGTGAATACATGGCGGTTTTTCCCGTTCGTGGAGATCGCGATCCTTGCCCGGCTGCAGACTATATCGCCTTCGCTCTACGAGGCGGCGGAAATAGACGGGGCCAATTCCTGGCAGAAATTTTTCCACATCACCCTCCCCGAACTGTCGTCATTGCTGTTCGTAGTGGCGCTGCTGCGGACGATCTGGACCTTCAACGACTTCCAACTGGTTTTCCTCCTGACGGGAGGAGGGCCGATGAATTCGACGGAAATCCTTCCCCTGCTGGCGTATCGGGAGGCATTCGACAACAACAACATCGGCATGGGGTGCACCGTGGCTATGTTCATGACGTTTATCCTGATTGTAACATTCGGGATCTACTACAAGATATTCAAGCCGCTGAAGGAAACGCATTGATGGCAACGAGACGGTCGGGAAATGATTAGAAACCTGAGGACAGTGGGGAAGTATAGCGTGGCTGTTTTGATAGGCGGCTTCATCCTGACGCCGCTCCTGTGGACGCTGGTCTGTTCGCTGAAGCCCAGCTCGGAGCTGCTGCGCTATCCGCCGACCTTTCTTCCGGGAAAGATTATCCTGTCGCATTACTACAATCTTCTTAAAGACACCTTCTTTTCCACATACTTTTTCAACAGCCTTTTCGTTGCCCTGATCACGACGCCGCTCACCCTTATAATCGCAACGCCCGGCGCGTACGCCCTCACCCGGTTCAGATTCCGCGGCCGGGACGTTTTTGCGACCTTCCTGCTGTTTTCCTATATGGTGCCGTTGCTCCTTCTCGGCCTTCCGATGTTCATGCTCATGAGCCGCCTTCAGTTGTTGAACACGCGCCTGAGCCTGATCATTTCCTATACAGCCTTTTGCCTCCCCTTCTGCATGTGGATGCTGCGGTCTTTTTTCCTTAGCATTCCCAGGTCGCTGGAGGAAGCCGCCATGGTGGACGGGGCGAGCAGGGGGCAGGCGCTGCTCAGGATCGTCATGCCTCTGGCAATGCCTGGCCTGATCTCATGCGGCATATTCACCTTCGTCCTCGTATGGAACGAGTACGCACTCGCGCTGTTGTTCATTCGTTCGGAGCAGCTCAAGACGCTCCCGCTCGGGATGGCGGCGTTCATGGGACAGGTCGCGTCCCAGTGGGGATACCTGCTGCCGGCGATCATCCTCATGATCGCGCCGCTGCTCTTCCTCTTCATGTTCATTCAAAAGGCTCTCGTGAGGGGTTTCCTGGCGGGTGCAACCAAAGGATAAGAATACTCCGGATGAAACTTCATCCCGTTCTGAACTCAGATCACAATCGAAGGAAAGGAATCTTGAAAGATGACTGATGATGTAATGAATGGATTGAGCCAGGCCATAAAGAACTATGACATCGCCGCCGCCGAAAGCTGCGCTCATAAGGCCCTCGAGCTGAAGATGGACCCGTTTGAGGTCATCGTCAAGGCGCTAACCCCGGCCATCGAGGAAGTGGGGCAGCGTTTCGAGAAGGGGGAGATATTCCTGCCTCACCTTGTGATCGCCGGTGATGCCATGCTGGCCGCCATCAATATCCTCAAGAAGGAAATGAGTTCCGAACAACTCAGCTCGGCCAGGAAGGGCCAGGTGGTGATCGGAACGGTAAAGGGCGACGTGCACAACATCGGCAAAAATATCGTCGGAATCATGCTGACGGCCGCCGGGTACAACGTAATCGACCTGGGAATCGACGTCGATCCCTCCAAGTTCTTCGATGAGGCCGAAAGAAACCATGCCAACGTCATCGCCGTTTCGGCCCTCATGACCTTTACCGCCCAGAATATGAAAACGGTCAGCGAGTATCTCGAAATGGAAGACGCCCGGAACAGGTACAAGGTGATATTCGGAGGCGGGCCGCTCAACGAAAAATGGGCGAAAGAAATGGGCGCGGATGCTTATGCACCGGATTCCAAGACGGCTGTCCTCGCGGTCAATGCTCTGATGGGGTAGGCTGGTTTCCGGGGGCAGGTTTCTATTGCGCCAGCAACAAATGTGGATTCCTGGTCGCGTAACGGGGTAGACTGGATTGACCGACTAACGTGTACCTTTTTTCGCCTCGTCGAAGCGGGTAGCTTGGTAGGTTGGTAGGTTGGGGTGAGCGGAGTTGGTAGTTGGTAGGTTGGGGTGAGCGGAGTGAACCCCAACATTTTAGCAGGTAGCCCGTATACTTGTTATCCGGGCGCGCAGCGCAAGAGGAAACGAGAAAGCAAGGAGCGTCGTCTTCAAGGCTAGTTGGGGTTCGCTCCGCTCACCCCAACCTACCGTTCTGCCTTTGGGCAGGCTCTTTTTAGAAACAGCTTCTGAGAGTTAGCGATATCAATGGCTTACATCGCGTCTAAAATATACATGCCGTCATTCCCGCGAAAGCTGGAATCCGGGGATCTTCTCACGCGTCGCACGCAGAAGCCGGAATCCGGCGTTCGCCGGGGCGGCGGCGGCGTGTAGCCGGCTTGCACCCTGAGGGCAACGCAGTTGTGTACCCCCTTCGCCCTGAGCCTGTCGAAGGGTGACACGGGCCATTTATGAACGGCCGCAACACTGACTATTTCACTCACAAAATCAGTCATGGAGAGCAAAGGAAGAAGATGGGAAGCAACGAATTTATTTTTCTGAGCCAGGAGGACGTTCTGGCGACAGGCCTGGATATGGGGCGCGTGATCGATATCATCGAAGCGGTCCTCGGACTGCATGATTCCGGTGAAGTTAACCTTCCATCCAAGGTCATCCTCGACCTGGGTGAGCGGGAAAGGGGCAGGATCAATGCCATGCCCGCGTACGTGGGGGGCGATTTTGAAATGGCCGGTATGAAGTGGATCGCCGGTTTCCCCAAGAATCCCGCAAGGTACGGGATTCCCAGGGCACACGCGCTCACGATCCTCAACGATGCCGAGACCGGGGTCCCCCTCGCCATTATGGACGGGACCTACATCAGCGCGATGAGAACCGGGGCGGTAACCGGCGTCGGGGCCAAGTACCTGGCCAATCCTGATTCCGAAGTCTTCGGAATCATCGGCTGTGGCGTGCAGGCGAAGACGCAGATCATGGCCCTCAAGGCGGCCGTGCCCTCGCTTAAGAAGGTCAAGGGATACGATATTCGTAGGGAAGCCGCTGAAAAGTTCCTGGCATGGGTCTCTGAAAACCTGAAAATGGAGTGCGAGGTCGCTGAATCGCCGAAACAGGCCGTGGAAGGGTCCGATATCGTCGTCACCGTGACCGTCGCCGATGAACCGATCGTCAAGGATGCCTGGCTCAGGAAGGGGTGTCTGCTCGTCCATGTCGGTTCCTACCAGGAGGAGGAAGAGGCCGTTGTCTACAACGCCGACAAGATCGTCGTGGATATCTGGGAAGAAGTCCTGCACCGGGGGACCCCGCTTCTGGCAAAGCTCTACAAGACCGGTAAAATCGGCGAAGACCGCATCCACGCCAATATCGGCGCAATAATCAATGGTAAAAAGAAAGGCCGGGAGCGTCGCGACGAGAAGATCTTCTATTCTCCCCTGGGACTGGGCAGCGAAGATATAGGCGTCGCGAGCCAGGTCTACAGGGAGGCGAAGAAAAAGGGCCTCGGTGTTCGCCTCAAGCTTTGGGACACGCCGCACCTGTAGTTCGAGGCAGGGCGGGAGGTGCATAAGCAGGATAGAGCGATCAAGGCATCTGCATAATCCGGTGATGAAAACACCCCCGTTCGCCCTGAGCCTGTCGAAGGGTAGAACGGGCCAACAATGACCGGTTGCAGGGCTGTTTGTTCTGCCTGCTCTTTGCCACGCGGATGCGGGATCTGCTTCGTTCGGCACGAACGGGGGAGAGTCCGGTTCGAAATCATTTGCATCCACTATTCTTTTTTTCAGCTCCCTTTCGAGGGTCCTGGCCTGATTAAAGGAGATATTCGTCAATGCTCAAGGGCGGCATGATAAAGGTACTGAGTCAAGAGGACATGGAAAAGATCCACCTGGACGCGCTGTCCATCCTCTGGCGCATCGGGATCGAAGTGCGGGAGGAACAGGCGTTTGCTTTGCTGCAAAAGGCGGGATGCCCGACAAACGGCATGCGGGTGCGCTTCCCGTCACACCTGGTGGAGGAGGCGATCCGCCTTGCTCCCCCGACGTTCACCCTCTACGGGAGGGACCCGGGATTGAAGTTCCCGCTCGAGGACCGCAGGGTGTTCTACGAACCGATGATCGGGCGTTTGAATATCCTCGACCTGGAGAGCGGCGAGCGGCGCAGGACCACCCTCAAGGATGTGTGCGACCTGGTGCGCGTCGCTGACGCCCTGGAGCACTATACGCTGCTCCACAGCGGCGCGATCATGCCCCATATCGAGGGCGTGCCCGACCAGGTGTCCCACGTGCACGGCTACCTCGCCAGCCTCAGGAATTCGTCCAAGGTCATCAAGGGCGTGGTGCGCGGCAAGCAGAAGGCGCTGGACTGCATCCGCATGGCCGCGATCGTTGCCGGAGGCGAAGACCAGCTCAGGCTCAAACCGAACATGTTCACCACCTGCAACGTGATTTCACCCCTCACTTTCGCGCCGGAACAGACCCAGGGGCTTATCGAATACGCCAAAATGGGCATCCCCGTGGACATCGCTTCCGAACCCCAGTGCGGGGCCACTTCGCCGGCTACCCTGGGCGGAACGATCGCGCTCCAGACGGCGGAAATCCTTGCCATGAACGTGGTCGCGCAACTCGTCAATCCCGGGACCCCGGTGCTGATGGGGACCGTCGCCGCCGCCATGGACATGCGCAACGGCACTATAGCCCTCGGAGGCGTGGAAGCCGGCATGATGAATGCGGCCCATGCTCAAATGGCCCAGTTCTACAAGATCCCCAGCCGCGGGACGGGAAGCAACACCGAATCGAAGTCCCTCGACATACAGGCCGGCATCGAGAAGACCATGAGCCTTATGATGCCCGCGCTTGCCGGCATCAACATGATCTTCTACCCGGGGACCATGGACCACGCCCTGACCGTGAGCCTGGAGAGCCTCGTGATCGATCACGAAATCTGCTGCATGATCCACCGCATACTCCAGGGAATCGCGGTCGATGACGCGAGCATCGGCGTCGATACCATCGAGAAGGTCGGCCCCGGAGGACATTATCTGAACCAGACCCATACCCTGACCCTTTTCCAGAAGGAGCATTTCATCCCGACCCTGTGCGACCGGGATTCCCACGAGTCCTGGCTCTACAAGGGCAAGCCGGGGATGCTGGACACCGCCAGGCAGACCGTCCGGAAGATCCTGAGCGAGCATCAGCCCAAGCCGCTCGACCCGGCGGTGGACAGGGAACTGCTCGCCATCATCAAAGAGGTCGAAAAGAGAGAAGGCGTGTAGAGAAGTGTAGAGGCCGGTCTTCGTCATGTATCCTCTTGAACGCAACTCGGCGTGAGAACTTCGGAGATACAAAAGACCCGGGAGCGCCAGGGGCGTCCCGGGTTATGGAATGGATTGAATACGAAACAGGATGCTAGCGATTCAGGGTAATGCGGAATTTCTGGGTAGTTTTGCGCGCTACTTTGACCGTATTGGCCGCCTTACTCTTTGCGCCACTGTTGACACGCGTCACGACGACCTTTGCCTGGCCCTTGGGCATGTTAGCCACACTGAATTTGCCGTTGCTCGTGGTGTGCAGCGCAACGGTCCTGGAGGCCCCCTTTCCCGGGCGGGTGAAGGTTACCGCGGCGCGAACATCATTGCTTCCGTCTTTCACTCTGTGTCCGTGCCTGTCAAAAACATGGAAATCCACCACGGTGCCGGGCGCCATGGACCTCAAGAAATAAGCGGTAAACGGGACCCCCGTGGTTGCCGGTACATTGGAAGAGAGCAACATTTCAACGAATTGTCCCACCATCAAATCACCCAGGGCGATTGGCCGCCAATCCTCACCCACCAGCACCGCTTCGGAAATATCCACGGTGATCACCCCCGTGCTTCCCAGAACCGAGACCGTGTAGGGCAGGGCTGATATGCTGATGCTATTCAAGGGAGCGGTGACCTTCACTACCCGCTCATCTTTTCTGAACCCACAAGATTTCCCGAGTTCTACCTCGGTTGCCAATAGAGGGGGTCCGGTTTGATCCTGCAACGTAACTTTCACCAATTGGCCGGGCTGTAGATCGGTACAGGCCAGGGTGCTGCCATCCCTGGCCTCGAAAAGGGCCGAGGAAGTATCGATAGTCTGCCCGAGTACGGAGATGTTCGGACAAGTGAAGGATGAATCCAGCGGAGCCACCACCTTGGTTTCGCGCAGGTGCAGAAAGAGTGAGTCCGCGGTCAGCGGAGCGGTGGTCGAAGACGAGGCCACGTTGGCGAACTGACCTTCGGCCAACTGAATTGGAGTCAGGGCTGCCAGCGATTCCGGAGTAAGAGGCTCATCGTCGGTGGATTGCAGTATCGTCGCGGGACCCAGGGTAATGGGAAGTCCCAGAATAGAGACGGATGTGGTCGTTGGGGCGGGCGACGCCTGGATTGGCCCACTGACAAGCACATTGCCCTGATCCTGATCCGACTTTCCCGGCAGCGTTACTGATGTCGCGCTCAACTGCCCTGAAGACAGGGTATCACTGGCGAATGTCACTCTCAGCACTTGACCGGCGGTTAGAGCATCGCAGTAGAGGCTACGATGATGACCGCCACTGAATATCGCATTGGTGGTATCGATGGAAAGCCCCAGCATGGTGATGGTCGGGCAACTGGTCGAATCGATGGGAGCCTGCAGCATGAACCCGATCTCCTGCTCCATCTGCCCGTCACACGCTCCCGCGTTCTGTCCCGGCACAAAGGCAAGGAGCGCCGGAACTATAATCAATAGTGAACAAACGACGTGCAAACGGGAAAAACAAACTGGCTTTTTCTTACTCATCTTTACCTCCCCTAAAAGTTAGTTTGATGCAGCCGTATACAGCTCCCCGTGAAAAAGCCTCATCTCGATCCATGGACGAATCCGCTTCTGCTATGCTTTCCAGCCGAGATTGACTCCTGGCCCCCCGAGGAGGTCCGCAAGTTTGCCAAGGTAACGCGTGCATCAAAAACCGAAATTCAAAATACAAAACCGCGGTAAATTCAATCCGGGGAATTTTCGTGTCAGTCCGGTCTGTCTGTATGTCTTTCACTACAACAGTGTAGGCAAGCTACTACATGTGTAGATCAAAAAAGATCCGCGGATTTAGAGGCCACCTCGGTTATTGTCGTGGTCCTCGCTCCGTGCCGGAGACCCATCGGAGATTTTGCTTTCATAGCCAAAGCCGGTTCTTACAGGACGTATTGCAAATCTCTTGCCGCTATTCGCGGGAGTCAGCTTTACGGCGATTCGGTTCCATGTCCCCCTCACTTTCGGCTGACAATGATTAGGTGGATCCACATAAAACGCTGAACCGCGGTATCCGATCCGTAATTGAGCACAGTCTCAAGACCCGCCACTAATTCTTCGCAACCCTGCCAGAAAGTTCAAAATCAACTGCAAGGACGAGCGGATGTCATCGCTTCCTAACAACGATGAGCTTTCAAGAATAATCTCGTGTGCTGCAAAGCACTTGGTTAGGGCTATTCATATCGGCCACCAGTATATGTGCCGTCCAGGTAACGAAGTATCGGGAATTACATGGGAGATGTTGATTTCGTGGCGAACGGGAAAAGTATAATCGGTACCTTTTCATGCAAAGCTCGATAAGCGATTACAGACCGAGTTGGCTGTGAGAACGGAGGCGGACCAGATCGAGATGGTGGTCGTCGGGTTTCCGGTAGATCAAAATCAGGTCCGGCCTGATATGGCAGTCGCGATGATCCGCCCGTCCGCCGGAGAGTGGGTGGCCGGTTTTGTGGCGAGGCAATAAAGCGTCAGAGGCGAGCTAGTTCACGACTTTCGTCGGGGCGGCATCCAATATTTCATGATGCCGCCCCGGAGCGTCATGATTGCCTGTTAAGACTAACCCTTGAGGAGGGAGAGGATTTGCTGCGGCGCCTGGTTGGCCTGACTTAGCATCGCCATGCCGCTCTGTTGCAGGATCTGGTTTTTCGTGAAGGTCGAGATCTCGGTCGCCATGTCGACGTCGCGGATCGCGGACTCGGATGCCGAGTAGTTCTCGATGCCTATGGAAAGATTTTGAATCGTGTACTGGAGCCTGTTCTGATAGGCTCCGACCTCGCCCATGTAAGTATTGATCGAAGTGAGGGCGGAATCGACGGCATCCATCGCCTCCTGGGCATAGGTGAACTGGCTGAGCGCCCGATAGTCCAAACCAAGACAGGCTGCCGTGGCCCCCTTGAAAGAAATCGCTATCTGGTTTTCCGAGGCGTTTGTCGCGCCTATCTGGAAAGTGATCCCGGATGTGCTGGCGCCGCTCCCGTTGACGAGGGTGGTCGAACCGTATTTGGTTGAGTTGGCAATCCGGTCGATTTCCTCGATCAGCGATCTGAACTCGTTGTGCACCGTCATCTGATTGTCGCTGGTCTGCCCGGAAGCAGCCTGGGTCGCCAAGGATTTCATCCGGTTCAGAATGTCATGGATCTGAGTGTAGGCGCCGTCGGCCGTCTGGAGGACCGATTGCGCTTCAGTGGCATTCTGTGAGGCCACGCGCATCGAGGAGATCTTGGATGAAAACGAGTTGGCGGTTGCAAACCCGGCGGCATCATCCTTCGCCGAGTTGACTCTGAGACCCGATGACAAACGCAGGAGTGAGTCGGCCACCCTGGTGTTGGTTCTTCCCAGGGTGGTATGGATCTTAATGGCTTCCATGTTGGTGTTGACTAGCAGTCCCATGTCATTCCTCCATGAATGTAGTCTTGACGTCCTTGTCAGACCGAATTTGTTGTAGACTCCTGCCTCATTGTTTTCATCGTCAAATTCAGGATGAAACTTTAATGTTAAAATATCGTTAATAATGTCGTGTCCAATCAGTTGAAATGAGCCGGGAATCCGGCTAAGAAGGTAACGGCAAAGGTAGGAGATGTGACGAGGCGAGCCGAGGTAGGCCGGGACCTTGTGAAGGCGCCGCATCGGAGCAGGGCGTAAGAGACCGGGGCGGCCCGCGCGGTCTTCCGCTCCCTTCCAGGCCGTGAGTAACGTGAGTGAGTCTGCTCTGTCGCTGTTCCGCCTTGGATATGAATCCGTTTGAATGAATCGGTTGCCATTCCACTGGAGGGGCAATATGCGTCTTTTTTTCAACCGCGGCATGATCATACGACGGCTCGAAAGAAATGAGCACGGCAGGGTATATTCCCGACCCGAAGCTGGTAATGTCCATGTCTGACAATCCCAAGGACTCTCCGTTGCTGATCGCGCAGATGGATTATGCGCGGGAGGAGACAGCCGGTGATTTCTACTACCGGACCGTGGTCCCCGGAGTCGGGATGGCGTATTGGGACGGTGTCTACGTGGTCAACCTCGTTTCGATGCACCGTTTTCGTCATCGTGTAATGCGGGATGCCGACATTCTGGTCTTGAACAACATCTGCGACGCCGACCTGCTGCCGGTCATCCGGGGCAGAAAGGACAGGGGAAAGCTCACGGTATTCGAAATAGCCGATGATATCGAGGCCCCCCCCGAAGCCAGTCCCGCGTCGGGTTTCTACCAGCAGTCCAACAACCTGCTATTATTGAAAAGGCTTGCTCATTATTGCGATGCGCTGCAGTTCGGCACACCCATGCTGGAGAGCAAGTACGGCTATCTGAATTCCAGAACTCGCGTTTTTCCAAATCAGATGCTGGTGGATCCTCTTGAAAAACCGGAGAAAACGGAGGGGAAGATCCTGGTGGGATGGGGGGGCTCGATCAGCCATTACCGGGATATGGCGCGTGTTTCCAGCCACCTCGTCCGGTGGATAATGTCCAGGGGTGACGTCGATCTGTGCCTGATGTGCTCCGATGAGATATGGGGACTTTTCGAGAATCTCCCGGCCGGTCGGAAAAGGCGGTTTCCCGTCGGCTCGATCAATGACTACTATCGTTTTGTCTCGCACCTGGATATCGGCCTGGCGCCTATGGAAGACACCCCATTCAATCGATCGAGATCCGACATCAAGGCGTTGGAATATGCGGCACATGGGGCAGTTCCTGTTGTACAGGCCGTCGGCCAGTATCTTCTTTGCATTGAGCACGGCGGGACGGGATTTCTTTTCAACACTCCCGATGACCTTGTTTCCACGCTCGATTTCCTGGCTTCGGATGCGTCGGTGAGATCCCGCGTATCCGCCTCCGCCAGAGAGTATGTGTTTCGGGAGCGCAACGCCATCCAACATGGGAAAAACAGGATAGATTTCTACTGCGGGCTGATCGCCGGGGCGGGTGGAGGCGGAACTCCGCCTGTCCGCGGAGTTGCTGATATTTTTGCCGAACTGAGCAGCTGCGCGGGATCCATACGGACAGGCCGACATCTGCTTTTAAGCAGGACCCGCTACGAACTTCTCCTGGAATCCGGTGAACTGGCATCCAGTTTGGGAGACTCCGCGAATGCCTGGAACAGGTTCCTGGAGGCTGCTGAATTGGAGCCATCGCAGTACATGCCCTACCTTTTGGGCGCTTCCGTCTCCGGCGACCCGATCGAAACCCTCAAGAAAGCGTTGGAAAGAAACCCGCATTCACTGGCTTCCTATATCCAACTGGGAGGGGCATGCCTGTCGAACGGCATGCCGCGGGACGCCCTGGCATATTTCAAAGCCGCCGCCGCGATATTTCCGGGGTATGAATTGCCGTATATCGGATGCGCCTGCTGCCTGCGGGAAATGGGGCTGGAGTCGGAGGCGACGTTGCTTCTGAGAAGGGCAATCGATCTCATTCCCAAGGCCATACGCGAGGCGCGGAAAGGCCCCTGATCCGGAGAACCTGACCTGGAGCGCGCCAAAAACAACCGAGAATAGCAGCCATGGAGTTCAAGCGGGTTGGTGGCTTCACCTCGGGAGAAGTTCACCTGCTGTCCATATGGCGGAAGAGCCTGTTTCCCGGGCTTTCCGAACACCAAGAATCCTGGATCGAAAGATCACCCTGCTTGGCTACGAAAGCCCAATTCGCCAGTTGACCATTACCGATTTGGGTCATGATGAACGGGACACCGTCGGAAAACCCCATGATTTCAGACCGGAGAGATGCAGCTCCACTTCCCCTTGAGTCGATACAGGAGACATTCCTGACAAGTGATACAAATGAGTCGACTATCCCGTCCAATTCTCCAGTGGCCTACCGCAAAAATAAACAAACCTGGGTCTGAGGCTTTTGGGACAGCCTCTCCCTACCATGAGTCCAGCTCTCGTGGTCCAGTCTCGCTCCCATGCCGCACTTTCATGCCGTTACGGCAAGTGCAGGCTTGGGGAGCAGGCTCTCGAACTTCATCTTGATCCAGCTTTTGATATTTACCGCCGCGGCAGTGAAGAAACACTGGAGATCAACCTTCCTGATCCCTCTGTACCGTGCCCGCCTCATTCCATGATATCTGGTCAGTTCAGAGA
>JBDKTY010000281.1:0-72793 GCA_039679945.1 Syntrophobacter sp. | reverse complement strand
CAGGGTTCCCTCTCCATGGCGCGATTACAAGTACCACATGGTTGCCGCGATCCTGTTTTTTCTTGCCCAGAGCGCCCTGATTATTTCCCTGCTTGTACAGAAAAAAAGCAGAAAGACAGCCGAGCAGAGACTGCTGCTCGCGGAACTGGAGGCCCGGCAACGGGAACTCCAACTCCTCCACGCCGACAAAATGATCTCCCTGGGCACCATGGCTGCCGGCATCGCTCACGAAATCAATAATCCCAACAACTTCATTTCGATCAACGCCCCCCTTCTCAAGAAGACGTGGGAGGGCGTGGTGGAAGTACTTGACGAGACAGCCGAAGGCAATGGCGAGTTCAGAATCGGCAGAGTACCGTACTCCCGAGCGCGAGAACAAATTCCCGCTCTCCTGAATGGCATCATGGAGGGATCGGAGCGGATCAGGACCATAGTCCGGGACATGAAGGAATTCATCAACCAGAATTCTTCCGGTATGGAGGAACAGGTCGATATGAACTCAGTCGTCAAGTCCTCGATGAACCTTCTCTCGAACAAACTGAACAAGTCCACTCATAACCTGTATGTCGAATACGGGCAAAATATCCCCCGGCTGAAGGGGAATTCCCAGCGCCTGGAGCAGGTGGTGCTCAATCTCATCCTCAATGCCGCCGAGTCTTTGCCGGACAGCGAAAAAGCGATAACGGTGAAGACATCCTATGACAGTGACAGGCAACTGATCGAATTAGCGGTCACGGATGAAGGGTGCGGGATCGCCCCCGAAACCCTTAGAAGGATTTTCGACCCCTTTTTCACCACGAAGCGTGAAACGGGCGGAACCGGCCTCGGCCTGGCCATCTCCATGAGTATCGTGAAGGCCCATGGCGGGCGGATTCTGATCTCATCCAGGGAACGCGAAGGCACAACAGCCACTGTTGAACTCCCTCCAGCGGACGGTAATAACGGCCAATAGGGAACCCATGCTCACCCAGCCAAACCAGCCTTATCCGGTATTGATAGTCGATGATGAACCCCAGGCGCTCGAAAGTTTTACCATGGCCCTCGAGTTGCTCGGCATCAACAACATTCTCGCCTGCCCCGATGAAACACGGGTAATGAGCCTGCTCGAAAAGGAGGATGTGGATATTATTCTCCTGGATCTGATTATGCCCGTGATATCGGGAGAGAAACTACTCGAGGAGATTGTCCTGAAATATCCGGATATCCCTGTTATCATGATTACAGGAGTGGATGATATTCCCACGGCTGTCAGATGCATTCGGAAGGGCGCTTTCGATTATCTGACAAAGCCGGTCGATACGGACCAGTTCGCATCCAGCGTCAATCGGGCGCTCGACCACAGGTTCCTGAAGCGAAAGAATGAACTCCTGCTCCACCACCTTTTCACCGACAGCCTGAAGTTTCCCGACGCCTTCTCCGCCATCATCACCCGGGACAAGGCAATGATGAACCTTTTCATGTACTGCGAGGCCATCGCACCCGGGAAAGAACCCGTACTGATCACGGGAGAAACAGGAGTGGGCAAGGAACTGTTTGCCCGGGCCATCCATCTTGCCAGCGGCCGGGGCGGGGATTTCATCGCGGTAAATGTCGCGGGAGTGGATGACCATGCATTCTCGGACACCCTTTTCGGCCACAGGAAGGGAGCCTTCACGGGTGCGACCGAGTCGCGCAGGGGGCTTATCGACAAGGCTTCGGGAGGAACCATCTTTCTCGACGAGATAGGAGATCTTGCTGAAAGTTCACAAATCAAGCTGCTGCGGGTACTCCAGGACCGTGAGTACTTTCCCCTGGGTTCCGACCAACCCCGGCCCGCCGATGCGCGGGTTGTGGTCGCGACCAACCGTGAGATACGGGAGCTTGTGAGTACGGGCAGAATGCGCCAGGACCTGCACTACCGCCTCAGGACTCACCACATACATGTCCCGCCCCTGCGAAAACGCATGCCGGACATTCCTCTCCTTCTTGATCACTATATCGAGGAGGCCGCCAATGAGTTCGGAAAAACAAGACCGACGTACCCACCGGAGCTGTTGCAACTCCTCATGATACATAATTTCCCGGGCAACGTGCGGGAACTGCGCGCGATGGTCTATGACGCGGTCAGCAAACATTCATCCAGGGTGATGTCGATGGATACGTTTCGCGAGCGGATTCATGAGAACGACATCCCCGCTCCATCGCCCCCCGGTGCCGAAGAAGAAATCTATTCACAACTCGAAAAGATCCCCACTTTGAAAGACGCGGCCGATGCCCTCGTCAGGGAAGCTATGCGCAGGGCCGGGCACAACCAGAGGCTTGCATCCAAAATGCTCGGGATTTCCCCGTCTGCGTTGAACAAGAGACTGAGCGCACTGGATTGAGAGTCCCCGCGTGTCCCACGGCACCGGGCAGCCATCTTTCGCTACGCGCGCCATGGCACTCACTCCCGTTCACCCTGAAGCATACCTCCAGTTCCCCCTGTCGGGCCCGTAGAGGACTTGCACCTCCAAGTGAATGCGCCCTGCCGGGCGCACAACAACGAAAAGGCCACCGGTTACCAGTGGCCTTTTCAATACTGTCGTATTTTCTTACAGCTTATTGCTTCAGCTTGCGGCGGCCCGCGAGAGCGAGACCAAAAAGACCCGACCCGAGAAGAATCATCGTAGCTGGTTCGGGAACGGGGGTTCCGCCTCCGAGATTGGTCACTGTAGCATGCACTGTTGTTGTAGGTCCCCAGACGATATCGAACCCACTCTCAAACACGATATTGATCTTGTTGCCATCGGCAAGGGTAATGTCAGGAATAGCGGTGTTCCAGGATAGCGTACCCCCGGAAATCAACCCAAACACTGTAACGAAACCGCCGCCGCCAGTCCCTGTGCCCTGAATAGGAGGGCTTACAAAGGCGAGTGTTGCGGAAACCTGATACGTCCCCCCCCCAATCATCCACCACTGGTCGGGAGTAGCAGTGAGTGTGAAAAAATCAATCTCTTGAGATTGGCCATCAGCAAGAGCAAACTCCGCCGGATTCAGAACCAATGCTCCCGACAGGGTGGCAAATAAAGAAGATTGACTGATTGTTACCGATGAATTGTCAAAGTCAGCCTGGAAATCAACCGGCGTTGCCAAAGCGTTTGTTGCGATCATAAACATGAATGCGGATATTAGAAATATGATGGATCTTTTGCGCATAATAACTTTCCTCCTCCTAGAATAGTTATCCGATACGATGGCCGGTGCAATGACCAATTCTAAGAGCAACAAAAGTGCCAACTGAGATACCACATAGGTTTGATATCACTTTTATCCGTAATATGCTTAATTATTGTTCAATCATGTAAGCAAAACCGACATTATCATGAATGTAAGCCATAAGTCTTGTTAGCATTCGTGTGGCACCATCACGTTCTACAAACTGCAAAGAATTCCGACAAGCACGAGTGCGAACATCGCTTTTACCGTGCGGCTTGCTTTTTGATAGACAAGGGTCAGTATCTCTTCATTATTAAGCATCAGTATTCCCACAAAAAACGGCCCGCGGGGTACCGCGAGCCGAATATTTATCCAACTTTCACTTGCTTATTGCGTTCCTGCTCTCCCGCCGCTTATTTCGAGCAGGCAAGCTGGGCGAAGAAATCGTTCCCCTTATCATCCACGAGGATGAATGCGGGGAAGTCTTCCACTTCGATCTTCCAGATGGCTTCCATACCCAACTCGGGATATTCCAGGCACTCGACCTTCTTGATGTTGTCCTGCGCCAGGATCGCGGCCGCGCCGCCGATCGAACCCAGATAGAACCCGCCGTGCTTCTTGCACGCATCGGTTACCTGCTTGGACCTGTTGCCTTTTGCAATCATGATGAGCGAACCGCCGTTCGACTGGAACAGGTCGACATAGGAATCCATGCGGCCGGCGGTAGTCGGCCCGAACGATCCGGAGGGCATCCCCTTCGGGGTCTTGGCGGGGCCGGCGTAATAGATCGGATGATCTTTCAGGTACTGCGGAAGCCCTTCTCCCTTGTCGATGCGTTCCTTGAGCTTCGCGTGAGCAATATCACGTCCGACTATAATGGTTCCGCTCAGGGAGAGTTGCGTCTTGACGGGATACTTGGTCAATTCGGCAAGGACGCTTTTCATCGGCTGGTTCAGGTTGATCTTGACCACGCCGTGATCATGCTTTCCGCGGAACTTTTCGGGAATCAGCCTGCCCGGGTTTGCTTCCAGTTCTTCGAGCCAGATGCCGTCCTTGTTGATTTTGGCCTTGATGTTCCGGTCGGCGGAACAAGAGACGCCCATCCCGACGGGACATGATGCACCGTGGCGCGGCAGGCGTACGATGCGAAGATCGAGAGCAAAGTGCTTGCCGCCGTACTGCGCTCCAATACCACTCTTCTCGGCTGCCTTGAGGATTTTCTCCTCGAGTTCGATATCGCGGAAAGCCTGGCCTCCCTCATTACCGGTGGTCGGCAGGTGATCGAAGTACCCCGTGCTCGCCAGCTTGACTGCCTTCAGGCAGGCTTCGGCGGATGTACCGCCAATGGCGAATGCGACGTGGTAGGGAGGACACGCGGCCGTTCCGAGGGTAAGCATCTTGTCGACGAGGAATTTCTCAAGGCTTGCCGGATTCAGAAGCGCCTTCGTCTCCTGGTAGAGCACGTTCTTGTTGGCCGAACCGCCGCCCTTGGCGATGAAAAGGAACTTATATTCCATTCCCTCGGTGGCATAGAGGTCGATCTGGGCGGGAAGATTGCAGCCCGAATTCTTTTCATCGTACATGTTCAGAGGAATGGTCTGAGAATAGCGCAGGTTCTCTTCGGTGTATGTCTTGTAAACACCCTTGGACAAAAACTCCTCGTCCCTGGCGCCGGTCCAGACCTGCTGGCCCTTTTTCCCCACGATTGTGGCCGTTCCCGTGTCCTGGCACAGCGGGAGAACAAACTTGGAGGCGACTTCCGCATTCTGAAGAAGAGCAATGGCAACGCCCCGATCGTTCGGCGAAGATTCGGGGTCTGTCAGAATGCCCGCCCATTTTTCAACCTGCTTCGGGCGCAGCAGAAAGGAAACATCACGCATCGCCTGGTTTGCAAGAAGCGCGAGCCCTTCCGGGTCCACCTTCAGGATATCTTTTCCGTCAAATTTCCCAACCGACACATAACCCTTGGCGATCAGCTTGTACTTGGTCTCATCTTTACCCAATGGAAACGGGTCCTGATAAGTGAAATCGGGCATTTTTAACTCCTTTTGCAGCAGCATTGCGGTTTCAAGAAGCGCGCGGTTTGTTTTGAAAACTCACAATTTGAACCTCTATCATATTGGAAAAAAATAATTTGTCGAGCAAAACCGAGCCTGCCACTTGTGCAATTACCTTTCAATTGCCCAATGCGGCTTAGCACACAGGTGGCCGGCATTATGGCGTATTTCACCGACAAAGGACTCAGTCCTGCAAAATGAGGCGCATCCTCGCCTGCCTGGAGGAACAAGCCTCGCCCTCAAAAGGGAATTATTTCTCTTCGGGAGCCGTGTCGTGCTTGAAACTGCGATAGAGGAGAAGATCATAGATGATCTTGAGACCACCGCTGATGAAGAAGGGCATGCTCGCAAGCGCGGAACTGGCAAGCAGCGGTCCGGTGAGCACCGGAGACATCGAGGCGCCGATCGTCCTGGCGACCCCCGTTACCCCGGCCGCGGCGGAACGCTCATCCGGGCTCACCACGGCCATGACATAAGACTGCCTGGTGGGAACATCCATTTGAGATATGCTGAACCGGAGCAGGAGCACGATTATGGCCGATGTGAGATCGGGCATGAGCGGGACCAGCATGAGCAGAACGTTCGAGGGGATATGGGTGAAGACCATTGTCCTGATGAGGCCGATCCGGGAAGCGATTCGAGCGGCGGACAGCGCCGATATGCCCGCAAGAATGTTGGCGCCGAAAAAAATCCCGCCGAGCAGTGCCGGCTCCGCCCCGAATCGAATATGAAACCAGTAGGCCATGATGCTTTGCAGGATAAACCCGCCCGCGAAAGCATCCAGTGAAAAAAGTCCCGAAAGCTTGAACACCACGCGTCTGGATTGGTGAAGGCCAAAACGTTTCCTTATATCGGATGGGATCTCCTGCCGGTCCGCCGGGGATACTTCCACGCTCGGACCGAGTCTCAGGAAGAGACAAGCCAGTACCAACCCGATGCCGGCATACCCGATGACTACAATCCGATAGCTCTCGAGCGGCGTGGTCAGCATCCCCTGCAGCGTCTGAACCAGGGTTCCGGCGGCAAGGGCGCCCAGCGCGGTTGTGAACGACCCGACCAAATTATACCAGGCAAACAGGCCGGTTCGTCTTTCGCTCGGGATAAGACCGGAAAGCGCGGCCTGTTCGATGGAGAGGAATGGCCCGACTTCATTGCCGCTGGGACTGATGACCCCAATCGTAGCCGCGAGCAGCAAAAAGGCGAAATTGGTCGTCACGGCGAACATGACCCCGCCGAATATCATCAGCACTGCCCCCAGGATCAGCATCCCGCGTCTTCCGACATAATCGGCCCGCGTTGTGAGCCACAAGGAGATGAGAGTGTCTCCAAGGAGAGTCAGTGTCAGCAAAAGCCCGATCTGTGTATCACTGAGTCCAATTCGGGCGAGGTAAAGAAGCAGGATAACCGAGATCGAACCATACGCGAAAAGCCGCAGCATGCGCGTGATAAAGAGAATCCGAACGTCTTTGGGCATGATCTGGTGTCCATCTAAAGTGGCACAAAGTCCCGGGGCATGTCTTACGAGAAGACGCGAGCGCAAAATGACAAATGTTCAAGGGAAATGACCAATCCAATAGGTCCTTGAAGAAGCCTCGCGCGACGACACGATGAACCGATGGCGTGGCGAGACGGCCCATCCGGAGTCCAACATCCTTCAGACAAGGCAATACGGCGTTTTCTCGGATGCGCCACACTCTGAATCAACGGGTTACTCCGGTGTCCCGGAAGTTCCGGTTAGCCAGAAGAGTTGCCTTCACCCTAATTGAAAAACGCTCGACCGCAAAGGGATCATTCCCCCTATCGACGACACTTTGCGCCTTTTCCTTCGCAGCCCCGCGCGGGGCATTCCTCCCAAGCTACCGGATGCGACCCGGGTTAGCTCCTCCGGTCGTTCGATACCGGCAGGGCGCACGCCGAGGCAAAAAGTGAGCAATTGGACCGATTGCGGGCGAGAACCGTTGGGGCGTCTCCCAAGGCATCGACAATCACCACGGGAGTACCCGGAGTGGCCCATTCAAACAGCCTCACCGCGGGCTCCATGGGCAGGTTGATGCAACCGTGAGAGCAGCGGGGGCCGACGATATCACCGGCGTGAATCCATATAAGGCCGTAGATCCTCAAGGCCCAGGGCATCGGAGCGGGCTCGCCATAGGCATTGGGATAGCTCCTCGACACGTGGTCGATATCCTTTTCTTTTACCGTGTATACGCCGGGAGATGTCCAGTTGTCCTGCCTGCCGATGCAGATATAGGAATCGCCAACGAGCCGCCCCCTTTCATACCATCCAATAAAGGGAATGTCTTTTGCGATCAGTATGAACCGGGGAACGCTCGCAACCTCGGGGATATAACCGGGAAGCGGGGTCCAATTCTTGAATGCGCTGAAATTGTGGGGGACCTTGATAGGCCTGCCGTTTCGGATATCTTCATCAATGTAGTCGAAGTCCCGCGCATTGAGCCGGGCAAGGAGGCGTCTGGCAAAGCTCGGACTCATGTCCCAATCCCGGTCGCCAAGTCTTTCCAACTCCCGCGTTGTCATAACGCGCACGGTCCAGCCGTCGGAGCGCGCACTCGCGCCTTCCCGACCGGGTCTCGTCGAGGACTCCACGCGCGAACCCGGGACTCCTCTCCAGTAGCTGCCGTCGCCGAACTCGCCCGCCAGCGTCTTTCCGGGGGCGAGAACCGATACGACCGCAGCCAGAAGCATCATTACAGATGTAAGAAGTTTTATAGTGTTCATAGCATTTCTCCTCATACGAGAGGATCAATAACAAATGGGGATCACACGCGGGAGATGCCCCATGATTAGCATCAGGATGTTCACATGATAAGCATTACCGCCCCAAATTGAATGGCCCGGCAGATGCGTTCAGTGACTTCATTTCTCTTTAACGAACAGGAGCGATACGTTTCACGCAAGATGGATTTACCCGGGAACCGGGTCAGGTTGGTAAACCGGCAAGGATAGCTGTAATTGGCATTGCTGGGACTTTGCGACTCGAGCTACCTGACTACGAAATTCACCTCCGGAGTCTCCATGGGATTAGTCTCGCCCGTACGCCACACCCTGGCCCTCACTGAGTGGTTTCCTCGCGAAACCTGCCACAGGTATTTGTTCCCTTTGCTCTGCCCGGCTACTTCTCCATCGACGACCCACTCCACCCTCGAGGCAGAGGTATGTTTGGGCAGCTTGAAGGCGAAAGCCTGGAGATCCGGAGGGATACGGGGGTCAAAGGCGATCTCGAGCCCCGGCACGGGCTGGATCAGGCGAAGCCTATCACCGCCGGGGGATCCGCCATGGCTCCCTGCGTGGTCCGGCGGATCGGAAGCGGTCCCCTTCCGCGATGCAATCCTTGAAACGTCATCATCCGCATGGGCATCATTTTCCAAGGATGAAGGCACTTCAAGGGCGGCATCATGTTCAGTCGCACCATCCCCGGACAATGCCCCCCCCTTGGGCGCGACATCCTCGTCAACGGGAAAAAGCGATACCCGGCGTTCTTCAGGGGACCCGCCCTGATCGATCCGCCCCGCATTTCCATCTTCCCAGGAGATTTGTCCGGAAGCAGCGCCCTCATCCTCCGCCCTTCCCGGGCGATGGCCCGCAAGGTTTTCGTGCTGAAGAGCAGTTGGATTTTCAAAACCGGCTGCTCCACCTGTTTGGTAAATCCTCCCATGATTGTAGTCAGGGGTGTCGCCGCCGGTCCGCTGAGCGCCGGCGCTCGCGGCGGAGTTATTATGGGCTTCGTTTGGATATTGTCCGGCATTGCCCGGTTTGCCGCCGGAGTGAAGGGAACACGTCTCGACCGGCGCCCTCTCGCGCGGGAACAACTCGTTTATCCCCGGACACCCCGGACCGGCCACAAGCCCGGTTGAGGCGCAAATCCGAACGACCTCGAGCCCCGAACTCACCGGGAGTGGGCCGGATTCAGTGTACCGGTTGAGTTCCGCGAATACGGATCGCAGGACAAGGGCCGGTCCGATGGCCCCCGTGATACCATTGGTGGGACGATGTTCGAAATTCCCCATCCATACACCCACCGTATACCTGCTGGAAAACCCGACAGCCCAGCAGTCGCGATGATCGGTGGAGGTCCCTGTCTTGATGGCTGTTTGCACCGGGAAACGCAGCAGGTGCCCTTCGCCGAACTCCAGTTTCCGCGCCTGGGGGTCTGACAGGATGTCCGCGATGATGGAGGCCGTTTCCTCGCTCATGATTCTATTCAGAGGAGCGTACGTCGCATCCCGCACTGTGTCGGGACCAGAGGACCATCTATCCGACAAAGCCCTGGGGCCGGCCCAGGGTCTTAAACTCCCGGTCTCCGGCAGGACCGTAAGGGGACGGAACTCCCCTTTTCGTGCCAGAACCGAATATGCCTGAACAAGTTCGAACAGGCTCACCTCGCCATCCCCCAAAGCCAGACCCTGGCCGTAAAAATCGGCCGATTGCTTCAAACCCGTGACGCCGAGAAGGTGGAGCCATTCAAGAAACCGGGCGGTCCCCGTGAACTGAATTGTTCGCACGGCGGGCGTGTTGAGGGAATTGCCGAGCGCTTCCCGAAGCCGCAGCGGTCCGTAGAAGGTCCTGCTGTAATTGTGAAAACTGTGGAGGCCCGACCTGACGGGTTGCGCCAGCGGGAAATCGTCAATCATAGTCGCCGGCGTCCATCCCATCTCGATGGCAAGAGCATAGAGAAACGGCTTCAGCGTCGAACCGGGTTGTCTCGGCACGCTCACCGCGTCCAGCCACCAGCCCGACTCAGCCCCGGCCAGGTTGCCGCTGACCCATGCCAGTACCTCGCCGGTTGCATTATCACAGACGAGGACAGCCCCGTTCCTCACATCACTGTCCTTCAGGGATTCCAGCCTCGTTTCCAGTATCCGCCGCACCTTTTTCTGGAGATCTCCATCCAGGGTGCTCGAGAGTCTCCCGTTCGCGCTCAGCGCCTCGGGACCGGCGGTCTTGAAAACCTGTTGGACGAAATGGGTCGCCTCGATAATTCTGTCCGAGTTGGAAAATTCGAATTTCCCATCCAGCGCCGCCCGAAAGAGATCATCGGACAAAAGACCACGCTCCCGCATATGTACGGCAAGGCGTGCAATTCCCTTGTCCATGGCTTTCGAAGCTGATTTTTTCAACTCAGGCCGTGACGCGGCTTTCTCTTCTTTTTCGCCATTGGTCGAGCGTTTGAGATCGAAATGAGACGGGGCCCTCACCAGCACGGCCAAGGCAAGCGTCTCCCGCACGTTAAGCGTTTCCAGGTCGCGGTCGAAATAAAACAGGGCCGCATCCGCAACCCCTCTTCGCTGGTGTGAATAGGGGACCTGCCCGAGGTAGAATTCAAGGATTTCGGACTTTGAAAAACGGTTCTCCAGGCGCATCGCCTCGATGCCCTCCATCCAACGGGACCAGACAGTGCGCGGCCGGGGATTCAGCATGCGCACGACCTGTTCGGTTATAGTGCTTGCCCCGCGAACGGTTCGCAGTGAAAGTACGTTTTGAACCAGGGCATGACCGCGAGCCAGCCAGTCCACACCGCAATGGCTGTAGAAGCGCCTGTCCTCGGATTCGACAAACGCGGCCCGGATGAGTTCAGGAAATTCGTGAAGAGGTTTTGGGTTGATGTTCCAGCGGTTGAGATAAGTGACCGACAACAGACGGCCATAACGATCGGTCACCTGGGGTTTGCGGATTTCCGAGTTTTGGACGTCGAGAGATGCGGGCACGGGGCGCAGATCATGCACGGTTTTCCACACCAGGGAGGCCACCACGCCCCCCAGGATGCAAAAACAGGCAATCAAAAGCCGTTTGTGCATTAATCTGAATCCAAGCGACATCTCTTTGATCCCATGCCTGATCCCGCGGGTAACTCAACGACTGGGGGATCGCTTAAACGAAGTTACGTTCAAGGTGTTACTTTTCGAACCCAAGAAAAGTGGGGCAATGATTCCCCGCACCTCCCGACATATAGAGCACACGCGCAAGCGCGTGAGGCCGAGCGCTCGGCGTCCGCGGCGTCTGCCCCGCCCTGGCGGGGCGCCGCCCCGGACGCCATAACGAGCCGCGTAGAGGCGAAGGGGGTGTGGGGGGCGCGGCTCCCCACGCTTTTTGAGAGCATCCCTCCATGCCTTCCTGAACGCTACTTCATCTCAAACGCGCCTACTCTCCCGCCTCCCGCACTTTCAGTTGCGCGGGGGTCGTTCTACCGAAAACGTCCGGATCATACATCTCCTCCACCCGTGCCGGGGCCGCGAGGAACTGACCCGGCGCCATGGCCTGGGCGGTATAGGACAGGTAATATCTCCCAGCCCCGAGCCGTTCGGAGTAGAACCGCGCGCTGTCATGGCGAAGCTCTTTATGATAAAAGCTCCAACGCGACGCTCCGTAATAGCGCCAGTCGTCATGACGGTTGCGGAAGGAGTTGGCCGCAAAGAGCGACTGCCCCTTCGCCGCATCGATCTCGGATGCGGTGGCCAGATCCCGGTTAACGGGCTCGAGCCCGCCCGGCACCGGGTCATCCACGACCACGAAATAGCGCTCCGAAGGCAATGACACGAAAAGGTCAACCCGAACAAGTTCACCCGTCCGGATCTCCATCGGGCTTGCAAGCAGCACCCACGCGCCATCGCGTTCGACGCTGTATTCCCGGTGAATCTCGATTCCGGCGTTCACGTCCTGGGGTGCAACCTCCGTAGTGGAGTAGGCAAGCCTCGTCGCATAATAGAGCCGCCCATCCCCTTCCTTGCGGACAAGCACCGACGTCTTGCGCCCCCTGTCGCTATCCTGGGTCTTGTATTCAAGCTCCTTCGGCGGCGAGGAGAGCCCCTCGAACTTCGCTTCCCCAAGGGCCTGCTGGCCAAGCAGCACCTGGGCGGTCATATTGGGAGCGTTCCCCTCGTAGAGCTTGCTGTAACGCAGGGCAGCCATCGCCGCGAAGAGGTTCTCCTGTGTGGAGGCCCAGTGGTCGCGGCTCTTTCGCCCAAGAGAAATAGTTCGCATCAGTCGAACGGGAATATCCTTAAGTTCGCTCGCCCCCGGATCGGCGGACTGCAGGGACAGGAATGCCAGAAGGATAGCCGCATTGTCCCTCACCGAGGATGACAGCACCTGGTACAGCGCGGGATCGGGCTTTATGTTGAACCGGATCGTTCCGCTGCTCTGGTCCGCGTGAGCGAGTATGTCCCTGAGTGTTTCACGGCGCATGTCCGCGGTATCGGGCGCTCTGGTCAGAGCTTCCAGGAAGCTGGCCTTGCCGAACAGGCTCATCTCCGGGAGATGCCGCCAGTGGCGATCGAGGTCCCCGCGCTGCACCTTGCCCCGGCCCGAGAGGGCGACAAGCGCCACTGCGCGTATGTCCGCAACGGCAGCGCCCCATGAGTTCCTGTCCTCATCGCGCTTGAGATAGTCCCTGAGGTACTTGTGTAGCTTTTCCTCGACGGGCGCGGGGGGCACATGCCCTGATTCACGCAGCCAGTTGAACGCCAACGCCGTAAAAGCGCTCAAGTAGGGGCTGACATAGTCGTCCTTGGGAATATAGAAGGCCATTCCGCCGTTTGGCGCCTGGAATTCCACGGCCAGGGCGAGCGCCTTGTCGGCGACCGCCTTGCTCTCCTCCCAGGAAATGCTTTTCGGCAGGTAGGGAGCAAGGTTGGGGAAAACTCCCGCCAATACCGCTCTGCTCAGTTTCTGCTCCCAGCACTCATAGGGATACTCTTTCATGAACCGGAAAGCGCCGTCCAGACCACCAACAATGGTGGGCGCAAGCGACACATTCACCCGGCTCACGTCGACCCGCATATTATCGGGGAATGCAATGCTCTCCGAAGCCTCTCCGGTAACGATGCTTCCGTGGACGGCCGCGACCTCCTGGGGCCGCTGTTTGCCCACCTTCAGGGTATGCCGCATTCCATCCCGATCCCGCGCATCACCGGCCTGTGCCGTGATGACAATCTCACCCGCGCCGGTCGCCTTTATCGGCAGCCTCACCGTGTAGCGTTTGTAAGGCTCCGCCGTAATCGTCTGATTCATGCCACAAACCTGCCCGACCGCGGCCCCACCCTCCAGCGGCTCGCAGGGACCCTCGGCCATGATCTTCACCTCTATGGTGCGAGCCTCTCCGGTTCGGTTCATCACGGTGAAACCGGCTGAAAAACTATCGCCTTCGAGCACCTGGTTCGGCATCACGGGCCGTATTTCAGTAGACTGGTTGACCTTGAAAGTGCATTCTCCCAGGCCCATCCGATCTCCTGGAGTTACAGCCATCGCGAGGACACGCCATCCCGTGAGATTGTCGGGCAGTTGGAAGCGGACTTTCGCCTTGCCCTGGTCGTCGAGGCGCAGGGAGGGGTTCCAGTAGCTCACGAATTTGAAGACCGACCTCATGCTGAGGTCGAAACCGGCCGCGGCGGCCGGGCTCGCCCCCTTGTTTTCAAGCTTTTCACGTCCGATGAGTTGCATCAGCAGGTTGTAGTTCTGAAGATCGAGGTCTTCCAGGTGATAGAATCCCTGGTACGGGTCGAAAGCCTGCTTCTTCTGCTTCAGCAGATCGAATACAGCCTCGTCCAGAACGGCGACCGCAACCTCTATCGGCGAGGATTTCTCACCGTCGGCGAGGTTCCTTGGGCGCGCTTCGAATTCCAGTTCCACGTTTTCGCGCGGCTTGTAGACTTCCTTGTCCGTCTTGCACTGGACAGCTATTTCCTTGAAGGGGTCTTTTACCTCAATTTTCGCGTAACCCATGCGGAAAGCGGGTTTCCCCAGGTCCTCGCCTCCGGGTCCGAGCGGTTTCTCGACACGGGGTGACATGACCATAACCGAGACATAAAAACCGGGCAGGTAGTCAGGAAGGACGGGGACCTCAACGACCTCCGTACTGCGCTCGAATTTCCTGACCCACCTTTCCAGGGTCCCGTAGCGCTCAACAGTGATGAGGGCGTTGGCGCCCGGATAGGGGTTCTGAACCAGGAATTTCGCCGTTTCCCCAACGCGATACTCTTCCTTCTCGGCAAAGACGTTGAGGAGGTTCCCTTCCGGGCTCTCCCAGACAACTACTCCCTTGCCGACCACCCAGCGCCGCATGGATGTCTTGTGCTCACGCCCCTTGGAATCGTTGACACTCGCCGTAATTCGCACGGTACCGGAATTCTTGGGTGTAAACTCGAAGGTCTTGGGGTCCGGACCCGAGGTGATATCGAGTTCCTGGTCGGTAATCCATTCCTTCTCATATTGGGTCGGATAGGCATCCCCGGCCCCCTTTACCCGGGCGGCTTTAATCTCGAGCCTCTCAATGATGACATGTGCCGCTGTCTCCGGAACGGAATTCCCATTCTGGTCAACGACGATAAACTGGACGCTGGCCGGCTTTCCTTCCTGGATGGTCCAGTCCTCCTGGAACAGTCCCACGTAGCGGTCGCGGCCGAAGTAAGTCGCCGAAGCCCGTCCCGCGACGGATTTGCCTCGCTCATCCCGCACCGTGCTTTCCACCCCCATGCGTCCATACAGCACCGGCGTTTCGGCTATGTTGAATTCTGTTGCGAGGTCCCCCTTGTCATCCACTTTCCCCTGGGTCTCGAACAGGTTTTGTATCCCTCGGGAGACGGTCTCCTCATCCTCCTCACGTTGGACCACATCGAATTGAAAACCGCGTGCCTGTGGGTTTGCGGGACGGAATGGCTGTGGTTCGACGGTTGCATTGATCCTTGCCCGCGCATTACCGAAGGGTCCTCCGGAGTGGAGTCTTGACTCCGTGGTGACACGAACGGCATCTCCCAATCCAAACATCTTCCCGTTCAGTTCCGTTGTGACCTTGAAGGACGATGGCGTGAAATCGCTCACCAGGACCTGCAGGGGATACAGATCCAGCTTGGCAAAGTTGCAGCCTAACTGGAACTGGTAGTATCCGACCGCGCCGTTTTTCGGAATGGGGAACTCCCCGTCGAACGCTCCGAATTCCGAGAGCGTGATATTGTCGCGTTGGTGGACCACCTTGGACGTGGGGTCCATAATCTTGAGGTTGTAGGTGGCCGAGGGCGGCTGCACAAACCGGCGGTTTTCCTGGTCGCGGACGTAGATTTTGAACTGGACGGTATCGCCGACCTTATAGATCCCCTGGGCGGTCGCCCCCCAGGCACGTATATGCCCATGACGGGCCTTGTTCCAGGAGGGGATGTACTGATGGTTGGACCCCTCCGAGTCCACCTGGAACTCATAGCGCAGGGGGACCAGGGCAATGTCCTTCCCTTTCCCGCACCAGACGAAAAGAAGCGGGTTCTCGGAGCCTGAAGAACCCTCGGTTAACTTCAGCTCAGGGTCGATCTTCGCAATACCGGCAAGGTCCGCGGTGCCATTATCAGCGGTCCGGCCTTCGGACAGCACCTCGGGACTACGTCCGATGTCCTTCATCACGTCCTTTTGAATTCGGACATCCACTCCGGAAACAGGCTCTCCCGTCTGGAGATCGGTAACCCAGACCAGCGTGGTGAAATGCCCGAGCTTCACATGTACGTGGAATGGCGTAATCTGGGCGACGAAGTATCTGGGAGTATCCTTGTCCGATACGGCGGGTCGTGTCTTTATTTTTCCAGTGGCGATCCCCGATTCGGCGGGAACAAGCTTTCGGATTCCAAGCCGAATGGCGGTCGTGACGTCCTGCTTCCTGGGACCGGGCAGGACTTGAGTCTTTGCGGGAGCTTTTCCCTCCGAGGTGAGGGTCTCGTAGGTGAACTCTATCTGCTCAAGGTTTGTCGCAAAAACCGGGAGATCCGTATCGAGCCCCTTTTCGAGGACCGACATCTCCTTGTACAAAGAGAAATAGGGGGGTTTATGATCGGTTGCGAAACGAATGTCGATTCCAGCCGCCAGCGGGCGTCCGAATTCATCCTTTATGCTGGCGGGCTTGGCCTGCAGGCGGTATTCGGTAAACGGCAGAATGGAATCGCTTTCGAAGGAAGTCTCGTAGCCCTCCCCTTTCTTGTGTGTCTCGTTCAGCCTTGAGTAGTCTCCCTCCGACCAGATCTCCGGTCCGACCGGCGAGCCTTTGGCGCCGGAAGTGACGCGTGTCGCCTTCTGCAGATCGCTTGTCTTCACGGGGGAGGAAAAAAGCAGCGATACAGGGGCGACGGGATTACATCGGGTTTGCGCGGAAGACTTGGGATTGGGAGAGAGAACAATATCCACTCCCGCCAGGTTCTTGCACTGCACCCCGAGAAACCTGAATGGAGGCAGTGTGCGAAAGCTTTCTATCTTCCTCTTCTCTATCCCCGGCTCACCTCCCGTAACGGCAAGAACGCCCGGTTCCACCATGAGATCCCCCATCCTATCAGCGGGAAGATCGCCGGCCGGCTGAACAAGCCAACGAGACTGATTGCCGGGATACTGCGGATCTTCAAAAACCTTGGCGGCAACCTTGGCGCCCCCTTCACACTGGAAATACAGATGCTCTTCCAGGGACGATTTACGCACCGGCTGATTGAACTGGATCGTGAGCTGGGGGTTTACCGGAGAGAGCCATGTCCTGAAGTAACCCGAGCTGACTTTCGGGCGCTGGGTAATGAAGCTGTGAGCAACCGGCGCGGCAAGGGTTTTACCGTCCTCCGTCTTGATTCCCGGATTCACCGTCACCCGGTATTTGGTGGAGAGGGCCAGGGTATGTTGCTCATCCAACTGGCAGGCAAGACTGGAGGGGTTGAGCCAACGCCATTGGCAGGAGAGAGCCGGCTCGATGCTGATCGGAATTTCCGAACCGCTCCTTCCCATGTTCCCGAGAGGCACGACCGGGCGGTTGAACTCGAAGACGATCTGTCTTCCCGCGGGCACATCGGCCCCCGAAGGGGTGATTCTCGAGATCTTGAGCCCCTCCTCCATTTCCCCGGCGGCCAGGGCGGGGGGACACGTCTTCGAGATAGAAACGCAGAAAAGACCGAGCAAAACGATACCGGTCAAAGCTACCCAATGCGTGCGGCGGTTCAATACACTCCCGCGACTCTTCATAAGGCCCCCCGAAAAAATTGTATTAGGAATTTTTGGACAAAATCTCTCCCCTCCCTTATCGGCAGGGATTGCTTTAAGCTCAAAGGAACACTGCGTAGATTAACACATTACACTGGACTTCCAGCCAGCATATTTAGACGACAGGCAGTTCGGAATGGTTGACAACGGACGCGGTCGGGGGCTGGTGTGAATGAGCGATCGATAGGCTGCCGTGTGAATGCGAGGTTTATTTCGCTCACCATGAACGTGGGAAGTTCCCGTCCCTGAGTTATGAAAAGCCGGTGTTGAAGCTAGCGACCTATTTCATTGCAACTGTTTACCTCCGAGCGCTGTCTATCGGGAGCCGTCGAAGCATGAGCGGGGTACATCTTGCGAAGGGTCAGTCAAAGGCAGGGGCATTCAACAATTAAAGCCCCCCGCTCCTCATGGCTGGAGAAGCGGGGGATCTTCATTTAAACCGGGATTCGCGGGTTTACCGGGTCTTGCCAGGGCAATGGCATACCATGGAAGATAACCGGCAGTCCCGCGCGGGGTCACCCCGAACAGGTGGTTGTTCAGGTCTTAGCCCAGAATCTTGTCTATCTCTTCCTGGTCGGAATCCATCACATAAGGGATTCCGGAAACATCCGAGGCTTCCCTGGTAAGAGCGACTATATCGCTTCGGTCGATGTGTTCCAGGGAGAATTTACGGGCGCCGGCCATCAGTTGCTGAAGTCCCTGCTTCAGGCGATCGATATAGGAGTACATGCCTATGGCGCCGGCGGGCAGTTTGGCGAATTCTTTGCCAAAACGTTCCTTAAGAGTCGACCCTACCGCGAAAAGCTTCTGGTAGCACCCTTCCTCGAAGGATTCGCCTTCGCGGTCAAGCTTTTCCAGCATAATCTTGCCGTGAGTCTTTCCGACCATCGCCGCGGCCAGGATCGAGCGCCCCAGACAGATGGCTTTCACATACGGAGCGCCAAGGGCTATGGCCTTGAAAATGTGATCTTCCAGGGACAGGCCGCCCGCTATGGCGATCGGGGGAACGTAGGCTCCCTTGGCCCGGAGGCGCTCACACATGTTATAGGTCATGCATTCCAGGTAGACCGTCGGAATGCCCCATTCGTTCATCATCCGCCAGGGGCTCATGCCCGTACCGCCACCCGCGCCATCGATGGTGAGAAGATCGACCTTGGCATTGGAGGAGAACTTGATCGCGCGGGCCAGGTCAGCGGGCCTGTAAGCGCCGGTCTTGAGCGTCACGTACTTTGCGCCGACTTTCCGAAGGCGCTCGGCTTCCTTGTAGAAGCCATCCTCGGATACCATGCCCAGACGCGAATGACGCTCGAACTCGGTTATACCGCCGTGCTTGAAAGCCTCTTTCGCGGCGGGATTGGTCGGATCGGGGAGCACGATATAACCGCGCTTCTTGAGCTGGAGCGCTCGCTCCAGGCTGGAGAGCTTTACCTCGCCGCCGATGTCCTTCGCGCCCTGCCCCCATTTGAGTTCGAAAATTTCGATTCCCAGCTTCTCGATAACATATTCCGGCACGCCGAGCTTCGTGTCCTCGACGTTAGCCTGAATAATGATGCCGCCCTTGCCGTCGTACCATTTCTTGAAGGCGTTGACACGGCGCTCCATCTCCGGAGATTTGACTATCCGGCCCTTCTGGAATTCCGCCTGCGGATCCATACCGCAGATGTTTTCACCCGCGACGACAATCACACCGGAGATGGCCGCGCCAACCGCAACATCTTCCCAGTTGATCCGTGCGATATCGGTCGATCCGACGGCCCCGGTGAACACGGGGAAATCCATATGCACCGTTTTCTGTGATCCGACTGCCGTGGCGCAGTCGACGACCGGGAATATGGCCTTGTCCGAATCGGCCGCGACGCCCACGGCGCCGACGCATGTTCCTTGAATATTAAAGTGGGAATAATCGACGGGATAATCTTTTTCACCACCGGCCGTAATTTTGCCAAAGGGCTGGGGATAGAGCATCTCCCTTCCCTTGAGGGCCGAACGTCCTATTTCGCACGGTCCTTTACATCCATCCAGGCATGTTGAGCACATACCCGAACTTGGGGCCGGACTTACACGGGTTGAAGTTAGGGTTGCGGCACTTCGATTCGGCTTGCTCAGCGACATAGTAACTCCTTCATGGTAAAGTTCAACGGAACAGGTTGCTACAGGCGGAAGCCCCGGGGGAGGGTTCCAAACTCATGAAACACAACGGAGTAAAACCTTTTTTATCGCAGTATTGCCTTAATAATTCCTGCGCTTTATTAGCCTCGATTCCATAAACTTCAACTTGTGATTCTTGTCAAGAAATAACTCGGGTTTTCTCATTATCAATATGAAGTTATTAGTTAAACTAATATTGACGATGTGGATTTAAGTGTACCTGACCACCATGATCACTCACCACCGGCTTCAACGAAGGTTCACAAAACGAGGCTCTCGGGAATATGCCCTAAGGTACAATAACTCATTTCGGCATGACCTGCCGGGGAAAATGGATTTTACTGGCAGTTATTTTTAGAATCCATTATATAGTATCACTAACAGTTGGATGCGTGATGGAAGGTTTTTCATCCGTCGCTACATCAGGCAGGCACATCCTTCCGCCCCAGCCGGAGGTCAAGTGATGGCTGAATGGATTGAGACAGAGAAGCCCCTCAGGAAGAATTTTAACCCCGAAACAAAGGAAATCGCGGAGGATTTGGAAAATCATGCGCGAATCCTCCAGGAGTCCGGACGTCTCAACGACGCCGCGAATCTCAGGGAGTGGGCACGCGAACTACGCCAAAAGACTCCACAATAATTTCACCATCGCACAGTCCATCCACTAGAACACCTCACGCCGGATAGCGGGATTATTCCGGAAGCGTGAGGTTTGTTCCGTTCCAGGCAGGACAGGGGAGAACCGTGCCAAACATGCAGGCAAATCAAGGCTGCCACGTGTTCTCTCCCGCATGGCCTTACGGCGCCCACCCGCATGAAATCATGACATATCCGAACAACGCGCCCCAAACTGATTGAACTCACCGCACAGATGGGATAATAGACAATTCTTGTTACTGTTTCCATGTTCCGTGGAGAGTTCCATGGGTGCATCCCTGTTCCTTATGCCCACATCCTATAATTCCGAAGACTTACGGAATGAAAGATGCGGCAATTGGCAAAAAGGGCATCCTGTACCCTACTCTAACCTGTTGGAATTACTAAGTGCGCAAACTCTGTAAAAAGCAGGGAATGCGCCCAGTTCCATTGCGCAAACGCTCTGTTTGATACGAGAGTCCGCACATGAAAAAACCATTTGTAACATCAGGAGTCAGCCACCTGGATCATCTCCTGGATGGCCTCTATATCGGCGACAATGTGGTCTGGCACGACGATTCCGGCAGCCTTGCGTTCGCCTTCTCCATGAACTTCATCCAATCCTCTCTGAGCAGGAAAAAGCCGCTCATATATGCCAGTTTCGATAGATCTCCGCGCAACCTGCTGGAGAAACTGGGCAAAGTTGCGGAAAACCCGGCCCTTACCATCCTTGATTGTTTCTCAAGCGGCAAAGGCGCGAATTCACCGATTTTCCTTCGCTTCTACGATGAAATCAATGACCTGCCCTGCCGGATCGTGAAGGTCAAGGAACCCCGCAGGACTGAAGAGGTGATGGATGTGCTCTATGGCATTCACGCCGGTCTCAAGGGGGATGTCAGGCTGGTCTTTGAAAGCGTGACCGGAATGCAGGAACTGTGGGGCGGGGAAGAGGCCCTGGTAAACTTTTATGCCCACTCCTGCCCCCGGCTCTATGAACTCAATACCATAGCCTACTGGCTCATGGAAAAACGGGCTCATTCGCCTCGCGTAAGGGCACAGATCAGTCAGATAGCACAGGTGGTGATCGACCTTTCCATAAAGCGGGGGACAACGAGCCTCTCTATCCTGAAGGCCGAGAAACGCAGCACGGAAAACCTGCATCACCCCTACACTTACCGGGCAAAAGATCTCGATATCATTTTCGATGAAGAAAAACGAGCAGGGGGAGGGATCGATCTCGGCCCACGCCTCAAGGAGCTTCGAACTCGCCGGGGATTATCCCAGACAGAACTTGCCAAGCTGGTGGGAGTGACGCCAAGCGCCATATCCCAGGTGGAAAGCAATTTGATTTACCCGTCGCTTCCCGCCCTGTTCAAGATGGCTGAGATCCTGTCGGTGAAAGTGACCTCCTTTTTCCAGGAGAGGGGCGAGGGGAAGAGGCGGATAATTTTCCCGGAAGCCGAAGGAACCGAGATAAAGATACCTGAGATTCCCGAGGAAAGCGCGTTTCTGAAACTGCTCACTCCCGTCGATCAGGAATCAAGGGCGGAGCCGTACATGATAGAGATTCCTCCCGAGCGGACAGTATCATCGCATTTTTTCGTGCACAGGGGGGAAGAGATCGGCTACCTGATCTCGGGCGAATTACAGATAAAATGCGAGAACGAAGTGCACACTGCTCATGCCGGAGACCTCATTTACCTGGTCGAGGGAAATCCGAACCAGTGGAAGAACAGCGGGGCACATCCCGCGAAACTCCTTTGGATAAAGATTCGACCGTGACACCCCCTGAGTTTCCTTCAAAATAGCAGGGGCGCCCTCTGGTAGACCAGGGGCGCCCCTGCCTGTCCGATTGCGCCTGAACACCCCGCCCCCCCCCTTACAGGGGGAAAGCCGGGGAGGCTCATGGCTGGAACTCCTTCAGTCTAGAAAGCGTCCAGATCATCCTTGTCGAAGGGTATCACTTCCGCGGGTGAGATTTCCCTGGTTTTGCCCTTTGCGGGTGGCAGTCCCGGAAAAGAACCTTTTGCACTGTCCGTTTTCCCCAGGGACAAGGGCTTCCGGGCCTGGGCGGCGGCTAATTGCACTCTTTTCCCGGCTGGGTCCCGTCTTCGATCCTCTTTTGCCAGGCCCTCGCCATTGTGGCCGACCAGCGCGGCGAGACCGGAGACAAATTCTCTCATATGCAGTGCCTGGGCGCTCATTTCCTGCGAGGCCGACGCGGACTCCTCCGCGCTGGCTGTATTTTGCTGGGTCACCCTGTCCATCTCGGAAATTGCACTGCTTATCTGTTGAATACCCTGCGCCTGTTCCTGGGAGGCCGCGGCTATCTCCCCTATCATCTCAGCGGACTTCGATACGATATCGGACACCTTTCGGAACTCTGAATTCGTGCTTTCCACCACGGATGAGCCGTCCCGCACGGTCTTGACCGTGCCTTCTATGAGAGTGGCCGTATTCCTCGCGGCCTCCGCCGCCCTCATCGCCAGATTGCGGACTTCATCGGCCACCACCGCGAACCCCGCCCCGGCCTCTCCCGCCCGAGCCGCCTCCACTGCCGCGTTCAACGCGAGCAGATTGGTCTGGAAAGCGATTTCATCTATCGTCTTGATAATTTTCTGTGTATTTTCGCTCGATTTTGAGATTTCCCCCATTGAGGATGTCAGGACTGCCATGGAGTCGTTGGCCCTGCCGACGACCGAACTGGCGTCGGACATAAGCCGGTTCGCATGCGAAGCGTTATCGGCGTTCTGGCGTGTCATCGATGCCATCTCTTCCAGGGACGATGAGGTCTCCTCGATGGAAGCCGCCTGAACGGATGCGCCTTCGGCCAGTTGCTGGCTACTGGTCGAAACCTGGGATGATGCCGCCGCGACCTGGTTGGAGGCTTCGCTGAGACCCTTCACGGCGGTATCGATGGGTTTGGTCACCGAGCGCATGAGCACATAACCGCTACCGGCAAACAGGAACAGAAATACCCCGAACATGATGCCGCCAAACTTGCTGAAAGTGCTGTTTGCCTGCCGGATCTCGGGATCAAGCGGAGCCCGGATTGAAATGATTGCACGAATATCGCCGACCTTCTCGCCAAAGCCGTTCTTGTCTCCGTATCTTTCGATGAGTTCTTTCGGAGCAACATCCGGTGTGCTGTGGCACGCCATGCAGTCCTGGGAGTTGGTGGAAAAAGGAAGCGCATAGTAAAGGAAACTGCTTCCGTCTTTTGTGACAACTTGTTTGAATTCCTTGATTTCGTTTGAGTTGAACCTCCTTATGAGGTCACGTTCGAAATCGTCGCTCTTGTTCTCCGGGTTCCTCGGATTATTCGCGGCAAGCTTATAGTAAAACTCATCCAGGTTGTTCTGCTTGCGCACCTCATTGTAGTACTGGTGCATGTATTTTGTAATATAGGATGATGAGAGAATTTCCGGAGCAAAGTAGTCCTTGTGGAGCTTCCCCTGTTCTTTCAACTTTGCGATAGCCGGCTTCTGGTGCTTAGCGTTATATGCATGCAGTCCCTGATGTTCCAGGAGAAGATTCTTTATCTTTCTTTCAGCTTCCTGTATAGCATAGGATCTGGCCTGATAATATAGCACAATGCTTATAGCGATTGTTGTCAATACAAAAGTCACAGCCATAATCTTGGCCATCATCCCCTTTATACTACGCGATCTTACATTCATAAATACCTCCATTTTGTTAAAAAACTTACCTAATTGCTAATCTGTATCTCATTCACTTGCATTTAATACCAATGTCATTTCAATAACTTCTGATATCAGGGGCTATAATCTACAGCCGATAACATAGCTAACTAACTGAATACATTATAGTAATCCTAAATCTTGTCAGCCGCCTGACAACTATCGTCTACAAGAACCATTTTTCTCTGCCCGCGTAGTTAAAACTGACTAGAGAGACATTCATTTCATCAGCCCGAAACCCAATTTGGCAGTATGTTTGTTAAGCCAATCCACTCTCTTTTGAGGGCAGATTTCACAGTACACTAGTTATCGGATAGAAAATCCGCGTTCATAAACTTTTTTGGCTAGATTTCAGGTATCGCTCACGCACCACGCGGTGCAATGCTCCGATGAAACCGCGAGCCAATGTGTATTGGCGGGAAAAGGCCACATGGGCGAACACGGCGCCCCAGCCAATACAGCCAGCTATAAAATAAAAAGGGATTTTCCTCTTACCAGTATGATACGGAGTTGCGTTCAAGATGAGTCTATCCCTAAATTGAAGATGCCGTTCAGAATTGACCCGTTCTACCCTTCGATACCTCTGGGCGAACGGGGGTATATCCTCTTGAACGCAAATTAGTATGACATGCTCGGATATTGCGCGAACTATGCTTGTAAGGAGAGAAAACACCGCACCCGGTTCATACACTTCCTGAATGGGCGACACGCGTGGAAGGGAGGATGGGAAGGAACGCCAGGAGAATCCCATCCGCATGCTGGAAGCATTCGATCGTACTACCGGGGACTGCGGTAATGACACCCACAAAGCGGGGCTCACCGCGGTCCCATTTTGACTATTTCTCTTTAAACCCGGTCAGGCCGGGACCTGCCATCAGTGGAACGGCATTCGCAGATCCTTCCGCCCCACATCCCCCTGGCCGTACGCGGTTGTGTAAGCACGGAACAATTGCATGATCTTCCTGGTCCCCGGGCCGACACACCCGTCTCCGATGCGCAGATCGTTTACCCTGACAACCGGGAGCACTTCCTTGTTGGAAGCGGTGATAAACACTTCATCCATATCGGGCAATTCGGCCCGGTCGATATCTCTCGTTTCTATCTCGTATAAGTCTCTTGCAAGCTCTAATATCACGCCGCGGGTAATACCGGGGAGTATATCCCGGTGGGCGGTAATCAGTCTGTTCTTCTTGAAGAAGAAACAGTTGGAAGTGGTGCCCTCCAGAATTCGGTTTTGCCGGTCGACATGCACCGCCTCCACGGCGCCTTCTTTTTTCGCCAGTTGCTGCGCGTAAACGGCGGGAAGGTAGCATGTGCTCTTTGAATCAGGGATGAATCTTTCGATATCGACGGTGATTATCTTGACTCCATCCGTGTAATACTTCTCAGGCAACACGTGCCTCGGCGTCACCATCACCATCAGGATACCGCGCCCCTCCGGCGTGACGCCGTCGGAACTCACCCCTCCCGTATACACGATGCGAATGCCGGAGTCCTGGTGGTGGGGGTTTTTCGCCACTGTCTGCTCGACGATCGCACAGATTTCCGAATTTTCCTGGCCGATGTCGAGACCGATGCACTTGGCGGAATTCCGCAGCCTCCGTACATGCTCTTCCAGATGAAAGGGGCGCCGGTTGTAAGTAATCAGGAAGTCGAATACCCCGAAACCTCTCAATATCGAGATGTCCTTGGCATTGATACACGAATGTTCTTCATCCACGAATTGCCCGTCAATGTAATAGATATCCATGGCTGTTATGCTATCCCGCTCCTTTTGGTTACTTCCTTCATAATAAGTATGTCCTAATTCTACCTGACTTCACGGGTCCGAACAAGAGACCCGTGAAGCAGCGGCCGAAACAGGTCCACCTTCACCCGGAGTCTCCAGCCTCATATCAAGCGGCCGAGGCGCCCGCTGAAATCAGTTTTCCGCGGTTTTTGCGCCGCTTTTGAACAATGCAAATGAGTATAACAATAGCGGCTCCAACCAGGGAAGATGGGACACCGGGAATAAAGAACAGTAAGGCGCCAAAGAGCGCTCCCATCTTTTCCAGCTTGGTGCACCTGTCAACGAGGTAGCCGCGCCAGGCCCCTCCCATTGCGGTTACTCCCGCAAAGGTAAAAACGACGACCTCTATCCAGCCCCACCAGTCGAAGGGGGTGTTCGGAGTCAACAGCCAGGGCATGAGGAGCATAACAGGGCTGTAAATCCAGACAAAGGGCACCACGAACTTGGCTGAAGACAGACTCGTGGCAATAACGCCGGTCTTGAACGGTTCGCTTCCCGCGATACCGGCGCCCGCAAATGCCGCCAGGGCGACGGGAGGAGTCACATCGGCGAGAATGGCGTAGAAGAATACAAACATGTGCGACAGAAGCGGATGCACTCCGAACTGAAGAAGGGCCGGAGCCGCGATGACCGCCGCGACGATGTACTGCGCCGTGGTCGGCAGTCCCATGCCCAGAACGAAGCAGGCGAAAGCCGTATAGCAGAGGATAAAGAAGAGAATAGTCCCATCCACCGGCAGGAGATGCAAGATGTCCATCTGGGTGACAAGGCTGGCTGTGTACTGGGCCATCTGGATGGTCAGACTTCCGAATTTGAGTCCCAACCCGGTAAGCATGGTCATACCGATGATAATGCCAACCGAGGCAACGGCCGCGCCGATTGAAAGCGCGTTCATAGTACCTTTTTCGAGGGCATCCACGATCATGGGCAACCGCATCTTGCTTTCTTTATATAAGCAGCCGATAACGATGAGCGTCATGTTAGTCCAGAATGCCATCAGGAAGGGTTTTACGCCAAGCCCCCCCAGCACCGCCAGTACGGCGATGGGGATCAGGCTGATCAGCCAGTCCCGCCGTGGCGAGCGCCGGTAGGTGATCGCCAGCCCCGCCGCCAGGGCGCCGAACCAAGCCAGGGAGAAGTATAGTTCACCGCCAAAGGGAGTATAACTCACGCAGATACTCGGTAATGTGAGAAATATGGCGAGGAGGAAATTCCATGTGCGCGAATGGAGCTGTCCCAGGCTGGTGGACAGGATTATCGCCCAGAAAGCTGCCAGGAAGGGCGTATACCCCGAAATCAGTAGAAAAACGATTACGAACAGAGGCAGGACAAGTATGCCGCGTTCACGCAGAACATCCTTGACCCTGGGAAGCACTTCGCGCGGCAGACCCGACATCCCATTCTTAACGGCCTCGAAATGTACCATGGTTCCGATGGCATAAAAGTGGAGAACAGCCGGAACGATGGCTGCCAGGCAGATCTTGAGATATGGAATACCGAGCCATTCGGCCATGACGAAGGCAGCCGCGCCCATAACGGGTGGCATGATCTGCCCGCCGGTTGAGGCCGAGGCCTCCACCGCACCAGCGAACTCAGGCCGGTAACCGATTTTCTTCATCATCGGGATTGTAAATGATCCGATAGTCACACAGTTCGCGATGGAACTGCCGCTGATCATACCGAAAAAACCGCTGGCGATGATGGAAACCTTGGCGGGACCGCCGGGCGAGCCGCCCGCCACCGCCATGGCCAGGTCGATGAAGAACTTACCGAGACCGGTATGAGCGATAAACAGCCCGAAGAGTACAAAATGGAACACAAAGGTTGCGCAGACGCCCAGCGGAATCCCGTATATACCCTCCGTCCCGGCATACATATGCTCGATAACGCGCCCGACGGAGTAGCCGCGATGCGCAAAGAACTGCAAGACGGGAATATTCACGAGAGACGGGCCGACATAACAATAAATAAGGGCGATAAATGCGATGATGGTAAGCGGAACGCCGGCGCTTCGACGGGTCCCTTCGAGAACCAGGGCTATGGCAAAGACCCCCACCAGGTAGTCGGGCATGTTGGCCATGCCCCCGCGTATCATGAACTGGTCAAAATCAACGATAATATAAGAAGAAACCGCGAAGGCGATGAGCGCGAATACGATGTCGAAATAAGGAATTTTCAGAGGGTCCACCCGAAAACCGCCCGGCCCGCGCAGACACCACCGGACTGACTGAACGGCCTGCCAGGCAAACACGATGGTGACAGAAGAAAATGCACAGATTCCCCAAATAATAAGGGGCCATCCGGAGGTCTTCCGCACATGGCCCAATGCAGGCAGTACCATCCCCAGAATAGAGCCGATTACGCCCAGGCCCAGGACCGAGATCGCGAGATCGACCGGTGGCATCATTTTGGACGGGAGATAGACCCTTTCCTTAAAATAAAACAGGCAAAAGCCGAGGATCACCCCTGTCAGCACATGCTGAATCGTCGAAAAACCGAGAATGTTTCCGATCATCATTGAGAACAGAGAGCCGCCAAGAATGCCATAGATGATACTCTGGATGATCGATTTTCGTCGAGGCGGTTCCCTTCTTCGAATAGAGTAACACACAAAGATGAGGCAGAGCACGAAGGTCAGGTGAAAGGCCCGGTGCTCATATTCCTGCAGGACACCGAATCCGGCGGTGTATACGTGAAACAGCGACAGGATTAAGCACAGAGCCATACAGACTTTTTCGGCCACCGGGGTAAGCATGCGGTACTTTGATTCCGGTTCCAGTTCGGCGATGAGTTCTTCCTGCCGCTTGATGTCAATCGGTTCCTCGTCGAGAATTCCTTTTTTCTCCATAATCATTCCCCATAAAACTTCATGGCTCGAAAAGCGTATTGGATAAGATTCATGTTCTGGATGCGCATCTCTAAAATAGAGTCGCCGCACTTTTGCGACAGGTTAACACTGGTGGCCTCGCCGAAAGTCAATATGTTGTTGTAGGCACGTTCGACGCGCAACTGCAGGGATGGTATCAACCGCCGCATACCGGAAATACAGCCGTTGCCATCGGGCAGCAGTGTATATATTTCGGTTCCCACTGCCAGGGATGGCAGCCCGAAATCCGAATCCGGAAAGATCGTTTGCGTCTGCATGATCCTGTAGTGCGCATCTATCCTGTAAAAATCCCATACCGGTTTCTGCTTCACTGAATGTGTATAGCGTAGGGAAAAGGTATCTCCGGGCGAAACCACGTGAGCAAAGACCCGGCAGCCGTCGCGAACATCCCTCAATACCAGGATACGCAAGGGCCATCCCCAAGCCACCAGCAAAGCTAACGCAATTCCCCCCAATATCAGTGCCTTGGGTTTCATGAGGAAATCACCGCTTCCGCAAAGCTGCGCCGGACAGCGGTCCATCAGGCGGTGTCCGGCGCAGTCAAATGCAGATTATGGAATTCTCGTTGACCCATTCTCGGATAACATTAATTCCCAGGAACGGGAAGTTTGAAAAAGCTACTTCATCAAGCCCGCTTCCCTGTAAAACTTCTCCGCTCCGGCATGCAGCGGGATTGTCACACCTTTCAGAGCAGTTTCGAGCTTTATGTTCTTGCCCTGGTCGTGGATCTTGGCCAGTGCGTCCGCCCCGCTGTCCCCCTTATCTCCCTTCGCCCACAGGGCTTTGGTGATTTTGTAAGCCGTATCGTTGTCCAGCTTGTCATTGGTTATCCATAGGGCCATCATGGCAACGGTATTCACAGCTTCGGTCTGAGCTTTATACGTGCCAGCGGGAATAGTAATGGGAACATAGAACGGGAACTTCGCGCAAAGCTGCTTTATGGCTTCTGCGTCGAGGTTCACGAAATTGCACTCCTTGCCGGTCATCAACTCAATGATCGAGGAAGTGGGAACTCCCGCAGTTGTAAACAGGACATCGCCCTGATCGTCCTGAAGCCTCTGGGCCGCAACGCTGAAATTTACGTACAAAGGTTTGATATCGTCATAGGTAAGACCGTGAAGCTGAAGGATATTGCGCGTGTCGACCTCGGTACCGCTACCTTTGTCACCAACCGCTATAATCTTCCCTTTAGCTTCCTTCAGGTTCTTTACATTGGAGGCCTTGCGCGCCACTACCTGGACTGTTTCCGGATAGAGAGCCGCTATCACCCGCAGGTTGGCCAGCGGGCGACCATCGAATGCTCCACGCCCATGGTAAGCGTCGTCGGCCACGTTATTCTGGACAAATGCCGTTTCGACGTCACCGCGTGCTATCAGGTTGCAGTTGGCAACCGAGGCGTTTCCGCTCTGTGCCGTCGCGGAGATTCCGGCCCTCTCGCTTATTACCTGCGCCAAGGCGCCGCCAAGGGGATAGTAAGTGCCACCCGTACCTCCGGTAGCAATGGCGAGAAACTTCGTTTCACCCGCCGCCATGACTCCGCCGGCAACAGCAAGCGCCAAAACGGCTATGACTGGTACGATCCAATATAAACCACGCTTTTTAGCAAACATCAATCCTCCTCCGGCTCGTTGGTTGGCTGATTTCTCCTCATGCTTTCGGCTGGCGTCTCTTTGTCCGTGTCAGATAAATCTCTCGTGTGTCTCCTTTCCAGCCCTGCAAGAGGATCAGGCGCGCTTTGGGTGGTATCGGTTCCCTTCCATAGGCCTTATTAGTTGCATGTAAGTCGGCTGCCTATACTATCTGGACTCGCTGGAAATCACAAGAAAACAGCACACTGCGGTTCACTGTTTTTACATGCCATTCCGGGGGTACTCGGGAAAAGTGGTGGGACGAATTAGGAGAACTCCCAGCTTTTGAGAGTTAGTAGTTTCAATGACTTACGTCACTTGCTTCGTCACCGACTTTTCATCATCCCAGGATGAGAACTCCCCCCGTTCGTGGTGAGGTATCGAACCATGAACGGGCCGGTGTGTACTGTTTATTTGCTACGCCTTGCCACGCGAAAGCGGGAATGACGGGACTTTGCTCATGCATTGCAAGCAGAAGACTGGATCCTGGCGTTCGCCAGGATGACGGCGGGTGTGTACCCCCGTTCGCCCTGAGCCTGTCGAAGGGTAGAACGGGACAGGATTGAGCGGTCGAAAGCCGTTTCTTGGCTATGCCTTGCCACGCGAATGCGGGGCTTACTACGCTCTCAACAAACAGCTTTTCAGAGTGAGCAATATCAATAAGTTACCTCACAGGCTGTGTCACCCACTCTTAGTCATGCCGAGGCGGCCAGAACTCACCCCCGTTCGCCCTGAGTATCGAAGGACTCAGCATACATCAATTTGCAAACAGGTGTTCCACCGTCCTGTTGAGCATCGGCACGCCCTTGATTTCTGTCTCGAAAAGAGGTGTGACTGCCCGGACTGAATCGCCGAATCTCCGGCCAATCTCTTTCATGTGCTCGGTTTGCATCTCGATGCGATTCAGCACGAATTCGGCGGTGTCTTTTCCGACCTGCTCCTTCTGTATCACACCATTTACGATCACCCCTCCCACGGGGATCCCGAATTCGTGAAACCAGTTGATAAATCTGCTGATGACAGCGATCGGGAGGCTCTCGGGAAGCGTCACGAAAAAGAATGCGGTGAGTTCACTGTCGGTCAGGAGTTCCTTGGCATGCGCCATGCGATCTCTGAAGTTCAGGAGATAGTCCATCAGAGGATCCTGCTTCTCTTTCTTCTTTGAAAAAGAGAGCATCTCGCGCAAAGTCTTGGCTTCCTCCCTGCTTTTCATCATCTTTTCAACCCATAGGGAGTAGACCGAGGACATGCCAAGCAGTCTCCTGGCATTCGCCGTGGGCGCGGTGTCAAACACATAGAAATCGTATTCGTCCCTGAACATGATATCCATCATGTTCTCGAACATCGCGGATTCCTCGAAAGCCGGATTCATTGTGGCCGATTCGACAAAGTCCTCCGCCTTGGTCGTGAGATCCGCGAACTTGAGAAACCAGTTTATTTTCTCCCGAATATCCCGTTTGGATCGTTCGATGGTGTCGCGGGTATCGATTTCACACGCAAAGCAGTTATCGGCCCCCTGAACGGGTATCTCCTTACCGAATACGTTCTGTTCCAGCAGGTTTGAGAGGCTATGGACCGGGTTTGTCGAGGCAAGAAGGGTTCTTTTCCCCTGGCGCGCGGCCCACAGAGCGGCAGCCCCGGCCATGATGGTCTTTCCGACCCCTCCCTTGCCGCCAAAGAAAACATACTTCAGCTTCCGGTGTTCTCCCATGAAGCGGTTCATGCTGACAGATATCTCCGGCACTTCGCACTCCCTCCATTAAGTGGTCAAAAATCGCCGTACATGGACCGTGCCACCTTCTCAATCATGGGCAGGCCCGTGACATCGCGCTCCATCTCCTGAACCGAAGCCAGGACCTGGCCCGAGAACTGATTGTCGATCACCTTCAGGTAATGCTCCTGCATGGCGAAACGGTTCTTCAGATACTCGGGAATGTTCTGGTCGAGCAATTCTTGTGGAAGGACCCTGTTTATTATATAGCCGCTCAAGGGGACATCGAATTTTGCGAACAACTCGGCCGCTTTCGACGTATCGTTTATGATCATCTCTTCCGCCACCAGGACAAAGAAAAAAGCGGTCCTGGTTTTGTCCGTCAGGATGCTCGCCGATTTATTGATCCTGTCTTTTATATAGAGCAATTCCGTCAATATGGCGTCTTCATCCACCTGCTTCTGGTGCTTTATCACCGCCGCGACCTGGTCGTACTCGCTCATCTGGGTCCGCAGATTGGTAATCTTATCTATCCACGCATCATATACCGAGGCCATGCTGAGGTAATACAAGGCGTGGCCGAGTGGTACGAGATCGTAGATATAGTAGTCGTAGCCGCCCTGTACGACGATATCCACAACCTGGTCGAAAATAGCGCTCTCCTCCATGGCAGGTTCGGCCGCGGCTGCCTGGATGTAGCTTTCAATCTCCTCCGGCACTTTATCCATCCCGTACATATCGAGAATCTTTTGCCGGATTTCCTGCTGGTATGCCTTTATTCGATGGTCAGCATCGATTTCCTGGGCAAATAGCCCCGGCATGATCTCAACAGCCCCTTTTCCGAAAATGTCCCTCTCGAAAATGTCACTCAGAGATGCCTGGGGATCGACCGAGAAGACGAGGACGCGCTTTCCCTTCTTCGCGAGATAGTAGGCAGTCGCCGCGGAAAAGGTTGTCTTCCCGAGGCCGCCCTTCCCCCCGAACATGATGTAGCGACGTTCCGGAAACTGCTCAAAAATGGATGTGAGTGAAATAGCGGACTCCTTTCTTTTCTGAATCCCACTCTCGGTTAGGCCAGGGCATCCGTCAGGTCCTTTTCCCGAAGCATCCTGCGCTTCCAGGTCGAGATCTGCGGCACTACGTACGGCAGGAGGCGGAGCGAATAGTAGGGTGGCAGAATCGGCACCCCGAGCATATCCCCCATCGTAATCAGGATAAACAGATGCTCCATGCTCGCCCTGGATTTCAATGCAAACCGCGCGGAATCATGGGCGGCCATTCCGTACACGAATTCCTTCACGGCACTCAAAAAGCCGCCTTTTTTCCTCTCGTCAGCCGTCATGCGATTCATCTCCCGAATTAAAATACAGGCGTGTACCCGCCCCCAGAAGGGGGGCGGGATATTTCCGTCTCAATCAAACCGCCGGCTGGACTTTTGTCGTCCGGTAGCGGCCAAAAGCCTTGAATCCCTCGGCGGCAAGCACCAGAGCGGCAATGACAAGGAAAAAGCCTACCGCTCCCATCAGTGTGTTTCCGATGAGCGCTTCACCCTTGACTGTTCCCTCCACCACCTTGCTCAGCAGGGAATAGGACGTATAGACAAGCGCGGCCACCGTGGTGACGAACATGAAGATCATCGGATAGAACGTCCAGGCGGTACTCTTCCCTTCGGACATCAGCCAGGCGGTAACCAGCATGAGCGCCAGGGATGCCATGAGCTGGTTGGCTCCTCCGAACAGCACCCAGAGGTACTGCCACCATCCGGTGAGCACGAGTGCAGCCGTAAGTATGCACGCGATGAAGGTCCCGATATGGGCGTTTCTAAAAACAGCGCTGACATCGCCCAGGAGTTCGGCCGTGGCAACCCGCATGAACCTCATGACCAACTGCATGATCGTTATGGCCAGAACGATCATCATGACACTGCCATACGAACGGCCAAGCTCCATCGGCAATCCGAGCACGTTGAGAAACTTGGCGACTCCCGCCGCGAATACCCCGCCGGGGCCCTTTGCCACCGCGGCGCCGTAATCGGCGGGAGAGGCGTAAATGGTCCCCGCGATAATAAGAGCGAATACGGCGAGCAGCATCTCGACGAACATCACGCCCGCTCCTACCGGCCTGGCATCCATTTCGCTCTCGAGCTGCCGCGCGGTCCCTGAACTGGAGACCATGCTGTGCCATCCCGAGATGGCGCCGCAGGCGATCGTGACGAACATGATGGGCCATATGGGACCTATCTTGATGGTAAACTCGGTTACAGCCGGCAGTGTGAAATCGGGCCGAAGGATCAGTATGCCGATGATCCCGCAGAGCAGCCCGAGAAAAACGATATAAGAGGCCACATAGTTGATGGGCAGTGCGAATCTCCATATCGGGAGGACTGCGGCGAAATAGCAGAAGACGAGCGCGGCTACCGTCCAGAGAATTCGGCTTCCCGAGAGCGATTCACCGAGCACCAGGTCGGATGGCCACAGCCTTCCGAGGTAGATGCCCAGAAGGGCTATAATGACCGTAACAACCGTAGTCAGGATTATGTCCTTGCGCCATCGATAGATCATCTGCCCGGCGAGTACTCCCGCGATGGTGAGAAAGAGCCAGGCCATGGGAGCTGATTTGAGGTTGATTGCGGTGCTTACGACAACGTTTCCGAATGCGCCCGCAATCAAAAGCAGGTAGAAGTAGATGAAAGAGAGCAGGATGAGCCTTGCCCTGGGGGAGATGAGCCTGTAGCTGAGACCGCCGAAGGATGCTCCCTGGTTGCGCATCGCTATCATGGCGCTCGAATAATCATGGACCCATCCGATAAAGAAAGTCCCGAACAGTATCCAGATGAGCGCGGGAAGCCATCCCCATTGAATCGCGATGATCGGTCCAATGATGGGGCCCGCCCCGGCGATTGATTTGAACTGATACCCGAAAAGCACATTCCTGCTTGTCGGCATGAATTCCACTCCATCCATGTACATTGTGGCCGGAGTAGCTCTTTTCGGGTCCGCCTTGATGATCTTTTCGTCTATATACCTTGCATAGACACGGTAACCCAGGACAGCGACAACAAAAGCAAGAATCAATACAAAAACCGAGTTCATTGCATCTCCTTTCTGAGAAACAGGTTCTCATTCGGAAAACAACAATACTCATCACTCTGCTTTTTCTGCCAAACCGGGAGACAGGTGGGGGGATATCTAATCGATTTTTCAGGCTGAACAGTGCGTGCGAATGCGATGCGGGACCAATTGGAATCGCCCAACTGTCAATCTGCTTCGGACCAGCTCCTTCGTGGAACGCCAGTTGCATGGGGCCTGACAGAATTCAGACCGTGGCTTCTTCGCTGACTGCCTGATGCTAATTGCTTGCTGCTGGATAATTTGTACTAATATTTCCATTCTCTCATAACTCTAGACAGGATGCAACAAATATAAAGAGGAACAACATGTCCTAGTCTCACCTCAATCTCTTGTACTATCCAATCGCCATGGAAGTGAGACAGAAGGGTTTGTCTTCCGCCGATCCCATGAAGAACGGCTGATTTCCCGGATTCCATCCTTTCATCGTTGCGCGGGCCATTGTGTGACACAAGCAACGTGCCACAATTCCACGCCATGCGCCCACTCGAAGCATTGGATATTTCGCATCGCGAAGTAGCCAATCCAACCCATCCGGCTTATCTTTCCGTGCAGATTCTTACCTATTCTCACCGCAAGGAGGCATTATGAGTCGTATCCCACTCTCAAGGCTCTGTTTTCCAGGCATTGCATTTCTGAGCGTCCTCCTGATGCTAACCGGTGAAGCCACATCGGCAAGCATCTCCATCAACTCAACCAGTCAAAACGCTTCTTCACCGAATGCCGTTCCGGTTCCGGAACAGCCCATGACACTCAACACCAGTTTTCAGATCGTGGCGAATAACGATCTCGGCATGCATTGCGGCGACCTGGACCAGCGTCTTATAAGCATCCTGCCCCCGTTTAATGTGGTGCATGCTCAAGTGATACAAAAAGGCTCACCGCCAAAGATTCTGACCAATACGGATGTCGATGTCTTCTATTCGGCCGCATCCAACCCGCTGGACCCCTGGCTCTCGCGTTCTTCCTCCACTCCGGTCTACAAAACCAATTTCTGGGACCCTAACCTAAAAACTGGCGACAGCGTCGGATCTGACGCGTACAACGCCTTCTACCCACCCGGAATCCTGCCCGCCTTTCCCTTGACTCCGGACACCGGGATCCCCGTACCCGATGTCGAGCGACTCTATCTGGGCGACGGGCAACTCACCGCCGATCAGCAAAAGATGCCGGGCGCCACGGGACCCTATTCCGCAAACACACCACAGCGTTTCAATCGCTTCAACACTGATTTTCCATTATTCAAGAATTTTTCTTTCGGATACACCCAGACAGGCGTGAACTGGTTTGCCGCGGAGGGAGTGCCAATCACGCCCGTGGACGACTCGGGACGGGAAAACCCTTTTCCGCTCATGCGCGTCCAGGCGGTGGACAAGACCGGCAATCTGACCGGGACCAAGGGCAAGGTGCTGGCATCCGTCGACACGGTCATACCGGTCTCGGGGGAGGTTGGCTGCTATAGATGCCACACATCTTCAAAGGACGGTGGAAAGGGGAAGGCAGCATGCATTCCGGGAATAGATGCCGGATGCACCGCCGAGGGCTCGCCCCGGTCAGGGACACGGTTCACTGTGGCGTTCGTGTCCCAGGACACCTCCACCGACCCGTTTACGGTGAAGAGGGAACGGGCGTCCGACAAGAACATCCTCAGGCTGCATGACGTCAAACACGGCACGAATCTTGAGCCCACCACCCCGCTCGTATGCCAGAAGTGCCATTATTCACCGGCCCTCGACCTTGCGCACGTAGGTCCCAAAGGCCCCCGGGACCCGGATTCCAACGGAAGGGACCAGTTGATCCACCATACCAACTCAAGGGCGCTTCATCGTTTTCATGGCAAGATGAAAGACCTGACCGCTCAGATGCCTCCGCCAAACGACCCTCTCAGGCTCGATCCAGCTACCGGAAAGCCGACCATCAATCAGTTCGTCCTCAAGACCCTCGATCATTCCTGCTATCTTTGCCATCCGGGCAAAAATACGAAGTGTTTGCGGGGAGTCATGTACAATAGCGGCGGGCTGGTATGCCAGGACTGCCACGGGAATCTTTCCCAGGTGGGTGATGATTTTTCGCGCAATTTCTCCACGGCGACCCCGTTTCCCGCCGGGATGGTATCCTCTAAACGCATACCATGGGCGAGCGAACCCGGTTGCCAATCATGCCATACCGGGGACGCGAACGACAATCTGGCGTCTCGCCCGAATGTAATCCCGGCCAAGGACGGCATCCGCCTTCTGCGGGCCTACAAAACGAATAGTGCATCCGCGAAACCCATTATCGCCATCAATCGCCGTTTTGCGGAAAATGCCACTCAGTCTGCCCAGCAGGTATTGTTCCGATTGAGCAAAGACTCTCATGCGGGTATCTACTGTGAAGCATGCCATGGCGGCACGCACGCGGAATGGTCCGTAAAACCCGATTCAGGGACCCAGATTGGCAACGACAATGTAACGGCAATCCAACTGCAGGGCCACACCGGCGCAGTCATCGAGTGCAAGGCCTGCCACACGGGTACAATGCCCAATAACCTGCAAGGACCGCACGGGTTACATCCAGTCGACAGTTCGAACTGGATCGGAGGGCATGGCGACTTTGCCGAGGGCAGACTGAGTACGTGCAGGGCATGCCACGGAGCAACGGGACAGGGTACCGTCCTCTCGAAGGTGAGGGCAACGCGTGTATTCCAGGTGGAAGGGCGTCAGGCCACACTCGTCAAGGGATCACTGACACCATGCAACACCTGCCATCAAAATCCGTTGTGAGTTAGTGGCTTTTCGACTTCAGGTCCCTTCAGCACACAGTCTTAACGGCTACGACCGGCAATACCCCGAAAACCAGGCCGGGCACCCGGCAACGTCTTTGCCGGGTGCCCGGATTTTTGGTGGCGAGGCTCGCAATCGAACTAGCGTCACGGGATTTGAACAGCTTCGCTATTCGTGTTTCCGCATGGCAACCTCCATGGGCGATGATCAGAGAAAGATCTTAGTATATGCTGTAAGTATATATAGCTTCCGAACTCTGCCAATAGGATGCAAGAGTTGTACAGAATCTCAAAAATCGGGGTGTAAAGAAAAGGGGCCATGGCTTTTTGACCATGGCCCCTCTGAATTTCTGGTGGCGAGGCTCAGAATCGAACTGAGGACACGAGGATTTTCAGTCCACTGCTCTACCGACTGAGCTACCTCGCCACAACCGCGAGATACTAGCGGAAGAGAGTGAACCTTGTCAACAATTTTATAACCTCTCGCTACTCCGTTTTCTCTTCCTTTTTCCGCGAAGCTACCTCCAGGTCAGCCAGGAGTGTCTTCAGGTCCTTTTCGGAAAGAGCAATCTCCAGGCCGTTGTCCTCCACGGTGATCTTATCCGCCTTAACTTCGGAAGGCTCGGGCTCGACGGGCGCGGGCCGCTCGGAAAGACCCGGCAGGCTGTTCACGTCAAATCTGGGGATGAGCCCGTTCGCGTCCTCTTTCGCCAAACGAGCGTCCGGCTGAAAGCCGATGGCTGCCTCTTCCGATTCTCCGCCCATCGCCGGAATCAGAACCGTCTCCTCCAGACCCGCCGTCTCAGTTCGCGCCGGCTCCGCCATCCGCAATGGCTCCTCGACCTGGCCGACTTTTTCATCGTCGTCGGCGGCGATCAGCAGATCCATCTCTTCATCGGTTATGTCGAGCAGCGAAAAGTCGTCACCCTCGGGTTGTTCCGCCGGGATGCCGGGGCCGCCCTGGCGAGCCGGTGCTGATTGGACTGGTTCAGGCTCGGGTTCAAACCCAAGACCTGCTTCCAGGGCATCCAGGGCCGGGTCCCGTTCTGATTGGAGCAGAGTCTCCGGCGCCAGTTCAATTTCCTCGTCACCGCCGTTTCCAGGGGAGTCTTCCGCCTGGACGTCCTCGGAATCCAGATCCTCTCCGAAATCAAACGAGAAACCGCTCTCTGGCTCTTCCTTGCTGGGCTCCTCCGGAGGTTTGACATAATCTTTGAGAAGCGGTCCGAGAAAAGAAGGCATGTTGGGCTTCGCGGTACCAAAACCGAGTCCTTCCCTGGTCGCATCCAGGCTAACCCCACACTTCTTACATTCGGAAAGGTAATCGAAACTTACATAACCGCATTTATTGCATTTCATTTTCGTCGTTCTCCTTCCGCTCCATTTCGCCAAAATCGCCCCAAAGGAGTTGGATCAATGAAACCATTGCGACAACAGCCGTTTCAAAACGCAGAATTCGGGGTCCCAGATGGACCGGTTGAAAACCGGCGCTCATAAGTCCCTCGATTTCCGGCTGGTCCCAACCGCCTTCAGGCCCGACGACCGCGACGATATGGTCACAAAGAGACCGTGACCCGCGCAGCAGTTCCAGGCTCCGGTTTCTTTCCCCTTCCAGCGCAAAGATCTTCAGGGCTTTCCCGCCCTGCTCTCCCGTATTCCCAAGAAAATGGTTTGTGTCCTCAAAAACCGCTATATCGGGCACCCGGGTTCTGCCGCACTGGCACATTGCCTCGCGCGCTATTTTCGCCCAGCGCCCAACTTTTTTGTCAATAATTCTTTCGTGCAGGGCATACTGGCTCCTGCTCGCCCGAAAAACCGCCAGACGCCTGACGCCCATTTCAGTGGCCTGCCTGACGGCAATATCCATCAGGTCGGAACGCGCGATGCCAAGAGCAAGGGTAATATGCATCAGGGGCTCGCGATGGGAAAGGTCAAGCCTTCCAAGCACGCGAACCGACACATTTTTCCTGCCTTTCCCGGCAATCTCACCCGCCCAGGCATTCCCGAGCCCATCACGAATTTCAACCGCCTCGCCGATCCCGAGACGGAGCACATTCTCCATATGATGAGATTCCTCGGACGACAGTTCCACGGTCTCCGTTTCCGGGCCAATCCCTTGCGCGAAAAAGCACTTGCGGGACATCTCCTGTCAGACTCCGAGAACCTCGTTGAAATACCAGTTATATATGAACTGACCCCAGAAAATGTAAAGCGCCGCTCCAAATGCGAGGAAAGGACCATAGGGAATCTCGGACCCCAGCCCCTTGCCCCTTCGCCACATCAGGGGTATAGCAATGATCATGCCGGATATGGATGAAAAGAATATCGTGAAGGCTACGCCATGCCATCCCACGAAAGCCCCTATCATCCCCAGGAGCTTGACATCCCCTCCGCCCATACCCTCCTTTTTTCGCACCAACGCGTAGACAACCGCAATCAGGTAAAGCAGCCCTCCACCCAGAAATATCCCGATGAGCGAGTCCGCCCAGTCCAGACGGGGCGTAAAAAAGGAAAACAAGAAACCAATCACGATTCCCGGCAGGGACAGTACGTCCGGGATATACCCCGTGTCCAGATCGATCATTGCAATAATGAGGAGCAGAGACAGAAAAAAGAACTCTATGCCGAACTGGGGGTGCAACCCGTAGCGCCGGAACAGGAGCAATGACAGGAGACCCGTCGCCGCTTCAACCACGGGATAGCGCAAGGATATGGACGACCGGCAACGGCGGCATTTCCCCCCCAGCAGAATATAGCTGGCTACCGGTATATTGTCGTACGCCGCAATTTCGTTTCCGCAAGCCGGGCACTTTGACCCGGGATAGACAAGCGATTCTTTCCTGGGAAGCCGATATATTACCACATTATAGAAGCTGCCGAAGATACAGCCCAGGAAAAAAGCAAATACCTGAAAAGTGATTGGAGCAGAGTCCACCAGCATCATTTATTTTGTCTTCCCGCTTCCGCCTGATTCCTGTTCGGGCTCTTCCTTCTTCTTAAACTTGCACGACGGATTGATACAATAGAGCGTTCCTCCCGTCTTCGCCGCCCTCCGGAAAAGAATGGGGGCCTGGCAGACGGGACAGGCCGCCTGCACGGGCTCTCCCTGGAAAAGCATCTTGCAGTCGGGATACTTGCTGCAGCCGTAGAAACGTCCCCTGCGGCTCATTCGCGCCACAAGGTCGCCGCCGCAGCCTTCACGAGGACACTTGATCCCCGAGGATACCGGCCGGGTGCTCTTGCATTTCGGGTACCCGCTACAGGCGAGAAAGTTCCCGAATCGCCCGCGTTTGAGCAGCATGGGAGACCCGCACTTATCACACACCTCCCCCGTTTCGTGCTCCTGGCGTTCCACCGCGTGAATATGGCCCTTCTCATCCCTCTCGTAATCCGAGGTGTAAGAACACGCGGGATAACCGCTGCAAGCAAGGAACGGGCCACCACGGCTGAAGCGGATCTTCAGAGGCTGGCCGCACTTCGGGCAGTCGAGCGAAGTCGGCCACCCCACGCTCTTCAAACTGAGCATCCCGGTTCGCGCCGACTCAAGCGTCTTGGAAAAATCCTCATAAAAACCGCTCAGAAGATGCAAGGAAGAATCTGATCCTTTTTCCACCTCGTCGAGGTTTTTTTCCATTTTCGCGGTAAATTCCACATCGACGATATTGGGGAAAGAGGAGGCGAGAAGACTGTCTATGATCATTCCGAGTTCCGTCGGTGCAAGCCGCTGTTTTTCGCGCGTAACATATTCCCGCTCGAGGATGGTGGAAACGATCGTGGCATAGGTGCTGGGTCGTCCAATGCCCAGTTCCTCGAGGACCTTGATGAGTGTTGCTTCACTGAACCTGGGAGGAGGCTGCGTGAAATGCTGTTTGGGTTCCAGCCCGTGAAGATCGAGCGCCTGCCCCTCGGTCAAATCCGGAAGGCGCACATCGTCCTTGTCCTCTTCGGGTTCGTCCCTGCCCTCCTCATAGAGGGTCAGAAAACCGGCGAAGGTCACTATGGACCCGGTCACCCGGAATACGTAATCGCCGGCGGAAATGTCGACAGTGGTCTGGTCGATCAGCGCGGGCGCCATCTGGCACGCCACGAACCGCTTCCAGATAAGAGTATAAAGATTCAACTGCTCCCGGCTCAGGTATTTGGCCACACTCTCGGGCGTACGGGCAACATCCGTGGGCCGGATTGCCTCATGCGCGCCCTGCGCGGTCTCCTTGGATTTGTAAGCGACCGGTTTTGCGGGCAGGTACTCTTTCCCCCACTTCTCCGCGATGAAGTCCCGTGCCGCCTGGACGGCGTCCTGAGAAAGCCGGGTGGCATCGGTACGCATGTAGGTTATCAGGCCCACCGCCCCGTCCTCACCGACCTCGATCCCCTCGTAGAGCTTCTGGGCAATACCCATGGTCTGCTTGGCCGAGAAGCGAAATTTGCGGGCCGCATCCTGCTGGAGCGTACTGGTTATAAAGGGCGGGGCCGCTCTTTTCTGCCGTTCCTTTTTCTCGACCTTCGCGACGGTGTAGGGAAGGCTCCCAAGCGCCTTCACATGCCGTTCGGCTTCCTCGCCGGAACCGATCACGCATTTCTTCTTCTTGAACCGCGCCAGTTGCGCGGTAAATGGAGCCAGGGCAATAGCATCCCCGGAATGAGGGGCCAAACGGGCGTCTATCGTCCAGTATTCCTCCTGCTCAAAGGCGTGGATCTCTTTTTCCCGCTCGCAGATAAGCCTGAGCGCGACAGACTGCACCCTGCCCGCGCTGAGCCCCCTTCTCACCTTCTCCCAAAGCAGCGGCGAGATCAGGTAGCCGACCAGCCGGTCGAGGATGCGCCGGGTCTGCTGGGCCTCATACAGCCTCTGGTTCAGCTTTTCCGGTTTTGCAAGCGCTTCCATGATGGCTTTGCGGGTCAGCTCGTAGAATAGGACCCTGTGCACCGGCTTTCCGTTCGCCTCGATCTCCTGGGCTATATGCCAGGCAATGGCTTCCCCCTCACGGTCGGGGTCGGGGCCGAGATAAATGGCGTCCGCCTTGGCGGCGGCTTTCTTCAGGTCCTCGATTACTTTCTTTTTGCCACGCATCACCTGGTATTCGGGTTCGAATTCCTTTTCCAGGTCGATGCCGAGCTTGTTGCCCGGCAAGTCCTTAACATGGCCCACGGATGCTTTCACTATGTAGTCCCCGCCCAGGTAACGCTCAAGGGTCCGGGCCTTCGTAGGCGATTCCACTATCAACAACGATTTGGACATCTGCGAAAATCTACCTCTTTTCAATTCATTTACCGGAACGACTACAAATAAAATACTTGCCCGGCAACTGCGAAACAAGTCCCCTCAGCTCCAGACCAAGAAGGATTGCGGCCGCTTTCTGAATCGGCATTCCGGCTAAGTTGGCTATCTCGTCTATGTGTTTCGGTATCTTTTCCACAACCCTTAACAAATTTGACTCTTCCCGGCTCGCTTGCAGCGGCGCGGGTTCCCGCTCCATATTGGCGGGCGTCGGTGGCGCATTCTCCGGGGACGATTCCCTGTCACGCTTCCCGGCCTCAACGCCGTGATCATCCGCGGGTCCCCTGCTCCTTTGGATAAGCGGCCTGATCTCGGCCAGAATATCCTCCACTCCCTCGACAAGCCTGGCGCCCTGCTTGAGAAGCATATGGGGGCCGGTGCTGCGAGTACTCCGAGCCATTCCGGGAACGGCGAAAACCTCGCGTCCCTGTTCCAGGGCGTAGCGCGCGGTGATGAGCGATCCGCTCCTCTCCGCGGCCTCCACGACCACGACACCCAGCGACAGACCGCTTATGATCCTGTTGCGGCCGGGGAAATTGCCGGAAGCAGGCGGTGTACCAAGTGTAAACTCCGTGACAAGCGCCCCATGCCCGTAAATCTCGCGCCGGAGGTCCGAATTGATGGACGGATAATTGATGTCAAGCCCACATCCCAAAACCGCCAGCGTCCGTCCGCCGGCCCGCAGGGCTCCCCTGTGAGCGGCGCTGTCTATTCCGACGGCAAAACCGCTGACGACCGTCACTCCGCTCGCGGCCAGATCCGAGCACAGTCTTTCCGTAAAAACAATCCCGGCGGGAGAGGCAAACCTCGACCCCACCACCGCAATGGATACCAGGTCTCTCGGCTCAATGCCGCCGGAGGTGAAAAGCACGGCGGGAGGGTCGGGAATTCCCGCCAGGTTTGAGGGATAGTCGGCATCGCCCAGGCAAAGAAGCCGTATGTCGCGTTGTTTGAGCTTCTCCCACTCTGCAACCGGGTCGCGGAAAAACTGCTTCGCGGCCAGGGCCCTCAACGCTGCTCCCCGGACTTTAACCACCGCGCCGAGATCCTGGAGACGCGCCGACAGGACGTTTTCCGGTGTTCCGAAACATTCGAGAAGGCGGAGAACGGAGCGATTCCCAAGGCCGGGAACCAGCTTCAGCTTAAGCCAGGCGATCCGGTTTGCCTCCGGCCGTGAAAGACTGGAATGAGAGTTGCCTTTGCTCTGTATGGACGGGCTCCCCATTCTGATGAGGTACGGTGCTGGTGATTCACACATCTGCCGGATAGACCCGATAAGTACATGCGGATGTCAGATTTGTCAAATGATCACGATCTGTTTACAATATGCACTTCTGAAACATAACCCTGTAACGGTATCGGGCAATGACGCCATGGCGCTTCCAACGGGGCAGCCTGTCCCCTTTCGAGGAGCCCCGCCGTCTATTACGCGACCCGCGGGAATCCTATCATATTCATCGGGCGCCGCGACTCCGCTTTCATGGGGAAAGACGCTCGATACCATTTTCGATCGCGAGGAATTATAACCCATGGACCAAACAAGACCGGGGCTTCCGGTAATTTTGCCCGAACTTCTCGCCCCCGGCGGGAGTCTGGAGAAGTGCCGGATCGCGCTGCTCTACGGCGCCGATGCCGTTTACCTGGCCGGCAAGGACTTCGGCCTGCGCGGCTACGCGCACAACCTCGACACCGAGGAACTGGCCCAGGCGGTCTTTCTCGCACATCTTCATGGTAAGAAGGTGTATGTCACTGTCAATGTTTTCGCGAGGCAGGCCGACCTCGACAGGCTCCCGGACTATCTGCGATACCTTCGGGAACTGGGAGCGGACGCCCTGATCGTCTCCGATCCGGGGGTATTGCTCCTCGCCGGGAAATACGCGGCCGGCATCCCCATCCATCTCAGCACACAGGCCAATACGACCAACTCCATGAGCCTCAAATTCTGGCGAGACCAGGGGATCAGCCGTATCAATCTGGCCCGCGAGCTCAGCTTCACCGAAGTAGCCGACATAGCGGAAGCCGCCGCCGGGGAACAAATTGAACTCGAGGTGTTCGTACATGGCTCGATGTGCATGTCCTACTCCGGGCGTTGCCTGATAAGTGCCTATCTCAATCGCCGCAGCGCCAACAGCGGTTATTGCACCCAGCCATGCCGATGGTCCTACAGCCTGGTCGAAGAAAAAAGACCCGGCGAGTACTTCCCGGTCATGGAGGATGCACGCGGAACCTATATCTTCAATTCCCGGGACCTTTGCCTGATCGAGCACATCGGGCGACTGGCGGCCCTGGGCATTCGATCTTTCAAGATCGAGGGAAGGATGAAAGGGGCGCTCTACCTCGCAAGCGTCACCCGTGCGTATCGGCAGGCAATTGATGGATGTTCGCGAGGATGGGACAATTACCGGGTGGATGCCTCCTGGATGCGGGACCTGCTCGAAATAAGCCATCGTCCTTATACAAACGGGTTTCTTTTTGAAGATCCATCCGTCCCGGATGCGAGTATTGAGACCGGCATATCCTATTTACAGTCACACACGCTGGCCGGCATCGTCCGGGAATTTCCGGATCGGGACTCATCCGGCAAGGTGTGTCTCGAGGCCCGCTCCCGCCTGAAAATCGGTCAGAAACTGGAGTTTCTTTTCCCGGATGGCTCTTCCCGTTACCAAGTTCTCGATCACTTCGCGGATGTTTGCGGAAATAAACTCATGGAAGCCCATCCCAACAAATGGATCACCTTTTCGGCTGAATTCCCCGTTCTGAAGCAGCAAGTCGTGAGGACCCCCGGCGCGCCCAATGGACAGGCAGGAATTTCTTGAATTGTTACGAGCCGTCAGATACAAATACGAGGTTTGATGGTTCGGCATGCTTTCCCATCTCGCGGCCAGGGGGTCAGCTTGGATAAGATCAGCTCTAAAATTGTATGTCCCACAACGGCACGAGAGTGCCCGCTAGCCTCGGAACTCGAGCAACTGCGCGAGAAATGTCGAATCCTGGAAGATCTTTCCTACGTTGACGCACTGACGGGTATATACAACTTCCGCTACATGCAGCGGGCCCTCGACATGGAAATGGAGCGAACCCGGCGCAGCAGGCTCCCCACCAGCCTTGTCATGGCCGACCTTGACTACTTCAAAAGAATCAATGATGAGTTCGGGCACGAGGAAGGCAATGAAGCGCTGGCCCACATCGGCAGGGTCCTTCATGAAGGCGTCAGAGTGATCGATATTCCCTGCAGGTACGGCGGGGAAGAATTCGCATTGATCCTGCCGAGCACCTCGCTGGTACAGGCTTCAAAAATTGCCGAAAGACTACGAATCGCCATAAGTTCGAGCCCCGTAGTCCTGAGGGGCAGGCGCGTTACCATCACGGCGAGTTTTGGCGTCGCGTCCTTCAGCCATTTTGATGACTGGACAGTAGGAGAGTTCCTGAGAAAAGCGGACAACTTTCTTTACCACGCAAAGTCCTCGGGAAGAAACCGCGTCTGGGTGCAGGAAATCAGCCCGGTCCTGCCGGATACCGGCGTTACCCGGGAAGAGAAGGATATCCTGCTGGCGCCATCCGAAGCCGGGGATAAATAAGGATTTGTCCCTGAATACGCCTTTTGGGGATCGCGCCCGAGTTTGAGGCTGTTCTGGTCGCGAGAATCGAGCCAAACCAGAGGCGCTGTTGGGCTACGTCGAGGATTTTGCGATTGAGGAGCAGCCCAACCAGGCCAAAGGCCGGATGCGAGCGCAAAGGTTTCATTTACGGATAAGCCCTGAGTATGTGACGGACGGCATTCCGGCGCCTGGACCAACCTCGGCGGATTTTTCGCCATTCTCCCGGTTCCCCTTTTCCGTTGCACAATTTAGCGATCTCATATAGGTTCCGTAATCGTTTTTTTGCGGCCGGCAGCTTGCCATGGCATCGCCGGAAGCTGTGTGAGTTCCAGACATTAACCCGCAAAGCGGGATTCATCCCGATACCCGTTTGCCGGAGGAATATGCGAGGCGAAATGGATGGAAGAAAAGTGGACCATCCTGAAAGTTCTGCAGTGGACAGCCGGTTATTTCGGCGGTAAGGGAATCGAGCAGCCCAGGGCGGACGCCGAGGTGCTCCTCGCTCACCTCCTTGGCGTGGAACGCATCCAGTTGTATCTCAATTATGATAAGCCGCTCGCGCCCGAGGAACTCGCCCGCTTCCGTGAATTCGTGCGGCGCAGGGCCGCATCCGAACCCACCCAATACATTCTCGGCAAACAGGAGTTCTGGTCCCTTGAATTCGAAGTGACCCCGGATGTTCTCATACCCCGTCCGGAGACGGAAATTATTGTCGAAAAGGTATTGGAACTCGCCGCCGATCGATCCATGCTCGTACTGGATATCGGGACGGGGTCCGGAGCTATCGCCGTGACCCTGGCCCATGAATCCCCGCGCATGTCGCTCATAGCCAGCGACAGGTCCCTGGCGGCCCTGGAAGTTGCACGAAGAAACGCCGTCCGCCACTCAGTCGCCGAGCGGGTGCGCTTTGTCCAGATGGACCTCATGCAAGCTTTACTTCCCAATCGGCAATTTGATTTCATCGTGTCTAATCCTCCCTATATAGCTGAATCGGAATTCCTTGACCTGGCACCCGAAATCGCCAATTATGAGCCGCATTCCGCCCTGAGAGGAGGAGGCAGGCAGGGTCTCGACCTTGTTCGCGGTATTCTTCGGGAATTCCGCGACTTTCTCAAACCGGGCGGTTCGCTTCTCATTGAAATCGGACAGGGGCAAGCCGAGATCCTGGAACGGGAGCTTACCTCAAGACATGAGTTTATTAAGGATTACGCGGACATTAAACGTGTTCTGCATGTGCGGAACAGTTAGGGGATAATCATGGATAAGCTGGTGATAGAAGGTGGGGTACCCCTGGAGGGGAAGGTTCGAATCAGCGGCGCCAAGAATGCGGCTCTGCCGCTGATGGCCGCAACTCTTCTCGCGAACGGCACGCACCGCTTTCACAATGCGCCAAAGCTCAGAGACATTCGGACCATGCTGAACCTGCTCGGGCACATGGGCACGACGTCAAAACACAATCATGATCTGGAAATAAATACATCGGATATACACACGCTCGAAGCACCCTACGACCTGGTGAAAACCATGCGGGCCTCTGTCCTGGCTCTGGGGCCGCTGGTGGCGCGTTACAGGAAAGCCCGCGTTTCACTCCCCGGCGGCTGCGCTATAGGCGCGCGGCCGATAAACCTCCACCTCAAGGCGCTCGAACAGATGGGGGTGGAGATAAAGCTGGAACATGGCTACGTATTGGCCCGAGCGAACAGGCTCAAGGGGGCGTGCATCACGTTTGACGGAGTGACCGTAACCGGCACCGAGAATATTATGATGGCCGCGTGCCTCGCCGACGGTGTTACCGTTCTTAAGAATGCCGCGCGTGAACCGGAAGTGAGCGCCCTTGCCGAGTATTTATGCAGGATGGGCGCGAAAATAGAAGGCGCCGGCACACCCGAGATTACCATTCATGGGGTGCGGGAACTGTCCCCGGCCGAATGCACGGTCATTCCGGACCGTATCGAAGCCGGCACTTATATGGTTGCGGCGGGGATAACCGGAGGACATCTCACGCTCACGGGGTGCGAACCCCATCACATGGGCGCCGTCATCCAGAAATTCACCGAAGCCGGGCTCTCCATAACGGCTGACGGCGATACTATCGAAGTCAGCAGAAACGGCAAAATTCGCAGTGTAAATGCCCGGACACAGCCATACCCGGCGTTTCCCACCGACATGCAGGCCCAGTTTATGGCCATGATGACAGTCGGCAACGGCGTCAGTCTGATATCCGAGCAAATATTCGAGAACCGGTTCATGCACGTGCTCGAACTCAAACGCATGGGCGCCAATATCGAACTCGACGGAAGGACAGCCGTGGTCACGGGCGTCAAGAACCTTTCCGGAGCCCCCGTAATGGCGACCGACCTGCGCGCTTCGGCATCCCTTGTCCTGGGCGCCCTGGCGGCGAAAGGCGCTACCGAGATTACACGCATTTACCATCTTGACCGGGGATACGAGTCCATCGAAACGAAACTGTCGGCGGTAGGCGCGAAAATTACACGCATAAAGGAATGACAATGGCGGCACGCGGCAAGGAATGGAAACCACTTGACCTGTCCAGGGTAAAGACTACCAGCCTGTTTGACCGGCAGAGCAAAGTCGGCATCTCCAGTTTCGCGAAAGCCTGGACCCCGGGAGATTCCTTTTCGAAGTTCATCGATACTCTGCCTTCCATTCTCGCCGCATCGGACCTTGGACTGGCCGTATCAGCCATTTCAACCGCCGTGCGGAACGGCGGGACCGTTGTCCTTGGAATGGGGGCACACCCCGTCAAGGTGGGCCTCAATCCGATCCTGATAGATGCCATGGAGCGCGGCATTTTTTCCGGAATCGCGGTCAACGGGGCGGTATTGATTCACGATACCGAGATCGCCCTCGCCGGGAAGACCTCCGAAGATGTGGCGGCGCATCTGGGCGGCGGCGAATTCGGGATGGCCAGGGAGACCGCCGAGTTTATCCATCATGCGGTGAGTTCCGCATATAAAGAGGGCAACACCGGTTTGGGAAGAGCTGTAGGGAACGCCATCCTGGAACAGAACCCCCCTCACTCGGACCTCAGCATCCTGGCGGCCGCGGCCAGGCTTGGCTTGCCCGCCACCGCCCACGTGGCCATCGGAACCGACATTATCCACATGCACCCCGAAATGGACGGCGCCGCCACGGGCGCTCTCAGCCACCTTGATTTCAAGCTGTTCTGCGCTCTCACGTCCGAGCTCCGGAGGGGAGTATTCATAAACCTCGGCTCCGCCGTGGTAATCCCGGAGATTTTTCTGAAGGCCGTGAGTGTTGCCAGAAATCTCGGATACTCTCTCGACGGACTGACCACTATCAATATGGACTTTCAGCGCCAATACCGACCCATGACGAACGTTGTAGCCCGCCCCACGCTCGAAAGCGGTACGGGGATCAACCTCACGGGCCATCACGAAATCATGTTTCCGCTGCTCATGGCGGCGGTCATTGACAACCTGCGCGAGGAGGCTTGAATGAGTCGTCAAATAAACATTCGCTCCGGCGGTCTGACAATCAGGGCAACACTGAACGATTCTCCCACAGCCCTTGCCCTGTGCGAGAACCTGCCTTTCTCGACTTCGGCGAACACATGGGGAGATGAGGTCTACTTCCGCATTCCCGTCAAGCAAAAGCTCGACGCAACAGCGAAAGAGCTGGTTAATATCGGCGATCTCGGGTATTGGCCCTCGGGCGATGCGTTCTGCATCTTTTTCGGTCCGACTCCGATCAGCCGCGGCAATGAAATCCGACCGGCGAGCGCCGTGAACATCATCGGCAGGGTAGACGGTGACGCCCGTGCGTTCAAAGCGGTTAGGGACGGCGATCTTATAGAGTTGGAGGCTGCGTCCTGACATGTTATTCTTAAGCCGAACGAGAAATATTCAATTCCCCGGAGGTCGAAATGCCCATTTACGAATATGCGTGCTGCAACTGCAGTGAGGAGTTTGAACGGCTTGTTTTCAGAAGCGACGAGGCTGTAACCTGCCCCAAGTGCGAATCGCCCGATGTCCAGAAAAAGATGTCCGTGTGCGGCTTCAAGAGCGGTGGAGACAAAGGCGCCGCCAGCAGCAGGATGGCTTCGGGAGGTTCGGGGTGTGCCGGGTGCGCGGGCGGCAGTTGCAGTACCTGCCACTAGACTGACAAGAGGATAACTTGGCAAAAGAGATTATACGGATCGGGACCCGAGGGAGCATGCTGGCCCTTCAGCAAAGCGGAATGATGAAAAAGGCCCTGGAAGACCTCTGGCCCGAGCTTTCCGTCGAGCTTCAAGTCATCAAGACCACCGGGGACAAGATTACCGATGTGCCGTTGGCAAAGGTCGGCGGGAAAGGACTCTTTGTAAAGGAGATTGAGGACGCCCTGCTGGAAGGAGCAGTGGATATCGCGATCCACAGTATGAAAGACGTCCCGGCTCTCCTTCCGGAAGGACTCGAAATCGGCGCCGTTCCGGAGCGTGAAGACCCCCGTGATGTTCTGATCATAAGACAGGGCAAGGATATCGGTGATCTGCCCCGTGGCGCCGTCATAGGGACGAGCAGCCTGCGCCGGGCCGCCCAGATACTCAAGATGCGCCCCGATTTCGAGGTGCGAACGTTGCGTGGAAATCTGGAAACCCGGCTAAGAAAGCTCCGGGAGGGCCAATACGACGCTATTATTCTCGCGGCGGCCGGTATCAGGCGCATGGGGTGGCAGGAGCGGATAACCACGTTCCTGGACCCGGAGGAGTTCGTCCCGGCTATTGGACAGGGCGCGCTTGGAATCGAAGCCAGGTCCGATGACGAAAGAGTCCGGAAGATTTTGAAGCCGCTCAATCATCCCCGAAGCGCCGTGGCGGTGCAGGCCGAACGCAGTCTTTTGAAGGAACTGGAAGGCGGTTGCCAGGTTCCGATCGGCGGATACGCCCGCGTTACCGGAAACAACATCGAGCTTGCCGGGCTTGTCGCTTCGCTTGACGGCAGGGAAGTATTCCGCGCGCACCGAAACGGGCCGCTGGAAAATGCGGTGGAACTCGGCAGAATGGTTGCCGCCGAGCTTCTCCATTCCGGTGCCAGGCGCATCCTGGACGAGGTTTACCAAATTACCCGGTTGCCCGAATCGGGCCGAAGGACCTGAAGAGTGAAAAAAGGAATCGTCTATCTTGTGGGAGCCGGTCCGGGTGATCCCGGTCTTTTGACCATTCGCGGCAGGCAAGTCCTCGAACGCGCCGAAGTGGTAATATTTGACTATCTGGCCAACGAGGAGTTTCTCGGATATGCCCCCGCCGGCGCGGAGCGCATCTACGTCGGGAAGAAGGGCGGCGACCACACTCTTAGTCAGGACGGGATAAATGCTCTCCTGGTCGAAAAGGGACGTGAGCACGTGGTCGTTCGGCTCAAGGGTGGTGACCCGTTCGTATTCGGACGCGGGGGGGAAGAAGCCCAGGTATTGGTCGCAAATGGAATCGCCTTTGAAGTCGTTCCCGGAATTTCCGCGGCTGTAGCGGTTCCCGCGTATGCGGGCATTCCCCTGTCCCACCGGGATTTCACCGCGAGTATCGCTTTTGTTACCGGACACGAACGCAGCGATAAAGACTCCCAGGATTCCAAGATCGCGTGGGACAAGCTTGCCACCGGGGCCGGGACGCTCGTGTTTTTCATGGGTGTGAAAAACCTGCCCGAAATCTGCGCGAATCTGGTCGAAAACGGCAGACCCGTTGACACTCCGGTTGCGCTTATCCGTTGGGGCACGACATCCAGGCAGCAAACGGTTTCAGGCACTCTCGCCGATATAGTGAGGAAGGTGAAGGAAGCCAATTTGAAACCTCCGGCAATGATTGTGGTCGGAGAAGTAGTGAAGTGCCGCGAAGAGCTTAACTGGTTCGAGCGCCGGCCCCTGTTCGGGCGCACAATCGTCATCACGCGGGCAAGAGAGCAGGCAAGCGACTTCAGGGCCGAACTCCAGGAACTCGGCGCGAACTGCATCGAGTTCCCTACCATAGCCATTTCCCCGCCGCCCTCCTGGGAACCGCTCGATGCCGCTGTCAGAAACATTTCGCAATACGACTGGGCCATATTCACCAGTGTGAACGGGGTTCGTTTCTTCATGGAAAGACTTCTTGCCGCGGGAATGGATGCGCGCGATTTAAAGGGTGTAAAACTGGCGGCAATCGGTCCGAAAACCTCCGAAGCGCTCGAGACACTCATGCTCAAGCCGGATCTGGTACCCGGAGAATACAGGGCGGAGGCCATCATCGAAGCTTTCGAGGCCCGGGACGTACGCGGCAAGCGATTTCTGATTCCCAGGGCCATGGTTGCGCGAGAAATTCTCCCGGAGAAACTGCGGGAGTGGGGGGCGGATGTCGATGTCGTCCCGGCCTATCAAACAACCCTTCCCCGGGAAAACGTCCCCGAGATCGCCGAACTTTTCATTAACGGTCAGGTGGACTGCGTCACCTTCACTTCCTCGTCGACAGTCACCAATTTTTTCAGCCTTCTCGAAAAAGAAAATATCCTTCCGCACCTTGGCGGGACAGCAATTGCGTGTATCGGCCCGGTGACGGCGCAGACCGCGAAGGGCTTTGGCCTGCAAACGTCCATTATGCCTTCCGAGTATACGATTGGCGGACTTGTGGGCTCCATAGTTTCGCATTTTGCAGTGCATGATCAACCGGAAGGTAATGAAAAATGACTGAAAAGATCGTAATCGAGACAATACCCATCACGTCGGAACAGATCCCCATCAGGCGTATTATTCAGCCCAGGGGCGAACTGGCGCTGATTGAAGATGGAAGGTCATTTCGTCACCTGGCGTACTTCTCGGTTAACAAAGGGGAAGGTTTTTTCAGGGGCGGGCATTTTCACCTCGAAAAGGTCGAGTACCTCTATCTCATTTCCGGCAGGCTGAGCCTCAAGTTCGTTGACATCGACTCGGGAGAATCCTCTGTCGTTGAAGTAAGCGCCGGCAGCAGGATTACCATCTACCCGCGGTGCGCACACCGTTTCGATGCCCTGGAGGAGGCGCATGTGATAGAGTATTTTGATTCGCTCCATGACCGGCGGGACGACCATCTCTTCCCCGCCCTGGTCGGCCAATAAAAACAGCCACGGGATCTCGTCTACTTTTTTACTTTTTCCTCCTCGACCATGTCGAAGCTTCCATCGCCCTTGCGCACGATCAACATGTCCCTGCCCTCACGGTCTGTAACGCGGATTGCACCGAAATAGGTTTCGGGTATTTTTTTCTTCTCTTCCCCGCCCTTCGACTTCTTGAAAAGGAAAATGGCAACCAACAGGAGGACCACGACCGCCAGGCAGAAGTAGTATGCTATCTCCATCCGAAAGAATCTCCCTGGAGCGCCCCGAAGATAACTGCTCCCAGTCGGAGGGGGCGCTTGTTGAATTGAAATACCCTTATTGCTGCTTTTTATTGCGGACACATTGTGGACATCGGCTCAAGATTCCATAACTTAAGTCGGGCAACAAGAGAAAAGTCTCCCGATGCGCTGTTTTGCCCGAAAATGCGGTGAGGGTTCCGCCATGCCCGCCCGCGTATGCTTCACATTATCGATTCACCCTGTAACCCATCCATGGGCTGAAGGAATACCCGAAGGTCTGGCGGCGCACCGAACCGATCGATTCACCCTGTAACCCATCCATGGGCTGAAGGGCTCAGCAATCGAGACGAATCGACTTATCATATGCTGTCGTCCATCCCGTAAACAGGTCCAGGGATCGCGCGCCACCTGGCCAGCCGTCTTATACGGAATTGCATTCAAGATGAATCTACCCCGAGAGTGAAGATGCCGACAAAAACTGACTTGTCCTACCCTTCGGTGCCTCTCAAAAAACAGCTTTTGAGATTGAGCAAATTCAATGACTTACGAAACTTGCTTCGTCATCGACTTTTCATCAATCCGGCGTATGCTGTATTTTTCGCTACGCCTTGCCAAGCAAATGCGGGACTTGCTACGCTCTCAACAAACAGCTTTTGAGAGTGAGCAATATCGTAGGCTTACATAACCGGTTGAGATCCGGGTCACGCCATTCCGGAACAGGAACTTCCTCCCGTTCGCCCTGAGCGTGTCGAAGGGTGGAACGGGCCGGAATCGAGCGGACACGGCGCTGTCTCCCGGCTACGCCTTGCCACGCGAATGCAGGGTTTGCTCCCGCTGAACGCGAATCCGTCTTAAATGCGTGAAGTGACACGGCCGCGGACAGCGCAAATTTCATTGAGGTAATGCGCCGATCGCGGTAATCTTAGGAATAATGTGTGGTTCCCAGGCACTTCATCCTTGCCGTCAACAATATTTTGAAGGCCAGACGTTCACAGCACTCCAGGAGCTTTTCATGAAAAGAGTTTTAGCTGTCTTGCTTTTTCTGAGCATCCTTATACCCGCCCTGCCATCGGCGCATGCGTTCGAGACCGACACGTTCGATACAACCGGCGGGCAGCTCAAAATCGATTTCCTCGGTCATGCGTCGCTCATGTTCGTATTCAACGGCAAAAACATCTATGTCGACCCCTGCGGCCAATATGCCGACTTCTCCAAGCTGCCCAAGGCCGACATCGTTCTCTTCACCCATGAGCACAAGGACCATTTCGATGTTGCCGCCCTCGAGACGATTCGCAAGGAAAACACGCTGGTTGTCCTGACCGAAAGCTGCGCTTTCCAGTACAAGGAGGGAATAATAATGCGCAACGAGGACGTGAAAATCGTCCAGGGGCTGAAGATCGAGGGTGTTCCCGCATATAATATCGTCCACAAGCGCCCTTCGGGCTTTCCCTTTCATCCCAAGGGACTGGGGAACGGGTACATCATCACTTTTGGCGACAAGAGAGTCTATATAGCGGGGGACACCGAAAAAATACCCGAAATGAACGAGCTGAGCCAAATAGACATAGCATTCCTGCCCGTAAACCTCCCCTATACAATGACGGTCGAAATGGCCGCCGATGCGGTAAAAGCTATCAGGCCCAAGGTATTCTATCCGTATCACTATGGCGAAACCAATCTTTCCGAACTGGTGGAGCTTATCAAGCCCTTGACGGAGGTTGAGGTGCGCATCCGGCAGATGCAATAGCGAATTGGAATTCGCTGACGACTCTTTCCACGCGGCGCGACAACCGGAAGGAATGGAATCAACGCATGACAGGAACAATTTAAAAGCCGCCGGTTCAATCCCAGCGCACCCGCCGGAGCGAATTCATGGGTGCTCCGGGTGGGCGGGGCGGGTAGACGCGCCTGACCGGCGGCGGATCATTATCGGCACGGGATGCAGTTCATAAAGCTGGTCATTCGCAACACTTTCAGGCAAAGACTTCGAACCCTTCTGACAATCTTCGGGATGGCGGTGGCCATACTGGCCTTTGCCCTGCTCATCACGGTGATCGAAGCATGGTACATCGGAGTCAATTCCGCCGCTCCCAACCGGTTGGTCTCCCGGAATGCGGTCTCCCTTATCTTCCCTCTCCCCCTCAGCTACCGCACGAGAATCGTGCAGGTCCCGGGAGTACAGAAGGTTGCCTATGCGAACTGGTTCGGAGGCGTCTACATCGACGAGCGCCATTTTTTTCCGCGCATGGCGGTTGGCCCGGAGACCTACTTCGACCTGGCTCCCGAAATCATTATTTCACCGGAGGAGCTGAAGGCATTCTGGAGCCAGCGCAACGCATGCATCGCCGGCAGGAAGCTGATCGACCAGTACCGATGGCGAATCGGCGACACAATCACCCTCACCGGGAATATCTATCCGGGCGAGTGGAGGCTTGTCCTGCGCGGTGTTTACCGGGGAGTCACCAAATCGGTTGACGAGACGGCGCTGCTTTTCAACTGGAACTACCTTGATGAAATGGTTAAAAAGACGACCCCGACACGGGCGGGACAGGTCGGGTGGTACCTTATACAGATCCAGAACCCGGCTGATGCCGGTCGCGTCTCCCAGGAAATAGACGCTCTTTTCAAGAACTCGCTGGCGGAGACTCTGACCGAAACCGAAAAGGCCTTCGCCGCGGGATTCGTCGCCATGACCGAGGCGATCGTGATTGCCATCAGGGTGGTTTCCTACGTTGTCATAGGGGTTATCCTGGTCATTCTCGCCAATACGATGGCGATGACATCACGCGAACGGATGCCGGAATATGCGATCCTGAAGACCATGGGCTTCGGCAACGGATATTTGTGGATGCTCATCGCGGGTGAGTCGGTGTTCCTCTCGATGCTGGGGGGAATTGTCGGAATAGGGATGTCATTTCCGGTGGCGCATGTGTTTTCGAGTACACTGGGCACACTCATGCCCGTTTTCCACCTGCGCTGGCAGACTATGCTGCTGTGCGTACTGGTGAGTTTTGGAATCGGAGTAGTGTCGGCCATTTTGCCTTTCTGGCGCGCGTGCCGTCTGCGAATCGCCGAAGCGCTCCGGCATATGGGCTGAAACCGTTACTAACGTTCTCATACTATTTCCCGGCATCATCCCATTTGCCCGGAGGGAGAAACTAAGTGTACCTGGATGAACCCGGACTTCATGTTTTTGTTGGATTCAAAGGCGCCGGCATCGACGAGGAATTGAAGTATCTGCTCACGGAATTCCGCCCCGGCGGCATCGTCCTTTTCAAAAGAAACATCGAGTGCCCGGAACAGGTGAGAAATCTTGTCGCCGACGCTCAGGCATTTTCACGCGAGCATCTGGCGCGCCCCCTGCTGATTGCGATAGATCAGGAAGGGGGAACAGTGCAAAGGCTTGCCCCGCATTTCACGCAGCTTCCGGCGGCGAGAACGTTAGCCGCCCAGGGGCGGGAGGCCGTCTCCCACTGGGCCTCCATCGCGGCGGCCGATCTCGCGGCCATAAACATTCATATCAATTTCGCGCCCGTCCTCGACATTGCACCCGAGGGCGTCGGGCATTTCATGGAATCCCGATCTCTCGGATCAAGCCCAGCGGAAGTATCCGACCTGGGCGGTGTATATATCAGGGCTTTGCAGGAACAGGGCGTTTCCGCGACGGCGAAACACTTCCCCGGTCTGGGCCGCGCGGAACTCGACCCGCATCATTTTGCCCCTGTCATCCAGGGCAATGACCCGGAGAAGTTCCAGGAAGACCTTATGCCATTTCAGGCCGCGGTTACGGCGGGAGTGCATTGCTTCATGACATCGCATGCCATTTACCCGGGAATCGATCCCGGCCTGCCCGCGACTTTGTCCCATGAAATCAATTACCGCATCCTGAGAGAGAAAATGGGGTTTCGCGGGACCTTATTCAGCGACGACCTCGATATGGCTGCAATCAGCGAGCACTATTCCCCACGGGAGGTAGCCATGCGGGGGCTTGCATGCGGCACCGATTTCTTTCTGCTCTGCCAGAGAAGCGAGAGCATCGAACCCTTTTCCAGGGCTCTGTCAGACCTGATCAGGGATGATGCGTCACTGCGGCAGGCTCTCAAGGCATCGCGGGAGAGAATCGCCGCGCTTTTCCAATTTCACTTCCATGCATGGCATCCCTCGGCGCATCACGGTCCGGGAACCATTGGCAATGTGGCGCGGGCAAATCATAGAGGCTGAACATGGAACGGAGAATATTGACCAGACAACACCGGATTCAATTTGCTACTGCTTTCCTGATAGTGGCGGGGCTTTTCGCGGTGGCCGCGACCTGCCTTGGCGCCGCCGAATCGGCGCCGGCCGAAAATGTGCAACAGACCGAAGTCACGGTGATCCACGTGGATCAGTATGCGGTTTATGCCCCAAACCGGATATTCTACTTTGATACCCGCACGGACAAGCGAAAAATCGCATCCATGATGAGGACCGCCGATCAGTTGCGCAACAGGAAGGCAGCAATCACCTACTCATCCACCGGAGATCCCGCCCAGAATAAGCATGTCTACCTTGTCGATATTGTCCCGGCTGGAGAAAAGCCATTGACGGACAGACCGGCGTCTCCAACTCGAGAAGCGCGTGAAACGGCGGGCGGTCCGCAAGACAGACCGGCGAGAGCTTCCTCGGGCGAGGCAGTGACATCGCCTGCCGAAGCACCCTCGGAGGCGCGTGACTTATCCTGGCAAACGGCACCACGGGAGAAAGCGCCACGGCGGCAGGGGATGGAAGCGCGAACGCCGACCGGCACGCCGGATGATAAAACGGCAAGGACTGCTTCCGCCGGAGGAGTGGCTCCCCCCGTCAATGACCTCGCCGAACCCCGCGTATCGTCGAGACAGCCCACGCCACAGGAGAGGACACAGGCGCGAACCGCGGATTCCGCGCAGCCGATCACCAGGCAGGAGATCACCGCCTTTGTACGCAATATCCTCGAATTGAACGGAAAGAAGGACTTGCCGGGTGTTTTGCCTTTCTACGCGGACAAGGTGGATTACTACGACCGGGGCGTCGTCAACAGGGATTATGTGAGGCGCGACCTTGGGTACTACTTCCAGAACTGGGACAGCATAACAACCGCTCTGGATGGAGACGTGGTAATGATCGTTCTGGATCAGCCGGAGGAGCGGACCGCCAAATTCGTTTCCAGATTCTCGGTGCGAAATGACAAGAAATCAGTGACCGGAAGGACCGAGAACATATGGAGGATTCAGCGCATCAACGGCCAGTTGAGACTTGTTGGGGTCAGGCAGAAAATAATCAGCAAGGATCAGTGACTTTCGTCCGAAGGCGCTGCGAGGCGGACACGGCTGTTCATGCTTCGATGCCTCCTCCCCGGCACGCACATCCGGGACTTGCTTAGCCGGGGGAGGGTATCCCGTGAACCATCCCCCCGGCATTTCAGCTCTCGCGCACTCTATTCGAAAATAACCCGCAGCACGCTGTCTACTCGGCGGAGTCCCGCCTCAATAGCCCTTGTCTGGTCGGGCCCGATCCGCCCTGCCTTCCACAGGCCGTGAAGCCCCGCCACCGTGCCGGCTACCCCTTCGAGCGCCTTGTGTGTATCGAGGTCATCGTTCATTCCGGCTTCGAACCGGGTGGTCAGCTCGGCGATCAACTTCTCCACACCCTCGTCCACCGCGAAACGGGTACCCCCTCTTTGCTCCAGGATATCGCCCACCATCGACACGAAAGCATCAAGCTTTGCGCATGATTTGCGGAATGCGTCCATGGTAAGGTTGAGCCGTTTGCGATATTGCGTGCTCAAAAGGTAGAACCGGATATGCCTCCCACCCCTGCCCTGCTCCACCAGGTCCTCGGGGTAGACAATGTTGCTGAGGCTCTTGGACATCTTCTTCCCGCCCGCCAGCACATGTTCTCCATGCAGCCAGAATCGCGCCAGTTCCTCGCCGGACAGGGACTCCATTACCGCGATGTTATAGTCATGGTGACGCCACATGTTGTCTATTCCACCGCAAAAGATATCCAGATCGTAGCCCAGAGTCTCGGAAATCATGGCGGGGTCCTGGATGTTCCAGGCCGGCCGGCCCTTCCCTATCTCGGTATCCCAGTAGATCTCGTCCCCTTCGCCGGCGCCGTGCCACAGAATAAAGTCCCCCAGGTTCCATCGCTGCCCGGGATAGGTGTCTTTCTTAAATCTTCTTTTTTCGCGCGGCCACCTGCTCATGTCGAGCCTGAAAAGCTTTCCGAAGCTTTTGAACTTGAGCGGGTCGAAGAAAATATTCCCTTCGTACCGGTACGCGTGCCCGCTGGCAAGCAGGCGGCTTATAAGCGCCGCGGCCTGTTGAACACTGGTGGAGGAACGCGGAATCTTCTCCGGAAGTTTTATCCCAAGCATACGGGCCTCGGCCGTAAAGCGGTCCGCAACCGCGCCCGTAAGCTCTCCCACAGCCTTTCCGTCCTGCCTCGCTTCCTCGATGGCCTTGTCTTCGACGTCAGTGAAGTTAAGGACACGCCGCACATCGTATCCCAGGTATTCCAGATATCTCTGGAGTGCGTCCTCCCAGATGAAAGTGCGATAGTTCCCGACATGCGGCCGACGGTAAATGGAGGGCCCGCAGCTAAACATCTTCACCATGCGACCGTTTCGGGCCTCAAAAGGCTCCATGAGGCGGGTCATACTATTTAGGAGATGGAGCATGAGATTTGTTCCTCCCGGTAAACCAAACATTGATTCTTTTCCAATTCACGCGCAACCATGACTTCCACGGGATCGATGCCACGGGGCCGAACGCCGTCTTGCACGCAACCCGATATCAGTCCGTATCCGCCCCGGGGCGCTCTTCCGGTAACGGGGTCTCCAGCGATTGCACGAGGACCTTGTCCACTCTGCGCCCGTCCATGTCCACGACCTCGAATCGGAATCCGCAGCACTCGAAACTATCCCCCTCGGCCGGGATTCGCTTCAGATAAGTCATCACAAAACCGCCCAGGGAATGAAATCCCCCCGTCCCCTCATCGGGAAGCATCCTGATCTCGAGATGGGCTTTTAACTCGTCGATCGGGAGCATTCCGTCGACAAGCCAGGACCCGTCGTCCCGCTGCACGATCCGCGGCTCCTCCGGTTCCTGGTGTGAGGGGATCTCGCCCACTATCGATTCCAGAATGTCGCTCAATGTGACAATCCCTTCAATGGTACCGTACTCGTCCACGACGAGGGCCATCTGCTTGCCGGACATCCTGAACATCTCAAGGACCTTGAGAGCGTGCATACTCTCATGAACGTAGAGAGGTTTTTCCATCGCCGCGCGCAGGTCGAAGGGCTGACCGTTCAGTCTCCTCTCGGCGAGGTCCCGCACGTGCACTACCCCCAGGATGTTCCCGATACGGCCCAACCCGACAGGAAAGCGTGAATGATAGCTCTTGGTTATCTTGCGCATGCTCTTTGCCGGCGATTCGTTCAGATCGAGCCAGACGATCTTCTTTCGGGGAGTCATCAGCACTCCCACTCTTCGGTCTCCGAGCCGAAAGATCCTCTCGACCATATCGTGCTCGGCTTCCTGGAAAATCCCGGCAACCGTCGCCTGGCCGATAAGCGCGCGGATCTCTTCCTCCGTCACGGGTGGCTCCTTGACGGGCCGGAATTTCGCCACCCGCAGCACAAATTCGGTTGTGGCGGTCAACAGGTGTATGGCGGGAGCGGCATATTTCGACAGCGCCTCCATGGGGATCGCGACAGCCCGGGCAATGCGCTCGGGCCAGGCGAGCGCCAGCCGCTTCGGCAAAAGCTCCCCCAGAAACAGCGAAAAAAAGGTGATGAGTCCAACAACAAGGGCCACGGCAATCTTTTCGCTGTATTCAGCGATATAGGGCACGGATGAAAGCGGTCCCGCGAGGCGGCCCGCAAGGCTGATTCCACCGAACGCTCCACTCAGTATCCCCACAAGGGTTATCCCGATCTGGATGGCAGCCAGAAAGCGCTGGGGGTTTTCGGCCAGTTTCAGGGCGGCTACTGATTTAACATCACCCTCTTCGGCCCATTGCTGAAGACGAATCTTTCTCGAAGAGACAATAGCCAGTTCGGACATGGCAAAAATACCGTTCAGAATGATGAGCAGCAGGATTATAAGAGCGTCCAAAATGCCGAACAACATTTTCTTTTCAGCCTCCGCTCATAATGTCCGAAACAGAAAGGCGGGATTGAACCCCGCCATGGTTGAAAATTCACTGGATTTGAGCCGGTTGTCTTCGGCTATGAGGAAATCATGACCGAACTCGCCTGCGCGCCCTTATCGCCGGTTTTTTCGACAAAAGTCACTTCGGTCCCAACCTGCAGTTCCTTAAACTTCCCGTCCAGCACCGCATTTTCGTGGAAATAGACCTCGCGGCCCTCCGCAGACATGAGAAACCCGTAGCCTTCCTCCGGGAAGAGCTTGACCACCCGGGCAACCGGCTTTTCGAGGTGCGTCTTAACGAGACCACGCTGCTTTTCCGAATACTCCTTGACACGGCGCTGGGCTGTCTCGAAAGAATTGACAATAGCCACATGCAGATCTTCGTCCGGCTCCCTTTTAACGATCAGCTCGCCGCCCGGAACAGTAAGACCGATGCTTACGTTATACATCATTCCGCTCCGCTGGCTGCGGTGTGGCCTATCTACCTTAACCCGGCACCCTATTATCTGGTCGTAGATTTTGTCCAGCTTTGCCGCCTTTTCCCTAATGAGACCCTCGGTCTCCGCGTTCAGCCGAACGTCACGCGCGCTGATTTCCAGTGGTAGTTTCATGAAGTTGTCTCCCTCTATTCTGCTTTCATCTATAGGTTAATCCCGTTATCGGGAAACGTCCATTTATCAGTCGCCCGCAACCAAATGCAATTGTTTTTTTATTCCTTCAATTTGGTGTGAATTCTTGCACGGGATTCAAGCGTCCTGTGGACAGGGCACCGATTGGCTATTTCAAGCAGCCTGCCACGCGTTGACTCATCGAGATCACCCTCAACCTCAATTTCCCTTTCAATGAAGTCTATCGTTTCGTTCTTGTTCTCCATGCACTCGACACAATCTTCGGCATGAATCTTCAGATGCTTGAGTCTCACCGTGATACTGTCAACAGGCAGTCCCTTGCGGTCCGCGTACATCCGAAGCGTCATTCCCGTGCAGGCGCCGAGGGCGGAAACGAGAAGATCGTAAGGAGTCGGTCCGGTATCGCTTCCACCGACCGCGATCGGTTCGTCGGCTATGATACTGTGCCCGTTTGCGACTATCTCCGTTTGAAAACCGCTCCTGCCCGTCCGGGCGACAACCCTGTTATCCGTCAGGTCCTTCTGGCGTTTGGCCTTGTCGGGAATCTCCAGGTATTTTTTGCACCATGCCGCAAGGACCGATCCGACATAGAGTGAATCCTCCCGTTTGGAAAGGAGGTGGTCAGCCACGTCCAATGATACGAAGCTCTTCGGATGGCGCGCCGCCATGAAGATTCGGGCCGCATTTTCGATGGGCACGATTTCATCAACGGGAGAATGGAAAACAAGCAGGGGCTTTCTCAGATCCCTTATCCTACTTTCCATATTGTTTTGCCGGAGGTCTTCGAGAAACTGGCTTTTGATTTTGAAATCCTTCCCAACTATGTTGATCGAAGTTTCTCCATGCTTTTCCAGGTCGGCCCCTGAATCCTTGCCCAGAAAGCGAACAAGATGGGATAAATCAGCCGGGGCCGCTATGGTCGCAACGGCCTGGGAAGACGGGATGGAGGCCGCCGCCTGGAGCACCGCCGCCCCTCCCAGCGAGTGCCCCACGAGGAGTTTGGGCGCCTCGTAGTGCTCGGCTAGAAAGTTCGCGGCCGCGATCAGGTCAGAGACATTGGTGGAGAAACTGGTCTCCGCGAAGTCACCCTCGCTTTCGCCCAGGCCTGTAAAATCGAACCGGAGCACGGCGATACCCTGCATTGCAAGCGCGCGGTCGATGTTTACCACCGCGTTGAAGTTCTTTGTGCAGGTGAAGCAATGGGCAAATATGGCAAACGCCGAAGGTTTCTCATCCACGGGAAGATCGAGACGCGCCGCCAGTCTCTTTCCCGCCGCATTCTTGAATGTGAGCCGTTGGAACTGCATGCGGACCTCGGTATGGGTTGCGAGCGCAATGGGCGGCCGGAACAGCCTGCCAGGGAAACATGTTGCTCAATTCAGATACTCATCCAGCCCGGCTCCGCGGGCTGAATCGCGTTCCTGTTGAGATTCGCCGGCATTCACGCGCCGCAACGCGGATAATGAAGCAACCTTTAGTTGACAACACGCGGTTTGAGCGGTACTGGTACCTATTGAATCAACTGATTCAAAATGATCGCCCCACGCGGATTACCCAACGAAAAGGGTAATCATTATGACTTCCGTCGCAATAATGATGGTCCAAAACACGGTAACTTTTCGAAGTAGGAAGAAATGCGCCATCCCCTCGTTTTCGTGTCGGCAGATTGCGGGAAATGTCGGCTGAGTCCCGGTTTGACCCAAATCGGTTCTTGATTAATGCGAAAAACTTCACTAGACTGGAACGGTTTTAGTTCACTCGGCATTTTCGAGGTTTACCTAGGTGGAATGCATACAAACCTGCAAAAAGGAGGAGTACGGGAAATGACAAGAGGAGGAAAGTCAGTTTCATGCATTTTTGCCGCGGTGTTTTTGTTTTCGGTAGCTTTGCTGGCATTTGCCGCGGATGCTCCCGATACCATTTCACTGAAACCGGCACTCTGGGCTAATCTCACGAAAGCCCCGGTACAATTCACGCACAAGAAACATGCCGAAGAGTACAAGGTTGCCTGCGCTGATTGCCATCATGTCTATAAGGATGGCAAGAACACCTGGAAACAGGGTGATGCGGTTGACAAGTGCGACAAATGCCACACCGAACCGACAATCCAGGGCGAGAAAAAGCTTCCGCCGGACCAGCAGAAGCTTAACCTGAAGCTTGCCTACCACAACAATTGCGTCGGCTGCCACCAGAAACTAAAGAAGGAAAAGGCCGACAGCAAGGCGCCGGTAACGTGCGCTCAGTGTCATCCTGGCGCCAAGGAATAATCGAATCGGAAGAGTTGATTATTCTCCGCCATTCAAAACAGGTCCCCTCACCCGAGGCGGGCCTGTTTTCTTTCATGGTACCCCCCACCGGTTGCAGCCCTTTCTCTCGGTCTGATCAGTGAAGCCGCCCGGTGCATGCCGGGCCGGGCGCACAACGCAAAGGGCCGCTTATCCTCAAGGAGAACAAGCGGCCCTTTCTTCGAAAACCTTCAGCAATCTCGGGCTAGACTTCTTCCACTGTAATGGCGTTTTGTTCACAAACTTCCACACAGCTTTCGCAGCCCAGACACTCATCTTCATTCACAGGCTCCGCCTTGCCGTCAACCAGTTCATAAACATCGACGGGGCAAACATCTACGCATTCAGCATCGCCAGTGCATTTGTCTTTGTCAACGGTTACTTTAAAGCTCATTTTTTCCTCCGTAGTAACTTGAGTTTTTACAGAATTCAGGCAATCGAGCCAGCAGACTTAGTTTCCAGGTCCCAAAGGCAATCATGCAAATCAGTTTTTTCGTACCCCCTAACAAATTGATTGTCAAGCTGAATGTTGACTCCAGCCTGAAAGCAAAGAGAGGGATAGATCCAACTGGAGAGCCATTTTTAGGGAAAAGGAAGGCCACTTGCACAAGATTTTTCGCTTTTGGCGTGAAAATAAACGCAAATTTAGGTTTACCTAGAACTTTATTTATCCGGTCAGTCCGCGGGAATTGCCATCAAGAGGATTACGCCTGAGTTTCCCAGGTTCCCGCCAATAAAGCGGGAAAGGCGCCGGTCCGATTACCCGGCGCCTTGTTTAGTGCACTCTCGATTTACACACAACCGGTCGGTTTCGGCAGGCCGGCCATCTTACATGCGCCCTTGCCCGGTCCCGATGGGAAAAGCTCATAGATGTACTTGAGCTTGTAGCCGGTAACCTTGGTCAGAATCCGAACCATGGGGGCGATTCCATGCTTCCTGTAATAATCCTGCAGTACGTGAATTATCTTCCAGTGTTCTTCAGTCAGTTCGGAGATGCCTTCCGAGGTCTTTACATAATCGACCCATTCGGGGCACCAGGTATCGAAACTGGCGATAAATCCATCTTCGTCGACTTCGAAAGTCTTACCTTTAAATTCAATCTGGCCCATGAATTTTTCCTCCTTCAATAGACCCTGGGGTAACCGTGTGATTCCGGCATGGTCCTGTCGGGAGCCATGGCGGAATCGAGAGACATGCCGAATTTTTCACTCTTATAGCACTGTGCGGCCGCAACCATAGCATCCGCCCAGTCTTCGTTCCCGACAGCATGGATATGAGAGTAGCCGGCCAGCGCGTTCTTATAGCATATCCCATCGCGGCCCGCCACAATCCCGTGCCCTTTCTTCAAGTTGAAAACAAAAGGATACGAATCCGGATCTAGCTTATCGGTAATTCTGGAGTAATGGAACTCGTGTCCGCGCAAAACCTTGCCCTTCTGGAAGAAGGGGTTCGGATTCACGCATTCCATTACAGTATATCCGTGCCCCTGGGGCTTTGTCCCCAGAGCTATCCCGAAAGGGAATACCCCTGTCATGGGATATAGCTTGTCCTGGTGATGAATCCCCCGGCACAAGAACATCAGTCCACCACATTCCGCGTAAACCGGGAGGCCCGCTTCGATGGCGGATTTCACCGAGTCGCGAAACGCCGTATTCGCGGAGAGCACCTCCAGGTGCGTTTCAGGAAACCCGCCACCAATATAGAGTGCGTCCACTTCCGGAAGAGAATCGCTTGCAAGACTTGAAACCTCTTTGAGAATGGCCCCTCTGTCTTCAAGCGCCTCGAGATTTTCCGGGTAATAAAACTGGAAAGCAGCATCCCGGATCACGCCGATAGTCACGGACGCCGCTCCGGGAGTTTCGGAGACCGCTCCGGAGTATGGCCAGCCAAGTGGCCCCGCACCGCGCGCAAGCCCCCACAAACCCTCCAGATCGAGACATTCCCGCATTCTGGATGCGGCATAGGTAACCGCCCCAGAGATATTCTCGGACTCCTGTGGTGGTACCAGTCCGAGATGGCGCTCAGGAAAAAAATTCCGGCCCTCCTTGGGAATGACTCCAAACACCGGAACCCGGCAGCACTGCTCAATGGATTCCTTAAGCACCTGCTCGTGCCGTTTCCCGGCAACCTGATTCAAGATAACGCCGGCAATATTCACCTCGGGATCGAGGCTCTGGCACCCCAGCACAAGCGCTGCCGCGGTCCGCGTCATCTTGGTTGCATCCAGAACAAGAACAACCGGGCACCTGAGGAGTTTGGCCAACTCGGCGGTTGAATAACTGCCACCGGCATCCACTCCGTCATAAAGCCCCCTGTTGCCTTCGATAAGGCTACCGTCCCCACGGCCTGAATGGCGGGTAAAAGAGCGCAGGATCTCCTCCGGCCGCATGAGGAAAGGGTCCAGATTATAGCAGGGATGCCCCGCGGCAACACTGAGCCACCCGGCATCGATATAATCGGGCCCTTTTTTGAAGGGAACAATTCGCAACCCGAGAAAATGCCTCCAAGCGGCAGCGAGACCCAGCGAAACAACCGTTTTGCCGGAGCCTCCACGCAGGGCGGCCACAATCAGGCGCGATCGGTCAAAATCCATATCACATCCGCGAAAACCGGCGGAGGAATTCTCCCCCGCCGGACTTACCAGGCTAGAACTTAAACTGGGTGGTGGTTCTCCAGGTTGTCATGGCAAGACGGTAATCGTCAATGTGCTCATGCTGGAAGGCCAGACCTGTTTTCTCAAAGAAACGTTCCCAGCCTATCCTGTTGATCCATTCACCTATACGCTCATAGCGGCGTCCACCCTCCGCGTAAGCCTCCACGATCTTCCTGACCGACTTGACCGTCGTTGGCCATCTCGGGGGCTCATTCGGGATATAGGGAACGGCAAGTTTCGAGAACATCGGAGTCGACTTCACATTGGAGACCTTACCGCCAACCCACAGTGCGATGCCGTCGCCTTCGCCATCGGCAAGAGGCAGGGCCGGACACATTGTGTAGCAGTTACCGCAGAACATACAGCGGTTATTGTTGATCTCGATGCTCTTCATTTCGCCGACCTTCTTGGGCTTGATCGCCGCCGTGGGGCATGCCGCGACCACAAGAGGGATTTCGCAAACGTTTTGCACGCGTTCGTTCTCGACGAAAGGCGGTTTTCTGTGCACGCCGAGGATAGCGATATCCGAACAATGCACGGCGCCGCACATGTTCAGACAGCATGCGAGCGCTATCCGGACCTGCGCGGGAAGCTTATGCGATCCGAAGTATTCGTACAGATCGTCCATCACCGCCTTGACAACGCCGGAGGCGTCAATGGCGGGGGTATGGCAATGAGCCCATCCCTGGGTGTGGACGATATTGGTGATGCTGGCGCCGGTTCCGCCGATGGGGAACCAGTTGCCGCGGCTGCGAAGATCGGTGATCAGAGGTTGCAGCTTGGCCTTTTCGCTGACCAGGAATTCGATGTTGTTACGGGTGGTCCAGCGCAGATATCCGCCGCAGTACTTGTCAGCCAGGTCGCAGACTTCCTTGATGTAATCGGTGCTGATAAGACGGGCCGTCCCGATGCGCACCGAGTAAACCTCCGCTCCGGAGTCGGCAACGTGTACCAGGACACCCGGCTCGAGAATTTCATGGTAGTTCCACTTCCCGAAGTTCTCTTTGATAATGGGCGGGAAGTATGTGTCATATTTTGGGGGACCTATGTCGGTAATGCGGTCTTTCATAAGATTGTTCGGATCAAAAGCCATCTCTTAACCTCCTAAGCTTGATGCCGTTGACGGAAAGCAGCCCCATCATGCTCCCAGCCACCGGGAACTTGCGCTGGGTCGTAGAAGATGTAGGGATTGAACCGGGGAGTGTTTACCATGCGCGGATCCGGCTCGAGTTCAACAGCCTTGAGGAACTCGCGCAGGCTCAGACGCTGGATGGTCTCGCCAAGGCGCTCGCGGTTCTTGCCTTCCTCCATCCACCAATCCCAGACTTTTTCCACAAAGCCTTTGAATTCGGTGTACGGAGACTCCATTTTGATAAACGGAATGACAACGCTCGACATCTGGGCGCCATCGAGAATGGGGGCCTTGGCGCCGACCAGGATGGTTGCTCCCTTGTCGAGGCCGGGCTTGAGCGCGCGCGGCATAACCCGGATACAGTGCATGCAGCGGGTACAGTCTTCGTTGTAAATCTTGAGCTTTCCGTCATATTCCATGCAGCCGGTGGGACACAGGTCGATAACTTCGGACTTGATGTCGAAGCTGCGCTTTTCCCTGCCGCCGGCGCCGCCGTGGGGAACCAGTTCATTGCCCACGTAGGCCTTCACTGCTTCCTGGTCGATGCGGATTTCATCTCGCCATGTTCCGATAATCGAGCAGTCGGAACGGGCGATGGCGGCGACGCAGTCCATCGGACAGCCGGATGCCTTGAATTTAAACTTGTAGGGGAACATCGGCCGGTGGAGCGCATCCTGGAATTCCTGGGTCAGATCGTAAATGATGTCCTGGGTATTGATGCAGGACCATTCACAGCGGGACATGCCCAGGCAGCTTTCGGGTGTTCTCATATTGGAACCGGAGCCGCCGAGGTCCATGTTGAGTTCATGCGTCAGTTCGTAGAACAGGGGCTCGAGCTGATCCGTGGTGGTTCCGAGCAGAACGATATCTCCCGTCGAACCGTGCATATTGGTGAGGCCGCTGCCACGGGCGTCCCACAGTTCACAAATTTGTCGAAGGACCTTTGTGCTGTAATACTTGCTTGCGGGCTGATTGACACGAACGGTGTGAAAATGAGCCACGTTGGGAAAAAGGTCGGGGCGGTCGCAGTAACGGCCGATGATGCCGCCGCCGTAACCGAGAACGCCAACGATACCGCCGTGCTTCCAGTGGCCTTCCTTGTCCCTGTAGGACATCTCCATGAGGCCAAGCCAGTCTTCGCACATACGGTTCCCTTTGGCCGCCATTCGTTTCACATCGGATACGAAGCTCGGCCACGATCCTTTTTCGAGTTCGTCGAGCATAGGGGTTGGGTGCTTCAGTGCCATTCGTTTTCCTCCATTAACCAGTTCCACTGTAATATCAATCTGAACACACTTTTGCCGCGGAGAACGGATTCCTCGCCTATTTTCACCTCCCTTGTCAGAATAGATGTGTGCTGCTCAAGAATAACGGTTCTTGATCTGAGGCATGTACTCTTACCCGTTTCGGTCTGGCTCATCGGCAGGCGGGGGGCAGGCAGGTTAGTTCATACCTTTTTCTTCTTTGTCCACGTCACCCTCACTCGGCAACATATACATGGTCGTGCTGCCGCTCGACCAATACTTCAGCTTGCCCTCGTTCACGAGTTCGTTGACGACTTTTTTCGCCTGCATCATCTTCATTTCAGGTACGGCCTTGCATAGATCATTGAAATAATGTTTGGTTTTTTTCTGCTGCTTTACCCAGTCCAAAATACGCTGTTTAGTATCCTCGCTCATTAGCTTACTCCCTGTAACGCCCGGTTAGCTTTAAATAATTCGGGACGGAAAAGCTCCATCCCGCGAACAGGAGTCAAGAAACTCTATCCTGTCAACCTCAAAGAATAGCCGCGGGAATCGGATCGACTCGGCCTGTCTAACTCCAACATTCGGGCTTTGTCAACAAAATTTTCCGGAATTCCCAGCACAATCAGAATGTTGGGGTAATGAGCCGCTGGCTGAAATGGGCAACTTTGAGTTCGGGAGCGTTAGAACTTTTCATCTAGAAGGCAGTCAGTTACAATGAATGCTTATCGTCGGCGATCGAACTGGGAGTTGCAAAAAGTGCCCTTGTCGGCGGGCCGAAAAGAATCCTCCGCCGCTCTGTAGCTCGGAATAGACTATATAATGCAAAGGAAGAGAAAGCACAATGGCAAATACCGATAAGAATGCGGCTCGACTGAATCTCTACATTAAATTCCTCAAGGAACGGCTCTTCTTTGACCCCGCTTCCGCCACGCTACACTACAACCTCGGCCTTGCCTACAGCCAGAAAGGCCTGGTTGATGAAGCCATTTCCGAGTTGAAGCAGGCCCTCGAATGCGACCCGAAAATGCCACCCGCCCACGTGAACCTGGGTGGTCTCTACCTGAACAAAGGAGAAACCGAAAAATGCATTGAAGCAAATCTTAAGGCGCTGGAGATTGACCCGGATTTTGCCCCGGCGCACAGCAACCTCGGTTTTGCCTTTTTCCAGTCAGGCGACCTGGAAAAGGCTATCGAGCACGGCAAACGGGCGCTTCAACTCGCCCCCGGCTCACCACAGGCATACAGCGTGCTCGCGGCCGCCAGCCTGCAGGCAGGCAGGCCCGAAACCGCGGCCGAAGCCTCACGGGGAATGCTCGCGCAAAACGAGTCTTTCGCTCCCGCGCATTTTAACCTGGGACTCGCACTCCAGGCCATGGGCGAGGCGGAGGAAGCCGAAACGCACTTGGCCAAGGCCCGTGAACTGGGATACCCTTCCGAATCCGAACCGCAGTCCTGATCCAGCCACCACGATCAAAATTATCCGAGGAATCTGATGGAAATCGCAAAAAACTGTTTCGTTATTATCGAGTACGACCTGCGCCTCGAGGATGGGACCTTCATCAAGGGAGAGGCGGGACCCGTGTCCATGAATTTCGTGGCGGGGTACTCCCAGGTATTGCCGGGACTGGAAGCCCGCCTCATGGGACTGTCCGAGGGAACCCGAACCGAGCTGGTGATCCCCCCGGCCGAGGCGTTCGGTGAGCATGACAAGAACCAGGTTCGAACCGTATCCTTCGAGGAATTCCCCGCCGGACGCAATCTCGAGCCCGGAAGATGGGGGGCTGCCAGGCACAGGGAGACCAATTCCGAGTATGGCTATTTTGTCGTCGCCAAAACCGGTTCCTCCGTCACGCTGGACCACAACCACCCGCTTGCCGGCAAGGCTCTCCACTACCGGGTCACGGTCGTACGCGTGAGACCGGCGTCCACGGACGAACTGGAATTCCTCCGCCCGTGCGAACATGAACAGACGCCCTCGGCTCAGTAGCCATCCCCGATTCCAGGCGCCGGTTGCCCCTGCCGGCAGTACCGCCGGCGGCATCCTCCCATCCTTCGGGAGAGCACCATCTTACGGGAAATGGCGTTCGAAAGACCAACCGCATACAGTGTTCCACTAATAAAACAAATGCCGCGCGGATCACCATCCGAGCGGCATTTGTTCAGAAATCAGAAGGCTTCCGACGGGCTTATTTCAGCACGCCTTTTTCCTTGTAGTACTTTTCAGCCCCGGGGTGGACGGGGATGGAAATACCGTTGGTCGCGGTCTTCAGGTCTATGCTTTTCCCCTTTTCGTGCACCTTGGCGATATCATCTCTCTTCTCGATCAGGGTCTTCGTTATGTTATAGACCATATCCTCGGGAAGTTCCTTCTGTACACAGAGGGTGACGAGGGAGCCGGTAGTGAGCACGTCTTCGTCGAATCCCTTGTATGTTCCCTTGGGAATAGTCATCGCATCCGAGAAGAAAGGATACTTCGTCTTGATATTCTTGATATTTTCCGCATCAATGGACAGGATGCGGATCGAATGCTGAGTGCTGATGTCGATGATGGCGGAATTGGGGGCCCCGGCATCCACCATGACAGCGTCAACCTGACCGTCTTTCAGAAGCTCCATGGATGGTCCGTAAGCCAGGTACTGGGGTTTGACATCGGTCATGGCAAGCCCGTAGGACTCCAGCACGACCTGCATATTCGTGGGACTGGAGCTGCCCTGGATTCCCACGGCAACTGTTTTGCCCTTGAGGTCCTTGTAGCTTTTGATACCTGAATCCGCCTTGACCACCGTCTGGATGGTGTTGGGGTAGAGGGCTATCAGTCCGCGGATGTTGGCTATCTTCTTGTCTTTGTATACTTC
>JBDKTY010000280.1:0-21453 GCA_039679945.1 Syntrophobacter sp. | reverse complement strand
GGAAGAGACAGATTTCTCCCCACGCGGGGTCTTGACGTGGCACCAACACGCCGGTGCGTACTAATTGAAAAAACTGCCCTCTCGTAAGATTGTAACTGGATTTAAGTTCAGAACCCTTATGATACATCCTTCGGTCTCCTCGGACCCGTCCCTCTGAGGATTTCCAGGGCAGGCGGCGAGGAAACCACTTTTCGAGTCGCGAACTCTAGCCCTGGAAAACTGTGTGCCCAAATCGTGCCCACAACACCCCAAAAATACCCGAAACACGAGAGAACAGAAACCAAAATCAAAGCCGTTAGTTTTATACGGTGTTTGACTTTGTTGTATCTTAATGTATGTTGAAGTAGCTGATTTTATTACTAATTTTACACTCACACGGTGGAAGTCGGAGGTTCAAATCCTCTCCCGCCTATCGGCAAGGGCTCATCGGAAGCCGATCCTTTTTGGGGTCGGCTTTCCTGTTTTCGAGGTGTATTTTCATGTGATACATCAGTGATACACCGAAGGGGTTCTCACTATTTTGTGTGAGTGCCCCTTTTTCTATCTATGAGATAGTGGATCAAATATCTCTCTGAACAACTCGGACCGTCCCACGAGGATTGTTACTGGAAAATCATCGCGACTCTGTCCAGCCCTGTCCGGCATGAGCCCCATCCCGAGAACCGATCGGAGAGCCCGCCATACCGGTGCCAGTGATAGCCTCCTCGCTCATTGTGAGAGGGTGAAGAGCCCATCGCGATTTGCCAATCCACGGACAGGGTGCAATTCTCTTGTGCCGTGGCAACGGCGTCTTCCGAAATCGGCGCCGCTCCCGCTACTTGGTTGCCGCCGGCATAAAATTAACATACTTGGTCTTAACAAGGTGGATGGTAGTAAACAGAAGCTCGAATAACCTTACGAAGGGATAAAGATTAATCCTGAGTTGTTTCGCTTTCTGTGATGTTGTGTGGTCCAGCGCCCCCTCTTTATCGCAGTCTATTGAAATTATAGCTTTAACAACTTCCTCCCCATGAGCTTGGATGACTACTGGATAGCAGATGATTGACTTGATTTCCAGCAAACCTCTGGTGAAAGGCGTTACGAGTTCATCGCCCGAGTTGTCCCTGAAATACATCGGGGCATTATCTTCGAAATAACCAATACGACACATCTCTAAGTATTCAGGAACATTAGGTATACAGAACGGTTGTCGGAAAAACCATGACCATCCCGCCACCCCTTCCCGCATTTTGAACGTACGATCCAGGCTGTACAGCCGGGGGCGCCGCCTTTCAGAATTATAGTATGAGGTTATGGCGAGTTCGTTATCATCATTCGGCTCCAGCAGGGCCACTCGGTACATTCTGTCAAGGTTGGTGTTTCCGAACGAGATCTGGTAAAAGAGCATTCTCAGAAGTGCCGATTTTGAATGTCGTGTGAATCTATCGAAAAGCTCAATATCTATCCTTTCCATATTGTATGATGAATAATCATGAAGCTTCTGAGCAGCATAACTGAAGAATCGCCTAAGAGCCAGCAATGCATACCTGGTTTTCATGTTTGTGTTTTCTTTAATACCGGACTTTACTCGCCTTACTATATTGTAACCTACAAGCACGAATGCATTCGTAATCAGCCATAGCATAAAGAATGCTATCCATATCGGCCACATGGACGATGCGGTAAATGTCTTTATCAGTGCCTCCAGCCATATAATCGATAATACCACAAAGCTGTGGCTTAGAATTTCTATCAGAACATCAAGGCCTCCCATCGTTTCGGCAAAATGATCAATTCGGCTCAGTAGATTGTGAAATGTTTCATATTTACTATTATAGTTCAACGTATCCACATTGCGTCCTTTAAAAAGGGTATGACAACTTATGCTACCACACCCCTTCTGGATTTATGACTCTGGGATTACTTGCTTAGGGATTCGTAAAGCCAATCAGTAAATATTGTAAGGTAGGATTCTTTCTTTGGAACATTGGGGGAAATAATGCCACCTCGCATAACCAGGTTACGAGAGTGATCAACGGGTCCATGGCTCTTAGTGGTTTCCTGGTTCTTCTTTTTATCTTGATAGCCCGCATTGGTGTCAGGAGTCATGACATGTTTCCCGTACGCTCTGTCTTGTTTGATGCCCCTGAGGTCTCAACTTCTTAGGATCTTTGGCTACTTCCCGACCCCGACTCTTTATAAAACTTGGACACTATACTGACTCTCGGTCATTAGCAATCAAAAAATAAACACTTTTCAATAAAATGCATCACTTTGAGGGAACTGAGTTCGGCGCACATAGAGTATCAGACAGTCGCGGCGCCCTTCTTCCGGTCGTAGGCCAGGCACTTGACCCAGTGGCCGGGGGAGTGTTCCAAAAGCTTCGGCGCGAGCCCGTCGCATTCCGGCAGCCATTCCGGACAGCGGGGGCGGAACAGGCAGAAATCGGGAAGTTTGGGACCCTTGGATTCGATGCTTTCGACCTTATGCTCCTTCGCCTTGTCCGGGTCCATAATCGGGATGGCATTGAGGAGCGCCCGTGTGTAGGGGTGGGCCGGGTTTTTGTACAGTTCTTCGGTCTGTGCCAGCTCTACGAGCTGTCCCAGGTACATTACGGCCACGCGGTCGCAAATATGGCGCACAACCGACAGATCATGCGAGATGAACAGGTAGGTAAGATGAAATTCCTCCTGGAGATCCAGCAGCAGATTGATTACCTGCGCCTGGATCGAGACATCGAGGGCCGAAAGGGGCTCGTCGCAGATGACCAGTTCCGGATGCAGCGCAAGCGCGCGCGCGATTCCTATCCTCTGGCGCTGCCCTCCGCTGAACTCGTGCGGGTAGCGGTTGATCTGCTCGGGCCGAAGCCCCACTACTTCCATGATCTTCCGCACCCGCTCCTTGCGCTCCGCGCCCGTCCCGATCCCGTGAATGACCAGCCCTTCCGCGATGATCCGGCCAACAGTCTGGCGCGGATTGAGTGATGAATAGGGGTCCTGGAAAATAATCTGCATCCGTCGGCGAAGGTCCTTGCGCTCCTCTTCGTTCATGGAGGAAATATCCCGCCCGTCGAACAGGATCTCTCCTTCCGTCGGCGGTTCCAATCCGAGTATGACCCGCCCGAGAGTCGACTTCCCGCACCCGGATTCCCCCACGAGACCGAGCGTCTCACCCCGGCCTATTTCGAGATCCACACCGTCAACCGCCTTGACCATGCCAATCTCGCGGCGAAACAATCCACGGGTGATCGAATAGTGTTTCTTTATATTTCGTACTCTCAGCAATTCAGATGTGGTTTTCTCAGGCAAGCAAAAACCTCCTAGTAGAGCCAGCAACGAACAGGATGGCCGTCGGCGGGGGCCGTAAGCGGCGGCTCCTCGCGAAAGCAGCGGTCGAAAGCATACTGGCACCGCGTGTTGAACTTGCACCCGGGCGGGAGTGCGAGAAGACTGGGAACAACACCCGCTATCGCTTCCAGCCGCTTCTTCCCGTCTCCGGCCGCCTGGCCGGGGATGGAGCGCATGAGGCCCTGAGTATAGGGATGGAGCGGATTTTTGAAAAGGTCCCTCACGTTCGCATGCTCCACCACGCGCCCCGTGTACATAACCAGGACCTGTTCGGCCATTTCGGCAATGACCGCAAGGTCGTGGGTAATGAGCAGAACAGACATTCCGTGCGACTGGCGAAGGCTATCCAGGAGCGCCAGTATCTGCGCCTGAATGGTCACATCGAGGGCCGTCGTGGGTTCATCCGCTATGATGAGCCGCGGGCTGCAGGCTATCGCCATCGCGATCATCACCCGCTGGCGCATGCCGCCGCTCATCTTGTGCGGATACTCCCTCATCCTGATCTCGGGAGAAGGAATACCGACCTGGCGCAGGAGTCGCACCGTTTGCTCATCGGCATCTTTCCTCGAAATGTTTTTATGGCGCAGGAGGCCCTCGCCGATCTGGTCGCCAACCCGGAAAACAGGATTGAGCGATGTCATCGGCTCCTGAAAAATCATGGAGATCTCGTTACCCCGAATCGCTTCCATTTCCCTGTCGGACAGCGCAAGGAGGTCCTTTCCGCCAAAACGGATTTCTCCCCCCGCGATGACGCCGGGAGGCGGGATAAGCCGCATAATGGAGAGGGCCGTGACGCTCTTGCCGCACCCCGATTCGCCGACTATACCGATCACCTGGCGCTCGGAAATGGAAAAACTCACCGAATCCACCGCGCGGGCAGTCCCGGCTTCTGTCAGAAAGTATGTCCTGAGATCTTTTACTTCGAGAAGTGTAGAAGCCATCAGTTTACCGGTGAGGCCATATCAGGCCACGGTTAGAGACATGGGAAAAAGAACTCCTCGCGCATACCGCCCCGCCCGGCCACATTCCGCTAAAGGCCGGATTCCCGGAATGGGCCGTCGCATGCCGGAAGATATATATTCCGTCACCATCCTGAACCAGGTCCGGCATTTCCCGGCTGACGATCGGGTCGAACATGGGCATTAAACTCTGTTGCCGTGTAGATTCACAACAGCTAAGTATAGGCCCCGGATGCGCCTTTGACAAGGATTCGGATAGAAAGGGAATACTTTGCGCACACGTCATCCGGGTGAAAGCCGTATGCGAGTTATTCCTACCAGAGACTCCCTAGTATTTGCCACCGTGCCCGTCAACGATGGCATATTTCTAACGAAAACGAATATCCTGTAAAATAAATTCTTAATTCTTATCGAACAAAATTCCGATCCCTATCAACATCCAAAACTTACTCATTTAGAGGAGACGAACGCAATGAGAGCGAATTCACCCAGGTTATGCTTTTCCATCCTCACGCTTAGCTTGCTTATTTTGATTGCCGCCGCAACCTTTGCATGTGCCCAGACCCCAAATCTCGACGAGGCAATGGCGTTGCTCCAGGCTGAAACCGCCAAACTTGGGGAACCCAGAAGCGAGGGACCGTCACTTTATTTCGGCGGCACGAAAATGAACGAGAACTACGAAATCGTTGATAAGGTCAAGGAACGGTTCGGCATTACCGCCACGTTATTCCTTAAGGAAGACGGATGTTTTCGGCGCGTTAGCACCAACATCATCAAGGTCGCCGGTATTCGCGCAATCGGGTCGGTGCTCGATCCAAACGGCCCGGCCATAGAGGCGCTCCTCCGGGGAGGACGATTTGCCGGTCAGGTGGACGTCTTCGGGCAGATGTACGACGCGATTTATGAGCCGATACTCGACGCTGGCGGAGCGGTTGTCGGCGCGTACTATGTGGGCGCCCTGGTGAAGTAGAAAGGTAAGCGGTGGTAGAAAGCAGCCCGGGACATTGAACCCGTGAACCGTCAACAGGAGCTGTAATTACCCCCCATGCCCTGTGAAGCGGGTTTTCCGGGAATGCGAACCAGAGAGAGTAAAAAGAGTAAAGAGAATTATTTGCCCATCCGGTAGATGGCATAAAGCCGGGAGCGACCCGAGCACCAAACTGGGGAATGCAAGCCGAGGCGGAGCCCATGGGACTCTGCCTCCGTTTTTTAGACACCGGAAATCCCCGATGACGCCAGCCCGTGTCAACCCGCGCCGCGTGGGAGTCTTATGGCCAGAGGCCCTGATCCAGCCATCGGATTCCCTCGGGCGGAGTGCGGCCAGGCTCGCGTCATGGTGATAAATAAGCAGGATCATGGCGGCAAATGGTCTGTTGGCATTCCTGGGGGAATCGTTTGGTCTCCCCACCGTTCCAACCATCCCCCGCATTCTTCCAGGGAGCTTCGTGACCGTCGGGCCCGACGGTCACGAAGCCGTACACTATTCGTAACCGTAGTGCGCAAAAAACGTAACCGTCCTTTTCCCTCTGCACTTCCCCTTTCAACTTTATGGTGTACTTACCGCACGTTACGGAATGGTACGCTTATTGCCTAGAAGACTGTGGGTTATGCGTTACCAGTGCGCGAACACTAGGCTAATAAATGGGGAACGAGGGAAAAAATGGCTAGAGCGATTTCCGACATAATATCCGACGTGGCAGGTGACGAACCGCTGATGCAATCCGGCGAAAAGGCGACCGCGCAAGAATTGAAACCCGACGGTCCATCCGATTCCACCGACGGCGTGTTGCGCTTTGAGTTGAAGCGGGATTCCGGGACTGCAAAGAAGAAGAGCCCTGCACGGAGTCTTTTCAAGCTCCCGACCGAAAAACCGGTTTTACGTCCGCTTTTCGAAAGTCCGAAGGAAACGGGAGTCGCCGAATTCTATCTCAGCCCTCCGAAACAGGTACCCATCATGGAAGGTGTTCGGGCAACGGTACGCGGTAAGTTCCTCTACGTGGGGGAAGAGAAATTCTACATCCGCGGTGTAACCTACGGTCCGTTCCACCCGGACGAACAGGGCTGTGAGTACCACGATCCCGAGATCGTCGATCGGGATTTCTCCCTGATGGCCCAAAAGGGAATCAACGCTGTCCGGACATACACGGTGCCACCCAGGTGGCTCCTCGATATCGCCCAGAAATATAATCTCCGCGTCATGGTCGGTCTTCCCTGGGAAGAGCACATCGCCTTCATGGAAGACGGAAAGCTCACGCGTGACATCGAAGACCGCGTACGGGCCGGTGTGCGCGAATGCGCGGGGCACTCCGCGCTCCTCTCCTTTACCATCGGCAATGAGATTCCGGCCTCGATCGTACGATGGTACGGCCGTCGCCGCATCGAAAGTTTTCTCGAACGGCTTTACCATACGGTCAAAGAGATTGACTCCGAGGTCCTGGTCACCTATGTAAACTTCCCGACCACGGAATACCTCAAACTCCCGTTCGTCGATTTCCTTTCTTTTAACGTTTACCTGGAAACCAGGGAAAAGCTTGAAGGCTACCTGGCTCGCCTTCAGAACCTCGCCGGCGAAAAACCGCTGGTCATGGCCGAAATCGGCTACGACAGCATGCGAAACGGCGAAGACAAGCAGGCAGCCACGCTTGACTGGCAGGTCCGATCCGCTTTCGGTTCCGGCTGCGCCGGTGTGTTCGTATTCTCCTGGACCGATGAATGGCACCGGGGCGGTTTCGACATAGACGACTGGGGATTCGGCGTAACGGACCGAGACCGCAATCCCAAGCCATCGATGGCCGCCATCTCCAGGGCATTCGCCGAAATACCCTTCCCTCCCGACCTCAACTGGCCGAGCATCTCGGTCGTAGTCTGTTCCTATAACGGAAGCCGGACCATCCGCGACTGCTTCGAGGGACTCAAGAAACTGGAGTACCCCAATTTCGAGGTAATCGTTGTCAACGATGGTTCCAAGGACGCCACGGAAAGCATCGCGAAGGAATATCCCTTCAGGCTCATCTCCATTCCGAACGGCGGATTGAGCAATGCGCGAAACGTCGGCATGCGCGCGGCAACCGGCGAGATCGTTGCCTACATCGATGACGACGCGATTCCCGATCCACACTGGCTGACCTATCTTGCGGCCACTTTCCTCACATCCGACCACGTCGGAGTGGGTGGCCCGAACATTCCGCCCGCTGATGACGGCCCCATTGCGGAATGTGTTTCAAACTCGCCGGGCGGCCCCGTTCACGTGCTTTTGACCGATCAGGAAGCCGAACACATTCCGGGCTGCAATATGGCTTTTCGCAAGGCTGCCCTGGAAGCCATCACCGGTTTCGATCCCACATTCAGGATCGCCGGGGACGACGTGGACCTGTGCTGGCGTCTCCAGCAGCAGGGCTGGACGCTGGGATTCAACCCGGCGGCCATGGTCTGGCACCACCGCAGAAATTCCGTTAAGGCTTATTGGAAACAGCAATTGAACTACGGCAAGGCGGAAGGCTTCCTCGAACGCAAATGGCCCGAGAAGTATAATGCAGCCGGTCATATCCCATGGGCCGGACGCCTCTACTTTAAAGGTTTCGAATCCCTGCTGGGCTCGATGCGTGGAAGGATCTACCAGGGGACCTGGGGAAGCGCCCTGTTCCAGTCCATCTACCAGCCGGCGCCGAGCCTTCTCTGGTCGCTGCCGCTCATGCCCGAGTGGTACGTGATCATAGCCGCCCTCGGAATCTTCTCGGTCCTGGGCCTGAGCTGGTCTCCCCTCCTGCTGGCAATTCCGCTCTTCCTGTTCGCGGCCGCGCTGCCCGTCGTGCATGCCGTCTCCTGCGCAATGAGCCTGCCGTTCCAGGACATCACCCGCAAGGAACGCCTCAAAATGCGCGCCCTTACTGCGGCGCTCCACCTGATGCAGCCGCTTGCGCGTCTGTCCGGTCGTGTTAAGCTGGGCCTGACACCATGGCGCAAATGCGGGGTTGTCTCCGGGATAGCTCATCCGCTGCCCCTCCCCAAGACTTTCACTATCTGGAGTGAGCAGTGGCGCTCACCGATCACTTGGCTCGAAGCGATCGAAGAGAACATAAAGCACCTTCGAACAGTGGTGCTCCGCGGCGGTGACTGGGACAGATGGGACCTGGAACTGCGCGGTGGACTGCTCGGTTCGGTTCGTGTCCTGATGGCAGTCGAAGAGCACGGAGGAGGAAAGCAGTTCATCCGCCTCAAGAGCTGGCCTCGCTGCACTCCGGCCGGGATCTTCCTGACCCTGCTTTTCGCCGGACTGGGAGCGTTCGCCGCGGCCGCCCAGGCATGGTTCGCCTGCGGGGTAATGAATGGGATCGCGGTGGTCTTCATGATGCGCGTCCTCGTGGAATGCTCCGCCGCCATGGCATCCATGGCCGAAGTGTTCAGGAATGGCAAGGAAGACTAACTCCGCGGGGAGATGCTTATAATCCACTCGTGGATACCGAGGGCGCGGCGGCGGCGCCCTCACGATTGAAACGCCAATTCTTCGGACATACGACTCGATTATCAGGGCAGGCTTCTCGCCTGCCCTTTTTCGTTTTTTTTGCCTTTCCCTTATAATATTCCCTCACTACTGTCCGGCTAATTTTCGAATCAGTTAAACAGGGCCAGTTTGGTTGATTATGGCAGTATCCCGCGACCTACAAACCCGCACCCAGCTTAATAGATCGATAAGGGGCCGAGCCGCCACTGAACTTTTGACCAGTTATCCAAATTCAAATCAAAAACGAATGATTGTGTTAAAAATCATCATAAATCAGCTACTTACGGTAATGGGTCCGGATTTAACCAGACTCCAGTGATATTCCCATTTTAATTCCTATCCAATTAGCCACTCATTTGTATAAGTTATCATTCATTAGCTAATATATTGCACTACAGTTCATATATATGCAAAGTTCTTTTAATAGCTTACAACAATATGTAAAATATTAATCAATTATTATAATTGTTGTTTCGCCCGATCGGTATTATGCAAAATACGATTTTTTTCAATTTTATATATTGACAGGCATATATTTTCCAATATCATAACCAATGAATCCTGTGTTTTATTGATACAGCTTATCCGGCGGCAATCAAATCTTACTTTCATATCAGCACTGTATTCCACCCCACTATGACATAAGGATGAAGGCCATGAATCCAAATGAACAAGAAGCTCTCTTATTGATGACGGAATCCCCGACAGAACACCCCATTTCCCCGAACCGGGAGAAGACGACCTCGGCTATCACAACTCGGGGCGCTCGGCTTCTGACTGAAGCCGTTGGCTACCGCTGTCCCAATCAGCGCGAAGATGTGGAAACGGTACAACGATTGCTCAATCTTAATGGTTCAAGATTTGGGATGCCTCAGCCGCTGAAACCCGACGGAGCTTTTGGCGAGAAGACCCTCGATGCCTTGAGGGCTTTTCAGGAGATTGTTCTTTCGCTCTCCGGACCCGGCTGTATGATTCAACCGGGCGATATGACGCTGCAGTCCCTGTGCGGGGAAATTCCAGATTCCTTTGGAGAGACGATTCTCGCATTCATATTCCTGCATGCCAATGAAATCGCGATAGAGGGCATGGCACACCCTATCGCCGAAACAATGGCCCGCTACGGGATCGATACTCCACCGAGGCAGGCCCACTTTCTCGCGCAGATCGGCCATGAAAGCGGAGAGCTGCATTTCAGGGAAGAACTTGCCGACGGTACTGCATACGAAAGACGCCGTGACCTCGGCAATACACAACGGGGAGACGGCCCCCGTTTCAAGGGCAGGGGGCTGATTCAACTGACCGGGCGGTCCAATTACACGCATTACCGCGAGGCATGCCGTGTTGACGTATTGGAGAGGCCGGAGCTGGTGGCCACCGATGACCGGCTGTGCACGGACGTTGCGGGCTGGTTCTGGGACCGGCACAAACTGAATGCACATGCCGACCGTGATGATCTGGAGAAGATCACGCGCGTGATCAATGGGGGGCTAAACGGGATTGAGAACCGAAGACGTCTTTTGAACCGCGCCAGGGCGCTGTTAGGAGGTTGAACCGCCGGGGCATGCCTCGCGCCCGATTGAGCCCTCGAAAGTGATGCGCGACTGCCACAGCTCCAAATCTGAATTATCTGATCGCAACTTTACTCAAGATAACCGGCGCAACACTCCGAAAAGCTTTTGCGGCAAGACCGGGGCAACCAACGAAAAAGCTGCTGCCGGAGCAGAGCACTAGACTATGGTATCCAGCATTTTTGCCGCTACTTCGACGACCTTTGCGTTCGCGTCGTAGGTCCTGTGCCCGATAATCATATTCACGGAATCCCTTGCTATGTCGCCGTTTGCCGCCGCGTTCCCGGTGGGCTTTGTCGTGCTCGGGCGGTTTTCAATCCTGGCGATATTATTGCCCGCTGATTCCACTACTTTCGAGGCTTTGTCCATTCCCAGGACACCAGTTTGAATGGCGCTGATCATAATCCATCTCCCGTCTGTTCCCGTATGCGATGCGGTTCATCCAAAATCGACCGCGCACAAACCGGTCTATCGTGCACCCGCTCGGTTGTTTTTTGCCCGGCAGGCATTTTACAAATGCAATCATTTGAAATAACGAGATAAACCTTGCCGCCACCAACTTGTATCGAAACTTTGCGTACTTCTCCGAAATACATAGTCGGCGGATTGCACGAAGAGCTTTAGCGAAAACCGCCACCCGAAAGAGCCGCTGGCCCCGCATTTGCGCGGAATTTATTTGCATATTCCGCGGTCTATTGCTAGGTCTATGTTCCACGCCACTGGGGAGCTGGACAGATGGCCAATCTCTTCAAAATGGATCACACACATGAGCAGCGATCTTTTGGATATCCTCGTTCATTTGCTGGTGGCAATGATCGCCGGCGGGCTGATAGGACTCGAGCGGAGCTATAACGGACATGCGGCCGGATTCCGCACGCACACCCTTGTCAGTATGTCCTCAAGTCTTCTCATGCTGGTGGCGCTTTATCAAAAAGATTGGTTCTCCCAGGCGCTGGTTGAAACGGTGCGGATCGATCCGACGCGCATGGCACAGGGAATAATGACCGGTATCGGCTTCCTCGGCGCGGGCGTCATAATGAAAGATGGACTGTCGATTCGCGGTCTGACCACGGCCGCATCGATATGGATTACGGCGGCGATCGGCATTATGGCGGGCGTGGGATTCTACAACGCCGTCATAATCGTAACAGCCTTGACTCTGGGCACGCTGACTGTCTTTCGTTGGATAGAATCGAAGCTGCCCACTCTCATCTATGCTCAGTGTGTCCTTCGCATTAACTGCAACATCCCGCTGCCCGAGAAGGAGCTAAGAGAGCTTCTTGCGCAGCATGGATGTGAAGTCGTCAGTATCAGCTATACCTTCATGCAACAGGGAACGTGCTTCACCTACGACATGATGATCCGCACTAGAAAGCAGCAGCACTTCGAACGACTCTCGCAACGGCTGGTAACACTCGATTCAGTCCTGGATTTTCGTATTTCCCTGAGTGGCGACTGATAGGGCGCGCATCTTTCTGGCATCCCGACAAATTGACCTTTCCCGGTTTTCATTGAAACGGTTCCCCCGCGGTGATATGTTTCCCGTGTGCCGTGCCTTACCTGATGCAGGATGCTGTCCGCTCATGAACCCTCAACCTCGCGTTCCTTCCGCACCGGCAACGCTCAAAGGGGATTACCCGGATGAGTCTACGCGCTTATATCGGCTTCGATGACACTGACTGCCCCGACGCTGATCGGGGAACCGGCAAACTTGCCCGCTGGTTCGATCGTGAACTGCCGGAGGGCTGCCATACATGGGGCGTGGTTCGCCAGCAGCTTCTCGTTCACAAAGACATTCCCTACACTTCTCATAACAGCAGTGCCTGTGTGATAGTGGATATGGTCGACGCGAGTCTTCTCGACGACCTGATTTCCAGGGCTGCCGTTCACCTCGAACGCTACTCCCTGGAGGGAAGTGATCCGGGCCTTTGTGTCACGCACGAGGCCGATCCCGCTCTCCCCGGCCTCATCACCTTCAGCCAAAAGTGCACCAACCGGGTCATGACCCAGAAGGAAGCCATGGAGGCGACGCGCACGATGCACCTTTCCGGCCATGGCGGAACGAACGACGGGATTATCGGCGCGGCCGCCGCCGTGGGACTGACCGCGCACGGCTGGAGCGGCCGGTTTATTGAATACGGGGACCTGCGAAATGTACCGGAGGCGGCCAGGGTGGCGGAACTAGAGAAGCTCAATATCCTTGTGGTTTCCCTGGATCGGGACGGCCAGGTTCCGGCCCCGGACCACTACGTGCACTCCAGGGGGTGGCTGCGCCCGAGGCTTTGGGGCGGCAGGCCCATTCTTCCCGTGACTCCGGTGGAAAATGGCGTGTGGGAATCGCTTGGAGGAAAGCGCGGCAAAGACAATTCACGGGAAAAGTTGGGCCAACTAAACGCCCGGGGTCACGCCGCTTCCTGAAAATAACGACGAGTGGACCGCACCGCAAAATACCGGGCCGGATTCCGCTCCTTTGTCCGGAGCCCTTTTAAAACCGGCTCCGGGCTTTCACCTGAACGAGAACAGAGGCGCCGGGAGTCGGGCACCCATCAGTGTGGCATCAGCCCTGGTCGGGTTTTTCGTCTCGGTACCTCTTCACAAAGGCATCCAGTGTACGCGCCTGCTTTTCCATGTAATCAATCCAAACGGCAAGCATCTGCTTTCCGTCCTCGGTGAGTTGATACATGCGCTTGGCCGGACCCGTGCCTTCCGTCTTCCACTCCGACGCAACCAGTCCATCCTCTTCCAACTGGTGCAGATGCCGGTAGATCATTCCCGGTGGCGCCTGCCCCACCACGAAGCCAAATTCCTGGATATTCTGAATGAGTTCATACCCGTAGGAGGCATTCAGATAGAGCCCCAGAAGGATTGAGGGCTGCATGTACCGTTCCCGTTTACCCTGGTGAGGTTGGGCTTCTGTCGTGTCGTTTCTAGGCATATCCCTCCTTGACATATATCCTTATAGGATATATATTCTTTTACGACATAATCAGCGAGACCGGTTCATATCCATCCATCCCAAACAGACAGGAGGGTGCCATGCCTGCCATCTTCGTGCGTGAAAGACGCAAAATAGAGTCCGGGGAGAAAAAACCACGCTTCCGGGTCGTTGGGGTCCACGATCTCAATCTTAAGATCTACGTGGAACACATCCGTAAAAAGGAACTCGATCAGATCGCGGAGGCAACCGGAGCCAATGTAGTGATCCTGAAGAGCGGAAAGGACGGAAAGGGCAAAGGGGAAGGCGCAAACGAAGACTAACAATACGGATCGCCCGATATCACGGGCGCCAGGCCGTCCCTTCACGCCAACTCGTCCATACGCACCTGCGTTCAAGAGGCATTTATTCGGCCCGTTCATGCCCGCGTATACACGGGCATGAACGGGCCACCAAATGTCCGTTTTTCACTAGCGTGTCGGATGCTATGAACGTAACCCGCCATTAACGCCTTTCCGGCCCGGACCAATAGGCTCCCTGGATCTCTCGGGTCGGTGAATTACTCCTCCTTGTAAATGATGGTCCCGACATGCTTTCCCGCCAGAGCATCGAGAATGTGCTCGGGATGATGCAGGGCATCGATAATCTGGAGTTCCTTGAGACACTTGGCTCGCTGAAGCAACGTTATGATCGGCCGTTCGATAATCAGATCGTCAAGGTCCAGTTCAAGAAGTTCCCGAGTCGAAATCCGGTCGTAGAACTTAAGTTCCCCGCGCTCCGAGTCACTGCACTTTTTGGGATCGCTGGCGAAAAGACCTTTTTCGTCCTTGAGATATATAAGTGAGCGGGCGCCGATGTTTTCCGCCAGGAGAAAAGCGCCGCAATCCGTTCGGTGTGGAGGAATCGAGCCGAATTCAGCCGGATGTTCAAAAAAGCCGTAAGGTGGAACACCGTAAGTAATGGGAATATGCCCGCGTTGGCAAAACATCGTCAGTTGTTCCAGATTGTCTCCGTGCCCTATTTTGACTCCACCGTGCTTGTTCAACAGCACACTGATCATCTCCGCATTCTGCCAGGACACCTTATCCCCGAGTTTCGATAGAACGCCCGTTGGCATGCCGAGATCGACCCCGATGCTGTAGACGTGGCGCGCGCGAGTACCCCCGCCCGTCATGAGTATGATCTTATACTGATCCTTGGCCTGGATGAGCACATCCAGTACAGGCAGCACGGCCGAAGATCCGCGATCGATGATGCTCTGCCCCCCGATCTTGATAACGTTGATCTCGGGTTGCATACGGAAGTATTCCTTGGCCTCCGTTCTCCTCAGAAACTCCTTGCTCACCAGGGACTCACCCATGAGAGGAGACTCGATGTGCAGTCTTCCCTTCTCGCTCTCTTCCTTTACAATTTTAGGCATGGCAATCCTTGCTTTTTCGAAATTTCCTGGTGGATGTGCGGGAGTCCTACCCAAACCGGCATTTGGGCGGACCGTGAGAAGACTCTCACTAATGGCCACCGATGATAGGGTTTAGGCACATCAAAGTCAAGCCAACTCCTCGTTCGGCTTGAATCATGTCTCGAGGCACCGATAACCCGGTCCGCGGATTTCGCCCCTCGCCACCGCAAGTACTCCGAAATTCATACATTTTCCGCCGCGCTTACGCAACGTGACATGAACTTCTTTTTCCGCATCGCGCCCACCGATGAAACCGAATCCATCGAGTTCGTCGAAGTCATAAAATGGGTTGACGAGCACAATCCGGGCGCCGCCGTAAAGACCCTGGGCGTGATATACGAGAACAGTGAGTTCGGCAAGCACGCGGCGGAGGAAGCAATAAAAGCGGCCGCCGGTGGTTTTGAGCTCGTCGCCGATATTCCGTTCAATCCCGGCGCCATGAACCTGGACAGCGAAGTGCAGACTCTCAAATCCAAAAACCCGGACGTGGTATTCGGCGCATGCCTGGGGGCCGACTACTCCCTGTGGGTGCGTACCATGAAGAAGATGAACTGGATTCCGAAGATCGCGCTCAACTACTGCACCCGATACCAGGACCCCGTTATTGCAAAGCAACTGGGTGACGATGCCAACTACTTCCTATAAATCAATGCGGCGCCTCTTGCGGAGCAGTACGCCCGCTCATGTACCCGGCGGCCTTCTCCCTCAATTCTCCGAATTTGTCCGAGGCCGCTTCCAGTCTGTTCTCCCACTCCGGGTTGGGGACCTGTCCCTTAATTTCGGAATGGAAGGTCAGCATCACGGAGATTTGGAAGAAAGGTTTGAAGACGGCCAGCCTGATTCCGTAAGCCAGGGTCAATGCAAATGCGATCCAGAAGAACTTAAGCGTCTCATTGTGGGTCATTGCCGCGAAGAAACCGAATGGAATGAGCAGCACGAGGAACAATACGACAAAAATGCCCACATTGGCCGCGGCACAGCCGGCGGCCGTGATCAGGATGGGTTTCCAGTTCTGTGCATACAGGATAACGCCCCGTTTGGCGCTCTCCCAGACATTTTCGTCTTTCCGGGCGAGGTTGTAGCTCAATATGGTTTCATCTATATAGGTCAGTGAAAAATTGACCACGCTGTTCACTATTTTTGTCAGTCCGTCCATTCCCGGCAGGGGCAGGAGATCCGTCACCGTTGCCACCGTGCGGTTTACGGCCCGAATGATTCCATCCACCAGACTGTCGACAACGAACAGGACTGAAACCTCCTTGAACATGCGAATGACCAATTCCTTTCCATACTGAAATTGGTTCGTACCTTCGGGAAGGGAACCCTTATCCATGATTTCCGTAATAACTGCAATGTGCCCGGCATTGACCAGGTATAGGGCATAATGTTTGGCAAGCCGCAGGAGTCCGTACAGGACGCCGAGTCCGATCAGGAAGATAACCGCGCCGCCACCGCCGAATATTTTGCCGATGAGGAGAAGCAAGCCGATATAAAGCGCCATGGCAACACCGAGGACGCCGTATATTGCAATACGAATCAGCAAATACGGGGTCGTTTTGAGTAAGATACTGAAAGCTTCCCGAAAATGAAAATTCATCTGGCCCCCCTCACGTTAGAAAAGAAATCTGCTCATCCCAGGTCTTGAACACTTCGGCAACAAATCCCATACAGACCATCGCCGGCACAAAAAGCTGGTTCAAGAAGTCAATGAAAGCGCATCCTACTACCCTTGTGGCATGGACAAAAACATTACACTTATGATTTTGGCGGGTTGCAAGCAAATTTAGTACCATCTCCACGGCATCAAATCGCCAATTTCGGCTTTGGCAGAGAATCCGAGGGAGTTTTCGTCGCGCCGCGATAGAGGGTCGATGACAAAGCGAATAATCTAAGTAATTGAAATTACTAACTCTCAAAAGCTGTGTATTGAGAGGTACTGAAGGACGGTATGGGCCGGTGTGTACTGATTGTTAACCACGCCTTGCCGCACCGGGGCGAAGCTCACCACGCTCGGGGTTGACTCGCGCGCAACTCTATATGAGTCGGTTTTCGAAAATCCCTTCTCTCACAACTCTTTTTCACGAAATGCCATCAGCAATGCCTAATTTCCTCCAAATATCGATGAAAAGTATGATAATAGGGACAGGCAATCCGACCAGGGTGCAAAAACTTCAAACAATTCCAGGAAAGTCGAATGGAGCGAATCTGGCTCAACAGCTACGACGCGGATGTGCCCGCATCCGCTAGTTATCGGGAAACCTGCCTCCCTCTTGTTCTCGAGGAGAACGCCAGGCTCAATCCCTCAAATACCGCCACCGAGTTTTTGGGGACCAGGCTCACCTATGCCCAGGTCTGGGACAAAGTGCTGCGCCTTGCCAATGCACTGCGTAAGCTGGGAGTCCGCGGGGGTTCGAAGGTTGCCATTATGCTCCCGAACTGCCCCCAGGCCATCATTGGCTATTATGCCTCTTTGTGGCTCGGGGCTGTCGTGATAATGACAAATCCACTCTACGTAGAGCGCGAGCTGAAGCATCAATGGAAAGACTGCGAGGCTGAGTTTCTTTTGACCCTGGACCATCTTTATCCAAAGGCCAAAAAGGTCCTCCCGGAGACTGGAATTCACACCGTGATCGTCACCAGCATCCGCGAGTTTCTCCCGCTTCACCTGCGACTGCTCTACCCGTTCAAGGCCAGGCTCAATAAACTCTTCACGGCCGTACCCTACGGCGCCGACGTGGTCAACTTCAGCAGTCTGATCAAAACCCACGCCCCCGATCCCCTGCCTTTTGCCTCCTCCCCCGACCGTCTCGCACTGCTCCAGTACACGGGAGGGACAACGGGCATCTCCAAGGGGGCCATGCTCACCCACCGGAACCTGCTTGCCAATGTCACCCAGCTTCTTACCTGGGTACCCGATCTGGAATGCGGCAGGGAGCGCTTCCTGGCGGTACTGCCCTTCTTCCATGTGTTCGGGCTGACAGTATCGCTCAATCTAGCCGTTTATATGGGCTGCGCCATCATTATCATGCCCCGTTTCAATGCCGGCGAACTGATAAACCTGATAGAAAAGAGTAAGCCTACCATTTTTCCCGGCGTTCCGGCGATCTATACGGCGCTCATGGCACATCCCCGCATCGAATCCTTCGACCTGTCCTCGATCCGGTTCTGCGTCACCGGGTCCGCTCCGATGCCCGTCGAGGCCATCAGAAGGTTCGAGCGGAAAACCGGCAGCACGATCCTCGAGGGTTACGGTCTTTCGGAGTGCAGCCCGGTGACGCACGTAAACCCGGTGAAGGGACCCCGCAAGCCGGGGTCGATCGGCCTGGCGCTCCCCGATACCGATTGCAGGATCGTGGATGTGGAAACAGGCAGGAAAGAATTGCGCCCGGGCGAAGTCGGAGAGCTTATAGTACGCGGTCCCCAGAAAATGCGGGGGTACTGGAAGAAGGAGGAAGAAACCAACGCCGTAGTCCGCGACGGATGGCTCCATACGGGTGACCTGGCTACCATGGATGAGGCCGGATATGTCTTTATCGTGGATCGCAAGAAAGACCTGGTGATCTCCGGTGGATACAACGTCTACCCGCGTGAAGTCGAGGAAGTGCTGCACGAGCACCCAAAGGTGCTTGAGGCGGCGGCAATCGGAATCCCCGATCCACGTCGCGGGGAAGTTGTCAAGGTCTTCATAGTTCCAAGGCCGGGCGAGAGTCTGAGCGTCGATGAGATTATCGCATTATGCCATGAAAGGCTTGCCGCCTATAAGATACCGAAGCAAGTCGAGTTCCGTGACTCCCTTCCAAAAACAATGGTTGGAAAGGTGCTTCGCCGCGAACTGCGGGACGATGAACAGCAGGATACCCTGTCGTCCGCCTTTATGTGACCGTGACCAGATGCACTAACGGCTTGCCTGCAAATATGCCCTTGCTGGATCGCGCCGGAACTCGATGCAGATTTGGTCGCGAGGGTTGAGCAAAACCGCGGATGCAGGTGATGAGTTGCGCCCAGGATTTGACGATTGAGGAGCGGCCTGATCAGGCCAAAAGCCGAATGCAAGCGCAACAGTTATATTTATGGATAAATCCCGAGTGCCCCACGGAACTCGGGAGCCGGCCCACAGGTGGATTATTACCGTGTATGCTTCAATCGTAGCGGGCCCGGTCAGGAAGAGATGGGGGCCGCTTCACCCGCGAACTATCCCTGAGCTGTCACAAAAGCAAACCATCCGACCCACGGAGTTCATGCCTCACCACCTCGCATTTAGACGTGGACTTAGAGCGGAGCGTGAGTGTAGGGTTATCGAGCAAGGGGAACCCACCGCAAACCTCACCGGAGCACGGGAACTTTGTGGACGGGTGATAACTCCGTTAATGACGCCCGAGACAGGCGCTTTGGGAAATCTGTCAGCATGACCGTCCCCTCTCTTCTCCCGCCCGCCCGGAAGTGGAACCTGTTCCACGCCGCAGCCGATTTCTTTCACTTGCTGAATCGTGATTATCCACGGCAGGCAGCGCTCGAAATGGTTGGGAACCGATATGGCTTGCCGGCCATGGAAAGACAACTTCTCCATCGTGGTATTTTCAGCCGCGATGAAGCGCTTTCCCGGCGCGCTAAACGGGAAAATGGCGCGGGCTGGCTGAGAAAACCTCTGGCGGTGGATGGCCATAACGTTCAGATCACCCTGGAGAGCCATATCGAGGAGCGGATGCTGCTCCATGCCAACGACGGCGCCGTCAGGGATCTTGCCGGGCAATCCTCCCGGTTTCGGTTCTCGGAAACGAGCAGGATTGCCATGGAAACGATCTTCCGGTTCCTGCGTGAATTCCGGCCCCTTGAGGTCCTGTTTTTCTTCGATGCTCCCATGAGCCGCAGTGGTGAGATGGCCAGCATGTACCACGACAGCCTTCGGAAAGCGGGGATCAGGGGCGATGCCCGGGCCGTCGCGGTGCCGGAGCGTGAATTCCCCTATAGCGGTTGCGTTGTAGCGAGCAGCGACCGGGCTGTCATCGATGCGAGCGAGAAGTGGATCGACCTGGCTGAAGTTATTATGAGATACTCTTCCGTCCCTGTCTTGACGGCTGACTTTTCGAACATAATACTTCCAGGGTCAGCGGAGCGGCAATTGTTTGCCGACGGCGGACCTTTCTGGTAAAGGTTCGCGAAAGAGGTCTCACGGCATGAACAGGCCGGGAGCTTCAGCTTCCTGAACGCGGATTCGTGCTGAACAGTGGCCCGCCACTCCCGTTCTTTGTACCGCCGGGTTTGGGCGGACTGGGAACTCCCCGGAAACAGGTGTAAGAAATGCTCTCATGGACCGAATACCTCAAGATTCTGATCGCCCTTACGGTCATAGTCAATCCGATAGGGGTAATCCCGATCTTCATGAGCCTTACGGGACATCAGCCTTCGGAGGAGCGCAAGCGCACGGCGCTCATAAGCGCGCTGGCCGCCGGACTGGTACTCATAGGTGCATGTCTGCTCGGTGATACCATTCTACGGTTCTTCGGCATTACAATAGGCTCGTTTCGAGTGGGGGGAGGCATCCTGCTGATCCTGCTTGCCGTTTCCATGTTCCATGCCAAACAGGACGCGAGCAAACACCTGCCCGAAGAAGAAGCGGAAGCGGGAGGCAAGGCCGACATTGCCGTGGTGCCCATCGCCATACCTCTGCTCTCAGGACCGGGAGCAATAAGCACGGTCATCATATTCAGCCAGCAACTCTCGGGTCCGAGGCACTCAGGTCTGATCGTGATTGCCTGCCTTCTGGTCTCCGTGGTGGTATGGATCACTTTGCGCCTGGCTATCGGGATCAGCGCGAAACTGGGCAAAACAGGCATAAACATCATAACACGTCTAATGGGGCTGATCCTTGCGGCAACGGCGGTGGAGTTCATCGTTTCCGGTTTGAAAGAGCTTCTCCCGGCCTTGACCGTCACGCCAATGTGATTCCGGTCTCTCCGTGTATTGCCAAAACGAGGACTATCGCGTCCTGGCACCGAGCAGGACCCGCCCTCGTGCATGCGCCACTTCGCAATTAACAGCTTTTACTGCCGATACCGAGGTGTTAGTTTGCCCCGTGCGGCGCAACTTCCGCATTCGTGGGGTAGAGAGCATGTCGACAATCAGAGCGCACTGGCCCCTTCCTGCTTCCATACCTCGGCACGAAAGGGAGGAAAGCGCCGCATGCAAAGCTGTCCTGATTCTCGAAATCCTTCCAATCCGCATGTTTCACAAAAAGATGCCCGGCCCTATATCGGAATATCCTTGCAAGGGTACTAAGCCTAAATTAGACTATAGATCAAGACGATTGGAAAACTCGGCTCTCACCGTGCACACTGACATACCAACATCTCTTATCTCTTTGTCATTGAAAGGCCCATCCTGCATCCCGGAGTTTTATATTGGATTAAACTTAAGGAGGCAACTGTTATGATTAGAGATCTATCAAGAAATCTAAGAGTCAGGAGCATCTTGTCGTATGTAAAGAAAGTTCATCCTGTTACTGGTGAAATGGTAGATTGTATTGACACACATGCAATACATGTCACTGCCGACGAAATACTGTTGCAGGATAATGGAGGGACGCCATGCAGGGTGGCCATGATTGACGTTACAGTTGACATAAGCGCACCGCAACCAGGGCCTGGGAGTCTGGATATCGGGATAAAGTCTCCAAATACCTGGTATCATATATGGATAATATCAGAC
>JBDKTY010000279.1:0-25788 GCA_039679945.1 Syntrophobacter sp. | reverse complement strand
GTTGCTGGATTGACAGGCCGCGTAAAGAGCACCGCAATGGAGCTGTTGATGGGAACATTTGTTGAACCGGAAGCGGGACTGATGCTCATCACACTGAGGCACGGACCGTCGGCATAGGTGAATCCATCCGGCACAATTGCGTCGCCGTTGATGTTCCTTACGAGCACATCACACTTGGCCGCCTAGTGCGGGGCGGTCGTGGCCTGGATCACGGAAGAGCTGACTATCCGCCTCCATGGTACCCATGTCCCGATGGAAATGTATGTATCCTGAGTGAAATCCGAACCGGTGATCGTTACCAGGCTTCCCCCGTCCGTAACCCCTGCCTCCGGCGATATCGAAGTAATCGTTGGGGGCGATGCTTGTGGCTCGGTAACGGTAAAAGTCAGCGTATTATCGGACGGAAGACCATCCCTGCCAACGGTGAGCGGTCCCGACGTGGCACCAACCGGCACCGAAGTCAGAATGGTGGAAGGTGACGAATGATAGACAGGAGCCGCGATACCATTGAAAAACACTGCGTTTTCAGACGGTGTGCCGCTGAACCGCTTGCCGGTTATCTCCACCAGACGAGTGACCAGCCCGCTGGAGGGGGATACCGAATCAAGGTGAATTGCCGCCGGCTTGATGACAAGCACAGTCTGGGCCGTTCCCAATACATTGCTCACGGTAATGTTTGCCGGCCCCAGGGATGCCGTTGAGGAAATGCTGAACCTGGCCGTTATGACCGAATCGGCGGTCTGAACATTGCTGACGTTGATACCGGGATTGTCCGCGACCACGGATGATCCCGAAAGGCCGCTTCCCGATATGACTACATCGAATAGACTATCGACAGCCCCCACACCTGGAGAGATGCCCGATACTCGGGGCCCGGCATCGGCGGCACCCCGTTCTATGCCGACAATATTTCCAACCGCATCGTAATGGTAGGTGGCCACATTGCCTTGCTCGTCGATAACCCTGTAAAGCCGGCCGACGTCGTCATAAATGTACCTGGCCTGATCCGCTCCGGTATCGAGGACGGACAGCAGAAGCAAGCCGAGAGAAATAAAGAGAACAAACATCCGGGGCCGGAGCTGGATCTTCATCGCTCATCTCCATTGATTGAAGCCGAGTTATAGATGTCTCACGAGGTCCTTATAGTGAAGCCCTGTGGCGATTGGATAATATGATAATTCAATAAGCATTATCATATTTGATTTGATATCATAAGTTCTATACATTAGAAACGTGGATAGTCAAATACTACTATTATTAGGTACTTGGAGTCAATACCATGATATTTTGGAAATTGTTTCCCACAGAATACACGATTTGTACAGTGAAATATTCATGATATTTCAGGAATCGTGACACGGGTGTAGTGCCTCTATGAGATAAGGATGAGCTTACATTTGGTATATCTCTACTTCTTGATAGTCTATTAGTAGATGCAAAGATTATGCCTGATGTGAACCATCCGATTTTAGAAGGTACACATTACCATGTGGAATCGTATTCCATGCCGATTCGGCTTCGAATGCCTTATACATGTCGGGTAGATAAGGCTGGGGATCAACACAAATAAACTGACATTTATTGCCACTAAAAGTGACTCAAATTGTCAGTGGAATGCAGCAATCCCCGTACGATCGGTTCGCGAGACGACAGGGGCCGGCTTCATCCCGCGAGTTCGAGACGGCAATGTGGCAAGGTGATGGGTCCGAAATAGCCGTAAACAGCCGGACGTGAAGAACGGATAGCAAACAGGAGAATAAAGGAACACGGGAAGCCTTTTTGCATGGTCTGGCCAGTTCTAACTATTCCCGGAAACAGCGATTAGCGTTATTATAGCTCGCGCGTTCAGCTCCGCTTTCCATCATCCGCCTGCCCCGTGGTCCGACTGCGCGAGTTGTGTATTTAGGCGGCCGGATTCCCCTTTCGAGCATGCAAAACCCCGAGGGAAGAAATGATTACCAGGCGTCCCCTTATATGGTGGGTCAAATCGAGCAACCTGAAGCTCCAGGGGCTTCTCCTCCTGATCATACTCGTCACGGTGGGGGCACGGGTACTTCCGCTCGAGATGCAAAAAAGGATCGTGAATGAGGCCATCAGGCTGCGCGAGGTGGAACTCCTGCTCCTCTATTGCGCGGCTTACATCGTGGCCGTGTTCCTGGCAAGCGGGTTGAAGTTTCTCGTCAATATCATACAGACCCGGATCGGCCAGCAGGCGCTTGCACAGATGCGCAAGCAGCTCTATTCCCATATACTTACGCTGCCGTTGAGTTTTTTTCAAAAAGCCTCGCCGGGCATGGTTGTCTCCTCTCTTGTCACGGAGCTTGCCGCTGCCGGCGAATTCGTCGGACAATCCGTGGCGGTCCCGGTCGGCAATACCCTCACCCTGCTCGCTTTCATGGGATACATGTTTTATCTGGAACCCTTGCTGGCAATTCTGAGCGTCTCCATGTACCCGATCGCGGTTTTCCTGGTACCCCTGCTTCAGAGAAAATCAAACGCCGCCAACAAGCAGAGGGTGGACAGTACACGCAAGATGAGCAGCCTCATCGATGAAGTGGTGTCGGGCATTCATGAGATCCATGGAAATGGAAGCTACCGGCTGGAGGAGCGCAGATTCGACCGCCTGGTGGATGAGCTGTTCAAAATCCGTGTGATCTGGATAGCTTACAAGGGCGCGGCAAAAGTCCTCAACAATTTCTTCCAGAACCTCGGCCCATTCATTCTCTTTCTGGTCGGCGGGTATCTGGCGATAAACGGCCGGTTCGATCTGGGCGCCCTGGTCGCTTTTCTTTCAGCTTATGAGAAGCTCTATGACCCGTGGAAGGAGTTGATGGACTTCTACCAGGTCTATCAGGATGCCAGTGTCGGATATGGCAGGATCATGGAGTATTTCGATACCGAACCGGGGTATGCGATAGAACCCGAGGGCCGTGACCCTGTTTCGCTGAAGGGCGCGGTCACCGCAAACAAGCTTTCAATGACGGTGGAGGGAGGGATTCAACTCCTCCACAAAGTGGATCTTACGCTCGGGCCGGGCGAGCGGTTGGCCCTGGTCGGTTTTTCCGGCAGCGGCAAGAGTACCCTGGCGTTGTGCATCAGTCAGCTCTACAAGTACACGGGCGGCAGCATACAACTGGATGACCATGAGGTAGCCGGGCTCACCAAAATCGACATCGCATCAAACATGGGCATCGTTTCCCAGGCTCCTTTTATTTTCGAGGGTACGGTGGAAGAAAACCTCCTCTACTCCTGCGAGGCAATCCGCGGGGGCAATGACGGCGAGCGCGGGACCGGCGCCGTGCCGGGCAGGGCTGAGATGATCGAGATGCTCAGGGAGGTCGGTCTTTTTGCGGATGTGCTCCACTTTGGGCTCAGCACCGTGCTGCACCTGCATGAGGAAGAAGAATTCGTGGAGAAACTCATCCGTGTTCGGCACAATTTTCAGGAAAAATTCGGCCGGGAGCTGGCCGGACATTTCGAATTCTTTGATGAGGACAAATTCCTCAGTTTTTCGCGGATTTCCGCGAATATCGTATTCGGCAGTCCCAACGAGTCGGAGTTCACACTGGACCGCCTCTCCTCCAATGCCTATTTCATCGCATTCCTGCGCGACGCCGGCATGGAGGCTCCCCTCCAGGAGTTGGGGCGGGAACTCACACTGACGGCCATCGACATTCTGGGAAGGATGCCCCCCGATGAAATATTCTTCAGGCAAACTCCGCTTGTCGCCGAAAAGCTGGAGCAGTATCGCGGGGTCGCGGACAGAGTTCGGGATATTCCCCTGGAATCCGTTGACGATGCGGATCGTCTCCTGCTCCTGGATCTCGCTCTGCGCTACGTTCCCGGTAGTCACAAAATGGTCGGGATGCGATCTTCTCTGGAAGGTCTGATCCTGAAGGGCAGGGAGCTTTTCAGGGAAAAAATCACCAGGGAGCGACCCGCTTCCGTTAGCTTTTACCACATTTCGGAATATATCCACTCGCTCCCGATTTTGGACAATATTCTTTTCGGAAGACCTACCAGAGAAAGCAGCCGCTCCCGGGAGCGCATAAATCACAGTACCATGCAGTTTCTGGAGGAAGAGGACCTGCTGGTCCGGATTCTTGAAATCGGACTTCACTTCAACGTCGGCACCAAGGGTGATCGGCTATCGGGCGGCCAACGGCAAAAACTGGCCATCGCCAGGGTCCTGCTCAAGCAGCCTCGCATACTGATCCTGGATGAGGCTACCTCGGCGCTCGACAACATCTCCCAGCAGCGAATACAGGACCTGCTTGACAATCGCTGGAAAGGCAGGAGTACAATAATCTCCGTGGCCCACCGGCTGGATACCATCCGCCAATATGAACGGATCGCCGTGATGCAGGCGGGGCGCATAGTAGAAATGGGGACCTATGAGGAATTGCTGGCAAACGAGGGGATACTCCATGGACTCATCCACGGGACAAGAACGGATCTGTAGTGAATACAAGGATACTGTCGAACTCTTGCGGAATATTCCGTTTTTTTCGGCTATGCCGCTGGAAGCGGTAAAGGTGCTGGCCTGCCTCTGTGTCCGCGAGAACTTCATGGAAGGCGATATGATTTTCGAGCAGGACCAGATTGACGAACACGCATATCTCATCCTCGATGGAGAAGCCGACCTGCTGCTGAAGACTGAAACAGGCGAGGAACGACTGAGGTCTCATGCCAGGGGAGACTTTATCGGTGGGTTTTCGCTTCTTTCCAGCGTGAAGAGGCTTTTTTCGCTTAGGGCCAAGACGGAAGTCTGCTGCATTGTGCTCCAACGAGATCGCTTCCAGAAGACACTCGATCAATTTCCCGAATCCGCGGCAGAGATCTTGAAGGTCATGACCTTTGCAGTGCATCAATGGGAGTACAGGCTGCTGCATGGGCACGGCCGGACTTGCGGCGAATGCAAAGCCGGTATGGGCGTTACTCTGTTGTGATGTGCGCATGCGGGACCTGTCGGACCCGGAGCGGACGGCGTCCACACGCATGGGTTGATGGTACCGGAATCACACGCGGAATCATGGGCGGTTGCTCGTTGCGCCTGTAATCAGGCAGGAAACACTTCCGCGAGGCTGTCAGGTTGAACGTGACCCCGGCGGAGATTGGCGCCAAGGCCCCGAAGAAGGTTTTTTGCTTCCTAAGCACGTAACTCTCGTTTTATACTCATTCGATTATCGATCTTTCGACGGGAGTCTCTATAAGGAGCAGGATTTTGGAGAAGTCAGAGAGCAAAGCAGAGAATAAAGAAGAAAGCAAAGCTGAAAAGAAAGCCAGGGTAAAGGCTGAGGAGCAGGCCGAGAAAAAAGCCGATAAAAAATTCGACAAGAAGACCTATAGGCGCATGGTGGACCTGGTGAGGCCCCAATGGAAGATGATGAGTCTTGCCATGCTCTGCATGATGGGCGTGGGCTGGACGACCGCCGGCACCGCGTACCTGATCAAACCCGTTCTGGACGACATATTCATAAACAAAAATGAAAGCATGCTGTTTATTCTCCCCATGGCCGTACTGGTGCTCGTTACGGTAAAGGGGTTGTGCTTGTGGGGCAATGTATATCTCACGAGTTATGTCGGCCAGAAGATGATCTGCGGTCTTCGTCAGCAGTTGTATGATCACATACAGATAATGCCACTGTCATTCTACGACAAGAATGCCACCGGCGATCTCATGTCCCGAGTCCTCCATGATGTACAATTCCTCCAGTCCAGCGCCATGAGTGCCGTGGCCGGGGTAATGAGGGAGGGTATCAGCGTGATCGGCCTGCTTGCCGTCATCTTTTACCGTGACTGGCAACTGGCTTGCATCGCGGTGGTGATTCTGCCCTTTGGATTCTATCCCGTGGTGAAGCTCGGCAAGATGCTCCGCAAACTGGGGGCCGGCACGCAGGCTTCGCTCGGAGACCTCTCGGTAATTTTGCACGAAACCTTCGGCGGCAATCGCATAGTGAAGGCTTTCGGCATGGAGAAGTATGAGAGAGGCCGTTTTAGCGAAATAAACGATCAGAATCTTAAGGTTTCGATCAGCGCGGTTAAAATTTCAGCCCTTTCCTCTCCCATCATGGAGTTCTTCGGCGGTGTTGTCATAGTATTTACGGTGTGGTACGGCGGGCTGAGCGTTATCAACGGCAGCACCACAACAGGCAATTTCTTTTCATTCATCGCGGCCCTTCTGCTGCTGTACGAACCTGTCAAAAGGCTCAACAGCACGATTGGCCTGCTTCCATTAGGGATGGGGGCGGCAAGGAGGGTCTATGATCTCCTGGATATTCCGGCCGAGGTCCTGGACGAGCCGGGAGCTGTTAAACTTCCTCCCATCCAGCAATCCATTGAATTCAGAGACGTGGGTTTTACCTACGGAAACAGGCCGGTGCTCAAGCAAATCAACATCAAGGCGGACGTGGGAGAGGTCATTGCCATAGTAGGCATGAGCGGCGCGGGGAAGACGACCCTGGTAAATCTCATTCCCAGGTTCTACGAGGTGTCGAGCGGGGCAATCCTGATAGACGGCACCGATGTCCGGGATGTGTCGCTTGCTTCACTGAGGGCCCAGATCGCCATTGTCACGCAGCAATCGATTCTGTTTAACGACACCATCAGGAATAATATTGCGTATGGGGACATCACCAGGGGGAAAGAAGAGATTATAGCGGCGGCGAAGGCGGCGAATGCCTATGACTTTATAATGAAAATGCCCCAAGGTTTCGACAGTCTGGCGGGTGAAGCGGGGGGGCGGTTGTCCGGTGGAGAACGCCAGCGGATATGCATTGCGAGAGCGATTCTCAAAAATGCTCCCATCCTGATCCTGGATGAAGCCACCTCATCGCTGGACAGCGAGTCTGAAACAGAAGTGCAGAACGCGCTCGAAAACCTCATGAAAGGGCGGACGACTTTCGTTATCGCTCACCGGCTTTCCACCATCAAGAATGCCGACAGGATAATTGCAATGGCCAAGGGACGCATTGTTGAAGAAGGCCGCCACGAGGAACTCCTTAGAAGTGAAGGAGAATACCGGCGCCTCTACGATCTTCAGCTTTCGCAACTGCAACCCGGCCAGGAAGAACTTATTCCGGAGGTGGTCGCCAAATCGGCGTGAGGGCGGAACGGGCCGGATTTGCGTGGCTGCAATGGCGTTTGTTAACGACCTGCCAGGCGAATGCGGGGCCTGTCTCGCTCCGCGCGAACGGCTGAGCGAAGATCCGTGTTATTCCAGCACGATCTCTTTGAACTCCGAGGGATTATCAATAGCGGCGATGTGAGGTTCGCCGGCCAGAGCCATCGTAAACTCCCGGTAATAGCTTACCAGGGAGATGTTCACGCGGAGCCGCATTCCCGCGTCGAACCTTGCCAGGCCAAACCACTCAGCGGGGAAAAAAGCCTCGACCGCCATGTGCGGCAGGGACTTTTCCAGCCTCTGTATTTTGCCCGCCACGGGAAGCTGCTCCGCCGGTTTTCCCGATTCGATCCGAAAAAGTTCCGGGGTGATTTCAAACCCGTCCGGAAAACTCGGATTCTTGCGGGGAACCAGGAAAGCCGCGAAGTGACGGGTTTTCCCGTCTGTTTCTACCGTGAAATGAAGCTGGAATGCTTCGGAACGGGGGAAACTCTCGCCGTGATCCAGAAAATCAGGGTCCACGTAGGTATTGGCAAGGCTGAAAAGATAGAATCCCTCCGGTTTCCACGCGAGGTGAACGTCTCCAAAGGGCACATGGGGAGCAGTGGCTTTGAACCCGGGGAGAAGCGTGCTCTCTTTTTCCCATTCTATAAGAGACTGGTCGGACACATCAATCGGGGACCGCGCCTGATTAATGCGAAGGGGATGATCCTCCGCGGACTTCTCTGCCCTGTCCCCGAGCGCGCCGGCGCCATCCTTGTTCGAGGCGGCTCCAGCGGCCACGCGTGAACCGCTTTCCGAATGGATCGATTCCACCACGGAATTCAGTCTCGTAAAACCGGCCGTCAATTCCTGGTAGGGCCTGTTCGCGGTATCGATCAGCCCCATATTATAGTCTTCGCCATCCTCACGTCCGCCAAAGGGCTCATCACAGTATTGAAACCAGTGCGCACCCACGACGTTCGGGAAACGGGCAAAGTTTAACATTGCGTTTCCCGCTCCCCACGTTCTTTGAACCTGGGTGCCTACCGTCATCAGGTGCCCGGGTTTGGCATGGGCGCTTCTGGCGGTCTCGTTGCGGTTGCCGCTTCTGTTTTCACTCGCCGCGAAGAAAAACTCCGTCACCAGAACCGGTTTCCGGCTCAGTTTGCGCAATCCGTCGAAATAATAGGGCGCCACCCACCCATCCGGGACATCGACGTTATAATTAGTGGATATGACATCCACGTTATCGCCCATGGCGAGCACCGCATCCTGATGGTAGTAGAGGGGCAGCCGGTCTCCGAGCACGAGTGCATTCGGGTGCGCGGCGCGGATTGCCTTAAACATCAGCTCGTAATAGCGTCTCGCGCAGTCGCCCATGAACCGGTCCACCAGGTGAATGCCGTTTCCTCCCGCCCTCAGTTTCAGGGCAGCCCCGGCGTTCTTCATGGACTCGAAACTCTTCAGCCCTCCCTGTGGGACCCAGTCGGCAAGCAGTTTGTCCCAACTGCCGCCGTAGTGGTCATGCAGGATGTTCCAAAGGTGGCGCTTCGTGTGATTCTCCCAACCCGCCTTGAGATACCAGCAAAAAAGGGAGGAGTTCCACCAGCCGACTTCGTTGTCGCTGTAATACCCTACCAGGAAGGGCAGATCGCGATAGGGGGCCGTAAGCTCCCTGGCCTGCTCGACAGTCGTCTGCTCCATTTTGGGATCGAAGGGATCGAACCAATGAAACCGTGAGTGGCGACCCAGCTCAAGATCCACTGTCAGAGCCATTCCCAGCTCCGGTGAACTATCGGACCATCCCCCGAGGGTGTTGAATCCCCATCCCCTCAATTGAGAGCCGACCTCTTTTTTCCATCTATCCAGGGAATCATAGAAGTTGGTCCAGCAGTAGGCCTGGCCGGATTTGCTTTTTTCGCTTTCAACGGCGGGCGAGACAATGTTTACTCCCCTGGAATAGAATCGTTGGCCGTCGGGATTTACCAGCCACTGAACCCCGTTTATCTCCGTTGTGCCCCATTTGTCAGGGCCGGGCCGATCCTGGGCCAGGGATGACTGGGCAGCGAAAAGGACAATAATGAACTGAAGGATGAAAAAGCGGAGTTTCATATCCGAGGCATTCTCTTTGCGGGTTTGTGATACAGATTGGTCCATGCGCGGACCACATATCCCATACCGGCGGGTTTATCAAGATACATGAGGGGCCTGCGGCGACTGTGGAGGGAAAAGGGAAAACAGGCTGGCGGTCACTGTGTCTCCGACCATTCCTCCTTTTCATCTGTTGCCTCGGGCGATTCAGGCGGTTCCGGCTGCTTGTACGGAGCGGGATGATTGAAATAAGCGGCATATTCCAACGGGACGGAAATGACCTGCATCAGATTGAGGCTTCCATAAATCTCGCACGGCAGAAGGAAGTTTTTGAAAAAACCGTGCAGCATCTGGAGCTGAGATGAATGGGCAAGGAGCGCGCGCCTTTTTCCTTCCACTTCCTCGGGGGAAAGAGGCAGCGTCACCCAGCCCGCATTGGCAAGGGTTTTTCCGGATGTGCTGCAACGGTTGATTCCGGATGCGCCGATTTCCTTGGCCCATTCCCCGTCGTGAGGGTAGTCCTTGAAATGAACGAGGTAAGTGAGCACCTGTGTGGGGGTGAAAGGCGCCTTCCCCCCCTGGTAGATGGTCTGCAGTCCTCCCAGGACGAATACGCCGGTGGTTGCATGGTCGGGGTGGTGGTCCCTGGGGTCGGGCAGGATAACCCAGTCGGGAGAAAACTCGGTGAGCAGGCGGGCGATTTCCTGATTGAGATCGACCCCCGAGTACTTCACCCAGCGGTTGAAGCCCTTCCGATGCGGGCGATCGAAAAGCGTGTGGGGGGAGATGAAGGGCTTGAGGTTGGACCAATAGGATTCCCACAGATCATCGATCCCGTCGTCTGGAAATCCCAGAAATAATGCATCTTCAGGACGAAGGCCCAGTTCGCACAGCGCAAGGACTGCCTCTTCCTGCCGCTTTTTCCCATATTCAATGAAATCCTTGGCCGATATGTTCGCGTTCCTCACCCTCAGACGCACGGCCTCCTTGTAGCCGTCCCCGTTCGTCACGAAGACGACGCAGACCTTGCCCTCCTTCTCCACTATACGCTGGATGAGACCGGATGCGGCAATTGCTTCGTCATCGGGGTGCGGAATGAAAATCATCGCACGCACGCCGCTTGGCACATCCAGGGGCTTATGGGGAATATAAGTGAAGGGATCAATCGGGCGGGAAGGGGCGGGGTCTCGCGGAGAATTTCCCCCTTCTATCAGATCTTTTGCGGAAAGGCCGGCTACTGGAGAAAACATGGAAACCTGACGGAGATACTCCGTGGCAAAACTCTCCTGACCGCTGCATTCCGCCGCAATAAGAAGAATACTTCCCAGAAAGAGCATTAGCGCGGCTAACGTTTGCTTCACAAAAACCTGACCTCTCGCAGAGCAAACAAAAAGTGGGTGCACAGCGAATTCACGGCGGGAGAATCCAGTACGCTTGGCAGCGCCATATCCCCGACCACCAAAGACCATCTTAGATGTATATCGGTTTTTTATAAAGATTTGTAAACTAATAACGGAAGGAGCCATTAATAAATATACACTAAAATGCCGGGGAAACGACTATTAAAAAGTACTCAAAACCACTGATCCGAACCTGGTATAACCGCCGTGGCGCACTGGCCGCGAACAGCAACCCGGGAAGTCAAATCCTCCGTCCCCCGCCATGGCGTCCCGGTACTATTTGGCTGTAAAGGCCGGTTCTTCCCCAAACTGCGTATTGTACAGGGATGCAAATGGACCGTGCGCCGCCATCAGTTCATGGAACGGTCCCTGTTCGACAATTTCTCCGTCGCGCAGGACGATGATCCTGTCGGCTTTTCGCACCGTGGACAGCCTGTGGGCAATTATGAAAGTGGTGCGGCCGGTTGTCAGTTTGTCGAGCCCTTCCATTATGAGAGCCTCGGTCTCGGTATCCACGGATGATGTGGGTTCGTCCAGGATGAGAACAGGCGCATCTCTCAGGATCGCGCGGGCTATCGTGATCCGTTGTCTCTCCCCCTCGGACAGGGTCGCGCCCTGTTCGCCCACGATAGTTTCATATTTGTCGGGGAGCCTGTCTATCGATTCGTGAATTCGGGCAAGCTTGGCCGCGGTGATGATCTCCTCGATGCGGGCGTCGGGCCTTCCATAGGCAATATTCTCGCGCACCGACACCGGGAAGACCAGCGGCGGCTGCAGCACCATGGCTATCTGGGAACGAAGGGACTTCAACTGAAACCTGCGAATATCGACTCCGTCGATAAGGACCTGCCCCGCGCGCGGGTCGTAGAAGCGGGGAATAAGGCTCACCAGTGTGGATTTGCCCACGCCGGTCGGGCCGACAATGGCTATCTTCTGGCCCGACTTGACGTGCAGGTTTATATTCTTGAGCACGACCTGTTCCGGGACATAGTGGAAGGAGACGTTTTCCCAGGTGACATCCCCCTTTGTCCCTTTCTCCGTAAAGGCGAGCGTACCGTCTTTCAGATCCCGGTCGATGTCCAGGATTTCGAACACGCGCTCCACCCCCACTTTGGCGCCCTGTATGACTCCCCATGTCTGGCATATCGTGTTTATAGGGCCGTAAAGCGATGCCAGGTACGTTGTGAAGATCACAATTTCCCCGATCGTGAGCTGTCCCGACAACACATGTTGTGCTCCCACCCACACAACCAGTGCCGTGCCCACGGCCATGACAACATTGACAACGCCGGAATAAAAAGTCTGCAGCGTGTAGAGCCGCAAGCTGGCGCCGAGACTCTCGTTGCTGGCAACCATGAACTTGCGGTGTTCTTCCTCTTCTTTCGTGAACGCCTGGATGATGCGTATGGCGGACATGGCGCGCTGAACGACCGAATAGACTTCGCTTTCCTGCTGGCGCGCCAGCATGGCCGCGCTTGAGATCCGGTGGCTCATGATGGAGATCATGATAAAAAGCGCCGGACACACCGCGAGAGACAAAAGGGTGAGCTGCCAGTCGATCCTGATCATCACGAAAAACATCCCGCCCAGCAGCGTCAGTGCCGTCAGGATCGGAAAAACGCCGTTCATGCTGAGGCTCTGGATGGCGTATGTATCTGCGGTGACGCGGTAGAGAAGATCGCCAACCTGGCGCCGGCTGTAGAATGCAAGGGATAGCCGCTGAAGGTGGGCGTAGAGGTCCCGGCGCATGTCATTGACCATCTTCTGCCCGATCTTGATGGTCGTGTAATTGTTGAGCAGCGTTATGCCCCCCAGCAGCAGATAGATCAGGACCATTCCAATTGAGGCCCCAAGCAGGATCTGGTGCGCCGCGTAATCGCCTCCCATACCCCATGGCAGGGGCTTGCCGCCCAGCGCATTGTCAATTACGATCTTCAACGGCCATGGTTTGAGAAGCTCGCAGCCGCTCATGAGAAAAACCTGCGCGAGTGCGATCAGGAATGGAACGCGGTAAGGCCAGAGATATTTCAGTACTTTTTTGAACATGGGACGATTTACCTTGCATGAGGCGCGATGCTTCGAGTTCCCTCTTGTCGTACGGAGCCAGGCTCCGATTTTTTCACGGGATTTTTAATCTTCCCGTGCCAAAAGGAAAAGAAAAAACTCGCTGGATTGCACGGATGGCGGCGCTATTTTCCCGAGAGGGTGCAAGGGGGCATTTCACGGGAGATGAATGGGAATATCAAGAATCCCCCTCTGACGGGGTTGCGTGAGTGCGGTTGCTCCCTGGTCTTCGTCCAGTGACGCCGATAATAGCTCGCAAAACGGCAAGAGATCAATAAACAGAGAAAACTCCCTTTCCCATGATAAACACTTTGCGCATGGGCGCCAGTTGGTCCCGACACGAGACAGGGCGATTCCTCGTGCCCGGCGCCAGGCCGCGGCATCCGTCCGATACGGAATTGCGTTCAAGATGAAACTACCCCGAGAGTGAACATGCCGATGAAAATTGGCCCGTTACACCCTCCGCTACCTCTCAAGAAACAGCTTTTGAGAGTGAGCAATATCGAAGGCTTACATAACCGGAATCGAGCGCACACGGCGCTGTTTCCTGGCTGCGCCTTGCCACGCGAAAGCGGGGCTTACTCCCGCTCAGGGCGAACGGGGGATGTACCATCTTGAACGCGAAATTGTATGAAAGGCGGCAAGACCTCTCGAACGGATCTTCTCGGTGCGAATACCGCGTGAAAATTTCGCGGGGAACGCAAAACTATTCTCAGGGCACGATATATACCGGAGTGCCGATCTTAACCACCTGGAAGAGTTCATCCATGGCTGAATTCTCCACGGCAACGCACCCCAGGGTCCAATCCATGTGGCACCCCCCGCCATGTATCATTATGAGGCCACCCAGGGCGGTGTTTGATGGAGGCATCTTCTGTGCGTCATTTGCGCGGACGATCTGGCAGTAGTCGCTATAGGTAATCGCTCCCGAAGTCAGCCCGCATTCCGCTTGCTTCGGGTTGGGGTAATTTATCCCAAGCGATTTGTAATACTGGCTCGACCCGTTCTTAGAGCAGATGAAGTACTCTCCCTCCGGTGTCCTTCCATCGCCTCTGAAGTATTTATCCCCCCTCGGGCTCGGACCCAATCCGACATGATAGTCCCGCACCAGCACCTGGTCCTGGATGAGCCAGAGCCTGCGCTCAGCCTTGTTCACGTAAATCATGGGCTTGCTTACCAGCGACAGGGGGAAATCCAGATTGGTGCTGCAATATGGCTGGTTGCAGACCTGGGGCTCCTGCTGCACGGGGATGTCGATCTTTTTCGCGACAGGGACTCTGATTTTTGATTCGAAAAGGGAACATGAACAAAGGACAAGACAAATCACTCCAAGAATGAAGGGGATCAGGATACCGCGCGGAGTCCCTCCGGTAAACTTCATGGTACATCTTCCTTTCCTGTTGCACTGGCTTTTAGTCTTATGTGGTCACTTTCTGAAACTTACTATTCGCATCACCTTCAAAAGCTTCCGCAGTCCTCAGTTGGTGCTTTTGGGACTGCTCTGGACACCGGTTTTAAGCGGTTGCGCGGGTTTGGGACCGTCCTGAGTGGCGGGTTTGGACGCTTCGGCAGGTTTGGGTTTGGTCTGCAGACCTGCTTTTACGTCGCGGCCGAGATTTTTGAGCGACTCGGTGATCAGTACGGGTGTGCCTAACTGTGCCCAGCCGTAGAGCTTGTCCGCGGTGAAGAGTGGAACATTGATGCAGCCGTGCGAACAGTTGCGGCCGATGACATCTCCGGCATGGATCCAAACCCTGTCATAAATATGAAGCGCAAAGGGCATGAGTGACGGATCTCCATAAGCATTGGGATATGTGGACATGTGGTTCAGGTCCTTGTCCTTTATCCTGTAAATACCTCTTTTCGTCCAAGTATTCATTTTGCCTATGCATACATATGTGTCGCCGACGAGCTTCCCTTTTTCATACCACCCCAGGAAACAAATGTCTTTTACTATAACGATGAATTTAGGCAGGTGACCTGTGCCGGCAATGGTCGCGGGAAGGGGTGACCACTCTTTATAGGACGCAAAGTCTCTTGGAACGGTGATCGCTCGTTTGCGCTTGATATCATCCCGGATATACTCCTTGTCCTTTCCGTTCAACCGCGAGAGGATCTCGACCGCGCGATTGAAGTGAAGGTCCGGGTCTTTTTGCTCCAGGGATCGCAGTTCCTTTTCGGTCACCACCCGCTTTACCAGCGCGGGCTGCTGCTTCGTTGTCTTCTTTGGCGGCTGCTTGGACGGACCCACGGGAGGACGCTCCACGGGCCGCACTTCCGGGAGATCTTCCCAGTAAGGCGGCAGGTTCTCCGCCTGCTGCATGTCCACCTGCCTCGTCGCGCAACCGGAAAGCATCAGCAATACGCACAGGAATCCGACCCACCTCACCGGATTTTGTCTTTTCGGCATAATTCTTCTCTTCGAGAATAAACTCTCCCCCGGCGCCCGACCAGCGCATTAGGAGACACATGTTCCCGACCTCTGTTGTTTAAGGAGTAGTGAGATGTTCTGCCCGCGCTTGCTTGCCGCCCCGTACAAATTGGGGGAAAAATACGTTATCCGGGGCCACTTTTCAAGTCCGCCGTGAAAGAAAGTGTATATTCAATGCGTTGCGAATGGTGAAACCATGGACGGGCTCGCATTTGATATGAAGTCGTGTTCAGGAAACCGGGCTTGCATTTGCCTGGCGAGGCAAGCTCAGTATTTGCTTAATCCGCATCATTTATGAATCGTAGTCCGCGCACGAAAAGCCCAACAGGGAAGCGGTGCTCCGGGCTTGAAGCGATTTGGGGCCGATAACACTCTGTCGGTCGAAGTTGAGGAAGGAAAACCAGATAACATCGGTAAATACTTTGATTTCCACGCATCCTCACAGAAACTCATGAATAATGCGGGTTAACGAAGCGAGGGCGGGAAACGGGACCATGGCCGCGTTCGACGTTTGGAAAATGGCTGCTGGACTGGTGTCCCGGCAATGCTTCAGAATGCTTTTTCCGAAACGGGGAGTGTGGGTGCATAACTCTGGAAGTCCCGCCGGAGCGGACCGCGCCGCCAGGACCATGCGAAGGCTTCGAGCGGAAGCCAGCGTCCGTTCTGGACCATGGCTGCCTGTTGGGAAGTGTACCAGCCGGGAATGAGGATGCCGACGCGCAAGCCGAGGCTCGCGCTCCGGTTCATCGGCTTTTTCAGGACCAGGCCGAAAGCGCCCGCATCCCGCACGATCGCGGCGACGTTGTCCCAGTCCACGCGAGCACGCCATCCGAACTGGCGCAGTTCTATTCCCCCTGAAGCGACCGTTAGCCGTGTATACCACACCAGCGGTGTCATTGCCGCCCCGATGGCAAGTACGATCGCGGCCGTTATATGGAGCGCGGACCGTGATGCCGGATCATTTTCGGCAGCGGAGAGGACAAGAAGCAGCAGGCTGAAAAGCACCCAGATGCCTGAAAAGAGACCCCGGCGAAGAGGGCTTATCCGGTAAATTTTTGCTGGATTTTCATTTTTCATGGATTTCCCGTCACCTGAAAGCCGAAAAATTAAAACCCGTGCGGTTCAAAAAAACCGGGGCTGTATGCCCCGGTCATTGGCCGGATATTTCACTGCAATCCCGAGCGCGGCAGTCCCCTCCCCTCGAAAGCGGGCGCGCTGATAGGGGCCGCCTGCCCCAGGGGTTACTCCACGCGGACTTCCTCGGTCTTCATGCGGAAGGACACGGCTGCCATGGCCGCGCCAGCCAGTATCAGGATTATGGCGGATATCAGCAGCGTATAGTTTCGACCCGACTGGACCTTTGGCGCCGGCAACGTGTAGGTTACCACCCGGCGCGAGCCATCCCATGAAAATTGCGTTGCCTGGGCGGGCAGGATCATCCTGCTGGTGCCGCGGATTGTGGCCATCTCACCCGCTTCCGTCGTTTCATTGAAATATAATGTACGTTTTCCTTCATCCATATTGATGAATTCCGCTCCCTTGGGGATCTCGAGTTCCCACCGATTCCCAAGGTTGCGACACGCTCCCAGCATTTTCATGGAAAAGACCATGGTGCGATTGGGGTCATCCCAATCCGCCTTCTTGTCCGCCACTTCGTAGTCCGCCCTGGAGGAGGCGAATGCGCGCAGCACCAGGTACAGGTTCGAAAAGCTTTCACGCAGCTTCTGGTAGAGGACCATGGGGGGCGTGAGCTTAACCGAGGTGGAAACATCACCGTTTGGCGCGATGGTGTAAGATCCGTCGAAGCGGATTTCCTCGCCCGCCATGATGCTCGCGGGCAGGCCCGGCACCAGGGACAACAAGGACATCACAATAAATATCCGGGCATATATTCGCAAAATTCTCATAGTCTTTCTCCTTGGCGAATACTCAGGGCTGATCGGGAAGTCACGAAGAGAAACCTCTGTGCCGCGATTAGTTTTTCCTCATGGAAATAGCTGTAGACGCCCCCATGCTATTGGAGACCTGCCCCTGCATTGCTCGTCCACTGGCATCGACATACAGATTCAGGTAAAGCGGCAAGCCCTGCGGCGGTATACGCTGCCCGTCCATGGTGGTGGTAACGCTGTCGCAGCGTGCCTGGAAGGTTTGCCCACTCATGGCTCCCACGCACTCATCCTTTTCATGGAACTGGTGGTTCCTGCCATCCGGTCCCGCCATCTGGTACGATGAACCCCCAACCAAACGCAACTGATTGCCTTTACGCGATATTTCCATTCGCCCATTGACGGGGCCGGCGGCGCCCTGCACGGTAAAAGTCCAGACTCCCTCAACCGACAGGGACGGAGATGTGGGCATGGGCGGCTGGGTCGGTTGCTCCACGTTCTGGTTTGGCTGTGCGACCGCCACCTGGGCAGGTTGCTGCGCGCCCTTGCCCTGGGGCGTTTCCATGAGAGCGGTGATGCCCCATCTGTCGAGAATGTCGGCCGGGAGTGATTCCAACTCAGGATTGGCCACGCCGGCCATCCAGCACTGGCGTACATCGACCGGTACAAGGCGACCCGACTGGTTCACTTTCTGCCACGTCTCCATCGCGCTCTTGACCGCCTGCTCGAAATTCATGCCCTTATCGTAACCATCTCCCACGCCGGTCGCCTCTACCGGGAGCAGCCTGCCGCTCGGCATGCGGGCCATCGGAAAACAATGGCCGTCGATGACCACCAGAAAGGGTTCTATGTTGACCGAATTGAGCATGGCCGCGTAGAGGATGGCGAGATCGATACATGTCCCGCTGCGCTTCTGGATGGTATCCCGCGGGTACTGGAGACTTTGTACCAGCTTTATATCGTACGAAAGGTTCTTGTCGATGAGTGCCGGCGGGTGCTGATAGCTGATATGTATGGCGCGCATTGTTTCGTAGAGCGCGTTCATGACCTTGACGCAGTTTTCATCGTTACTGGATGCGCCGACCCCTCCCGCCTTCTTGTTGGCCATTGACGCCAGCCTCGCGACCACATCATCGCTTCGCGACACCCAAGCCGCCAAAAGATGCGAATAGGTTACAACATCCTGGAAAGAGGCGGTCCTTTCCTCGGCCGTGAGATCGGAGAAGATGAACTCGTGGCGGTCCAGCATCGTGAGTTGCTTGTTCTCCGCTGTCTGGTGCTTCTGACCCATCGGGTCCGTGTATTCGACCTCCATTTGAAGTTCGGCGGGCGCCCTGCTGGTAAGCTTCGCACAATTGCTGTTCAGGATGGGATAGTACAGGTCGACCACGGTCTGGTCCGGGTCAACCGCAATATGGCTCCGCCAGGCACACCAGTCCGAGTACTCCGTTACTCTGTACCTGACCCTGAGATTGCTGATCCGCTGGTCAGTGCCGTTATGAAAAACAGTCTTGGCCAGCCACATCGGTACCGGAACATCCTTGATAGCATAAGTCTTGTAAGCACCGCTGATCACCTTTTCCTTGATGTACATTTTCTTCGTGAACTCGCCGACGGGTGCTTGAGGGCCGGAGAAGAAAAACATCACAGCCAAAACGGCGCCAACCGCAATCATGCCAATCCCGGCAAAGCGCAATCCCAATTTCATGTGTGAACTCCTGTTTTTTTACTCGTACACTTCCCAACGCCAGTTCCAGAAAATCGAGTCCCGCCTGAAATGATAAACCTCTATCAGATAGACCTTGCTACCAAAAACTGATTCTTAGATCGGCACCCAATAAGACATGCTTTATGGCTTTTCGTCACAGTTTATGAGTTGTGGGCGCAAATGCAAACACTAAATATGCGTATCGCGAAAAATTGGTTGACTTGGCCTGGATTCCAGCCCGAGCGTCCGGAAGAAGCGATGCATCGGCAAACTGCATGATGGTCTGTCGCCACTATTATGGTGTCAAGCGGTTGGTTAGCTCCCATGACATTTTGTGGCTGTACCGACATTGAGTAGCCCACCGAAGGACATCGGGCCTAAGGACGTTCTCATCCGTTCAAATGCAGGAGGGGGATGTTGCCGGCATCTAACCCAGCCCGAGCCAAAATGCCAGCGAGCGGTCAATCCGGAGGATGGTGTCCTCATCCAGACGTCCAATGACCTGCCGCACTTTGTCCTTTCGAATCGTGGTGATCTTATCAACCATTATCTGGCAAGCTTTTTCCAGGCTGTTCTCCGGAGAGGGCGTGACTTCAAGTCGAAACAAAGGCGCATCCTCTCCGGCGGCGGAAAAAATGATCAGGAGAGCGAGGACCAATGAGATGTAGTCGCTGCATATAACTTTTGGAAATATACGCCTGAAAAACCTCCTGGCGGCCAAACGGGAGGGGAGCTTCACCAGGGAGTTTCCGGAGGGCAGGGAGATGTATGTTTATGATGCCGCTGGGATGTGTCAACGGGATATAAAGATCCTAAGCAAAAGTTCTTCGACTCTTCCGGGCTCCAGTCGAATTCGACGAGAACATCCTTAACCCGGCCTTCCCGATAGAGAGTCTACGAATTGCGATCTTCACCGTACCACCGCTCGGCGATCCGGTCGAGTTCGATCATTACGCTGTCAAGTTCCAGCGCCTTCTTCGTGATGGCGTAGGTCACCCGAGACGGGACTGTCGGCTTGTAGTCCCGCGACACCCATCCCTCCGATTCGAGCATCCGCAGCCGCTCCGTCAGCGTTTTGGTCGAGACCGCCCCAAGTCTCCGCTTGATTTCGCCGAACCGCATGGGGCCTTCCGTATGCAGCCGGTGCAGAAGTAACATCGTCCACGGACTCGACAAGACCCCAAGCAGCTTTGCGAGAGGCTGGTGCGTGTTGTCGCCTTCGGTGTCTTTCCGGTGTGCCAAGGTTTTCTCCTGTAAAGTAACTTCACTTTTGGTACCCACTTTACAAAGCAAGCATGTTGCGTAAAGTTTAATCAATCGATCGAAAGCGCAGTCTCACTGGAAGAACGCTTTACCAAGGACCCAAACATGCCACTCGATCCGCCACGTCCCATCGCCGCCCACTTCGCTGCGGACAGGCGGGACGTGGAGGCCATCGCGAAAGGAGGTCAACGCAAATGTTCGCCGTCTATGCAACACACGGTGCCCCCGGCGACCCGCTCTCGGCTCTGAAGATCGGGGAGCGACCCGAGCCGGAGGTTCCCGCGGGATGGGTGCGCGTGAAGGTCAGCCACGCGAGTCTGAATCGCCACGACCTGTTCACACTGCGAGGGATCAGCGGGCATCCCGAGGGCATCAGCTATCCGATCATCCTGGGCAGCGACGCCGCCGGTACACTGGATGACGGCACGCCGGTCGTCATCTATCCGATGATGGGGAGCGATGACTGGCGCGGTGACGAGACGCTCGATCCCGGCTGGCACATCCCCAGTGAATTCATCCAGGGCACGTTCGCCGACTACGTCGTCGTACCGGGGCGAAACGCGATGCCATTGCCCGGGGACCTTTCGCCCCTTCACGCATCTGTGCTCGGCACGGCCTGGCTAACCGCTTACCGGGCGCTCTTCACCAAGTCGGGACTTCGTGCCGGCGAGACGGTGCTCATCCAGGGCGCCACGGGCGGAATGGCGACCGCCCTCATCCAACTCGGTCGGGCCGCCGGCTTCGAGGTCTGGGCCACCAGCCGGTCGGAGGAAGGCCGAGCCCAAGCTGAAGCGATCGGTGCCCACCGGAGCTTTCCCGCCGGTGAACCTCTGCCCTGGAAGGTGCCGGCCGTCATCGACAATGTCGGGGGGGATTCATGGACCCATAGCCTGTCGTCACTTGCGCGGGGCGGAACGCTGGTCACGGTCGGCCGCACCACGGGGTCCGACGTGCCGCTGAACCTTTTGGCGTTAATCGTCGACCAACTCACCATCACCGCCTCGATCATGGGCACGCGCAAAGACATGGAGGATATGATCCGGTTGATTGCCCAAGCCGGGATTGAGCCGGAGATCGGCACCGTCCTGCCGATGGAACGCGCAGAAGAAGGTTTTCGGGTGATGTGGGAAGGCAAGACCCGCGGCAAGACGGTCTTCACCCGTTGAGACGCCGAACGACATGGGGACTAGCGGGCAGCACCACGCGCTGATGCCGACATGAAAAACAAGGCTGGGGTCTGATGGAAACCGGTGCCGTGAGAAAGGAGGGCAAAAGCCATCCTCCCTCATACCCGAGCGTAAAAAACGGCTGGTGGTAAGAGGGCCTTATCCTAATTCGCGTTGAAGATGGTACACCCCTCCCGGTTCGTGCTGAGGTATCGAAGCATGAACGGGCCAATCTTGATCTTCTTTATTGTTTTCAAATCGGGTTCATTTTAACGCAACTCCATATTATACCTCGCTCCAGTCTTCAATCACCAGTCCCGGCACCCGTTCGAATTCCTTAACGTTGTTTGTCACCAAAACAAGGCCGAACGCCCTGGCGTGACCGGCTATCATCATATCGTAAGGTCCGATTGGTTGACCCGTGCGATAGAGCGTCGCCCGAATCTGTCCGAAATGGTAGGCGGCTTTGTCATCAAAGGGCAGCACTTCAAGCCGGGCGACCATGGCCTCGATGTCCGCGAGATTGCGTTCCACCTGTTGTGAATGTTCCGCCCCAAATACCAATTCCCCCAACGTCACGGCGGAAATGCCCATCCGGCCCTGATGGGCCTCAAACCGTCTTTTCACCTGTTGAGGTCGGTTCTTCAAGGTGTAGATGACAATATTGGTGTCGAGCAGGTATTTCAGCATCACATGCTCTCACGCCGTTGGTCTTCCGGCTGCTTTCGCTCCATCATGAAATCACTGGAAACGCCCGGCGCATTGAACCAATCATCCCACGATTGCCCAACGGGCTGAATGATGCGTTTGTTGCCAACCGCAGTGATTTCAACATCCTTCACCGATTCCGGAAAGGAAACTTCCCGGGGCAGGCGCACAGCCTGACTTCTGTTGCTTTTAAAGATCCTGGTTTTTACGCAAGCCATGACGCCACCTCCAAAAAAGATGTCATTATTACGGGCATATAATAAAATTCGTGCAGGATATGTCAATGGGATATACAGATCCCAAGCAAAGAATTCTTTGGACGCTTCCGGCTCCAGCCGAGTTCGATTAGAACATCCTGAAACTGGCCTTTCTGGTGGACATTCTATGGTTGCGACCATGCAGGACGGATCCGCCTGGGTGCTGGATCAGGAGCACGCCGGATTTGTCCGCGGTATGTTCCATGATTTCGGACCATGTGGGAGAGGTCAGGGCGGGTACTCTTCACATGGGGTTCATGGGATTTTTCCACAGGATAATCCACCGACGAGGCACAAGGAGGAGAGCAGGTATTTTATCCATAGGGTACCCTATGGTTTTGGACCACATGGGAGGGGGACAATAATGAAATCCACACTATAGCCTGGATTCCCACGTTAGTTTTTTGAGTTAACACCACGCTCGCCAATCAGCCGAATCTGAACCGGAGGCGCTTGTTCTCGAGCCACGGCACGCGGACGTCGGTATCCGGCAGATCCGTGGCGATCAACTGGGGATTATGAGCGCGCTTGTGAAAGTGCACCGTGACCTCATTTTGTGCAATGCTCAGGTTCGCGGTGGCAGTGACCAGGTCCCGGAAGATATGTTTGGGTTTGGCTGTCTCGAAACCGTTTCCCACCTTCGTTCCCAGAAGCCGAAGGAGACTGCTTGCCATTACGGTGAGGAGCACATCGCAGTTGATCTTCATGGCCACCGCCGAGGATAGCGCATCCATGTGAAAGAAATCCACACCATCCTGAATGCTGTTTTCTATTACCATGCGCCGCGCGTAGCGGCCAATGAGCTTGGGGGCGGATGACTTCATCTGGTTTTTCAAAAGCAGTGTCGGTTCCTCATGGCCCAGATCGGTTATGGTCAACTGGCGAATTGGGCCTTCGTAGCCGGGCAGGCCCTTAACCGGCGGGAGGAAGAATTCCCGGCGGGGATTTTGCTTGAATTGATGGCAAAGGACACGGATATTGCAGCCACAATCGCAACCTACAGTGGGGGCTTATGCGGCTCGGCATAATAATCCTCACTCCTCACCGCAGTTGGGGTTCAGAAATCCTTGATTGCTCAGGACATGGCCACGGGGGAGTGGCATCAAGACCAGAATCATCTACTGGTGCAGCTTCCAACGAACTTGCCATTATGGGAAACCCAGGCTGAAAAAGCAGCATAAAGAGAATGAATCCAATGTCTTGACCTTGCAAGCCATCGAGAGTTCAAGGGGCGGTTACTGCGGTCCTTATCAACTGTGTTATACGAGGTCGCAGGACATTGACAAACTCATTTAGTGTCTTCGCTATCCACTCACGACGTTTATCGTCATCTGGGAATTCACTCATCGCACGTTCGTTAATGAAAGTATGGCCTTTTCCTGAGTAAACTGGCCTGTACTCAGAACCTGGCGGCAACGCCGCGAGGATTTCGTCTCGATAGAGTTGCAGTGACTTGAGCATCTCTTGATCTGCTCCCATCCGTCCGGCAGTCCCAACGCCCATTTTCCCACTTTCACCTCCAAATGTGTAGCAGCTTATCCAGGCATTCTTCCAAGGCAAGGCGGCACGAATATGATTTGGCCAGAAAAGGCGAGGAGGCTCTTGGTCGGGGTCGTCAAGAGGGGCATCCATGACGGGTTGCCACCAACGCCGGTACGCTGCCTGCCGGGGACCTTCACCAAGGTCATTGATCGTTTGATCATCGGCTGCCGAGACCGCCGTATCATCTGCCTCATCAGCAATTACGACATCAGCTTGCGACCCGTTGCGCAAAACGATCACGGAACGCTCTATGACCTGCGAGCGTGCCGCGACTCGCGGTTGAACCAACAATTCACCGCCGGGCATTCCGTATAGCGCAACTTCGACAAGCGCAAATGCGAAGCCAAGTGTCGCGTTTCGGTTGATAAGTTCAGCGATAGCGGCAACATCTTCCCGAATACCATCGCCCGCAATGATCAGCAGGAACCTGCCTTGGCGCATGCCGAGCCCCACTTGATCAACAAAGCTTTGCTCTTTTATTTCTGGATGGCGTTCTCGAACGATTTCAAAAGGCGCATTGCCCTTTCTGCCAGTAGCTATTGCCACTTGGCGCTGTAAGTCTGAGTAGGACCATCGGCTTACCGCCCTTGCGTAGTCCAGCACTTGAGCGACCACCTTGCGACGAGCTTCAGGATTGCGCCAAAGTTTACACTCGACCAGTGTCAGGCGACCATGACCATTAATGAAGGCTGCATCAATAGGTCCGGCTTCTGTTCGCAGTTCCCGGCATAGCGGGATCAACTGTCCAAAAGAAGCATCGATTTCTCTAACGGGGAGCAACCCTGAGTGCGCTAGCAGCGTGTCGCGAAGCCAAGCTTCATTGCGACCAGAGGTGTCTCCAAAAGCCAGCCTTTCCACGCGGATTGGCTCAGTCGAGTCCCCGTCAATTAGAACAAAGTCTGAGTACACTGGTTCCCTTCTGTGTCTTTCGTTTATATCATTTCAGCTATTCTGTTGAAATCGTTACGCAAAGCTTTCTGGGGGTCCACAGTTATTGCTCACACATATTTCCGTTAGCTACCACCCGGCAGCTTGCCAGAAGTGAAACCTTCCATGCCCTCTTTGGCTGATCACATAAGGCTCTGGGAATGGAAAAGATTTCGGCAACCCTATTCACATGTCAGAGTAACTTGGCCGAATACTCTTTGTTGCCGATTCCGGACTAAACTCCGGAGCCAACGAGTACCGTTCCAGAAAATGCAAGCCTTGTGGCCTCCGCTGCCACCCGTTCAGTAAAATCGGTTCGCTTCTTCTACCCAGCGCGATATCAAGCACCATCCGGGATGAATTGACCGGAAAGCAGGTCCTCGGGACTGTAACGCCGGCGGATCAATGAGAGTTCCTCCCCGTCCGCCATGACTTCGCACGGGAACCCGTGGCTCAACAAAAGGCCCGGGCTCGAACTGTACCCGTAAGCGCCCGCCATGTAAAACGCAACCAGGTCGCCGACAACGGGCACGGGAAGCAGCACGTCCACCGACAGCCGGTCCGAGACGGTGCAGAGAGGACCGCACAGCGTGAGCGGTTCCAAAGCGCCCCCGGGTCTTTCCAGGACCCGCACGGGCGTGGGCTTCGAACCGCCGGTGCGGTCATACCCCCGAAACACGTTGATCCCCCCGTCGAGAATGGCAAAATTCCGGTCATGGATGCGCTTGACATCCACTACCCTGGCGACGAACACCCCGGAAGGCCCCACCAGGAACCGTCCGGATTCCATGGTGATTCTTTCGGTCCCGGGAAATCTCGGGCGGTATTCGCCGATCAGATCGGCCAGCGCGGGACCCAGCGAGGACAAATCCAGTGGTTGGTCCGCGTCATGGAAGGGTATGCCGAAGCCTCCGCCAAGACCGACGAACTTGAATTCACTTCCACCGGCACGTTGAAGGTCTTCGGATATCTGAAGAATCAGCCTCGATTGTTCCAGGATCACCTTCCAGTCGAGTACCTGGCCTCCCAGGTAGCCGTGGATGCCCACAACCTCGACATTGGCCAGGCTGCCCGCGGACCGCAGGACGCCGAGCGCGGCCTCCGGTTCCATCCCGAACTGCCTCACCCCGCCCGTCGAAAGTGCCCCCGGGCCGGGACCGGGATTGATCCGCAGCACCACCCGCACGCGCCCGGCCCGGCCTTCGGCCAGCCGCTCCACCTCGCGTACCTCGCGCGGCGA
>JBDKTY010000278.1:0-2588 GCA_039679945.1 Syntrophobacter sp. | reverse complement strand
ATCTGATCCGAGGCTGTTCTTGATGATCTGGCGCGGAACTCACGGATGTTTTTTGCCCGTATAAAGACGAATGCCTGGCCCGTAAATCTTCTGAGTGGCTTTTGACGCTCCGTAATACCGAAACACGGAGGCCATTATGACAATACCCGACATTTCGCCTTCCGAGATTTTGCCTCCGAGCGCGGATGGAGAGAATCCCGGCCACATCATTCCGGCGCGGATGCTGAACGAGTACGTGTACTGCCCGAGGTTGGCGTATATGATGTGGGTGGAGAGTGAGTTCGCCCACAATGCTGACACGGTGGAGGGAGCCATCAGGCACAAGCGGGTGGATCAGCAATCGGGCGCGCTGCCCGAAGGCGGGGAGGATGCCGAGAAGATTCATGCACGCTCGGTACACCTGAGTTCCGAGCGGTTGGGACTCACCGCCCGCATCGACCTGGTGGAAGGCGGACCGGATGGCGTTCAGCCGGTTGACTACAAGAAAGGGAAACGGCCGCATACCGCGGCCGGGGCCTACGATCCCGAACGTGTCCAACTTTGCGCGCAGGGGTTGCTGCTCCAGGACCATGGGTTCAACGCCACCTACGGATATCTGTATTTTGTAGCATCCAAGGAACGCGTCAAGGTCCACTTCGATGACGCGCTCATTTACCTGACAATGGCCTCGATAGAGGGACTCCGCTCCCTGGCGAATGCGAACAAGCCTCCAGCGCCGTTCGAGGACAGCCCCAAGTGCCCCCGCTGTTCGCTGGCCGGCATTTGCCTGCCCGATGAGGTCGGTTTCATGAATCACGCAACGGAGAGCGTTCGCCCGATATTTGCCGGGACAACGGACAGCATGCCTCTTTATGTTCAGGCTTCCGGCAGCTACCTTAAAAAGGACGGCGACCGGATCGTCGTCGAGGAAAACAGGACCCGCACAGCGGAGGCCCGTTACATGGACACTTCGCAGGTGGTCCTCTTCGGGCATGCCGGCATCAGTACCCCCGCTCTGCACGAGTGCTTCCGGCGCGACATCCCGGTAACCTTCATGAGCTATGGAGGATGGTTCCTCGGCCACTCAATCAGCACGGGCCACAAGAACGTTATGATACGCACGCTGCAGTACAAGAACAGTTTCAATACGGAGGCCTGCTTGAAACTGTCCCGCAAGCTGGTGGCCGCCAAGATTCACAACTGCCGCACTCTTCTGCGCAGGAACTGGAAGGCCCCCGAGGGTGAGGATGACAGGGCGCCCACGGGCTTGTTGAGCGCGTTGAAGAGCGACATCGCCCAGGCCGGGCGCGCCAAATCCCTCGCCGAACTGCTCGGTGTGGAAGGGACCGCCGCCAGGCGCTATTTCGAGTGCCTCTACCGCATGATCTCCGTGGATAGAAGAAGTGAAGAGATGGGCTTCGACTTCCACGGGCGAAACAGGCGTCCGCCAAAGGACCCCGTGAACGCACTTCTCTCCTTTGCCTATGCGATGCTCACGCGTGAATGGACGGTCACTCTGTCCGCCGTCGGGCTCGATCCCTATCGCGGTTTTTATCATCAGCTTCGGCATGGGCGGCCTGCGCTGTCCCTCGATATGATGGAACCTTTTCGCCCCCTGGTCGCGGACTCCACTGTTCTGATGGCGATCAACAACGGCGAGGTGAAACCCGCGGATTTCATCAGCAGCGCCGCCGGATGCAACCTCAAGTCAGAAGGTCGCAAACGTTTCATCGGTGCTTTCGAACGGCGGCTCGCCCAGGAGGTTACTCACCCCATCTTCAAATACCGCATCAGCTATCGCCGGCTGTTCGAAGTCCAGGCGCGGTTGCTGGTACGCTATCTGGCGGGTGAGATCCCGAGATATCCAAATTTCCTGACGCGGTGATTTCATGGAACATGCGTATCTGGTCTGCTATGATATCGGCAACCCTCGACGCTGGCGGCGGGTATTCAAAACCATGAAGGGTTTTGGAGAGTGGCTCCAGTTGTCGGTATTCCATTGCCGGCTGACACGGGAGAAGCATCTTCGGATGCAGGACCTCCTCGGTGAAATGATCAATCGCAGCGAGGACCACCTGCTCATCATCGACCTGGGGCCGGCGGATAGCGTGGAACTCCGGGTGGAAAGCATCGGCAGGCCTTTCGACCCCATCGAGAAGCGGCCGGTCATAGTATGATTTTTTTGCCACATGGATGCGAGCGCTCAGGTGACATGTAAATCCCCACTACCGCTCGCGGCATGTAAGTTCCTTGAAAAAATGGAGAAAGTACTATGATCCATGTATTCGATACGAAATATTTTGACAATCCGAACCAGGATTGGGTAGGCTCTCGCAAACAGTACCACGGAGCCCCGCGCAGGAATGCCTGGCGAGGATGGCGATTTCCGGAGCATGTTTGCTCCGGCCTCATTGAAGCCTATCTTTCCCTTCCATCATTTCCCCTCGCTCTCGGGGATTTCCGGAGCATGTTTGCTCCGGCCTCATTGAAGCTTATTGGTTGCGGGTAACCGTGTAAGTGGTTCTTGTGATTTCCGGAGCATGTTTGCTCCGGCCTCATTGAAGCACAGCGGGACACGCTTTTTGATAGGATTGTTTCCACAGATTTCC
>JBDKTY010000277.1:0-57795 GCA_039679945.1 Syntrophobacter sp. | reverse complement strand
GAATTGGACTTATGGGCAAGGGATAGTCGACTCATTTGTATCACTTGTCAGGAATGTCTCCTGTATCGACTCAAGGGGAAGTGGAGCTGCATCTCTCCGGTCTGAAATCATGGGGTTTTCCGACGGTATCATGTCGGTAATAATTCAGTTAACAAAACCGATCCCCTGGGGTTACTGAATATAGGTAAAGCAGTCACTGGCTTTCTCATGTTCTTTGATGGTGCGGTAATGGTCGGCGCGGGAGTTGGAGCAACGGTAGGTACAGCTATTCTGACTGATAATCCTGTACTAACCGCTGCTGTAGGTATATTGATGATTCCTGTTTTACGAGGTGGAATAGATGATTTGCTCCATGGGGCGCACATATTTTGGGAAGGTATAAATGAACCATCAACAAGCAAAACTAATGTGACCTTGTTCAACGACTGTCAATAGAACCATTATAATTATTTAAACAGACTCTGTATTTACAAGTATTCAGATACAATTAACAAGAAAGGTTACGAATGAGTCATTATTCTAGATATGAAAGCGTAACACTCAAAAAGATATTTATTTGCTCTACTTCTGTAATTGTGGCATCTGTTGTATGCAAAATGGTTATGATTTTACTTTTTGCAGTATTGAATATTGGATATATTGTTTCTTTACCTGATAAATTGCAACAAATATTGTTTTTTATATTTGTTATTGTATCATTATTGGGAGGTTTAATTGTGTTTTTATTTATGAATAAGTATATGGCAAAAGTTATTCTAAATAGAAACGGGGACCAAGTTAACTTGCCTAAATGATAAACGGATGCACATTCGGGTGATGACGACCGGACCCATTTCCGTGACCACATCGGGCGGATCGGTGGTTAGTCCTCGGGATTTTGTGGTCACATCGCTTCATGATTTCAGCCTTTCGGCAAACCCGGTGCAGGTCACTGCCGCGGCCGGAAGCGCGGTAAGCTGGTCGGTCGAGGTTACGGGAGATGGCGGCATGAGCGCCCTGGTATCGCTCGCCGTCTCGGGCCTGCCGGACGGGTTTTCGGGATTTTTCAGCCCGGTCGCGATCACCTCCGGGCAGTCATCGACCCTTATTCTTACCACCTGCGACTGCCTGCTCGCGGGTCCTGCCGCTATCACCATCACCGGAACCACGACCATGGAGGGGAGGACTGCCACACGTTCGGCCTCGGTGCTATTGGAGCTTCTTCCGCCCGCACGCACCGCACCCGCGACACACTTTATGGCCCTTTCGGGGTCGGAACCTATCTAAACTATGACTGGCATCTTTTTCGCTCGGGAGAAACCGTCACACTTGTCATTCCTCCGGGGACCCGGGTGCAGTTTACCCGCAACAGGGACGGAAGCTATACCAATAAAACCGCGCCGAGCTACCGCGGGGCCGTCGTGACCTACAATGAGGACGGGACCAGCCGCCTCAAAATGAGGGATGGGACGAGTTGCACCTTCAATGGCTATGGGGTTCCGGATCGTGCCATACTCGTCGGACAGTCCGATCGTAACGGCAACGGGCTCACCTTTGTCCGCGAAGAGGAATACAACATCACTAAAATCATCGGCGCCGACGGGAGGACGATGGCCACTTTGTCAATTCCCATCGAGTATCGGGACCGCTATCGCCAGATAGTGGACATTGCCGGGCGCAAAGTGTCCTATCTCTATGGAGGATATGGCCTGGAATCGGTGACCGATCCCGCGGGCGGTGTGACCCGCTACGAACACGACACCAGCGGTCGCATCACGGCAATCATCGATCTCGAAGGAAACACGACGGTAAAGAATACGTATGATGCGAACGGGAGGGTGTACAGGCAGGAGCACGCAAACGGGGGGGATCTGGAAGTACCACTATATTACGGCCAGCGATGCCGCTCTTCCCGATATGGATCTCCTGATGAAATATGGGTCTTCGAAAGACTCCTGCGTGGCCGTCTCGAAGAACTCCACCGTGGTCGCGACAGTCATGATAGATCCCAACGGCAACCCGAGGTCTCTACCGGTTTAACGGCAGCGGGTTTCTCACCCGCATGACAGACGCCCTGGGGCAGAGCACGTCCTATGAATCAGCCTCACAACTCTCATTCCGCAGGCGGAACTGCCCACCGCGGTAACCGCAGCTTACGATGCTACGGGAAGAAATCTTCTCCAGAAAAAGGACTGCCGAATGAATATCAGCAAACCTTTTTCACTTTCCTTCAACACATTTAGCGGTCGGCTCGTTAGCAATGGCTCTACCTTTTCATTTGCCGCCGAATTTAAGATATCTCTTCTAGTCCTGGAAATCTCGATTTCTCGAAACCTTTCCATGTTCAGATCATTCATACATGAATATAAGGGCAGACGCGGATAACTCTAGAAAGTGAGAGCTACCTTCCCTGTTATATTACTCATTGCAGGCGGTGTTTGTTCCACCCCCTTGTTGCCCACCTGGACTTTCTCATGGATTACTGCAAATGGGGTGTTCCGGATCTCGATATTGTCATTAAGCCGGCGCGACGGTGAATCCGTTGAACCTGAAAGGCTCGTCAGGCTTGCAGGTGAAATCGAGGTAGTAATCGTATCGTTTGTCGCTCCACCTTATGTAATACGTGTTTTTGTCCACCTTTGTAGGTTTGGTCTTTGCTATTTTCTCTTTGATCATCGGGGTGAACATGGAGTCGTAATTTTTCAGAAAAGCCGCTTTGTCCTTGACCTTTACGAGGGTGTCATTCGCTTCCCAGGAAAATCTGTTGAAATTAGTAAGGCTCCCCACTTTTTCCTTATCGCCATCCGCGACAGCCTTCTGGAAGTTAGCAAAAAATACGCTGAATTCGTCTTCTTTTTGTATCTGGGCGGCAGAATCCGCTACCCAGTTAGTGCAAATTATAAAACCCAACAATACCGCAAGAATAACAGTTCTCTTCATCATCGTGCCAAACTCCCATTTCAGACGTTTTGTTCGCCGTACCCGGCGCCTTCCGGCAATTTTCGGATGTGGAATTCGTTTGCCTTGCTCCAATGCCTCGGACTATACCAGAAGAGTGCGGGCCGGGCAAAATATCCGCTGTGTTGCCTGGCAAAAAAGAAGGGAGAGAGCTTGCGGAGTCTATCAGCGACCCGCTACGGGTGCTATCTTCAAGGTGGCCGGCCCACAAGGCGCACAGGGGCCCCCCGGTTTACCAGTTTTTGTCGAGGAGGAGAGAAAACATGAGAAGAGCCGTAGTCTGTGGCATTCCCTTTGCGTTTCTCACTATTTCAGTTCTGTTCACCCTGCCTTTCATCATGATCTCCCTCGCGGCCGCGGCGCCAATCCCCAAGACCGGCCCGTTGACGATAGAGGGCTTGGTCGAGGATGTCAGATGGTCCCCGGGGACGGTCCATAAAGGTATGCACGGGATGAGCGGAACCCTTGCCCAGGGAAGGACCTTCCCGGCCCGGTACCAGGTCGTGCTGAAGAATATCTCCATTCTGGAGGCGGGCGGCGGCTATGGGCTTTCGGTAGACAGGGAGAGCGGAAAAGCGATGCTCCTGTTGAACCATCCGTCTGACGACCAGTTCATTCGAACAGGCATGCGGATCCTTGTATCCGGCTACGAAGAGTGGGGGGACGAGGGAGGTAGCTGGAGCAAGCACATATCCATCAAGGTGATAAAGTAATCCCGTTTTACAAAGAGCACGCAAACCGCAATCATTGCCCCTCCGACCCCAATGCCGCGCGGACGATTCCCGCAAGCTCTTTCCTGTCGAGCGGCTTCATAGCCAGTTCCCTGATACCCGCTTCTCTCGCATTATGCCTGGAGACTTTTTCACTGAAGCCGGTGCACAAAATAACCGGCAGATCGGGCCTGAGGCGCAATACCTCTTCCGCGAGCGCAAGGCCTGTCATCCGCGGCATCGTGTAATCCGTGATCAGCAAATCGAATTGATCCGGGCAGGCTCGGAACAGTTCCAACGCTTCCGGGCCACGGGTCAGACTCGTTACCTTGTATCCGAGGCTTTCCAGGAGCTTTTGCCCGACCTCCGCCAGAAGTTCCTCGTCATCCACGAAAAGTATCCGCTCCGTTCCCCCCCGTACCGGAATCATCCCTTGAGCTTCGCAAAATGGTTTGTCGTCTATGCCCGGCAGGTAGATATCGAATGTGGAGCCTTTTCCCAATTCGCTGCGGACAGTGATGGCCCCTGCATGGCGTTTGACGATCCCATGAACCACGGCCAGCCCCAATCCCGTGCCTTTCCCAACCTCCTTGGTGGTGAAATACGGGTCAAAGATGCGTTCGATCGTCGCGGCTTCCATTCCGTGCCCGGTGTCGGATAGTGACAGCCGTAAGTATTGCCCCGCCTTAACTCCCGGTATGGCTGCCGCGGCCGGTGGACCGAGTTCGATGGACGCCAGGCTGACCCCGAGCACGCCATGACCGTTCATGGCGTGCGCCGCGTTGGTGGAGAGGTTGAATAATATCTGGTGTATCTGGGTGGGGTCGACGAGCGCCATCCCCTGTTGGATATCGTGCTGAATCTCAATTGTCGACGGAAGCGATGCCCTCAGCATGGTGAGCGATTCCCTGATAATCAGGCTGACTTCAAACGGTCTTCTATCCTGCTGGCGATCAAAACGGCTGAAAGCAAGGATTTGCTTTACAAGCTCCTTTGCCCTGTGTGCCGCATGGAGTACCTGTTCCAAGTTGTGGCGGGCCGGGTTGGGCTCGGGGATTTCACCCATGCCCATCTCGGTGTATCCGATGATTATTGCAAGAATATTATTGAAATCATGGGCGATTCCACCGGCAAGGGTCCCTATCGCCTCCATTTTCTGGGCCTGGCGAAGCTGATCTTCCAGCCGCCGTTTCTCGGTGATATCGTGGCTTATGGCCAGTATGCCCACCGGTTCCCCTTCACTATTGGAAACGAGCGAGAGATGTGTCTCCGCCCAGGCTTTGCTTCCGTCCTTTTTCCGCTTGAGGATTTGCCCATGCCATGAGCCGTTTTCAAGAACAGACTTCCAGCGCTCCCTTTCGGCTTGTTCATTGAGTACAAACACTCCCGTGATCGGTTTCCCCAGGGCTTCATGCTCCCGAAAGCCCAGAAAGGTCTCGGCCCCCTTCCCCCACCAGGTAATCCGGCCCTCGAGGTCAACGGCAACGACCGCCTCACGCACGTTGTCCAGCAACTGCGCCTGGAACCGGACCTGCTCCTCGGATTCCCTGAGGTGTGTAATATCGTGGAAAAAGCTCAATATGGAGACAGTGCCGTCGGAGTTTGCCAGAGGCGTGTCGAAGATTTCAAAGGTTTTTCCCACCGTGGGGAAGTGGCACTCAAACTGGAGGACCTTACCGTCATGGATGACATCGAGCGCGTTGCATGACGGGCACGCGTTTTCCACTCCGTGAAAGTACCTATAGCAGGTGCAACGCTCCGGCACCGGACCGAAGACTTTCTGGATAGCTGGATTGCTATACTCTATCTCATAGTTTTCGTTGATAATGATTGCGCCATCAGGCATCGCGTCGAGAATATCCCTGAGCTTGTTGCGCTCGATCCTTAATGCCTCCTCCGCTCTCTTCCTCTCGGTAGTGTCATGTCCTATGCACAGGATTCCGGCTACTCCGTTGTCCGGATCACGTATGGCTATGTTGGTCCACTCTATCCAGGCCCTTTCACCATTGGCGCGCATGATCTCGCTCACATGGCTGGGATAAAGCTCGGGACTTCTCAGCATATCATGGATGATATCGATGGAATTGCGCCCGCTCGGATCCGTTTCTGGCATGACTTGCCCAACGGGGGATCTTCCAATCAGATCGACTTTGCCGCACCCCAGGAATTTCCGTGCATATTCATTGATAAAGGTGACTTTCCCCCCGGCATCAATTCGAAGTACGATGCTGCTTGCATTCTCGACCAGTTCCCGGTATTGGGTTTCAGTGGACCGCAATGCCTGCTCGGCCCCATGGATGCGGCTCACACCCCGTTTGATTAGAAAATAGAGAATTGCCGCCGTAACCAGTATGTAGGAGAATCCCTTGATCATTGCAAAGCGGACGGCTGGCTGAGGAGCAGCCGTGACTTCCCCCATGACAACATCTGAAAAATAGACCCAGCCGGTCCCCAGCAGGGCATAGACAAGAGTGACTCTTGACGGGAGTGATGATCGGTAATCCGAGTTTGGCCCTTTGGGAATGCTGTTCATGAATTCACCCCTGCCTGAATGGCAACCATCCAATGACACCGTGAGAAAGTCGCATACCCTGATTAATCGTTTCTAGTTATTATCGGATATTACATCCCGATAAATTACCGCTTTTGACTGGTCCACCACAATTGAATCCCGTTCATGCGCGACAGATCTCCCCTGAGAACTGATTTCCAAAGGCAATGAGCAGAAAGAGATCCCATGGGATGCATGAGTTGAGTTGTGCATCGTCGCATTTGTTTTTGTTTCATTCGGACATGCAAGAGGGTAAAAAAGCAAAAGCGAATCAGACATAAGCGGGAGTTCCCGCCTGGGAGTTGCTCGAATCCCGTTCGCCGATGTCACGACGCACTTCTGGAGAGTTGATGAATCCGATAAGACTCTTTACAGGCAACAGGCTTGATATACTCGCGGAAGAACTTGCCCGGGTGATCTCCACACCACTGGACTCGCCTTTCGATCCGGAGATCATTCTCGTTCACAGCAAGGGCATGGAACGCTGGCTCTCAATGCGGATAGCCGCCCATCTCGGTATATGCGCAAACTGCAGGTTCCCTTTTCCAAATGCGTTCATCCATGACGCCTTTCGAAATATGATTGACGATCTGCCCGACTCTTCCATTTACGACCCGAGGTTCTGTACCTGGAAAATCATGGAGATCCTCCCGGATCACCTGGAGAAGCAGGGCTTCGAGCCCCTGAGAAGTTACCTCGAAGGCACGGGTCGTACTCTCAAACTCCTGCAACTCTCAAAGCGGATCGCCGAGACCTTCGACCAGTATGTAGTCTACCGCCCGGAACTCATCGAGAGCTGGGAATCCGGGGTCGAGCAGCATTGGCAGGCCGTGCTCTGGAGAGAGATTGTCAGGGGACATGAAGGACAGCACAGGGCCGCCCTGGGCAAAAGGCTCCTGGATGCTCTCCGCCATGCCGCATTCGCGGAGCAAAAGCTTCCCCGCAGGCTTTCGGTATTCGGGATCTCCTATCTGCCGCCTTTCCACCTGCACATACTGGCGGGCCTTTCCCGTTTCACGGAGGTAAACATATTCTCCCTGAACCCGAGCATGGAATACTGGGGCGACATCGTATCGACCCGCGAAATCGGCAGAATACAAGGCAGGAAAACACCCCGGATGTCTCTGGAGGATCTCTACCTGGAAAACGGCAATCCCCTTCTCGCCTCCATGGGGGTCATGGGACGTGATTTTTTCGACCTGATGACGTCCCTTGACTGCCAGGAAATCCCGATTTTCGAAGACCCCGGCAACTCCAGCCTGCTTTCCTCGATGCAGTCCGATATCCTCAATCTCAGGAACACGAATGGGCCAGCCGGGGACCGGGTCGCGCTCGCGGAGGGAGACGACTCCATACAGATCCACTCGTGTCACAGTCCCATGAGAGAGATCGAAGTCCTCTATGACCACATTCTCGGGATGTTCGAGTCCGACCCGGAACTGATGCCCCGGGACATCCTGGTAATGACCCCGGACATCGAGTCCTACACCCCTTTCATAGAGGCGGTTTTCGGCAGCCCCGAAAACGATCTCAAAAAAGTCCCCTACAGCATCGCGGACCGAAGCATGAGGAGCGAGAGCCGGATCATCGACACGTTTCTCGGCCTGTTGAACCTGGGGAGCGAGCGCATAACGGCGCCGAACGTCCTCTCCATACTGGAAGCGCCATCCGTGCATTCCTCTTTCGGCATCACCAGCCCAGATGTGGACCTCATTACAGGGTGGGTCAGCGAAGTACGGATCAGGTGGGGAATCGACCTGGAGGACAGGCTCAAATGGTGTCCCGGCTCATTTCCCGAGAACACCTGGAGCGCCGGAATCGAACGGCTGCTCCTGGGCTATGCCATGCCGGGAAGGGACAAAAGACTTTTCGGTGAAATCCTCCCCTATGACAATATCGAGGGTAGCGAAGCAGCGGTGCTCGGAAACTTTCTCGCTTTTATCGATGAACTTTTCCATTTCCTCACCGCCGCCGAGTCACCTCGCCCCCTGAGCGACTGGTCCGATTTTCTTTCGGACATGGTCACCCGCTTTTTTGCCCTGGATGAAGACTCGAAATTCGAGATGCAGGCCCTCAGGCTGGCTATCGCGGAGCTTAGGAAAATCGAGGAGGTTTCGGGATTCCGGGAACCGGTGGACCTGGAACTGATCAGATGGCACCTCGGCAAGAGCCTGGGACAGGGAGGGTTCGGTCTCGGGTTCATGACGGGAGGGGTCACCTTCTGCTCCATGCTGCCCATGCGCAGTATCCCCTTCAAGGTGATCTGCCTCATCGGCATGGATGAAAACGCATTCCCGAGGCAGACCAAACCCACCGAATTCGACCTCATGGCGAAGACCCCGCGGCCGGGCGACAGATCGATCAGGAACGAAGACCGTTATCTTTTCCTCGAAACCCTCCTATCCGCCGGGGATAAGCTCTACATCAGCTACACGGGCCAAAACTGCCGGGACAATAGCGTCATCCCTTCCTCGGTCCTGGTAAGCGAGCTGATGGACGTCATCAACAGGGGATATGCTCCCGCCCCTTCCTCTAACGGTGCTGCCGACCCGGATGGAATTATCGCGCCCCGAGGCGTCACTCAGGCTGCCCGTGACTGGTTTCTCACGAGCCACCCCCTCCAACCCTTCAACCCCGCCTATTTCGGAAATGATGGGCGGCTCTTCTCCTATTCCGAGGAACGCCTGGCAACCGCCCGATGCCTGGTGGCGGAAAAAAGGGAGGCCCCGGTCCTCATTCAAGAGAGGCTTACCAAGCCCGAGGATGCATTCAGGACCGTCACCCTGGCGGATCTTTGCCGCTTCTTCGCCGACCCGGCCAGGTTCCTGCTGAACAGGCGCCTGGGGGTCTATCTCAATGAGGACCGCGGTCGCCTGGATGACGCGGAGAGCTTTCAACTGGAGCCCCTGGAGCGGTACTCCCTGGGCAAGACTCTGACCGAGGCGGCCATGTCGGGCGCCCAGCCCATGGAACTGTTGCCCATGGTCCGGGCATCGGGCCTGCTTCCGCATGGAGTGCCGGGCGAGTCCGCCTTCACGACGGTGGACAGTGGGGCCAAACGGTTCGCCGACCGGACCGCCCCGTATATCGGGAGTCAAGAACTGGAGCCGCTGCACGTGGATCTCCCCTTCGGGGATTTCAGGGTCACAGGCACGATCGGGTCCATCCAACCCGAGAGGATGGTGCGCTACCGTTTCGCGGTCATCAGGGCAAAAGATCACCTGGATCTGTGGATCACGCACCTGGTTTTGAACCTCCGTGGAGGCCCCGGATACCCGAAAGTGAGCATGCTCGCCGGCCTCGACGGGGACAGAGAATGGTTGGGGATTTCCTACTCGCCCGTGGCGGACGGAGAGAAGGTGCTCAGGGAACTACTGGCGCTCTACTGGGAAGGCCTCACGCAACCTCTTCACTTCTTTCCGCAGATTTCCCTGAAATATGCCCGGATGGTACTCAAGAAAGACAAGCCACGGAACGACGTCCTGCGGGCGGCGAAAAACGACTGGATCGGAAACGATTATCACCCGGGAGAGAGCCAGGCCCCGTACAACCAATTGTGCCACGGGTCATGCATCCCCATGGACGCCGATTTTGAGCGCATCGCGGAGAGCGTCTTCAGCCCGCTCCTCGATCACCTTCGGGAGGTTTAGCGGTGGACCGCATAACTGAATTCAACCTGCTCGACACCCGTCTGGAGGGCACGAACCTCATAGAGGCAAGCGCCGGCACCGGTAAGACCTATACGATCGCCGGGCTGCTGCTGAGGCTGGTCCTGGAAAAGGACATCCCCATCAGTGATATCCTCGTGGTAACGTACACGGAAGCCGCCACGAGTGAACTCAAGGACCGGGTGAGAAGACGCCTTCGCGAGGCATTCGAGGCGTTCTCGGGGACTCCCACGGACGATGCCCTCCTGAACCGGCTCCTGGAAAAACATACCGACTGGCCCGCCGCGGCCGACAAACTCAATTACGCCGTCAATGACTTCGATCAGGCATCCATTTTCACCATTCATGGCTTCTGCTACAGGACCCTGCTCGATCAGGCCTTTGCGAGCGGAATACTTTTCGATACGGAACTCGTCACGAGCCAGGAGCCCTTCATCAGGGAAATCATACAGGACTTCTGGAGAAAACACTTCTACACGACTTCCCGCCTTTTCTATAACTATGCTCTTGAAAAGGGCCTGAATCTCGCAAGCCTCAAGGAGACGGTGCGAAAAGGCGCCGGCAATCCTTATATCCGGATAATTCCCCGGCGGGAACTGCCCGACTGCTCCGCGGCGGAAGCCGAATTCCGGCATAAATTCGAACTTACGTCCGAGACATGGGTCAGGGCAAAAAAAGAGATAAGCGAGATGCTCACCACCCACCCGTCACTCAACAGGAGCCGGTACAGAGAGGCAAGCATCCCGACGCTGGTACGGAGCATGGACGCCTATTTCGCGGGGGAGTGCCGGAGCTGCGCTCCCTGCGAGGGGTTCGAGAAATTCACGCCGGATACGATTCAGTCCGCCACGAAGAAAGGCCACTCTCCTCTATCGCACCCCCTGTTCGAACTGTGCGGGGAACTCCGGCAGGCACGGGAGCGCCTGCGGCAGGTTTACGACGAGAAGATACTCGGCCTTAAAGTCGAACTCTTCGATTACATGCGCGCCGAACTCGAAGCGCGCAAACGCAGGAAGAACATCCTTTTTTTCGATGACCTCCTGGTGAAGCTCGAACGGGCGCTTTCCGGTCCGCACGGGAGCCGGCTCGCCGAAATCGTCAAAGGCAAATACAGGGCGGCGCTCATAGATGAATTCCAGGATACGGACTCCATCCAGTACGCTATTTTTGAAAAGATCTTCGGTGACCCCGGGTCTATCCTGTTCCTCATCGGCGACCCGAAACAGGCGATTTACGGCTTCCGCGGCGCCGATATCTTTACCTACATGGACGCATCGAGGAAGACCTCCTCGCGGTTTACCCTCAGCGGGAACTGGCGGTCAGAGCCCTCGCTCATTTCAGCCGTCAACACCCTATTCGATTCCGATAACCCTTTCGTCTATGAAGACATCCGTTTCCACCCAGCAACACCACCCGAGGAGAAGAAACAGGAACCGCTCACCTTCGGTGGTGAACCGGCCCCGCCGCTCCAGGTGTGGATGCTGCGATCCTCCGAGGACTCGAATGGAAAGTCAATCGGCAAGGAAAAAGCCAATGAGCTGGCCGCAGGGGCAGTGGCCGGCGAAATTTCCCGGCTTCTCGCCATGGGCGGGAACGGGATGGCGCTTATAGGCGAAAGACCGCTCCGTGAAGGAGACATCGCCGTCCTGGTGCGAACGCACCGGGAGGCCGCCATTGTGCGTGGCGCGCTCTCACGTCTCGGGATACACTCCGTTCTTCATGACCTGGGAAACCTTTTCGAGACTCATGAAGCAGGGGAACTCGCGCGCATACTTGCATCAGTTTCCAACCCGTCGGACGAACGGCTTCTCCGGGCGGCGCTGGTCACGGACATCATGGGTATTCGCGGCGAGGACCTGGACCGTTTTTCCCTCGATGATTCGGGATGGGACAGGTGGCTGGCCGCTTTTCGCGAATACCACGAGAGCTGGGCCAGGCGCGGTTTTTTCCGCATGTTCCGGACGCTGCTGTCTAAAGAGGGTGTCCTTCCCAGACTCATGGGAATGACCGACGGGGAGCGGCGCTGCACGAACATCCTGCACCTGTCCGAGGTCCTTCACAAAGTGGCGACCACCGGGGGCCTCAACATGTCCGGGCTTGTAAAATGGCTTTCCATCCAACTGGACCCGGCCACCCCGAAAACCGAGGAACACCAGCTCAGGCTCGAAAGCGACTCGGATGCGGTCAAGATCGTCACCATCCACAAAAGCAAGGGACTGGAGTACCCCATCGTCTTCTGCCCTTTCGCGTGGGCCGGCTCCAGGATCAGGGACGGCGGTTTCACTTTCCATTGGGAGTCTCCGGAGGGAATGGTACTCACCCTGGACCTGGGCTCTCCCGAACAGCAGAAGCACAGGATACTGGCGGAAAAGGAGCAACTGGCCGAAAATCTCCGGCTGCTCTACGTGGCGCTCACCCGCGCGAAGCATCGGTGCTACCTGGCATGGGGCCGCGTCAACGGCGCCGAGACTTCCGCTCCGGCCTATCTTTTCCACTTCGGGGGTTCGGAAAACTCCGGTTCGCTGCTGGACTCGATGACGACCGGCTTCAAGGACTTGAACGATGACGCGCTCCTCGGCGACCTGCGGAGGGTGGCGGGGAAATCCGGGGGAACTATCCAGATATCCGATCTTCCGGAAAGGACGGAAGAGGCAGGTACGGCTCCCGAAAAACCTTCGCCTGAACTCAACTGCCGCGTATTCGAAGGTTCGATAAACCGCGCCTGGAAAGTATCCAGCTTCTCATCTCTCGTCTCCAGCCAACCCGCAAGGGCCGAGCTGGCGGACCGCGACGAAACCCTTCAGCCGGGGTCGGCAGTCGATACTGATTTGCGGGAACCTGTTCAGCCACGAGCGTCCATGGATATGTTCTCGTTTCCACGCGGACCGGCTTCCGGAATCCTGCTGCACGAGATCTTCGAAAGAATAGACTTCGCTTCCGGCGATCAGTCGCTCGTTTCCGAATGCGTGGCCAACAGCCTCAAGGGACACGGTTTCGATTCTTCCTGGTTGGAACCGGTTTGCGGCATGGTGCGAAAAGTCCTGGCAACCCCCCTGGAGCCGGACGATGAGACCTTTACCCTTTCGCGAATCAAGGCTTCCGAACGGCTGAGCGAGCTGGAATTTCATTTCCCGCTTCGGCGGGTAAAAGCGGACAGGCTGAGGAATGTCCTCACTCGATTCACCCGGGGCACAGCCGGTTCCCCGGGTGAATCAAGTCTTGAGCGCCTTGTATTTCAGCCCCTGGAAGGTTTTATGAAGGGATTTATCGATCTTGTGTTCAGGGCGAAAGATCGCTTCTTCATAGTGGACTGGAAATCGAACTACCTTGGACCGGCAGTCGAGAGCTATAACCAGGAAGCCCTGCGAAAAGCCATTTTCCTCAACTTCTACAATTTCCAGTACGCGCTCTATACGGTTGCCGTGCACCAGTACCTCGGGACCCGTATTCCGGGTTACAGCCATGAGTCCCATTTCGGCGGCGTTTACTATCTTTTCGTGAGAGGGATGGACCCGGCCATGGGTCCGCGTTACGGTATCTACCGCGACCGGCCGTCGCGAGATTATGTGGAGGCCCTGTGCTCTGTTCTTTCAGGATAGTGTTCGGGATATGCAACAATGATTGATGAAACTCTGAAAACTCTGCACTCCGCGGATATGCTCTCTTCCCTGGATCTGCATCTCGTTAAGCTGCTCGGACGGCTGAACGGAGGGGAGAAATCCGGACTGAGCCTGGCGGCTGCCCTGGTGAGCAGTTATACGCGGCAGGGTCACATCTGCATCGACCTCGGGAGCCTGGGGGGAAAGCCCTTGCAGGGCGCCCCCGAACTCGGCGAGCTGCCGCATGCGCGAAGCTGGTGCGCCGAGCTTCGCGAGACCACGGTGGTCGGCACACCCGGAGAGTACAAGCCCCTTATATTGGATGAGGCCGGAAGGCTGTACCTGTACCGGTACTGGGAGTACCAGCACAAGCTCGCCGAGTGCCTGAGGTCGCGCATGGGCGAGCGGCTGGAGATACCCGACCCGGCTGACTTGAAACATCGGATCGACCTTCTTTTCCCAGCCTCCCGCGATGCGGTGGATTGGCAGAAAATCGCCGTGCTTGCCGGAGCCACCAGGCCGTTCTGCGTGATATCGGGAGGACCGGGAACCGGGAAGACGACCACGGTTGCCAGGATGCTCGCCCTCCTGCTGGGGCGGGCATCCACCTTGCCCGGAACGGCCCTGGCGGCGCCCACGGGAAAAGCCGCCGCGCGGCTCCAGGAATCGATCAAAGCGACCAAGGGCGAACTTTCCTGTCCAGGGCCGATCAAGGCGGCCATTCCCGATTCCGCCTCCACCATTCACCGGCTGCTCGGGACCATTCAGGGCACGCCCTATTTTCGGCACAACGAGGAGAACCCACTGCCGGTCGATATCCTGGTGATCGACGAAGCCTCCATGGTGGATCTGGCCCTCATGTCGAAGCTCGCGCAGGCCCTTCCCCGGCATGCCCGTCTTATCCTGCTCGGAGACAGGGACCAACTCTCCTCCGTGGAAGCCGGGGCCGTTCTGGGCGACATTTGCGATACCACTGCTCGCTTTTCCAGAGAATTTGCCGATGCCTGCGCAAAGATTTTCGGATGCGATCTGGACGACGGCCTCATTTTCGACGGAACCGGACCAAAACCCAGGGACTGCATTATCCAGCTCCGGAAGAGCTACCGCTTCATGGAAAGCAGCGGGATCGCGCTGCTGAGCCATGCCGTGAAGAACAGGGACGCCGACGGCGCGGTTTCCATCCTGAGCACGAGAAAATACACCGATATTGCCTGGAAAGAGGCGCCTTCGTCGCGGCTTCTCGGTCAATCCCTCGAACCGGAGATACTCGAAGGCTACGGCCCTTATTTGAAAGAGGTTCGAGCGCTGCGGCGCCAGACGGCCGAAGACCCGCATGAAAGGCTCGCGAGAATTTTCGACCTGCTCGAGGGTTTCAGAATCCTTGGAGCCGTGCGCGAGGGGCCGTGCGGTATCTCGGCCCTGAATGCGGCGGCGGAGAACTGCCTCCTGGAGAAGGGGCTTCTCGATGGAGAAGGCCGGTGGTATGCGGGCCGTCCCGTCATGATCGGGCGCAACGACTACAGCCTGCGACTGTTCAACGGAGATGTCGGCATTTTCCTGCCTGACATTTTCTCCGGTAACGACTCACGAGTTTTCTTCCCGGGTGGCGACGGGAAATTCCGGTCCTTCCATCCTTTGCGGCTCCCGGAGCATGAGACGGTATTCGCCATGACGGTCCATAAGAGCCAGGGTTCGGAATTTAACAACGTCCTGCTGGTGCTGCCCGAAAAAGATTCGCCCGTACTCACGCGCGAGCTTGTCTACACGGGAATCACGCGCGCACGCGAGCGGGTCTCCCTCTGGGGAGGCGCGCACATACTGCGAGCGGCGATCACCCGCTCGGCCGAGCGATGGTCGGGGCTGGCGGATGCACTGTGGCGGTAGATTGATTCAGCATGAAAACACCTGGTACCCGATTTCAAAGGAACCTGTTCCAAACTCCCTGTCCCACTGTATTCTGCTCAGAATTTGCTGGACAGGCAGCATCGGCCCGCTCACAGTTCCCGGTTACGTCCCTTTGCCCTCACAAATCCGCATGGCGGGATGCGGTCCTTTTCAGCCAGGTTCGTTGCTTAATACCTGATTCATTGCTTAATATAAGTTATGCAAGGATGAGATCTTCGATACCGCTCATTCCAAGAGCTGTTTCGCGAGCGGAAGATTTAACATTTGGGTGGTTGACTTGTGCAAAGCAGGATAGTTATGATCCGTGTTCCGTTTGGACATGATTCATGATTATATAAACGGTCAGGACAGCGACCCGGCGGAGGTATCGAACCTCTTCCGGGTTCTTCTTTCATCAAGTGCGACTGGGTGTTGCGCGGAGCGCTCCACCGCCTCCGGCATCAGGCCGGGGACATTTATGTATGTGAGACAGGGAGATTACTGATGGCAAAAGCAGAGGAATACACGCTCTACAGCGGAGGCCTCAGGGGCGCCGAGGCCGAATTCGGCGTGCAGGCCGAAAAGTGGGGTGTTCAGGAAGTGAACTTTACGTACGAAGGGCACCAGCCTTCCCGTGAACGTAACCTCATCGTACTGGGACCGGAAGAGATGAAGCGGGGCGACATCAGCATGGAGATCGTCTGCATGCGCATGAACCGGATGTACTCAAGCGCCGAGACGATCCGCAAGGTTATGCAGATGATTTTCCACATGGTGAACAACGGGTACCAGGTATTCGCGGTGGGCTGGATTCAGCCGAATAACACAGTCAAAGGCGGTACCGGTTGGACCGTCGAACTGGCCAAGCTCTTCAACCGCCCGCTGAGCGTGTTTGACCAGGAACGCAAAGCCTGGTTCACCTGGAAGGACAACTCCTGGATGGAGGGCGTACCGACTATTGAACACAAAACGTTCGTCGGCACCGGAACCCGCCACCTCGACGATACCGGCAAGCAGGCAATACACGATCTTTTTCAGCGTTCCTTTCAATCCTGAGCGGAGCCGCCACCAAAACCCCCTGATGAGCGTCCATGCTCCAGGGGGTCCCTCTCCCGGCCGTGCAGGCTGTATCTGCCCCGGTGCGGCGGCTTTGCTTCCTCCCGTGAGGCCTGTTGCGCTCATCGCGGTTCTTCTTTGATCTCCCACGACATGGATTATTGCTCATTCCCGGTGTCAAACCGATTGAGACTGAGATCCTGGCTACCCGGTATGCCGGATAATGTCAGGCACTCCGGCAGCAACATACTCAATCAAGGAAGTCGGAATCCCACCCTTGATCCAGGCCGGAATTCCATACCAGGCAATACAAAGGCGGGGACCGGAGAATTCCAGGCCCGTTACGATGGAATGGCTCTTCTTCTTCGCCTGTTAGTCGGCGAAAACCAGGCAAGTATTGCGAAGCTTCTCCTTGCCTTCGGCTATGATCTCTTCTTCCGTTAAAACCTCTTTCAGTTCGGGCTTATAGCCCAGGGATTGCCCAATGAGGAGCATCGAGGTGAATCTGATGGCATCGTTTAGCAGCTCCATCAGATGCGTGCAGCCCTTCGGCCCGCCGAACCGGGAATGCATCTCCTTGATGATTCCGCGCTCAATGGACAGGCCCTCCAACTGCGCAAAGCTCTCCAGAGCGGAGAAGCATCGGGTGAGCGGCGCCTTGCTCATCGAGGCCGTGGCGGTCTCGATGGTGCTCGTCGAGACCCGAATCGTGAGTTCCAGGTGGAATGAGTGCTCAAGATCTATGAGGGAACCCGCGACTTGCAGGTGATCATCGTCGATCTTCTTTGCATTCAAATGGATGCTACGCTGAAAAATGTCCATAAGTCCTTAAGCCCGAGGTTAAATAATGAGTTGGTAAGTTCCCGAGATTCGATCGCCGGTATTCTTCCAGCCGCGCAGAGGGTGGAAAATGGACTGGAAGCAACCGGCCGCATCCAGGCAATCCTGTCGCTTCCGACTGGAAGAAGATTCCGCCTCCGTGATCGTGCTCCTCACCGGAGGCATGGAGGACGCTGCTCCCGGATGGACTCCAGCTCTTCTCCTTCCCCCTGCAACCGATGTTTCGGAAACACCTGGAGAATCATGTCTTAAACGAAAGTTCTCCTTCGGTCAATATGGCCTTTCCTCCCGATGCCGCCGCAAATGATTATTCCCGTGGACTGCATCGACATCAACGGCAATACACCGGTGGCGCTGTAGAGTGCGTCGGATGATCCCACACAGGCGGCGCCGGACTTCACTTCTCTCAGACCAGTGCTATCCCCGCAAGGACTTCGCTTCGTGGGCGAGGACGGATGCATTCGCGATCGGAGGCTGGAGGTTCAAGAGTTGGCCTGCTATATGGCATTCATGAATCAATTACGGCGGGAATGGAGTATCGGGGGGCGCCCGCTTCCGTACCTGGCGGAGCCTGGAAATTGGTAAGGCGGAGTCATTGCATTGTTTCGTTCGGGTTATTAAGAATACATATTAAGTGCGATTTAATATTACTTCATTCAAGGGATTCGAACCATGCAAGACACTACTTTAAAGTTTACCTATATTGGCGGACCGACGGCCCTGCTGGAGATCGGCGGACTCCGACTGCTTACCGACCCGACCTTCGATCCCGCCGGCGAGGAATATCGGACAAGCATCTACACTTTGCGGAAACTGGCGGGCCCCGCCCTGAGCTTTGAGTCTCTCGGCCGCATAGATGCCGTGTTGCTCAGCCACGACCAACATTTTGACAATCTTGACCGTGCTGGGCGTGCTCTTCTCACAAAAGCAGGAACGGTTCTGACCACCCGGTCCGGCGCCGAACGATTGGGCGGCAACGCAATTGGTCTTGCCCCCTGGCAGAGTGTCGAGTTACCGGCTCCTAATGGCGGCGGACTCCGGATAATGGGGACGCCGGCACGTCACGGTCCGGCGGACGGAGACCGTGGGCCCGTCACCGGATTCGCGCTGACGCTGCCGGAATTCCCACAATGCGCGGTATATATTTCAGGTGACACAGTCTGGTATGAGGGCGTAGCCGAGGTCAGTCGACGGTTCGATGCCAAGATCGCCATCCTGTTCATGGGAGCGGCGACCGTGCCGGAGGTAGGACCGGCTCACCTGACCTTCACGGCCGCGGAAGCGGTCGAAGCCGCTCATGCCTTCGCGGATGCCGTCATTATCCCTTTGCACTACGAAGGATGGGCCCACTACTCGGAACCAGGGCAACAAATCGAAGATACCTTCGAGTCCGCCGGGATAGGACACCGCCTTCGACTGATGGAACCGGGCCGCGCAACAGATATCACTTCCATTTACAAATCGGCGGCGGCGTGAGGCCGGGCCCGCCTTGACGGCATTGCGAGGTTTGCGCGCGGATTCCCGTGGTTCATATCGTTCTGTCAAAAAGGACAAGGTTCCTGGCTGGTTTGATCCGGTAGAGCCTCGCCGGCCGATGCACTCCCGTTCGGATTTCATCAACGGCCTCGAGAAAGTCGAGGTCGTTGATCTTGCGGCGAAAAGCGCTTTTGTCCAGTTTGTACCCGAGAACCCTCTCGTAAGTCTGCTGCAATTCCGTGAGAGTGAAAACCTCCGGCAGCAAATGGCAGGGTAGAGCCGAATAGGTGGATTTACTCCGCAACCGGTCCACCGCGAAATCTATAATCCGATTGTGATCGAAGGGAAGCTGCGGCAGGTCATCAACCCGAAGGAGAGTTGACCTGGCCTTATCCTGGGACATCAAAACGTCAATGCTCACCAGCGCGTAATAGGTGATGCTCACGGACCATCCCCGCGGGTCGCGCGCACCACCTGAAAATGTAAAAAGCTGTTCCAGATATGGCGAGACCAGTCCCGTCTTGTCGCCAAGGACACGTCTGGCAGCCGACTGGCTGTCAATATCCCCGTCCGCGTGAATATACCCTCCGGGCAGCGCCAGTTGACCCTTATAGGGGTCCCTTTCCCTGCGCACCAGCACGACCTGAAGCCTGCCTTCCTTGAGAGTGAACAAAACGACGTCCACCGTGGTAATGATCCCCTGCCCCATGGCATTCTCCCCCTGTTAGTAATTGGTAATTTATCAATTACTAACTAGCATGTCAATTCTTATCCTTTATTCACAAGATAAAAGCGCACCAAATTTTTGAATTAATTAGTTGCAATTTACAACTATATAGATTACATTATGACCACATGCGGGGGACGTGGGCGCCCTGAGGGCGCCTCGGAACCGAAAAGATCATTCTCTTCAGCATACAAGACACGAAAGGAGAGAACATGCTTGGGATCAGATTCGTTAGAGTGCAGCCGACCGACTATGTCCTTGAATACCGAAGAGGCAAGCTGATACGGGAAGGGGCAGGACTGGCCTTCTTCTATTTCGCTCCCGCCTCATCGCTTGTCCGGATACCCGTGGCAAGCGTGAACGTACCCTTCATCTTTCATGAGGTCACCTCCGATTTTCAGGAAGTCACCGTGCAGGGGCAGTTGACCTACCGCATTTCCGATCCGAAAAGACTGTCGCAGTTGATGAATTTCACCCTGGCGCCGGACGGCAAAGACTACACATCGGCCGATCCCGATAATCTTGCTCAAAGGCTCATAAACCATGCCCAGGTTCTGACCCGGTCATCGCTCAAGACGATGCCCCTCAGAAAGGCCATCGGGAGTTCGGACGATCTGGTGAAGGGATTGAAAGAGGGGATGCAAAAAGCCGACGTGATAGTCTCCCTTGGAATCGAGATTCTGGGCCTCTCCATTCTGGCCATCAAGCCCACGCCCGAGACTTCCCGAGCGCTCGAAGCCGAGGCAAGGGAGCAAATCCTTCGCGAGGCCGATGAAGCGATCTATACGCGCAGGAATGCGTCCGTGGAACAGGAGCGAGCGATAAGGGAAAACGAGCTGAACACGGAAATTGCGGTGGAAAACAAGAAGCGGCAGATAAAGGAAACTCAGATGGAGGCGGAGAAATCGGTTCAGCAGAAGAAACGGGAACTGAGAGAAGCGGAAATGTCCGGAAAAATCGTGCTTGAGGAGAAGAACAGGGAGCTTGTCGCTCTCGCCGCGGAGAACGCGAGAAACCAGGCGGACGCCAAAGCCTATGGAATCTCGGCTGTAATGAAGCCGCTCGCGGAGACGGACCCCAGGGTCCTTCAGGTCCTCGCGAGTGTGGGCATGGATCCGGGGCAGCTCGTGGCACTGGCATTTAAAGAGCTCTCCGCGAATGCGGAAAAGATCGGGGAACTCAACATTTCACCGGACCTCCTGCGGGAACTCATGGTGAAAAGATCGGATGCCTGATGGAACGACTGAGTGAAAACAAGATTGTCCTCATCGTGAGAAAGACAAGGCTCGATGAGCTGATCTTCCGGTTCAACACGGAGGCCCAGGCGCGCTTCTACATCGAGCACCTCGGCGCGGATTTTCTCGACTACAAGCGCGAGGACGAATGCTACAAGGCCTCGGTTCGCGCGGCGCAACAGATGCTCTCGCGCCTGGGGAGACTCCAGACCGTCGACAGGTCCTACATTCCCAATTTTATCTTCGGCGCCGCCGATACCGTGGTTGTACTCGGCCAGGACGGCCTGGTCGCAAACACTCTCAAGTACCTGGACGAACAACCCGTTATCGGGGTAAACCCGGACCCCGGAAGGTGGGAGGGGGTCCTCCTTCCTTTCGTGGTGCGGGACCTTCCGAAGGTGGTTCCCGAGGTGTTCTCGGGGCGCCGCTCCATCTCCCATGTAACGATGGCGAGAGCGGAGTTGAATGACGGCCAGGTTCTCCATGCCGTAAACGATTTCTTTATCGGAGCGAAGTCGCACATCTCCGCCCGCTACACGATCCAGGCCGGCACAAGACGAGAACAGCATTCCTCGAGCGGCATAATCGTCTCGACCGGAATGGGGTCGACGGGGTGGTTCAAGAGTTTGATGGCCGGGGCCGTTGCAATCGCTTCCGCCGTCTCCGGAAAGGAAATGACGGCGCGGGTTTCCCAGGACTTTCCCCGGGATGCGGAATACCTGTACTTTACGGTCCGGGAACCTTTTCCCAGTAAAATCTCGCAGGCTTCCCTTGTCCTCGGCAAGATCACGAGAGATAAGCCCCTCAGGCTCGTTTCACAGATGCCGGAATCGGGTGTGATTTTCAGCGACGGGATAGAGAGCGATTTCCTTGAGTTCAATTCCGGCGCCGAGGCCACCATCACTCCCGCGGAAAAGAGCGGTCGGCTGGTGGTATGAATGAGAGAAGTGAGGGGCTCACTGTTGCCATTTATATGGCAAAGTACCTGTAGAACAACTCCGTATTGGCTGCCGTGATGCGAGCAACCTCTTCGGGCGGGATACCCACCGCCTTTGCCCTCTCCACCGCCTGATCGCTTTCCTCGATTTCATCAAGATGCGCGTGTCCGTCTATCATCCGGTTCTTTCCCTTTGATTGAGAGGCGTTCAGACTCAGACGGACCAACGCCATCACTCCGGGCGGAGCGATGCTCCCCGGCAGATCATGCGTTCGGCATTTTTCGGATTCACCAAACCCACTCCGGCGAGTATCCCGACAGCAACAGGCAGGTCGAACCTGGAGCCTTCCTTCTTTATGTGGGCAGCCGCGAGGTTTACCGTAATCCGTTCCATCGGGAAAGGGTAGCCGCTGTTTTGCAGCGCCGCCTTAACTCTGCCCTTGCTTTCCCTGACTATATTATCCGGCAGACCGACGGTTGTGAAATAGGGGAGCCCGAGGCATTGTGGGGCATCTTCAATCTTCAAAGCTCGAAGGCCATCGCCGTGAACCATGAAATACCCGCAGGATTTCGACGGCCTCGCCCTTCACCCGGTACGGTATGAGGTAGGGCGTCCCCGTTATTATTAACTCTCGGGTCCCAGGAACACGGCCGGGGCGCCCGAGGGCGGGATGTTCCGCCAGAGCGTCGACCATGTCGAGAACATGCTTTACCAGTTCCGTGGCCGCCCGTGGATTATCCCGCGCAATGCAGACCGCTTCATCGTCCAGATTCTTCAAGGCGTTTGCCAGCCAACGGATTTTATACCCACTTGGCACGGAATTCCCTCATCTCTTCATCCGTGGCAAAGTCGCCAGCATCAGCCTCCTGGATGGCCTTCCGGGTTTCTTCTATCTGCCAGCCCTGGGTTTCAAGGTATTCTTCAAGGGCTTGCGCGATAAGAAATCCCTTCTTGCGTCCGGTCGCCCGGGCCAGGGCTTCAAGCCGCTCCTTGTTTTTAGCCGGTATTCTGGCTGTAATGGTTACTGTAGAGTTCATGGTTCACCTTTCCAATTGAACACAATGTATATAATGTATACAAATTACTCTGACAATGCCGTCCTTGTCCAAGACTTTCAAGAGGGCCGGCGTTCCTTCGGAAGCGTGATGGTGATGGTACAACCGGCACCGTCATTGTTCGCCGCCGAAACCCTCCCACCCATGGCTTCCACGAAGCGCTTTACCAGGGCCAGGCCGATACCCGTCCCTTTCGTGGTTCGGGTGAGTTCGTCGTCCACGCGGTAGAAATCATCGAAGATCTTTTTGAGTGCGTGGCGTGGAATGCCCGGACCCGTGTCGGATACCCGGATCACCACCCGGTCGCCCTCGGACCGCGCGCGCACCGCAATCTCCCGCCGGGATGCGCTCCTGCCGAATTTGACACTGTTCTCGATCAGGTTCATGAGGACCTGAACCATCACCTCCCGGTCATACCTGAAAGGGCGATCGAGGAGGTTTTCCACCGTGAGGGTGAACCCTTCCTTGTGGAGCCACTCCCGCATTGCATCGCGGACCTCGCCGAGAACCTCCTCCAGCGATCCCTCGCCAAGGTTGAGCTGGCGCTGCCTTTTTTCCAGCTTGGAGAACTCCAGCACGTTGTTGATGAGCCTGGAGAGACGCGCGCTCTCCGACTCCAGAATTCGGTAATACTCAAACTCCCGCTCCGGGCTGGTGGCGATGCCCTGCTCCAGCATTTCGATGTACATACGGATGTTGGTGAGCGGGGTCTTGAGTTCGTGTGTTACCGAAGAGACGAAAACACCGCGGCGCTCCGAGAGTTCCGTGACTACCCTGGCGCTCTGGTAGATGGCAAGGAGCCCCAGGAGTAACACCCCGGCGGTGACGGCCGTCATCACGTTCAGTGTGAGCCGCCCCGGGGAGCGGGGAATCGTCTCGCATGCGAGGTTCGCCCGCACAAAGGAGAAGGGACGAGGGAAGTCGCGATCCAGCGAGAATCGTGGATTGACAATTTCCCGCCCTTCCCGGACGCGCGTGACTTCACGCCCACCATTCATCGAGGTCAGTGTGAGACTCGCGAACCGGGCCATGGGCTGGCCGGAAAAATGCCTGTCCATGACCTGCTTCAGGAACTCCTCCACCTGGATCACCATCCCCTGGCGATACACCTGGTTGCCTGCCACGATGCGGCGAAACATCAAAACCTGGTCCTGATCGATGTGGACCGACTGCAGGGGGTCTATTTCCACTCGAAGCCCATCGCCGGGCGAGAGCTGCACGGCTGTGCCGGCCGTGCCCGGACGCCGCGGGAGTTCCGACGCCGCGGCCCGTGTTGACGAGGGCGCCGGCAAGCCGGCTTCCTGGACCTGCCCGGCCTCGCCGCCTCGCTCCTGTTTCGAGGAAGACGCGGACTTGTTGCGCCCCAGGGCGGCTTCCTGCCGGTCGTTTCTTTGGGCCAGGTTCAGCGCCTGCTGGGGAGAGATCTGCTCCACACGCTTTTCCGCCTGGCCGAGGTAATCCTTTTGTTTCCTCGACTTGGAAAAATCAAGATATTTCCCCGCAAAACTCGACTCATCCTTTTTATTGGCCGCCGGTTCCTTCTCCTCCACCCCGCTCTTCTTCCGCGTCGTCGCGGCGGCCAGTCGGTCCGGGACCTCCGGTTGCACGGTTCGCATGGAGTTGAAAATGCGGTTCACATCTTCCAGACGTTTCACCACGGCGGCCCGGTCCGGAGGAAGTTCGCCTCCGCCCTCCGCCAGAGGAGTGGTGAAGGAGCCGTCCGGATTGTTCTGGAGATAGCCAAGTATATACGGCTCGACACCGCCATGGGCCAGGGGCGAACTTTCACCTTCCCGCGACCCGTCGCCCGCCGTGGGCGGGGAAATCATATATTCGTCGACCGGGCGCTGCTCTTCCCGCTGCACCAGCGCGGCCAACTCCTGTTCCATCTGGTTGAAAAGGGTATTTGCGAAGAAGCGCAGCTCCGCCGTTTCCTCCTGTTCCATGCTGAGTTGGGTCCGATGCACCAGATACCCCATGGGCACGGCCAGAGCCATGACGAAGATAAGGATGAGCACTCGCAGGCGCCTCATGGCAGCGGCTCCAGGCGATAGCCTTCACCCCGCACCGTGGGAAGGAGGCCGCTCTCGGGATTCACGGCCTGGATCTTCTTGCGGAGTTTGAGGATGTGGATATCCACGGTACGTGTCTCCACATCGGGGTCCGGATAGCACCACACCTCCCTGAGAAGCTCTTTCTTGGACACTATCCTGTCGCGATGGCGGTGCAGGTACACAATGATATCCATCTCGCGGCGCGTGAGTTCCGCGCGGCGTCCCTGAAACGAGGCCAGGAGGTTCCCGCCGTCAAAGTGAATCCCATCCAGCGTGAGTTGCTCATCACCAACGGGCTTGCCCGTTCGTCTGAGCACCGCCTCCACCCTCACCATCAGTTCTCTGAGCGAGAAAGGCTTGCTCACGTAATCATCGGCGCCCGCCTTGAAACCCTCCACGATATCCCCCTCGCTGCCTTTGGCCGTGAGCATGATGATAGCCTGTCGCGGCCTGGCCTTGCGCACCTCCCGGCAGATGGAGAGTCCATCAAGGCCGGGGAGCATCACATCGAGGAGGATGAGGTCATATTCACCCTCCATGGATCGTTTCAGGCCCGCGGTCCCATCTTCGACGCCCTGGACATGATAGCCATGAAACACGAACACATCGAGAAGCCCGTGGAGAATGGCGGGGTCGTCCTCGACCACGAGTACTCTGGCTTTTGGTATTCGGCTGGTTTCCGTCATCTGTTCGCAACAATCCTCATGGAGTACGTTCTTTGTATCCGGCGGTGGCTATTACACCGGTGTCACCCTCACCCGAGCCTCGCGCGGTTCGCGCCCGGATAGCAAGTATCCGGCTCAGCCGCTGAAGGCAGGCAATTGATGAAGTCATGGGTAACCTCGACACGCGTTGAAGCTGCAATTGTTGCTTTATCCAGGTCAGCCGCGCGGCCCGAAACCGATCCCTTCGCAGGCGGGAGAGCGGCTTATAGCGCGCCACGGCGGATCTTCCTTTTCGCCAGGATTATAGCAGGCAATTCCGCTCGATATCGCAAATTCTATGCAAAATCCCGGCACTTCGGTTTTGCATTTCTTTGAATTGCGATTTGTCTTCGCCTCTCCAATACTCGGGACCGTGAGACAGCGGATCGTCAATTTCAATGAAAAGGAAAAACCTCATGAAAAAGAGCTGTTCAAAGTCATTGGCCCTGGTGGGAGGGCTTCTCGCACTCACTTGTTTGATCATGGCAAATTTCGGCAGTTCCGGACAATTACCCGGACCGCGGCCGCAACCGGTCGAGCCTCCCCCCGCCGGGACAGGTGCCGTGAGTCTAACGGGCCACCTGGTTCAGGACAAGATCCACATGGGCGGAGATGGCGCCGTTACCCTGGCTCTCACGCTCGGTGCCGGCCAGGCGCCGGATCAGGGGGCCGAGGCGCATCGACCGCTGGATATGGTGGTAGTGCTGGACCGGAGTGGTTCCATGGCCGAGGCGGGTAAGCTCAGCGAAGCCACCAGGGCTATACTGGGGCTCCTGACCCAACTTTCGGAACCAGACCGTTTCGCCCTGGTCTCCTACTCGGATCAGGTGCAAAGGCACAGCGCACTCCTTCCCATGACGCCGTCCAACCGGGCCATGCTGGAAGGAATAGTGCGTGGAATCCAGCCGAGCGGGTCCACCAACCTTGGGGCGGGTCTCCAGGAGGGGATTCGCCTGCTGACGGAGTCGGCAAAGACCGGGAGTACCTCCCGTTTGATCCTCATTTCCGATGGGCTCGCCAACCGGGGCATAACCGATCCGCCGGCGCTCGGGCGCATGGCGTCCATGGCATCGGAAAGAGGTTTTGCCGTGAGCAGCATCGGAGTGGGGCTCGATTTCAACGAGGACCTTATGACCACCATCGCGGACAAGGGTACCGGCAACTACTACTTCATGGAAAGCGCGGCGGCATTCACCCAGGTTTTCGAGAAGGAGTTCCGAAGTTCCAGGACCATCGTGGCATCCTCCGTGGAGGTGCGCGTGCCTTTGTCACCCGGTATGACCCTGGTACACGCTGCCGGTTACCCCATAGAGGTTAACGACGGGTACGCCGTGTTCCGGCCCGGGGACCTGCTTTCGGGTCAATCGCGCAAGCTGTTTCTGACTCTGCGGATTCCCACGAACGACGAGAAAACCTGGGACATCGGCGCCATGAGTGTGCACTACCGCTCGGGCGAACAAACCCTCGACGCGTCCCTGCCCGGACCTCTGCGTGTGGCGTGCGTGCGTGACGCAAGCGAGGCCCTGGCATCCATCAGGAAGTCGGAGTGGGAGGAGAAGGTCATCAGGGAAGATTACAGCCGTCTGAGAGAGGAAGTGGCGACGGCGGTCAAGGAGGGTAAACGCGATGATGCCATGAGACAAATCGATGAGTACACCGCGCGTCAGCAGGCAGCCAACGCGACGGTTAAATCGGAGGCGGTGTCCGGCAATCTGGACAAAGACGTGGGAGCACTTCGCAGGACAGTGGTGGATTCTTTCTCGGGTCCCTCCGCCGAGGCAGCCCACAAGCAGAAGGCCAACGCCAAGATCCTGCAGTACGAAGGATACCAGGAAAGAAGAGCGAAGAAATGAACTTTCATTTCAACACATGCAATGCAAAAGTCCGAGGAAGGAGAATGATATGGGCGTTATGACCCGATTTGTAAAGCTCTGCAAGGCGGATATCCACGGTGTGATGGATCAAATGGAGGACAAGGGACTGCTTCTCAAACAGCACCTTCGGGACATGCGGGAAGAACTGGACCGGAAGGAGTCGAGCCTGGCCGCTATGACAGCCCTGCGCGAGGAAACAGAGCGGGAGAGGGAGAGGCGTTCCCGTGAGTGCGAAGATCTGGACCGGGATCTGACTATGGCCATTACGAGGGAAAAAGACGATATCGCCAGGACTCTCATCCGGAAGCTAAAATCCCTGGCCCACCATCGCGATGAGTTGAAGCGTCGCGTCCAAACCCTGGACGGAGATATCACCCAACTTCGGACTACCCTGGAAGAGCAGCGGCTTTTCCATGAACAACTCCGTCTGAAGGCGTCGGAGTACACGCGCGGAAACGAGCGGCGGCAGTGGGAGGAAGCACTGGCCGGCACCATCCCGTGCGGCCCTGGCGTGGAGACGTCGGAGGACGAAGTGGAGCTGGAACTCATGCGCCGCAAGGAAAGCATGAAAAGAGGAATGGAAGAATAAAACTGCCAGTCTGTTGGGCTTTGAAGCTGGAGTATCCGGGAGCCGCCACGGGCTGGAGTACTGTTGCACAGAGAGGAAACCGGGCGGAATGGTTGGGGCCGGAATCCATGTGCCGGAAGGAAGCAATTGAAAGGAGGGATGAGGAAGTGAAACGGTTATCCCGCGCGGTTTTGGCACTAGACCCTCCGAGACCGAAATGGAGCTGGAACTTATTGCTTTCAAGGAAGCTATTAAAGGGAGAGACGAGAAAATGAAACGACCAGGCAAACCGGTTCGTACTACCATTGTCATGGGACTGGCCTTCGGTCTCCTGTTCATACCCGTCAGCACCGCCCTGAACCTGTTCATTACGTGGCCGTGGGCATTCAAGCTCACGCTCTGGCTCTTCTTGGCCGCCTATTCCCTGGTGCTGTGCCGGTGGACCGGCACCGGGCTCCTGGCGTGCGGATTCCCGCTGGCGGTCCTGCTCGCCTCGGGCTTTTGGCTGAGGTCCGGACATGACTTCCCGTGTCTGCTGGTGCTCGGCCTGGGCTGGGTCAGAAGCGGCGTGTGTTTCCGGAAGCCACTGTGGCGCGCGCTTACCGCGGAGATCCTTGTGGGAGTGGGGGGAGCGGCCCTGGTCGGGTTCTTCGCGCCTCATTCCATGGTTGCCTGGGCCCTGGGAGTGTGGATGTTCTTCCTCGTGCAGTCGCTCTACTTCCCGCTGACCGGCGATCTCGATGATACGGAAGAGATTGGGATCAAACTGGACCCCTTTGAAAAAGCACGAAGACAGGCGGAGGAAATCCTGTCGGCGGGGAGATGACGGGGAATGGCAGAGTAGAGGACATCTTTTCGCCTTTTTTCCAAATACTCCTCAATGGCATACTTGGCAATTTCAGTAGCAGGCTCCTCGGATTGTTCGGCTTCTTTCCTGAGGCGGTCGTAAAGCGCCTCGGGCAAGGGCACATGGAAATTACGCAGTGTGGCTTTGCTCATGACAAGTCCTCCACAACGCAATCTTATTGCCTGACATCATGTTTAGCAAAGAAGAAGGGAAGGTACACCACACTGAGCCTTTCACTTGCCCACGACTCGCTCCAGCGGGCGTGCCGGCGCCTTATCGCAATAATGCAACCGAACCGCCGCAAAGTGGCCTTTTGCGAATAGTGGTAAGAGATTTGCAATACGTCCTTTAGGAACCGGCTTTGGATATGAAACCAAAATCTTCGATGGTTCTCCGGCACAGAGCGAGGATCGCGACAATAACCGGCGTGACCTCCTAAATCCGCCAATTATTTTTTGATCCGCGCATGCAGTAATTTGCCTACACTGTTGTAGTGAAAGGCATACAGGCAGACCGGACTGAAACGAAAATTCCGCGGATTGAATTGATCGCAGTTCTATATTTTGCATTTCGGTTTTCCAGTACACGCGCTACTTCGGCAAACTTGCAGTCCTCCTCGGGGAGCCGGGAGTCAATCCCGGCTGGAACGCACCTCAAAAGCGGATTCGGCCATGCGCGATGAGGCTTTTTCACGGGAGGCTGTATACGGCTGCATCAAACTTATTTATTGAGGAGGTAAAGATGAGTAAGAACAAGCCAGTTTGTTTTTCACGTTTGCACGTCGCTATTTCACTGTTGATTATAATTCCGGCGCTCGTTGCCATTGTGCCGGCGCGGAACGCGGGAGCGTGTGACGGGCGGATGGAGCGTCAGATCGGATTCATGCTGCAGGCTCCCATCGATTCGGCCACTTGTCCGACCATCACCATGCTCGGGCTTTCCATCGATACCACCAATGCGATATTCGGTGGCGGCTATCATGAAAGCCTCCATTGCGACACTCTGACTGCCGGTCAAGTGGTGAGGGTAACACTTGCCGGTGATACCCTGTCCTCGGGAAAGTTAAGCGCCACCTCGGTGTCGCTGCCGGGAGGCTGGGATCAGGGTAATGTGCTTGTCAGCGGGCCAATCCAGGCATCCCCCGCCCCCACGACCACCTCCGTATCTATTCTGGGGCTGCCCATTACCATAGGTCCCGCGACGATACTGCAATCCACGGACGATGAGCCTCTTACTCCGGAAGCACTGGCAGCCCTGACTCCAGTTCAGTTGGCTGAAGGTCAGTTCGCCAACGTGGTCTCGGCTTCAACCGCCCCTCCACTGACCGCGGACTCACTGTTTTTGCACCTGCGCCAAACCAAGGTTATGGCTCCGCTGGATTCAGCCTTTACTTGTCCGGACATCTCCGTGCTCGGGCAGACTATCAGTACTTCCTCGGCTCATTTCGAGGGCAAGGATGGCGGCACCCTTGCCTGTACCGATCTGCAGCCCGGCCAATTGGTGAATGTTACGTTGCAGGATCAAACCGGCCCCCCTCTCTTGGCAACCGAGGTGGAACTCGGGAGATCCTGTGGACTCAGAAGAGACGTGTCCGTGGTAAAGGTCACCGCTCCCTTGAATAGCATCAGCATATCGGCCCTCCCCTATACGGTCTCGGTTCTGGGAAGTACGGGTGTGATCACCGTGGATATTTCCAACGCGGCGCTGGTGGGTGAGGATTGGCAGCCAATCGCCTTGGGCCAGTTGATGGTGGGGCAGTTCGTTGAAATGATGCTCTCTTCCAATGTGCCGGCGACTTCGGGGGTTCCGTTTAACGCTTACGTCCTGAGGTCCATGGATCCCGGCACCGTGGTGGATTTCCATGTCTTTGACAGGCACGGGCGTGAAGTAAACGACGGAAGCAATGATGTCTCCGCCGCCGTGACCTTTACCCGTCCGGGGAAGAAGGCTTCCAGGACCGTCGCGCTGCGCACCACGAGCAACGGCAAATTCAGCGTGGCTAACATGCCCAAGGGGCAGGCAAAGGTCGTCGTGAAGCGGGTCAACAGCGGCAAGAAGAGCAAGGCGGCCAGTACCGTCAAAGTAGCGCGTAAGACCACCCAGGATTTCCGCTTAACCCTGAGTCATTAGCATCCTGTTCCGCCTACAACCCATTTCATGACCCGGGACGCCTCTGGCGTTCCCGGGTTTTTTTCATCCCCGAAGTTCTCAAGCCCGAGCAGAGTTTGGAACATCCACATGGACCCATGATTCCGATTTCAGCGGAATTGGCGGGACCCAATATGTACCAGCGGAAAGTTGATAATTATATTCCATGAACTTGAGCGCGACAAAGGCGGCCACTGCTCCCCGATCAAGATATCGAGGACACCCCGCATCCGCCCGGGGCGGGTTTCGCCAAGGCTTAACGAAGTTCAGCGGCGTCCTGTTTGCCGTGCCGGTATCCGCCGGTCACGTGGTGACGCAATGCCGCGCGCTGAAAATTCACACCCACAAGGGAGCAACCATGCAAACCAGAATCATATTGGGTCTGATCGTCGCCGCCTTCCTGCTGCCTCCATGTGCCAACGCGGAGGACATCTACAAAATTGACCCCGCGCACTCCAGCCTCACCTTCTCCGTCCGGCATATGGGGATAAGCAATGTGAAGGGGCATTTCGACGAATTCTCCGGAACGATTCTACTGGACAATGGCGCGATCAGGGAAGCCAGCGGCACGATACAAGTCAGCAGTATCAACACCGGAGTTCAGCAGCGGGATAACCATCTGCGGACGCCCGAGTTCTTCGACGCCGCCAGCTATCCGGTGATTACGTTCAAGACCAGGAGCGTAGAGAAAAGAGAAGGTCAGACAATCCTGATCGCGGATTTTACGATGCGAAACGTCACCAGGGAACTGCGATTGCCGGTCAAGCTGAGCGGACCGATCAAGGACCCGCAGGGGAACATCCGGATTGGGCTTGAAGCCGTAACCAATCTGAATCGGAAAGACTACGGGATCAACTACAGCGGCGCCCTGGAGACCGGCGCGTTACTCGTGGGAGACGATGTCGCGCTCGAAATTAACGCCGAAGCGATAAAGCAAATCTCGAGCGCACTGAGCGCCAGGTGAGCGTGAGCTACTTGCCGCCCCATGGCATGATCGGCACCGTGGAGATGGAATTCTGAGGACTTCCTTCAACCAGCTTCGTGCTGACAGCCAGGTAGACGAGGGTATTACGCTTCCTGTCGAACATGCGGACGACCTTGGTGCTCTTGAAAAATACGCTGGTCTTCTCGCTGAAGACATTCTCCTGATCGGGCAGTTTGCCCGGCAGGGAGATGGGGCCTGTCTGCCGGCAGGCGATGGAGAAGCGCGAGGGGTCTTCGGCGAGGCCGACCACGCTCCCCCAACCGCCTTTGCGCGCCTGGCTGATGTGGCAGCTTACGCCGGGCACTTTCGGGTCGTCGAAAGCCGATACACAGACCGAGTCGTTGGGGCTCAACAATTTGAAGGTTGTATCCAGGCACCCGATGTCGTCGGCGCGGGCAGGAGCGATCCCGGCGAACAGCACGCAACAAATCAACGCCAGCGCTGCTACTGAAATTCTCATATTCCACCTCCCGTTGTCTGCGTGTCCATTTCAAAGTGGCTTGAGTAACCACGCCATAAGACAGGTTCATCCCAACCGATGTTTGTCTATATCCTGATTGCGCGACCACTATCGATCGTACAGGGAACACCTGGCGGAGGCAACTTTGTTTTGGCCCGCGATGACTGCCTTTCTTGAGAAGAAATTTCCTTCCCCGGCAAGCTGTTTTGAGTCTCTGGTCGATATCAGAGACAGATGCCCGCAACACAAATTCCACTCAACTCGAATGCCGGTAATTCCGATCTGCAAATCGTAATGCAATTCAGCCGCGAAACGGTATCTGCAATCCGGTTCATCCATGCAGTATCGGTCAATCGCGGCCAACCTGCATTTGGGCAAGCTCTCCGGAGCACGTTGAGTCACCCGATGCTTAGCCGGGCGAAGAATCGCCTTTTGCGGGTCAGCCCGACCTTGGAAATGAGGAAAAATACCAGCGAACGCAAAAAAGCCACTTCTTGAAGTACAGCCCTGGTTCAGCCGCGGTCGTCGGAACGGAGCTTTAGCCTCTCGGGTCCCCGCAAAGGGCGTTTGCTTTCGGAGACGGCACAGGCAGAGATGAGCCGGCTCAGTCCGGGACTCCGGACGAAGCTCGCCGGACCGGCATCGGTTCGCTGGTAATTTTGCCGACACGAAGATCTCACCCAGAAGGAGTAATATGAGTACTTACAGACGCTTGTTTATCCTGCTCGGTCTCGTGCTTACGCTCGCCGTCCCCGGCGTGGATTGTGTCCTTGCTCAAACGTATAATGCGGATGACAACACGATTCTCAAACAAATTATCATCTTCGGCCGTCACAGCATACGTTCGGCCACATCGGATAATGCAACGCTGGACCAGATGGCGACCACTCCTTATCCCGCCTTCAGCGTCCAGCCGGGTTATTTGACCCCGCGCGGAAGGGAGGCGGCAGCCCTTCTTGGCGCCTATTTCCGCCAGTACCTGCTCCAGGAGGGTCTCCTGACGGGCAACAATGAAAAAGACGCGGCGCACTCCTATTTCCGGTCCAACAGCATCGAGCGTTCCTACGAGACGGCCGCGGCGTTTCAGGGCTCATTGATCCCGAACTCGACCCAAGCCGTGCACTCCTTCCCCCCTGGCCAGGTCGATCCGGTTTTCGATCCGACAAAGGCAGGCGTGGCCAAGATCGATACGGATCGGGCCGTCAAAGAAGCCCAGGCGCTTTTCAACGGTAGTGATGCCTTGAAATCCGCCTACAGTGCCGAGTTCTCCCTGATCCGCAACGTGCTCTTCGACAACTCCGACCCTCCGCTGGGCAAGATCGATCCGACCGCTCCGCCGATTCCGCTTACCGCCACTACGGAAACGTCAGTGGGGACCTTTATTGATGTCGGAGGGCTGCAGGAAACCAATGCTGCCGCGGATCCATTCATCATGCAATACGCCGACAACTTCGATTTCCCCGACAAGGTGGCGTGGGGCCGGCTCACGCTGGATCAGATCTCCCAGCAGACCCGCATTACGAACCTTATATTCGAGATTGAAGTGCGTTCGCCCTATCTCGGCAGAGTGCAGAGTTCCAACGCCGCCTCGCACATCCTCCGTACGATGGAGCAGGCAGTAACCGGCGCCCAGGTTCCCGGAGCATTCTGCAGTCCCAAAAGATCACGGACCGTGGTGGTTATCAGCTCCGACGGATACGTGGCCGGAGTGGCGGGACTTCTCAAGCTTCATTGGCAGTTGCCCGGATATCAACCTGATTTTTGCGCTCCAGGCGGAGCGCTCGTTTTCGAACTGCGACAGAAAAAAGTGTCGAAACAATATGTCGTGCGCGTGTACTACACCGCCCAGAGCCTCGATCAGCTCCGTCAACTCGCGGCCCTGACGCCGGCGAACCCGCCTGAAACGATCCAGCTTCTGATTCCCGGCGGCGGCTCGAGCAGCAAATCGTCCTCGAATCTGGATGTTGATTTCGACACTTTTCATAGGCTTCTGACGGACGCAATCGGCATACAATACGTTGAGAATCCTTCGCAGGAGGTCCGGCCCGGTGTGTTGACCCTGCAATAGGGGGCTCAGCCGCCGGGGCATGGGGGAGTGCAACGGTCAAGTCACCCTTCCCAAGGCGCTCGGGGATGCCTTGGGAAGGGGATCTCCCGGAAGTGAAGCCCGGAGACAACGGCCGGGAGATGAACACCGAACGACTTGATGCGACGGACTTTTTACAGTCGCGGCTGGTCACGGTGTTATGGAAGAGTAAGAGATGACTGAATCCAATGGCCGGATGACACAACCTGGCGACCCGCCAAGTGATTCCGAGGTTGCGGAGTGGATTGGCGCGGAAGCTTACGAATACTGGAAGCACCTCGCATGCCTCATCGAACAGAACTACCCAAACGTCTTCACGCCTGAGTGGCTCTTCGGCGGCAAGAAACACGGTTGGTCGCTGAGATACAAGAAAAGCAAGTCGTTTTGCACTTTCATTCCCGAGAAGAATCGCTTCGCACTTCTCATTATCTTTGGCGCCGAAGAACGCGAAAAAGTAGCATCCATGAGAGATAGGCTCTCCGCGCAAACACGGATGGAGTACGACTCAGCTACCACCTATCACGACGGGAAGTGGGTCCTTATTCCAATTGACTCCACCACGGCCGCGGAAGACGCGCGATTGCTTCTTGCGGTGAAGCGGAGGCCCAGGAATAACCCGTGACGGGAAATATGACAGGGTGCGGCCAACATTCCCGGGCAGGCACACGGTCATGCCGGTCGTCAGTTGTAACTCTCGCCGCGTGGTCCGGACTCAGGACATGCGCTTGTGCATCCAACCCTGGTAGAGTCTTTGTGGAAGGAGTAATCCGAAGAACGCCGCCGTGTACATTGCCGCGACTGTTGGCTCAAGAGAGCCGAAGAACTGGGCGCTGAACACCACAACGAGAATGTTGTTCATATTGCCAAAGCTGATGATGAGAGCAAGGCGGTCCGAGAGGGGCCGACCCGATCCTAGTATAATTCCCGAGATAAAATAAACCCCGGCCAGCGCTACCGAAACTCCGATCGATGCGGGGATTACGGATGGTTCGCTTTTCAAAAACGACGAATACTTCGAAAAAACACCCAAATTTGTAATTACGAAAGACAGCAGCGACACCGGAAACGTAAGCCTGGAAAGCTTTTCCGAAAACACTGGATACATGCGCTTCAGTATCTCCGAGAAAGCCAAGGGGACAAAAATAACGAAAAAAAGGAGACTGAACATTGAAAAGAAGGGGATTTCCATGCTCTTCCCGAGCAGCACTTTTACCATGGCGGGCAGAGTAAAGGGAACCAATGCCGATGTTATGATCACCATTCCGAATACGATTGTCATATTGGCGCCAACGAGAAGCGCAAAAAAAGGCGCGGCCACACCGGAGGATACGCCGCTCAAGAGCAAAGCAGCCCGAGAATAGCTTGGAGCAATAAACTCGAAACAGAAAAATATGATAGTTGGCAGCAAAACAAGCTTGACCACTACATAGAAGGTAATCGACGCGAGGGAGCCTTGGGATGCAATGAGCATCTGGCCTGATCGAAATTGGAGAAAACTGAAGAAAAGGAGCCCCATCATGCAATGGATCGGATAGGGCTGAAAAGGTTCGCCTACTTCAGGCAGCATGATCCCCACAATCATGGAGGATATTGCGGCAAGAACCGTCAGAAAGTCTTTTAAGCGAATCATCCCACCCGTCTTTGTAGACTTGATTGACTACGATCCCATCGGCTCGCCTTTTTATGAATTCAAGCACCCGCCAAAGCCACGGAACCAGTTCGGGAAATGTCAGCATGAAAACAGTCGCCGGATATGTCGGCGGCAACCGTACGACCCGCTGGATCGTATCTATCATTCATGCGCGATCGGCCGGCAGCTTACCATAGGTTAACGGCGATTGGTGATGCAAACAAGTCTGTCGCGACTGCAAATGCCCACTGTGCACCTACCGGACGGGATCCCATGATAAGGTCGCAAGCCGCTGGTGAAGTAAAAGGCGGGGAGTTTCGAATACATGCCATCAAGTACATATTCGATGGTCATAGGGAAGAGCAAGGATGTTATACGGAGTTGCGTTCAAGATGAGTCTATCCCTAAATTGAAGATGCCGTTCAGAATTGACCCGTTCTACCCTTCGATACCTCAGGGCGAACGGGGGTATATCCTCTCGAACGCAAATTAGTATTAATTACATCTTCTGGGGTGACTCCAGCGCGCACCCCTGATGTCGGCCTCCGGAGATGCCCAGTTCTTACCGAAAACACTTTTGTCTTCAGATCTAGCGAGGCCGTGTGGGGTACAACTGAACAGTTTATTGTTCACCGGCGGCATTCCAACAGTTTTCTATAGACAACATTTCCATGGCAAGGGCAGCGTGGCGAAAACGGACAGGCCCTTCCCTCCCGGCATCTTTCGATCGAGAATCCCCTCTCCAACAGGGCCTCGCCGCTATTACGTATCCATGCTCCGGAATCCGGCCCATGATGGCGGCGGCGTTTCCGTCCCGTATAACCTGCTTTGCGCGCGCGGTCGAGGTCGGATATCTTCCCGCACTTTCATGGAATCGTAGCAACAATCCGCCTTCGTCGCGGGTATCTCGCATCTTATCATCACTTTTCCACTGTAAAGTTTTTCCAGTCAACTGACGATAACCTTACTAGCCCGTGAACTGTAAGAACCGCCTTCGTGACCATCCTTCAATACCAACTTCATCCCGGGATTGGCCAAAGCGAAGCGGAGGCGTGGAAATTCTTCCGGATATCGACAGTGTGCTCCACGCGGATGATATGTTGATACTGAAGGCTGCTTGATCACAACGTCTCCAATAGCATAAGACCAAGCATGGGAAGGGCAAAAATGTTCAAAAACATTCGTTTAGGTTTGAAGATCGCGTTGGGGTTTGCCCCCGTTCTCGCCCTTGCACTGACTCTCGGGGCATTGGCCCTCTGGAACATGAAAAACGTGGAGGGTCTCTCGGTCAAGCTCGCCAGGGAGTATGTACCCGAAGTGGCTGTCGCCAACAATATCGAGCGCTACTCCCTGGGTACCATGTACGAAATGCGCGGTTTTACAACAAGCCATGAAAAGCGTTACCTCGAAGAATGGAAGAAAAATCTTCAAGAAGTAAAGAAATACATTGATGAAGGCAAGCAACTCGCGGCCAATTCCCCTGAACTCCTGGAATTAAAGGAAGGGGTCGTCTCCACGGAGGCAAAAGTAATCGAATACGAAAAGCTGGTAAATGAGACAATTGCCCGGACGGAAGAGATCTCAAAAATACGCAAGGCGATGGATGAAGCGGCGGGCAAATTCATGACAAATACCGGTGAATACGAAGGCCGCCAGAAGAGAGAATTCAAAGTTGAGATATATAGCGAGGCAGAATCCGCTAAGCTGTTGATGCGGCAACTGAAGCTCGAAACGATCAGTGAAATTGTCACTCTTGGGAACAGTCTCTGGATTTCGAATTTCAAGTTCCAGACTCTGTCCGACCCCAAGTTTATCGAAGAGGGTTTGAAACTTTCCGAGGATATTGAAAAGAAACTCGATGAACTAAAAGCCAAAGCAACTATTGAACTGGACAAGCAGGATCTTGAAGAAATCGCGATAGCGGCAAATAGTTATAAGCAGTCAATCGTCAAGTACCTGGAGAACTGGCGGGCACTGCGGGAATTGGAAAAGAAATGTGGCGCAATCGGGGACCAGATCGTCGCAACCGCAAAGGGAACGGCGCTGGCGGGGATGGGACAAGCCAATGAAATAGCCGATACAAACGCTTCATCGCTGTCCCGTTCCTCATTTGTCGTCATGGCGGGCCTCGGGGCCGTCATGGTCATCGGCATTGTTCTGATCTTCCTCATTACCAGGGGCATCACGAGACCGATCCTGCGGGTTGTGGACGGTCTTCTGGAAGGAGCTGACCAGGTAAGCTCGGCATCCGGGCAGGTTTCGTCGGCCAGCCAGGAACTGGCTGAAGGCGCTTCCGAGCAGGCTGCATCGATTGAGGAGACCTCTTCGTCCCTGGAAGAGATGGCCTCGATGACGAAACAAAATGCGGGAAATGCAAACCAGGCCCACCAACTTATGAACGGTACCAAGGAAACTGTTTCACGCGCGAACCAAACCATGGATAAGCTCACTACATCGATGGGCGAGATATCCAGGGCAAGCGAGGAAACATCCAAGATAATCAAGACGATCGATGAGATCGCATTTCAAACCAACCTGCTTGCGCTGAACGCGGCGGTTGAGGCGGCCCGGGCGGGCGAGGCGGGGGCAGGCTTCGCCGTGGTTGCCGACGAGGTTAGAAATCTCGCCATGAGAGCCGCCGAGGCGGCGAAAAGTACCTCCAACCTGATTGAAGGAACCGTTAAGCGGGTAAAAGAAGGTTCGGAACTGGTTGTAAAAACGGACGGCGAGTTTCGTCAGGTTGCTGACAGCGTGGGCAAATCCAGCGAGCTTGTCGATGAAATCGCCGCTGCATCCCAGGAACAGGCCCTGGGAATAGAACAGGTAAACAAAGCGGTCAGCGAGATGGACAGAGTGGTCCAGCGAAATGCATCCAGCGCTGAAGAGTCCGCTTCGGCGTCCGAGGAAATGAGCGCCCAGGCCCTGCGACTCAAAGAGTTCGTGGGCGAGCTTGTTGCACTGGTCGAAGGGGCGAACAGCACCCGGACTCAAAAGGGGCCGGCTTCGGCTAAAGGAAAGCAGGTGCCAAGGGAACACTTTGAAAAACCCATCCAGGTTCCTTTGCTCAAAGCGAGTGCAGGCAGTGCCAAAGCCAATGGAAAGGTTCAGGCCCCCCAAGGCAGGTTGCCTTCAGCCACGGAACAGGCTTTCCCTCTGGATGATGAGATTTCGGATTTCTAATCAGCATGGGCGAGTGTCGGAGCAGGTGGAGAAAGCCTGCTCTGCCTCAATGGTTTGAAAATGCCCCCGCGACCTCCGGGGGCCTTGCCTGCCGGGGAGTCTTTGCCCATGCTGCTGTCCGGAAAGCCTGAAGGATAGATGCAACCGTGAATCCGGATAGAGTGGCTCGTTGCTGCTCGGCAGAGCACTTATGCCGCGCGTGAGAAAGCTCTGGAGGATCGATGATATGATGTCGTCACTTGACCCCAAGGTTTTCCTGGATCTGAGCTACGGTCTCTACATCGTTACATCTCGATACGGCGAGAAGCTGAATGGGCAGATAATCAATACCGCGGTCCAGGTGACTTCCGAGCCGCCTCAAGTAGCTGTAATAATAAACAAGATCAATCTTACACATGAGTTCATCAGCAGGAGCCGGGTATTTGCCGTATCGGTGCTTGATGTAACGGCCCCCCTGACGTTCATAGGGCTCTTTGGGTTCAGGTCGGGCAGGGATATCGACAAAATGTCCAGGTCGAAATTCAAGGAGGGTGTCACGGGCTGCCCCCTGGTGACAGAGCATACGCTATCCGTCCTGGAGGCAAAAGTCACGGCGCGGGTCGATCTGGGCAGTCATACTATTTTCGTTGGTGAAACCATCGGCTCCGAGGTTCTATGCGATGGTGAGCCCATGACCTATCAGTACTATCATCAAACCCTCAAGGGCAAGTCTCCGCCGGCAGCCCCCACTTTCCAACCGGCAAAATAAGTGTTGCGCCGGGGCGGCAACGCGCGGGCATCCCGGAGCCGTGCAGGGTTGAAGACAGGTGCTCCTCAATACGAAATATTGGGGTCAGGATGTTGCTTTCCGAGTTCAAAAGAGCGGTGGAACGATTTCTTCGCCTATTACGAGGCTCCGCCAGGCGCGCACCCGCAAGCGCGTGAGGCCGAGGCGCCGTGACGGGCGGCGAAGGGGGCGGGAGGGCGTAACTCCCCGCGCTTTTAGAAAGCATCCCTCATACCATTTTGAACACGGCCCGGCATCAGATCACGCATCCCGCCGCTGATTGATGGTCATTTTACTTTCTTCAGAGTACACCAAGTGTCGTGACGAGCGGTCGTGAAGCCGCCTACCAGTTCACCTCTATCCAGATGCAATTCAACTTCCCTGTGGCTCACACGAAAGGCGATATGGACGATACCGTTTTTTCTCTTTAGGTTCGCTCGCTTAACCCACATCTTCGCCGGTATCGCCTCCCTGGGCAGGAGCGCCTTTGCGCTGCCCGAATAGGCGATCCCCAGACTGAAGGTCACGAGCAGCTTTTTCCTCGAATCGGCTTCGACCTTAAGCTTCGCATCGCGGGAACGTTTCCCGTGTTTATCGGGGGTCCACTCCCAAACGCCCGACCATTCCCCGAGAAATGCGGACAGGTCCGGCTTCCCACTTACCGTGATAGGGTTGGAAGAGACTGTATTCGTGGTTTTGAATGGCTCTTTTTCACCATACTCGATCTTCAGCTTTACGGACGTTGCCGCGCTCGGCTTGCCTATCGATGTGCGGACCCTTATGGAATCCTCGATTACCGTAAAGTGGCTCTCATCCGCAGACTTTTTCTTTGAACCGGCCTTTCTGTCCGTCCCTTCGAATTGCCAGTCGAAAGTCTTTATCAGCCGCTCGACGCGATCGGGACTGAGTGAAGATCTGTAGGAAATCTCGACCAGGAAACCCTGCTCGGCGAATACCTCATCGGGTGTCCTGATTGCCGTAAGTACCAATTCGGGCGGGGATTCCCCCGCGGCATCGCCCACGAAGCAGCAGACGGTGATAAGCACGAGTGATAAAGATAAAGCCAACCCCAGGTGTCTCATGGCGCCCTCCTTGAAGGAAGATACCGTCGGTGGAGAAACCGGTTCTCGAGGCGGATGCGGTCCGTCCCGGCTTAACGGCATGTACTCGGGAAGTCGGGTCGCGGCTCATCCTCGATGCTGACAATATCCGCCCCGGTATGCGGGACTCTTTTTTCATCCACCGGGCACATAGTCCTCATCACGGGAAACCCGGCTGCATCCATGGTATCCCGGGACTTCGACCGGACTACGGCCGGATTGAGAGCGCCTGCTCCTCGGCCGCGCAGTCGAGAGGCGATTTGGCGCCCGCCGCGCGTGCAGCCTCGACCTCCTTGCGCGCCAACTCGAGCTGAGCCACGAAAACCGGATCAGCGTGCAGACGGCTCACCGCCGCCGCCCCGACGACCCGACCGGCCTCCACGTCGCTCTTCCAGTGCACTCCACAGATGATGCGGCTCCCGCTGAAAGACAGGCCCCGCGCGAAGATCGTATCCGCTCGGTCAGGCGCGAGTTCGGCGAGCACCAGCGCCCAGGCCCACCCAATCGTGGAATGGCCTGACGGGTAGGAATCGTTCTTGAGTATCACGTCTGGCGTGCAACTCGAGTCGCCATGGGCCAGGTAAGGACGTTGGCGCTTGTAGAGTTCCTTGGCCTTTTCGGTCGCCCGGCCAGCATCGGTCCTCACTCGGCGAAGCAGTATGTACAGGTGCGGCGTCGCCTCCGGCGAGATGGGCATGCCAAGGGCACAGGAGAAAGCCTGGGCCGCGTTCGGGAAGCTCAGGTCCGCGTCCTTTGCCGCCATGGTCCATCGCGGCGTGTCACGCAGTACACGCGTGGATGTGTAGGCATCCTCGTCGGCGGCCATGGCCGCGCTTCCAGCCGCGGGCGGCGGCGGCAGAAACGCCGCGCTGTTCGGAACCTGTTCCGGCTTCAGATAACCGATCACATGCCCGGAACGCCCCCCGGACAATGCATCGGGTGACGTCGGAGGCGTCATGGCCGCACAACCGACCAGCACGAGGAATACCAGGAACACCCAACCCATGCTTACGGAACGCTTGTTCATCGGGACCTCCTTATGATCAGTGATGGATGAGACTCTATCGGATGGGCTTTGGTATCAATGAAACCCTTTTTAGCACTTAGCGGGACCTTTTGCCAGACCGGGAATTTGGGAGTATCAGCCAGATCCGACTGATCTCCCCTTTATTGAGCTCACAAAACCTTCGAGCCCGCCGCGCCGGCACTAATCCAGCGCCATTAATACCGGATCGGAGATTGCGCCGCCCATCCTCCGCGTTCATCTCGAATGACTTCATAGCCCCCTGGGGGTTTCAGGAACCGGCATGGTTTTCAATGTAAAGACCAAGGTTCTGTGGCCCGAGAAGAGAAATCCCGTGCAATGAGAACGCATGCATCAAAAGAGTCTCCGGCGGTATTCCGGGACGAGATCGCGGGAACACGGGCTAACGGGGCGCATTCAAGAGAGCGCACACGGGCATTGATCCGGGAGAGAGTCGTGATTATTTGTCAAAAAACGGACTTGATCGTTTTTTCTCTTGAACCGGTTGGACCTCGCCCGCCCAAAAGCCTTACCGCGAATGATGACGCTCCTCATCAATGGCGCGGCCGAAAAGCATGGTAGATCCATTGAGATGGGGGGTGCGGCCATTCTCACGGATTCCCCGATCGAGGCCCCTTGCGCTTCCGGCTCCAGAGACACCGATACGGAATTGCGTTCAAGATGAGTCTACCCCGAGAGTGAAGATGTCGATCAGAATTGGCCCGTTCATGGTTCGACACCTCTCACGAAACAGCTTTTGAGAGTGAGTAATATCGATGACTTAGGTAACCGGCAAGAGCCGCATTTGGCCGGTTGGAACAGGAACTTCCCCCGTTCGCCCTAAGCGTGTCGAAGGGTGGAACGGGCCGGAATCGAGTGCGCACGGCGCTGTTTCCTGGCTACGCCTTGCCACGCGAATGCGGGGTTTGCTCCCGCCCGGGGCGAACGGGGAATGTATCATCCCGAGCGCGAATTGGTATGAGAACCCCGGGCTTTATCCATCCGAAAGCCCGTACCATCGAGCCGGCATCAGCCGTCTCCTGATAAAAGCCTGAACTGCGGTGAGTTGGAGACATGCGGCGATCGAACCGCATGGACCGTCAATCATACATGCGAAAAGGGGGAAGAATGGCGCCCGGAATTGATGCCGTGGAACAACTGTCGCCCTGGTGGAGGCGATCGGTCATTATTACGATGTTGATCGGATTTTCCGTCCTGATTCTTATTGCGGTGCTCGCCTACCGCGACGCTCCGCCCATCCCCGATAAAGTTGTCTCCGTTTCGGGGGAAACCTTGCTCACCGGGCAGGATATCATGGCGGGTCAGGAAGTATTTCTCAAGTATGGACTGATGGAAAACGGGTCTATCTGGGGGCACGGGGCATACCTCGGGCCTGATTTCGCCGCCGAGTACCTGCACAGCCTGGGTGTGGATGCCGTCGAAGCTCAGGCTCAAAAGCTCTTCGGCCGCCGGCCGGATCAATTGACCCGTGGGGAGCGGGGGGCCGTCGAAGATGAAGTTCGGCTCCTCCTGAAACAGAATCGATACGACCCGGCGAAAAAAACACTGGTCTTCACGGAACCCGAAGCGGCTTCCTACCGGAAGCAGATAGCCAGGTGGGGCGACTACTTTTCGGCGCCGGCCCAAAATGGCGGCCTGAAGAAGAACTACATCGGAGATCGCGGGGAACTGGCACGGCTCACCTCGTTTTTTGCCTGGGCAGCCTGGGCCTCGGTTGTCAATCGCCCCGGCAAGGATCAAACCTACACCAATAATTTCCCCTACGACAGGCTGGTAGGCAATACCCCTACCGGCGACGCCATTCTCTGGAGCGCCATCAGCCTGATCACACTTCTGGTGGGCACCGGGCTGGTACTGTTTGCTTTCGGCAAATTCAACTATCTGGGCTGGAAGGGGACAGCGCCGCCCATCCGCCCCCGCATGCTGCCCGGCGCGGGGAGCCGGAGCCAGAGGGCGACCATAAAATTCTTCCTGACCGTGGCTCTTCTTTTCCTCGCGCAGGTTCTGGTGGGCGGGGCCACCGCGCATTTCCGCGCCGAGCCCGGGAGCTTCTACGGAATAGATCTCAACCAGGTATTTCCGAGTAATATTCTGCGCACATGGCATCTGCAGTTGGCCCTTTTCTGGATCGCAACAGCCTACGTCGCGGGCGGTCTGCTTCTGACACGCGCTCTGGGAGAGACCGAACCGAAGGGGCAGGAGTGGGGAATCAACCTGCTGTTTTGGGCGTTGGTGGTGGTTGTGGCTGGAAGTCTTCTGGGTGAATTCCTCGGTATCAATCAGCTTCTTGGCAACCTCTGGTTCTGGTTTGGACACCAGGGATGGGAATACCTCGACCTTGGCCGGGGCTGGCAGGTCATGCTCGCCCTGGGATTGGTGCTGTGGGCCGCCTTGCTGTTCCGAGGGCTCTCGACCGCCATGCGCGACCCGGAACGCAAGGAGATCTCGTGGCTTTTCATGCTCTCGGCCCTGACAATCCCGCTTTTCTATCTGCCGGCTTTTTTCTTCGGCAGCACCACGGGATATTCCATCGTTGACAACTGGCGTTTCTGGATCATCCATCTCTGGGTCGAAGGCTTTTTCGAACTCTTTGTGACGGTGATGGTGGCCGTCATCTTTTACCGCCTGGGTGTGGTTTCCCGCCTCACCGCCACACGAATCATCTACCTGGACGCCATTCTTTTTCTGGGCGCCGGGATTATCGGCACCGGCCATCACTGGTACTGGACCGGTCAGTCTAACGTCAATCTTGCCCTCTCGGCCATATTCTCGGCCATGGAGGTTGTCCCCCTTACGCTTCTGACGCTCGATGCCTGGGATTTTATCAAGCTGACGAGGGGCGAACTCGGCCCCAATGGCAAACCTGTTCCCATCCCTCATAAATGGACCTTCTACTTCCTCATGGCGGTGGGGTTCTGGAATTTCGTTGGGGCCGGGGTCTTCGGGTTTCTCATCAACCTGCCCATCGTAAGTTATTTCGAGGTCGGTACGGTGCTCACGCCGAATCACGGCCACGCGGCGCTCATGGGAGCCTTCGGCATGGAGGCTGTCGCCCTGATGGTCCTGGCCTTTCGTCAGGTGTCGACGGACGCTCGGTGGGCACGCACTGAAAAGTATGTGCGCATATCCTTCTGGGGTTTGAATGCCGGCCTGGCGTTGATGCTCGCGGGAAGTCTTTTCCCCGGGGGCGTTATGCAGTTCCATGATGTTCTGACCCACGGATACTGGCATGCACGGGGACTCGACTATTTGAACCAGGAGTTTGTGAGACTCATCGAATGGGCTCGTATGCCAGGTGACACAATCTTCATTGTACTGGGCGTCATCCCGATGGTGATCGCGGCGGCACTGACATACATCGATCAATGGAAGACGCCGGTCAGTGAAGCAGGACATTCGGAAGGATAGCGGAATCAGGAAGAGCAGAGCAAGCACAGCGGCGCCGGCGTTCAGGGCCTATTCGTAGATGGAACCTTTGCGCTCGCATCCGATTTTTTCCCTTATTTAGCCGTTCCTCAACAGCGAAACCCCGGGCGTGGCTCACGCTATGCCCTTGGTTTTGCTCAATCCTCGCGATAAAATCAACCTCAAATTCCGGCGTGATCCCTCAAAGGCATATATGCGGACAAAGCCTTCGCTTCGGCCATTCAGGCCGGGGCGCCGGAGGCTGTGAATCCCCGGAGATCGGCCGGCGGGGACTCATCCAGCCTCAAGAAGAAACGGCAAAAATCTTTGACCGGAATCTTCGTTTTATTGTAGGCTGAACCGACATTCAACTTACACATGCCATGAAGAGGACCACCGATCCCGGCGCCCTGCTCCTATGACCCAGTTGCTTTGGAAAACGGCATGCAAGACACAAAGAAAGCAATGCCCCTTCTCACGTTCTTCGGGAGAATAATGCGACAATGGTCCCTGATGCCGACCATATTCCTGGCCTTGGGTTCAGTCTCGATCGCGATACTGATCTGGGCCTACGGTATCAGCGCAAAACAGCGTGTTGATTTCAAACTCGCGGACGTGCTGACCGACATCCAGATAAGGGGGGCCAGTTGCCATTTTCGGCTCGAAGAAGCGCTGGCCGGACGGAATGAATCGGAGATTCACAAAGTCTGGGAGGACCTCGATTGGACGATCGGACTGCTCGATGTGGTCTTGTCCGGAGGAGAATCCGACGGTCTCGTTATGGAACCCATGGAGGATTCCACACTACGCGGGGAGATAGAGGAGATCAAAGCTTTGCTGGTACAATTCAAGGAGAGTGCCGGCAAACTATACTCACAGCGCGGGACTTCGAGTCGCGATCCGCTCATGGGCCAGGAACTCAACCGGCTCTACAGCCAGGTAATGGAACGGTCCCGGGTGCTGGAGGAAGTGTTCGAGAAAAGCCTGTTCACCAGCCATACCAGGTTGGCTCGTTATTCTTCCGGCATTCTGATCGTCTGGATAACCCTGGTGCTTACCGCCACCATGGTGTTGTGGACGCGGGAGCAGAGACGTAAAGCCGCTGAGAATGCCCTGCAAAAAACAAATGAGCAGTTGACGGCCCAGGCGGAGGAACTGAGCAAGCACCGGTTGCACCTCCTGGAACTGGTGGATGAACGAACCTCTGAATTGCTGGACTCCAACAGGGAACTCCAGCAGGAAATCCTGGAACGCAGGAGGGCGGTAGGGGCTCTGCAGGAGAGCAAGGACAAATTCGAGAGGCTTTCCCTGGTATTCAATACCCTTTTGGATGCCATACCCGATGCCCTGACTCTGCTCTCTCCGGAACTCAGAGTGAAATGGGCAAACAGGGGGGCCGCGGCCATGTTCGGCAGGTCCACTCCCGATCTGATCGGGCGCCAATGCTGCAAGCTGTGGAATATTCAATCAGTTGCCAATTATGAATACCCCGCGATTACCGCATTTCGCACGGGGCGCGCGGAAAGCGCCCAGTTCTCGGCGCCCGACGGCAGCACTCGGGACATAAGAGCATTTCCCATCAAGGACGGGCAGGGAAACACCGAGAGCGTTATCGAGATAGCCACGGACGTCACCGAAAAGATGAATCTCCAGGCCGAGGCCCAGAGAGTGGCCCACCTTGCGTCACTGGGCGAGCTGGCCGCGGGGGTGGCTCATGAGATCAATAATCCCATCAACGGCATCATCAACTATGCGCAAATACTGGTCGACGAGTGCGGCGCGGCGGGCAAGGAAAATGAAATTCCCCTCGAGATTATAAGGGAAGGCAACCGCATCACTGCAATCGTGAAGAGCCTGCTTTCGTTTGCACACGGACACAAAACGGAGAAGATGCCCGTACGTATTCATGAGATACTTTCGGATACGCTTTGCCTTTCCGGAAAACAGCTCGAAAAAGACGGCATCGTGACCAGGATGAATATATCCGATAAACTTCTGGAAATTATTGCGAACCACCAGCAGATTGAACAGGTTTTTCTCAATATTATCAATAATGCGAGGTATGCCCTGAACCAGAAATACCCTGCCGCGAGTGAGCACAAGATGCTCGATATCTCCCTGAAAGAGGTCACATATGACGGCAGCCGGGGTGTGAACATTACGTTTCACGATTGGGGTACAGGAATACCCGCCGCTATAATCAAGAGGGTAAGAGACCCATTTTTCTCCACCAAGCCAAAAGGGTTGGGAACGGGTTTAGGTTTGAGTATCAGCCATGGTATTATCAGCGATCATGGCGGCAAGCTCCTGATCGACAGCGTGGAAGGGGAATCTACGACCGTGCAGGTCGTCTTCGAAGTCAGAGGGCAGTAATGAAGGAAAGAATCCTGGTAATTGACGATGAGCAGAGCATCAAGGTCACTTTCGAGAGATTTCTTAGAAATGCGGGCTATGAAGTAGATACGGCCGGAAATTTCAGTGAGGGTATGGCAAAGATATCCGAGCACGAATTTGACCTGATATTTGCCGATATTATCCTGGGAGGTCAAACCGGGATCGACCTGTTGCGAGAAATCAGGAAAAAGAACCGCGCATGCCCTCTCGTGCTCATCACCGGATATCCCAACATGGAGACCGCGGCTAATGCCGTTCGCCTCGGCGCGTTTGATTACCTTTCCAAACCCGTTCTCAAGGACCAACTGCTCCAGGTCGCAAAAACCGCATTGCTTCACAAGGAAATGGTTGACGCGGCGGAGAGATACAGATCGAACCTGGAGGCCATCTTCCGTACCGTCAAGGATGCGATCATCCTCGTGGACAGTGATTTGAAGCTCATCGAATTCAATAAGGCCGCCGAACAATTCTTTCACTTCACGCCTGAATCCCGCGGCAAAACGCTCGAACTGGCAAACGGAAGGTGCATCGAAGCTCTCAAGGCAGCGATCGAGATGCAGAAGTCGGTTGAGCTGCGCCGCATCGAATATCAGCCGGAAGACATGCCCGGACGCGTGGTGACCATGACCGCCTCCCCCATAATACACCCGAAGGGGGCCTTCTCCGGTGCGGTTATGGCAATAAAGGACGAGACCCGTCTGGTCGCGCTCGAGCGCGATCTGAGGAGGCGCCGGCAATTTCACCATATTATCGGCAAGGCCGGGAGCATGCAGGAGATTTACACACTGGTGGAGGACCTGGCAAATATTCAGACATCCGTGCTTATCACCGGTGAGAGTGGGACGGGAAAAGAGCTGCTGGCGGAGGCAATCCACTACGAGGGCAAGGACAAGAAAAGACCGCTCGTAAAAGTGAACTGTTCCGCCCTGTCCATAAACCTGCTTGAAAGCGAACTCTTCGGACACGTGAGGGGCGCCTTCACGGGGGCCGTCAAGGACAAGATCGGCCGGTTCCAGTCAGCCGATGGCGGAACGATATTCCTGGATGAAATTGGTGACATATCGCCGACTATTCAGCAGAGGCTTCTGAGGGTTTTGCAGGACCGGGAATTCGAACGCGTCGGGGACTCAAACCCGATCAAGGTGGACGTCCGCGTCATTGCGGCCACGAACAAGGACCTGTCCAAAAAGGTGAAGATGGGGGAATTCCGGGAAGATCTCTATTACCGCCTCAAAGTAGTGGAAATTACTCTGCCCCCTCTCAGGGAAAGAAAAGAGGACATACCGCTCCTGATCGCTCACTTTATCGAAAAGTTCAACTCCAAGCTGCACAAGAAGATCGAGGCGGTATCAGAGGATGTACTGCGGGTATTCATGGACTATTCCTGGCCCGGAAACGTGAGACAACTGGCGCACACACTGGAGCATGCCTTTGTGGTCTGCCATCAGAACATCATTACACTTGACCATTTGCCGATGGATTTCAGAAAGACCGCCACCGAGAGCACGGACCCATCCAGTTCAAGCGGCCGGAAGCTCAAGGAACGCGAGGTGATCATGAAAGTGCTGGAACGCACGGCCGGGAACAAGGCCATGGCAGCGCGGCTCCTCGGCATAAGCAGGAGAACCATCCACCGGAAGATCGTTGAACTCCAGATCCATGAGAGTTCCTACCGCAAGAAATGTGAGACAGTGTGACATGGCACACATGTGCGCCATGTCACACCCTGCTGCCTTTTCACACTACCCGCAAGCCCTTTCCCTTTCCTTCCAACTCATCGTAATTACTTAGATTTACCCCAACAAAGCCACGCGCTGCCCACCTGCCGGACACGGTATTTCTCTTGGCAGGAATCTTGCGTTTAGATGGTGTTTGAAAAAGAATTAACCTGCTTGTCGGGGGATAGTTTCAAGCACCGTGTCATCCCTACTCACAGCACTGTTACGAAGCGCGCCGCGTTGGCGAGGGGGAATACGCCGTGCTTTGCATGTGGTCCACCCCCCGAGTTGGTGAAACGGCCGGAAGCGGGGCTGCTTTCGGCGGTTGAGGCAGGGTTTGCCCATTGCCGTGACGCGGAATCCGGGCATTTACCGACATCAGGGTTACCATCCGCAGCGTCCTGCTCCATGCATCGTTGTAGCTGGCCCGGATTCCACAACTATATGACGCGGCCTTGGTCTTGACCACGGCATGAGGTCCAGGGAAGAGGTTCAAATGTCTTATCGCATCGTACTTGCCGACGATCACCGGATTGTCAGGGAAGGCCTTAAGAGCGTTATCCGGGAATTGTCCGACATGGAAATAATCGGGGAAGCGGCGGACGGAATGGAGGTAGTGCGCCTAACGAGGGAACTGGTCCCCGATATGGTGATACTCGACAGTTCAATGCCAAAGCTCACGGGAATCGAGGCCACCCGGGAGATCAAGGCGCTGTCTCCCAATGTAAAAGTCCTTGTCCTCACGGTCCACAAAGATTCCGGTCACCTCCGCCAGGCAATCTCCGCGGGCGCGGATGGCTATCTCCTCAAGGATGACGCCGACATCACTCTACTCTCGGCGGTAACAAGTATTCGGCAAGACGGCCAATTCGTCTCCTCACTCCTAACTCGAAAGCCGGCTGAAAGCTTCATGCAGATGCACAATGACAACAACGAATCGATAGTAAAAGAACTTACAACGCGAGAGATAGAGATCCTGACGCTTTTGGCCGAGGGCAGGACCAGCAGGGAGATTGGGGATCTGCTCCGCATTAGTGTTCACACCGTGGAGAACCACCGCAGCAAGATAAGGAAGAAACTGGGTCTGAGGAAGAACATCCAGTTGATCCGGTATGCGGTGGGCAAAGGCTATATTTCGCTCGACTGAAGCCGGTCTTTCCGGGTTTTTGCCGCCCGGAGGGAAGGAGAGATATCGAAGCACAAACGAGTGTGTTCACTCTTTGAGCGATGAGTGCAAATGAGAGAAGGTAATTTGTCATGAAGTGTCTCCCGTGTCCGGCAAGGCCGAGCCGGGAGCAACAGATTGATATTCGCCGGTAGAATTCCGCGCATGGTCTCTTGCTCACTTTCACTACCGGCCGAACCCGCCTGCGTTACAATTTCCTCCGATAAGTCAAATCGCCCGCAGTAAAAACTCCCTCATGAAATCATGAGGGAGTTTCCATCCTTTCAAATTATGATCCGCTGGGGCTTTATGTAAGACCGGGCTGAACAAAGGTCGGATTCACCCGCCGAGCATTTGCCACGGGCCGAAGGGACCACGCCGGTCGAATCTTCCCCGCCTTACCACACTCACTCCGCCGCGCTGCCGCTGTTCTTCTCGAAGAACCAATAGACCCATATCTGGTAAGCAATGACAATGGGCACGAAAACCAGCGCCACTCCCAGCATGATTTTAAGGGTGAGGGGGCTGGAGGACGAGTTGAAGGCGGTGAGGCTGAATGCCGGGTCGATGCTGGAAACCAGAAGATTCGGATAGAGCCCGGTTACTCCGAACAGCGTCACGAGCGCGATGAAGGCAGCGGATGCGTACCAGGCATTCCACCACTGTTTGCGGGAGATAAAGAGCCGGGTTGCGAAAAGGGCGGCCACCGCTCCGACCGGTATTATCGCAAGGGCCGGCATTTTCAGGTAGTTGTCATAGAGCCGGGTGCTGAACCACGTAGCGATGAGGAACACAACCGCCATTATTACCAGAATGTTCCACAACAGGCCGGAAAGATTCGCCACCCGCTCTTTCAGGCTCCCTTCGGTCTTGATTGCGAGCCACAGTGAGCCGTGAACCAGGAAGATCAACACAAAAAGAACGCCGCCCATCAATCCATAGCCATTGAGCAGCGAGAAGAGGCTCCCCTGGTAGACGCCCTGCCCATCGATCAATATCCCGCGGAACAGGTTGGCGAAGGCAACACCGAAAAGGAGCGCGGGGACGAAGTTTCCGATCCAGGAACAAATGTCCCAGAATTTTCTCCAGCCCTCCGACACGAACTTCGACCGGAACTCCAGGGATACCCCGCGGAGAATCAGTCCGAACAGAATCAGCAACAGGGCCGAATACAGGCTGCTGAACATGACCGAATAGGTCTTGGGGAAAGCCGCGAAAGTGACCCCTCCCGCCGTGATCAGCCAGACCTCATTCCCGTTCCAGTAGGGCGCGATGCTGTCATAGAAGGAACGCTTGTCAGCTTCGTCTTTCGCGACGAAAGGCATCATGGTGCCGATCCCCAGATCGAAGCCGTCCAGTACGAAATAAACGGCCCAAAGAATTCCCCAGAGTGCGAACCAGATTGTCTCAAGCATACTTCACCTCCTCGGCCCCGCCGGCCGGCGCCAAATCGGTTGGTCCCTTGCGGGCATGGCTCCCCATCAGGTAGAAAGCCGCAAGCCCCAGGAATGTGTAGATGATGAAGAAGGCGCCAAGAGAAATTCCGACCTGAGAGGCGGCAATGGGGGATACGGCATCGGATGTTTTCATGACTCCGTAGACGACCCAGGGCTGTCGTCCCACTTCCGCGAGCATCCATCCCATCTCGCAAGCAATATAGGGCAGCGGAATGGAATAGACGAAGGCCTTCAGCAAAAGCGGCTTCTCCGTGATGGTGTTCCTGTATGCCCATCCGGCGATTGTGATAAAGAGAAAGAAGAACCCGAGAGTCATCATGACCCGGAATGAGATGAAAGTGAGCATCACCGGCGGCCTTTCGGAGGGAGGAAAGTCCTTCAGCCCCTTAACCTCCGCGTTGAAATCATGGTGGGCGAGAAAGCTGAGTCCGCCCGGGACCGTGCCGAACTCCACCAGGTTGCGTTCGTTTTCCGGGTCAGGAATCACGAGCATATGCTGCGGCGCGGATTTCTGGGTATCCCACAAAGCTTCCATGGCCGCGAGCTTGGTGGGCTGGGCCTTGGCGACCTCTCCGCCGTGCGCGTGTCCCTGAACGACTTCGACAATGGAAAAGATCAGGGCCATGGCAAGCCCCAGCCTGAGGGATTTGGTGAAGAAGGAAACGTTCTGTTTTCTCAGCAGGTGCCAGGCGCTGATCCCCATGACGAGAAACCCGGCCAGAATGTAGGCGGCCGACACGGTATGCACGATCGTATGCCAGGCAAAGGGCTGGGTGATAATTGCAATGAAGTCGTCCAGTTCGGCCCTGCCGTTTCGAATCACATAGCCGACGGGATGCTGCATCCAGGAATTTGCTATAAGGATCCAGAGCGCCGACATATTCGAGGCCAGGGCTACCAGCCACATCACCACGGCGTGCGCTTTCGGGGAGAGCTTGTTCCACCCGAGCGCCCATACCGCAATGAAGGTGGATTCCAGGAAGAAAGCCACCGTGGCCTCTATCGCCAGGAGCGAGCCGAAGATGTCGCCCACGTAAGCGGAATACCGGGACCAGTTCGTCCCGAATTGAAACTCCAGGGTGATACCGGTGACCACCCCGATCGCGAAATTGATAAGAAAGATCTTGCCCCAGAAGCGGGCCATCCTTCTATATTCCTCATCGCCCGTCCTGACGTGGATCGTCTCCATGATCGCGATCAGGACGGAGAGGCCAAGCGTGAGCGGCACGAACAGGAAGTGGAAAAATGTGGCGGCCGCAAACTGGATTCTTGAAAGCATCAGGACGTCCATGAGGCTCTCTCCTTTTCTTCTTTACGTTCAACTCCGAAGATTATTCTTGCAGTGAGTGCTGAAGTATTGCCGCGGCAGTATGAATAAACCCCGTCAGGGGCGTTGACCCGGGAGAGTGCGGCCGCGGACGGCACGGCCGTCGGGGTTCGCATCGAGAGCAGTGATCTGAACCAGGGAAGGGGCATCCCGCAGGACCGGGTTTTTTTTACAACATCGGTCGGATAAGACCGGTTCCCGGCGGGACGCCGCCTCCCTTAAGCATGTGAAGACAAATGAGTCCCCTGGTCTACGCTTTCCACAAACCATGCAGATTGCAGTACTCTCTTACCGAAACAGGCCAGGCATTTACCGGGAAGAAGGCTTCGGGTGGTTCTCCGGGCTTCAGGTACTGCCGCAGGGTGCATTCGCCCGTATTCAGCTCTATCCATTCGATGTAGTGCTTTTCTTCCATGGGGTGAATGGTGCTCCCCACCACGACCTTGATTCCATCGCTGCGCTTCTCCACGACTGGAACGTGTTTTTCCTTGGCTGCATCCGTTGTGTTCTCGATGAGCAGCTTCATCTCTTTGCCGCAGCAAACCAGCGATCCAGGCCCCCCGTGGACAACTTCGACAATGTTCCCGCACACTTCACATTTGTAAACCTGAGTTCTTTGAGCCATCTCATGTTCCCTTTCGACAAAGAAGAGTTCGTTAATGCCCCGCGCGAGCGGACCTCGGACCGGTTGTCCGCTCCCTTTCTGAATCTATTAATCCACCTTGCTGAATGCCTTGGCCGCGGAACCACAGACGGGGCACTGGTCAGGGGCGCCGTCCGTGCACGTATAACCGCATACCGAGCATACGTAATAATCAGCATCCTTGGCCGATGCTATGTTTTCGAGCGCCTTTTTATAGAGCGAGGCGTGAATCTTTTCCACCGCGTTGGCGTAGGTAAAACTGCGATGCGCCGCCTGGTTGGCTTCTTCCTTGGCGGTTTCGATCATTCCCGGATACATTTCCTTGAACTCGAATGTCTCGCCTTCTATAGCGGCCTTCAAATTCTCGGAGGTGCTGCCGATGTGGCCAAGCGCCCTCAGATGCGCATGAGCATGTACCGTGTCGGCTTCGGCGGCGGCCCTGAAGAGCTTTGCCACCTGCGGGTGACCTTCTTTTTCCGCCTGTTTGGCGAAAGCGAGATATTTACGGTTGGCCTGGGATTCACCCGCGAAAGCTTCCAGAAGATTCTGTTCGGTCTTGCTTGCCATGTTCTTTCATCCTCTCTTTGAAAAGTTGATTTTTATCACCGTCTGATCAAACCTTATCGAGCCGTAATACGGAGTTGCGTTCAAGATGAGTCTATCCCTAAATTGAAGATGCCGTTCAGAATTGACCCGTTCTACCCTTCGATACCTCAGGGCGAACGGGGGTATATCCTCTTGAACGCAAATTGGTACAAAACATTATCCCCGCACTGTTTCTTTTCTTGCTTGCTGGCGCGCCGCCGCCGCGGCTTTCCGGGCATGGGCCTTTTTCTCTTCCTCGGCCATCTTCCGGATCTTGAAGGCCGAGTCCCGAAGGAAACCGTAAAGCACTCCGCAGCCGACGTCTTCCCTCGCCGCGTCCCCCTGATCGGCTAACTCCACCATCCGGTCCGCCACATTGAGGGTCTTTTCCAGTATTTCGTCGCACTCGTTCATTCAGCTAACTCCCCGAAACGGTTATGCCCGGTATTAAGGCAACATCCGTACCAGGTGCGGCGCGAAAGAGTAATTACTCAATTATCATGCAATTTCGCTTAATTAGATCAGACGATCCGGAGGAATTGTCCGCAAGGAGAATACGGGCGAACTGAACCCGAGACATTCGGTGAGACAACTAATGCGGATTGGGGTTCGATACTAATTTGCGCTCAAGAGGATATACCCCCGTTCGCCCTGAGGTATCGAAGGGTAGAACGGGTCAATTCTGAACGGCATATTCAATTTAGGGATAGACTCATCTTGAACGCAACTCCGTACGAGAGGTTGCATTGCGCGGATGGTTCGTACAGCGCGTGGCAATCCTTCCATTCGCATGACAAAGCCGGAGCGGGAAACAGGGGGGAGCCGCGCGTGAAGTTGGTGGTACCGGTGGCATGGAACCGTCAGTTCCACGGGACCATATGCCCCGGGGTAATGAAAGGCGAACCTGCTGAAGAACTCGCCCGTTCATGCTTCGACAGAGCGCATGAAGCAGTTTTTGAGCGCTGGCAATATCAAGCGCTTACATGGCAACCAGGTCATCTGTCCGGGCATTCCGGCACGGGACCTCTTGCCCGTTCGCCTCAAGCGAAGCCCTCCCCAGCATTCGCGTGGCGGGGCGCAAACAGGAAACCATGGGCGGGCGCATACGTTGCGCGGGAGCAGGCTTTCCAGTCCGCCGCCACCCGCATCCGTTCATGCTTCGATACCTCGGCACGATCGGGGTTGGTACTGTTCTCGGGTACATGTTCAGTTCGAACGGCAGCGGGTACCGCAACTGTCTCGGGATCGAATTCGAGACAGCCTTGTCTCGTGAGACATCGCGTGAAATACTCGCCCGCGATTTTTCACGAGACGTCGATATTTTTATCCAGAAAGCGGTAGAGCGTGGCACGGCCGACGCCCAGCAGCCTGGCTGCCCTGGACCTGTTTCCGGCCGATTGCGCGAGCGCCTGCACCACCATTTCCTTCGTCAGCCGGCATTCCGGGCCGGGCCGGGCAGGCGCGCAGGTCATCTTGCGAAGCTCCAGGGGCAGGTGCTCGGGTTGAATCGTCTCGTAGCGGGATTTCACGAGCGCGAAGTGAACGGCATTCTGCAATTCGCGCACGTTGCCGGGCCAGGGATAGTCCATCATGAGCGACAGGGCTTCCCGGGATAGCGTGGCGGGCTTTTTCCCGTTCTGAGCCGCCTGCTTCAGGAAATGCGTGGCAAGGAGCGGAATATCGTTCTTGCGTTCGCGCAAGGCGGGGATGCGAACCGGGACCACGCTCAACCGGTAGTAGAGGTCCTCCCGGAAGTTCTGCAGCTCCATCTCCCGCCGAAGGTCCCTGTTCGTGGCGCTGATCACCCGGACGTCAACCGTGACGGTCTTCTCTCCTCCCACGCGTTCGAAGGTCCCCTCCTGGAGCACGCGCAGGAGCTTTACCTGCATGTGGCGGGGCAGTTCGGATACCTCATCGAGGAAGATCGTGCCTCCGTGGGCGAGTTCGAACCGGCCCTTCTTATCGCGTATCGCTCCCGAGAACGCTCCCTTGACGTGCCCGAAGAGTTCGCTTTCCAGCAGACCCTCGGGCAGGGCCCCGCAGTTGACCGGAACGAAGGGTTTTCCCGCGCGCGGGCTCTGATCGTGGATGGCGTTCGCGACCAGTTCCTTTCCCGTTCCGGTTTCGCCGGTTATGTGCACGGCGAAGTCGGTCGCGGCCAGGTTCCTGATCTGTTCGAACACTTCCCGCATCTTGCGGTCGCGCCCGATTATGCCCGAAAAGCTCGTGAGCTCCCCGAGTTTGAGCTGCATGCTGATTATATCGGTAAGATCGCGGAAGGCGGCAAGAACGCCGATTATCGTTTGCGACTCATCCCGCATGCCGGTCACGGACATCTCGATGTGGCGCACCTCGCCGCTCTTGGTCGTGGCGTTGATCGTGTAGCTGTGCTGGGTGAAATTATCCGGGAGTTCAATCTGGCCGCAAAAGGAGCACTTTGCGCCGCAGAAAGGATTTCCGAATACCGTGTGGCAATCGCGCCCGATCACCTCGTCCCGGGTAAACCCGGTGATCCGCTCCGCGGCACGGTTGAAAAACAGGATGTGCCGCTGCATATCATGGGCGATTATGCCTTCCATGAGGTTATCGAGAATATTTTGCAGGTTTTTCTGCTGAGCGATTAGTTCTTCGAGATTGATGCCGGCCATGAGAATCCCCGTGATGGAGAATAGTGAGAGAGGTGCATATCCAGAATATTCCTGTAAATTCAATGTCTTGAAATGACTTCACGATCATCGGCCTTTTGGATTGAGCAGCATTGCGGCCGCACATCACCCAGTCCGCCCAGCGCGTACCACCAGCCGGACCAGGTCCAGGCCATCCCCGTTCGTGCCCAGCATAGTAAGCCCCGCATTCGCGTGGCAAGGCGTAGCCAATAAACAGCGTTGCAGCCGCTCATCCCTGGCCCGTTCTACCCTTCGATACCTCAGGGCGAACGGGGATACACACCGCCGTCATCCCGGAAAGGCCAGGGTCCA